>NZ_KE951445.1 GCF_000466165.1 Actinobaculum sp. oral taxon 183 str. F0552
GGATCGGCGGCCATGCGGCAGCCCTTGCGCGCACGCCCCAGGCCACCGACCGGACGCCGCCTACCGCCGACGCAACGCCCGCCGTCGCCTCGGAGCCCACCGTGCCCGCCACGGCGCCGACTCCCGAGGACGACGCTCCGCTCACGGAGCAGTCTGCCCAGGCCTCCTCCGCCGGGCCGGCGAACCGCCCGGAACAAGGGCGCGCACAAGCCGGAGCGCGGGGATTCGCCGAGCCCGGAGCGCAAGGGAGCGCACAGCCCCCGAGGGCCGGCGGGCAACGGACCGGCGGGCAACGGACCGGCGGGCCGTCCTCGTTCTGGCGCAGGATCAGCACCGAGGGCCAGGCCGGCCGGTACCTGCTGTCCCTCGCTGCCGCGCTCCTCATACTCATGGCGGGCGCGAGCCTCATCGCGCTGCTGTGGAACTCGATCCCCGACTACGTGAAAGTGCTCGTCGTGGCGCTGACCGGCATGGCCCTCACCGGGACCGGGGCGTGGACGGCGCGACGGCCGCGCTCCAATCGGGTGGCGGCGGCCACGGTCATGGGCACGGGAGGCGGTCTGGTGTACGTGGCGATCATCGGCTCGGTCCTGCTCGGGGAGGTCGACGCCGACATCGCCTTCTTCCTCCTGACCGCCTGGTCCCTGCTCCTGGTGATACTCGCGGTCAGGACCCGAATCCTGTTCACGATGCTCATCGTCGGGGCGGGGGGCGCGGTCACCGTCGTCTTGGCCGGCACTTACGCCGGCGACCATCCCGACCAGGCCCTGGCCGCGATCTGGGCGATATGCCTGCACTCGATCTGCCTGGGGGCTGTCTGCGCGATCGTGGCGCGGGCGAGCGCGCCCGCCAAGCTGAGGGCCGCCTACGCGGGGCCGTCCTTCGTCGTCACCGTCGTGGCGGGGGCCGTCGCGCCCCTCGACGCGGCCTCGCGGATCTCCTTCGCCTCGGCCGCCTCCGCCCTCGCCCTGACCCTCCTCCTTTCCTTCCTCCAGTACGGGCTTCTGGCCCACTGGGAGGCCGAACGGGCCCCCGAGAACGCGCACTTCATCGGGGGCGGCTGGTTCGCCGTCGACCTGGCGGCCATGTTCGTCCTCCTCCGGCTGTACACGGCGCCGGAGGGAACATGGGATCCCATGTGGAAGTTCGCCCTCATCGCGGCCGTCATGACCGGCACGGCCCTCCTCGCGGCGGCAACCCCGATGGAGTGGCACGTCGCGGTGTACGCGGGCATCAGCTCGAGCGTGGCCACGACGCTGTTCGCCATGGCCTGCCGGTCCGAGTGGTCGGACCGGCCCGAGATGCTGGTGGTCGTCATCGCCGCCGTCGGGCTGAGCGCCGCCCCGTCCATCAGGCATCGAGACGGCACGCCCACGCTGACCGTCCCCTGCGCGCTGATCGCCATGGGCGCCCGCTCGCACAGCGACGCCGACAGGGCGGTCCTGGCCCTGTCCGGCGTCCTCGTCGCGGCCGCGGTCATGGCGGCCGCGAGCCTGCGGGCCAGGGACAGGCGCGTGCCGGTGGCCTCGACCTGGCTCCTGGCGGCGATCCTCGTGGTCTTCGTCCCCCTGAACGCGGCCGACCTCCTCGACGCGTCGGGCGTGCGCCCCGAGTGGACCGTCACGGCCCTGCTGGTCATGGTCAACCTCATCGCCACCCTGCTCGTCTTCGCCGGGCTGGCGACCAACAGGCTGACGCCGGCGGAGCTGCTGGCCGGCCGCGGGCTGGGCAAAAGGCCCGGAGCCACCCTCGAGCGGTTCCGCGTCGACACGCTCCGGGGCGAGGACGGCTTCGCCAGGAGAATCGCGATCCCTCCGGAGACCGGCGGCGTCAGCGGCTTGGCCCTGGCCATCCAGGGGTTCTCGCTGATCCCCATGAGCCAGGTCGACGAGGCGCTCCCGCGGCTCTGCTTCACGGTGTCCTTCATCATCCTGGGAGGGGCGATCATGTGGCTCGTGTGGCCGATCGTCCGCAGCTCCTTCGGCAGCGTCGTCGTCGGCGCGACGACGACCGTCATGCTCCTGGGCGGAACGTGCCTGCTCTCGCAGAGCGACCCGGCCTCCGTGCCGGGCACCATCGCGTTCCTCTTCGCGGGCGCCATCTGCATCTGCGTCGGCTTCACGGCCCGGTCGAAGGTGCTGCGCCTGTACGGCCTGGTCGTCATCATGGCGATGGTCGTGAAATTCGCGGCCGTGGACATGGCGGGGCAGAACTCGGTGGTGAGGGTCGTCTCTCTGGCCGTCGCCGGAGTGGTGTGCTTCGCCCTGTCCCTGGTGTACGCGCGGTTCAGCTCGACTCTCGAGAAGTCCTCCCGCGAGGCCTCGCCCCTTGCGTCCTCGCCCCCGGAGAGGCCGAAGGAGGCGGAGACCCCGAAAGCGAAGGCGTAGGGGAAGGGCGGCGTCGCGCGGCACATCTTCGTAAGGGCCCGCCGGGCTCGGGCGGCGTCGTTCACTCCGGCGGGTGGCGGCCGGCAGCGGGCTGAACGCGCACGCTCGCCGCGAAGCGGCGCTAGGAAGCCTGCGAGGCGAGGAAGTCGCGCATCTCGGCCGCGTCGACCGGGCGCGCGTAGGCTCCGCCGTCGAAGGTGACCAGGCCGCCGATCCCCTTCTGGAAGACGAAGCGGATGGCGCCGGCCCTGCCCTTCTTGTCGTGGAGCATGGCGTCCATGACGGCTTGGACGCTCACGCCGGCAGGCAGGCGGTACGGCAGGCCGATCGAGCGCAGCAGGGCCTCGACGCGCGCGACGTCGGCCGCGCCGACGTACCCGTGCCGCTCGCCGAGCCTGGCCTGGAGCGCGAGGCCGACCGCCACGCATTCGCCGTGGTTCATCTCGTAGCCCATGGCGGTCTCCAGGGCGCGCCCGATCGTGTGCCCGAGGTTCAGGCCCATGCGGCGGTTGCCCTCGTGGACGTCGGAGACGACGAAGTCCCGTTTGATCTCGCAGTTGCGCCTGGCGGTGAGCTCGGCGAGGGCGTCGTCGCGCACGAACTGGGCGGGGGTCATGCCCTGCCGTACGAAGGCGTCCTCCAAGGCGCCGAAGAAGGCGGCGTCGGCCAGGCAGGCGTGTTTGACGGTCTCCCCCAGCCCCTCGCGGATGTGCCGGTCGGAGAGGGTCAGCCAGCGGTCGAGGTCGACGAACACAGCGCTCGGCTGATGGAAGGCCCCGATGAGGTTCGTCGCCGCGGGCGTGTCGACGGCGGTCTTCCCGCCGACGGCGGCGTCGGCCGCGGCGAGCAGCGTGGTCGGCGCGGAGACGTAGGGCACCCCGCGGGTGAAGGTCGCGGCGAGGAAGCCCGCGAGATCCGTGACCACTCCCCCGCCCAGGGCGACGACGACGCTGTCGCGCCCGAAGCCGCGCGCGATCATCGCGTCCTCCAGGCGCTCCTTGACGGCTCGGGTCTTGCTGGCCTCGCCGGCGGGGAAGGCGAAGACGTCGAACGCCCGGTCTCCGAGAGCCGCCGCGAGCGCGGGGACGGCGAGGGATTCGACGGTCGAGTCGGTGACGACGGCTATCCTCCGGTCGCGGTGCCGCTCCAGGAACTGGGCGATGCGCTCGTCGAGGCGGCGGCCGACGACGACCGGGTACGACTCGTCCACGGTGCGAACGAGGTCCACCCGGAAGGTGGTGACGTCCATCGGAGTCCTTTCATAATGGGCCGCGGGGCAAGCCGCCGGCGCGGGCGGCGCGATGCGGCCATGGGTGGGAGAGAGGCTCACAGGGAGAAGTCGCTTCGGCTATGGGCCGTCTGCTGTCGCTGCGGGCAGGCTCACAGGGAGAATTCCCCCAGGGGGACGACGTTGTGGGCGCGAGCCCAGGCGGAGGGGACGGCCGCCTTCCCGAAGGGGAAGCAGGTGACCGGGATGAGCTTGAGGTTCGCGACGGCCAGGGGTATCCCGATGATCGTGACGGCCTGGAAGAAGGCGGTGATCACGTGTTCGAGGGAGATCCAGAACCCGGCGACGAAGAACCACACCACGTTCATCAGCGCCGAGCCGACTCCGGCGTCCGGGTTGCGGACGACCACCCGGCCGAAGGGCCACAGGACGTAGCCCGCTATCCTCCAGCATGCGAAGCCGGCCGGGGCGGTGACGACCAGGAGCAGGGCGAGGAACCCGAAGAACGCGTACCCGAGGAACAGCCAGAAGCCGCCGAAGACGAGCCATATGAGGTTGAGGATGAGGCTCAACGTTCCTCCCGTGTCTCTCCCGGCCAGCCGATCGGCCCTCCGCCGGGCGGCCGCCTAAACGCCTACACGTCCAGCATAGATCACGCGGTGGGCGCATGCGCGACCGATTCGGGCCTCAGCGTCCGCCTGGCAACCGTCCGCCACCCGGTCCGGGGGCGGTTGATAGGCTTGCCCCCATGGCTTCCAGCATCGATACCATCCCCGGCCCGCCCCACGACGGCCAGGCCGCGGACGCCGCCGATCCGGCCCGCGGCCTGACGGCCGCCGAGGTCGCCGAGCGGGTGGCCGCCGGCGAGGTGAACGCCCTCCCTCCGCGGTCGGGGCGGACCACCGGGCAGATCGTCCACGACAACGTCTTCACGCGGATCAACGCGATGCTCGGCGTCCTGCTGGTGTTCGTCCTGGCGACCGGATCGTGGATCAACGCGGCCTTCGGCCTGCTGATCATCGCGAACTCGGCGATCGGGATCGTCCAGGAGCTTCGGGCCAAGCGCACGCTCGACTCGCTGGCCGTCGTCGGCGAAGCCCACCCGCGGGTTCGGCGCGACGGGGCGGAGGCGCAGATCGAACGCGACGACGTCGTCTTAGACGACATCGTGCTGATCGGCCCCGGAGAGCAGATCGTGGTCGACGGCGTGGTGACCGAATCGGCCTACCTGGAAGTCGACGAGTCCCTCCTGACCGGCGAATCCGACCCGATCCCGAAGAAGCCCGGGGACGAGATCATGTCCGGCAGCTTCGTCGCGTCGGGCACGGGCGGCTACCGGGCCACGAAGGTCGGCGAGGACGCCTACGCCGCCCAGCTGACGGCCGAGGCCGCGAAGTTCTCACTCGTGCACTCCGAGCTGCAGGCCGGCATCGACTGGATCCTCAAGGCCATCACGTGGGTGCTCGTCCCCGTCGGCGTCCTGACGATCATCGGGCAGATCCGGGTGGGGGCGGACGGGTGGCGCGAGATCATCCTCTCCGTCTCGGGTGCGCTCGTGCCCATGATCCCCGAGGGGCTGGTGCTCATCACCTCGACCGCCTTCGCGCTGGGCGTCATCCGGCTGGGCCGGCGCAAGTGCCTCGTCAACGAGCTGCCGGCCATCGAGGGCCTGGCGCGGGTGGACGTCGTGTGCGCGGACAAGACGGGCACCCTCACGGAGAACGCCATGGCCTTCGGGAGCCTGGAGGCCCTCGGCGGGCACGGCGAGGAGGAGGCCCGCGAGGCCCTGCGTCAGCTCGGCGCCGCCGACGACGCCCCGAACTCCTCCATGGCCGCGATCGTCGACGGGGTCGGCCGCGCCGAGCGGCCGTGGACGGTGACAGCGCGCCAGCCTTTCACGTCGGCGAAGAAGTGGTCGGGCATGAGCTTCGCCGAGGGCGGCGACTGGGTGCTCGGCGCCCCGGACGTCCTGGCCTCGTCCGGCTCCTCCCGGGCCGCGGCCGCGGCGGGCGGGCGAGCCCAGGAGATCGCCTCGACCGGCCTGCGCGTGCTGCTGCTGGGCCGGGCGGGCGCGGAGGTGACGGCCGAGGGCGCCCCCGGCGAGGTGGACCCCGTCGCCCTGGTGGTCCTGGAGCAGAAGATCCGTCCCGACGCGGCGGGCACGCTGGAGTACTTCCGCAACCAGGGCGTGGAGGTGAAGGTCATCTCCGGCGACAACGCCGACTCGGTGGGCGCGGTGACGCGTTCGCTGGGCATGGACTCGGGCGCCCCGGTGGACGCCCGCAGGATCCCCGACGCGGACTTCGACGGCGTCGTCAACGAGTCGCACGTCTTCGGGCGGGTGACCCCGCAGCAGAAGCGCGCCATGGTCTCGGCCCTCCAGGGCGCGGGGCACACGGTCGCCATGACGGGCGACGGCGTCAACGACGTGCTCGCCCTCAAGGACGCCGACCTGGGGGTCGCCATGGGCTCGGGCACGGCCGCAACCCGGTCTGTGGCGAAGATCGTGCTGCTCGACGACAAGTTCGCGACCCTCCCCCACGTGGTCGGCGAGGGGCGCCGCGTGCTCGGCAACATCGAGCGGGTGGCCAATCTCTTCCTGACGAAGACGATCTACTCGTCGATCCTGGCGATCCTCGTCCTGCTGTTCGCCGTGCCCTTCCCCTTCCAGCCCATCCACGTGACGATCACCGGGTGGTTCACGATCGGCATCCCTGCCTTCATCCTCTCGCTGCCGCCCAACAACGAGCGCGCCAGGGACGGCTTCGTCGGCAGGGTGATGCGGTTCGGCTTCCCGGCCGGGGCCGTGGTGGCCGTGGCCTCGTTCGCGACGTTCATGGCCGTGCGCGATCCCCACCCGACCGCCCAGCAGGCGGCCCAGGCGTCCACGGCGGCGCTGGTCGCGCTCATCATCTCCGCGACGTGGGTGCTGGCCACGGTCGCCAGGCCGTACGAGTGGTGGAAGATCGCCCTCATCGGCCTGCCGCTGGTCGGCTACGGGGTGATCTTCACGACGGGGGTCACGCAGCGGGTGTTCAAGCTCGACTCGGGGAACCTGGAGGCGATGGCCGTCGGGACGGCCGCGGGCCTGATCGGGGCGGCCGCGATCGAGGCCTTGTGGTGGATCCTGCAGAGGGCGACCGGCGAGCGGCGCCCCTACTGGCTTCCCAAGGCCGAGCGGGAGGCTGCCGCAGCGCAGAGGCGGCTGGAACGCGAGGCCTTGCGCGCCGAGAGGGCCGCGCAGCGGTCCGCCGGCCGGTAAGGGGCCGGCAGAGGAGGCCTTGTCTCGCGGCCGACGCCATGCCACTCGCGGGGCCTCCGCCTCAGGTGGGGCCTCCGCAGGCTCGAGGGGCTGCCTGCTGTGCGCAGGGGAGCCGCCGGGGGCGCAGCCGCCGCGCACGGTGGGATACTGGAACGCAGTCGATGTCCGTCCATTCGTCGAAGGTCCGCAACGCCATGAACCACAAGCCGGCCGGCTCCCGCCCCGTTTCGGCGTCTCCGTCCGCTCCGACGCCTCGGCCCGCCCTGGCGTCCCGCCTCGCCACGCTCGTCCGGGGGCACCGCGCCGGGCTCTTCGCCCTCGCCTTCGCCGTGGGGATCGGCTCGGGTCTGGGCGCGGTCGCCTTCCGCTACCTCGTCTACGGCATCACCTGGCTCATGACCGGCCAGACGCAGTTCGGCCAGGCCGGGCACGCGCCCAGCTCGCACGCCGCCTTCCTGGGGGTCGGGTTCTTCGTCGTCGCCCCGGTGTTCGGAGGCCTCCTCTACGGGCCGCTTATCCAGCGCTTCGCTCCCGAGGCTCGCGGGCACGGCGTGCCGGAGGTGATGGCGGCCGTGGCGCAGAACGGCGGGCGTATCCGAGCGCGCGTCTCGATCGTCAAAGCCTTCGCCTCCGCCCTGACGATCGGAACCGGCGGCTCGGTGGGCCGCGAGGGCCCGATCGCCCAGATCGGCGCGTCGATGGCCTCCGCGCTCGGCCAGGGCATCCGCATCCCGGAGAACCGGCTGCGGGTGATCTGCGCCTGCGGGGCCGGCGGGGCGATCGCCGCCACGTTCAACACCCCGCTGGCCGGCCTGTTCTTCGGCATCGAGATCATCCTGCGCACCTACTCGGTGGACGCCCTCTTCGCCGTCATGGTCTCCACCATGGTGGCCGACGCCACGGCCATCGCCTTCGTGGGCAATGAGACCTTCCTCGTCAAGTTCCCGCACGACGTGTCTCTCGACGCCACCGCCGCCTACGCCGCGGTGGCGGGACTCGCGGGGCTCGCGGCGCTGGCGGGCCTGCTCTTCTCCAGGTCGCTCTACGCACTCGAAGACGCGGCGGACCGCGTGTGGGGGGACAGGCCGCAATGGTTGAAGCCCGTAGTCGGCGGCGTGCTCGTGGGGGCGCTGCTGCTCGCGCTGCCGCAGCTGTACGGCGTGGGCTACCCGGTCATGTACCGGGCGCTCGGCGGCAGCTACGCCGTTTGGTTCCTGTTCGTGCTGGCCGCGGGCAAGATCCTCGCCACGGGCCTGACCCTGGCCGTCGGCGGCTCGGGCGGGGTGTACGCGCCCAGTCTCTTCATCGGCCTCATGCTGGGGACGGCCTACGGCCTGGTGGCGGTGGACGCCTTCGGGCCCGGGGTCGGGGATCCGGCGGTGTACGCCGCCGTGGGTATGGCGGCCGTGTTCGCGGCCGCCACCCGCTCTCCGCTGACCGCCGTGGCTTCGGTGGTGGAGATGACCGGGGACTTCAAGCTGGTGCTCCCCGTCATGCTGGCCGTCTCCATCGCCACCGTGGTCTCGCGGCGCTTCTCCTACGGGACGATCTACACGACGAAGCTGCTGCGCCGCGGCCAGGACATCGACCGCGCGGTCCCATGGAGGGCCTTCACCGACATGACGGCCGAGGAGTCCATGCGCGGCTTCGCCTCCCCGATGCTCCTGCCCGGAACGCGCGGCGGGGCCGGGGCGGGCACGGCGGGCACGGGACCCGACGGGGAAGAGCACGACGTCTCACGACTCCAGGCTCGAGGGTCCGGCGTCCGGGAACCTGCCGGCGTTCAAGGATCCGGCGGGGTTCAAGGATCCGCAGCCCGGGGATCCGAGGACGCTCCGCCGACGGCGCGCGGGGCCGTCCAGGCGCTCGACGGGGAACTGGTGATCGTGCGCGCCCCGCAGATCGTGTTCGCGAACGAGCCGGTCACGGACGTGTTCCGCCAGCTCGACGCCTACAGCCGCGACGGCATGCCCGTGGTCTCCACCGACACCCGGCGGATTCTCGGATGGATCACCCCGCAGTCGATAGCGCACCGAGTCCACGAGGAGATGTCCGCGCCCGGCGCGGAGCGGGGGCCGGCGCATCCGCGGACCGACACGCGGCTGGCCGGGCTCCAGGTGGCCGAAGTGCTCGTGCCGGAGGGCTCCGCGGCCGTCGGGCGGCCGCTGGGCTCCCTCGACTGGCCGGAGGGGTGCATCCCGGTGGCCCTCCAACGCGACGGGAGCGTCCACGAAGCCGAACCGGCAGACGAGCTGCACGCCGGCGACACCGTCAACGTGCTCATCCCGGCGTCGAACGCCTAATCCGCTCCGCATCTGGGGAGGCAGGCGGTCCGCGGACCGCACCCAGCCCTCTCCAGGCCCGACGGCGGCCGCCGTCGCCCGGTCTCCCATGCGGGTCGCCCGCTCATGCGGGCAGTGCTGCGCCCGCCGGCCGAAAACGCAAAGAGACGGGGCCCGCTCAGAAACCGGACCCCGTCCCAACGCCCGTATCCGCCCCGCCGACGGGACGTCGCCTTGAGGCGCCTGCGGTAGCGGCGGGATTTGAACCCGCGGTGGCTATGAACCACACAGCATTTCGAGTGCTGCACCTTCGGCCGCTCGGACACGCTACCGCGGACGATAGTACTGGAAAGACGGCCGCCGCGCCACCCGGGCGGGACGGCGGACCAGCGGCGGACCGCCCGCCGACCGTCGCAGGCACCCCGGCAT
>NZ_KE951446.1 GCF_000466165.1 Actinobaculum sp. oral taxon 183 str. F0552
GTCCGCGCCCGCCCGGGTCCGCCCGGGCGCGGACCGCGCCGATCCGCCGCGCCGGGGCCGGGGCGATCCGAGTTCGCGACACGCCCCGCCGGGTCGTTGAACCGCGTGAGCATGACCTTTACCTTGTCCGCGAAGCCAGATGCGAAAACCCTCAAGTAGCGCTTGAGGTTTGAAAGGAATGATGGAACGATGCCCGCTCTCAACAATGGTGCGAACATCAAGGTCATCGGCGTCGGCGGCGGCGGCGTCAACGCCGTCGACCGCATGATCCAGGACGGGCTTGCCGGCGTCGAGTTCATCGCCATCAACACCGACGGGCAGTCCCTGGTCAAGTCAGAGGCGGAGACGAAGCTCGACATCGGCAGGGAGGTCTCCCGCGGCCTGGGCGCCGGCGCGGATCCCGCGGTGGGCCGCCGCGCGGCGGAGGAGAACTCCGAGATGATCCGCTCCGCCCTCGACGACGCCGACATGGTCTTCGTGACCGCCGGCGAGGGCGGCGGCACGGGCACCGGCGCGGCGCCCGTCGTCGCCGAGATCGCACGGAGTATCGGCGCCCTGACCGTCGGGGTGGTCACCCGTCCCTTCGCCTTCGAGGGGCGCCAGCGCGCGAACAACGCGACGGCGGGTCTGGCCGAGCTGCGCAAGTCCGTCGACACCCTCATCGTCATCCCCAACGACCGCCTCCTGGAGATCGCCGACGACAACCTCACAGTCCTGGAGGCCTACCACTTGGCCGACGAGGTCCTGCGCAACGGCGTCAAGGGCATCTCGGACCTCATCACGATCCCCGGCCTGGTCAACCTCGACTTCGCGGACGTCAAGGCCATCATGAAGGACGCCGGGACGGCCCTCATGGGCATCGGCGAGGCGACGGGAGACGACCGGGCCATGCGCGCGGCCGAGGCGGCCATCTCCTCGCCTCTGCTGGAGGCGAGCATCGACGGCGCGCACGGGGTCCTCCTGTCCTTCCAGTCGGGGGAGAACTTCTCGCTGACGGAGATGAACAACGCCTCCAAGCTCGTCCAGGAGGCGGCCGACCCCAGCGCCAACATCATCTTCGGCCACATCATCGACGACTCGCTGGGCGACCTGGTCCGGGTCACGGTCATCGCCGCCGGCTTCGACGAACCCGACGAAGAGGAGTATCAGGTCAGCCGCACGGCCTCCCACGCCCAGGCCGTGCCCAGCATCCCCGCCCACATCGACGACCGGTCGGGCGATTCGCCGGCCACGAGCGGCTTCGCCACGCCGACTCGACCCGTGGCCGACGCCCCCGTGGTGGCGCCCAGCCCGACGATCGCCCCCGTCCACGATCCCGAGCCCGTCATCCCGCCGGTCGTCAAGGATCGGCCGCGGCACAGCCGCGATCTGGATATCCCCGCATTCCTCTTCGACGACAAGTAAACAAGTAACGGTCCGGCCACGAGCCCGCCGCAGAGCGGGAGAGCCGATCGCATCGAAGCGTGGGCGGGATCGCCTGCGCGGGGAGGAACGGGCATGGGACTCGTCGAATGGGTCGTCGACCGCGAGGTCCCCGGAGGCCGCCTGCGCGCAGGGTTCACCGCCCGCGCGGGCGGTGTGTCGACGGGCTCCTACGCCGGTCTCAATCTGGGCTTCCACGTAGGCGACGACCCCGAGGCGGTCGCCGAGAACCGGAGGCTGCTCGAACTCGAGGCGCCCGGACTGGCCTGGATGGACCAAGTCCACGGCGACGCCCTCGCGGCGGCGCGGGCCGGCGTCACCGCGAAGGCGACCGACGCACTCGTCGTCGATCCCGGCGCCGGGCGATCGGCCGCCGCCGTCATGGTGGCCGACTGCGTGCCGCTGCTCCTCCTGACCGGGAACCGCCCGCTGGCGGCCGCGGTCCACGTGGGGCGCGGCGGCCTTCTCGCCGGAATCGCGGTCAAGGCCGTGGACGAGCTGCGAAGGCGCGGAGGCGAGGACGTCTCGGCGGTGCTCGGCCCGTCGATCTGCGGCCGATGCTACGAGGTCCCGCCGTCCATGCGAGACGAGGCCGACGCCCTCGCGCCGGGGGCCGCGGCCACGACCTCGTGGGGGACTCCCTCCGTCGACATCCCCCGCGCCCTCGTCCGGCAACTGGCGTCCCGGGGCGTGGAGGAGGTCCGCCTGCTCGGCGTCTGCACCTTCGAGGACCCGGCGTACTTCTCGCATCGCCGCGCTTGCGCCGCGGGCGGAAAGGCCGGGCGTTTCGCTGGAATCGCGGAGGCAACTCGCGACACGCCCGCCTAAATCGCCGGTCCGCGGAGAAAAGTGAAATACGTTGTTGGGGCAGATGATCACGAGTGAAAGAGAAGCTGCCAATGGGAATGTTTCAGCGCTTTGTAGACAAAGCGACGTTGAACTCCGAGGAATACGAGGAGTATGACGACGCCTACGACGAGTACTCCGACGAGGAGTACGAGGCTGACGTCACCCCGATTCACTCCGTCTCCTCGGTGCCGCAACTCGCGCGCATCGTGACCGTGCATCCGCGTTCCTTCTCCGAAGTCAGGGCCTTCGCCGTCCAGTACCGCTCGGGGCTGCCGGTGATCCTCAACCTCACCGACGCCGACGACGAGACCCGCAAGCGGATCGTCGACTTCGCCCTGGGCCTGTGCTTCGGGCTGGAGGGCCAGCTCAACAAGGTCTCCGACGACGTCCTGCTCATGACTCCTCACACCGTGACGATGGATGAGCATGCCGCGGAGGGTGCGTCGGCGTTCTGATGTCCTTCGTCATCGGAGTACTCATCGCGGTCGTCCAGGCTTACTTCTTCGTTCTCCTGGCGCGGGTCGTCCTCGACATCGTCGAGATGACGGCCCAGGACTGGCGGCCGAGCGGCGTGGGGCTCCTGGCGACGAACGCGGTCTACCGGTTGACCGATCCTCCCCTGAGGTTCCTCGGCAGGTTCATCCCGCCGCTCAGGATCGGGGCGATCGCGCTCGACCTGGGATTCATCGTCCTCATCCTGGCCCTGAGTCTCCTGACGAGGATCCTCCTGGCCCTGTGACTCCGGGCCCGCGGAGCGGGCGGGCGGGTGGGACCATCGTCTGGGTCGAGGCTTCGTCCGGGCCCGTTTCGAAGGGGGATCCCTCCCAATCCCGATCGAATTTCACAAAAGTTAGAGCTGGAGTTTTCCCGGCCATTCCGCGGAAAACTCCCCTTCGTGCTGTTTGCTCAGCGCGAAGATCATCATTCACACGGTGAACATCGGTACCAATTTCGGGTAGCCTATTTGTAGGCGGCGTTCTTCGCCCGCTCAGGAAAGTTACCCGACTCATAGAGGTGAATGACACACATGGCGCTGCTCACTGAATCCGATGTTCTGAACGCTCGTTTCAAAACGCCCGCATCCGTGGAACAGGGCTACGACTTGGACCAGGTCGACTACTTCCTGGATGAGGTCGCCGAGACGATCGCCCAGCTAACCAAGCAGAAGACCGAGCTTGAGAACCAGCTGAAGGTCGCCCAGGCTCGCATCACCGAATTGGAGAACGCGGGCGCCCCGGCCCCCGGCGCACCCGCGGACGCTCCGTACTCCGCTGCCAACACCGCCTCTTTCGCTCCGACCGGAGGGGGAGCGTCGGGTGGCAACGACGCGACGGCCGTCACCGGAATGCTCGCCCTCGCCCAGCAACTGCACGACAAGTACATCAGCGACGGCAAGGCGGAGTCCGAGCGGATCCTCACCGAGGCGAACACCGAGGGCCAGAGGATCATCGCCGAGGCCGAAGAACAGCACAACCGCACTCTCACGCAACTTGAACAAGAGCGGGGCCTGCTCGAACGCAAGATCTCCGAGCTCCGCGATTTCGAACGCGATTACCGGACTCGCCTGAAGAGCTACCTCGAGTCGCTCCTGGCGGACGTGGAGGTCGGTTCCGTGCCTACCGGCGAGCAGCGCTGAGTAGCGACCGCGCGGCGGCGGCAGCTGCGGGCTGCCGCCGCCCGTCGTCGGGGAGGACGCAGTGACGACAGAGGAGTCCGGGGCAGGGAGGCGTCGCGGGCCTGTCGTCGCTGCGTTCGCCTGCGCCCTCGTGACGCTCGCCGTCGACCAGGCGAGCAAGCAGTGGGCGCTCGACGCTCTGGGGGACGGGCGGACGGTGCGCGTGCTGGGCAGGTTCCTCACGTTCACCCTCCACTTCAACCCCGGCGCGGCGTTCTCCTTCGGCACCGGGGCCACCTGGGTGTTTACGGCCGTCTCCTGCGCGGTCGTCCTCGCCCTGCCGTTCGTCATCGCGCGTAGCCGGTCGGCTCCCTGGGCGATAGCCCTCGGCGTCGTCTGGGGCGGCGCGGCGGGCAACTTCGCCGATCGGCTCGTCCGGGAGCCGGGCGTCGGGCGCGGACACGTCGTGGACTTCATCGGCTACTCCGACTGGTTCGTCGGAAACGTCGCGGACATCGCGCTGGTCGGAGGCATCCTCGCGCTCCTGGCCATCTCCTTCTTCGACGGCGGCGACGGCTCCGGCGAGCGGGGCGGAGACGCCCGGAGCGCGGGAGGCGGCGAGACCCGCAACGGGTCGCAGTCGGATGGCGACCTCGGCCGCATCCCGGCCGGCGGGACCGGCGCGCAGGCGGGCGAAGACGGCGGGGATGGCTGAGCGGCGCTACTACCCGGTGCCCGAAGGGCTCGCCGGGCAGCGGGTGGACGCCGTCCTTGCGCGCATGACCGGGATGTCCAGGGCGGCGTGCGCGAAAGTCGTCGAAACGGGCGGGGTGTGGATCGACGGCCGCCTCGCCTCCAAGTCCGACCGCGCTCAGCAAGACTCCGTGGTGGAGATCCTCGTGCCCGAGCCGGCGGTCGTCGAGCCGCGGCCGAGCCCGGCGGGCCTGCCGCGCCTGTTCGAGGACGGGGACATCGTCGTGGTCGACAAGCCGCAGGGGATGGCCGCCCATCCGTCCCTGAACTTCGACGGCCCCGACGTGCTGGGGACCCTCCTGGCCGAGGGGACGAGGCTGACGACCTCCGGCCCGCCCGAGCGCAAGGGAATCGTCCACCGACTCGACGTCGGCACGTCGGGGTGCATGGTGGTGGCCAAGTCCGAGCTCGCCTACACGCTCCTGAAACGGGCGTTCCGCGACCGGACCGTGAACAAGGCATACCACGCCCTGGTCCAGGGCCATCCCGACCCGACGGCGGGCACGATCGACGCTCCCATCGGGCGGGACTTCCGCCACCGGTGGAAGATGGGGGTGCGCGAGGACGGCAGGAACGCCGTCACCGGCTACGAGACCCTGGAGGCGATGCCCTCCGCCAGCCTGCTCAACGTACGCCTCCTGACCGGGCGCACCCATCAGATCCGCGTCCACATGTCCGCCGTCGGCCACCCGTGCGTGGGGGACGCCGTGTACGGCGCCGACCCCGTCCTGGCGGAACGGCTCGGCCTGGACCGTCAATGGCTCCACGCCGTCAGACTCGGCTTCGAGCACCCGGCGAGCGGGGAGTGGGTCGAGTTCTTCTCCGACTACCCGGAGGACCTGGCCCGTTCGCTCGAGGGCATGCGGGAGCGCGTCCGCGGATGACCGCCCGGCGACGGGCGGATTCGGCCGGGCTCCGAGCCTCGACGGTTGGGCGGCGCGTCCGGGCGGATTCGGCGCGCCAGGCGACGGGCCCTTAACGGCCGCCGGGCCCGCCACTAGACTTGCCGCATGACATCCAAAGACTTCGCGCACCTGCACGTCCACACCGAGTACTCCATGCTCGACGGGGCGGCGAAGATCGGCGAACTCGTGGCCGAGGCCAAGGCGCAGGGCCAGCCGGCGATCGCCATCACCGACCACGGGTACTGCTTCGGGGCCTACGAGTTCTACCGGGAGTGCGAAGCCGCCGGAGTCAAGCCGATCATCGGCGTCGAGGCGTACATGACCCCCGGCACGTCCCGGCGCGGCTCGGACCGCGTCCTGTGGGGGGACGAGACCCAGCGCTCCGACGACGTCTCCGCGCGCGGCGCCTACACGCACCTGACGCTCCTCGCCTACGACAACAGGGGGCTCCACAACCTCTTCCGCATGGCCTCGCTGGCCTCCCTGGAGGGCCAGATGGGCAAGTGGCCCCGCATGGACATGGACCTCCTGGAGACCTACCACGAGGGCCTCATCGCCACGGCCGGATGCCCCTCGGGGGAGGTCCAGACCCGGCTGCGCCTGGGCCAGTTCGAGGAGGCCTACGCCGCGGCCGGCCGCATGCAGGATCTGTTCGGGCGCGAGAACTACTTCGTCGAGGTCATGGACCACGACAACGCCATCGAACGGCGGGTGCGCAGCGAGCTGCTCGACCTGGCCGGGAAGATCGGCGCGCCCCTCCTGGCCACGAACGACTCCCACTACGTCAGGGCCGAGGACGGGCCCATCCAGGACGCCATGCTGTGCATCAACTCGGGCTCGACCCTCCAGGACCCCGACCGCTTCACCTTCGACGGAACCGGCTACCACCTGCGGTCCACCGAGGACATGTGGGACCTGTTCGGCGACCTCCCGGGGGCCTGCGAGAACACGCTGCTCGTGGCCGAACGCTGCAACGTCTCCTTCACCACCGCCGCCGAGGGGGCCAACTACATGCCCGAATTCCCCGTCCCGGCCGGGGAGGACATCACGTCGTGGTTCGTCAAGGAGGTCGAGCGCGGCCTGCACCTGCGCTTCGGCGAGGCCATCCCCGCCCCGGTGCGCGAGCGGGCCGACTACGAGGTGGGGGTGATCCTGGAGATGGGGTTCCCGGGTTACTTCCTCGTCGTCTCCGACTACATCCTGTGGGCCAAGCGCAACGGGATCCGGGTCGGCCCGGGACGAGGCTCCGGCGCGGGCTCCATGGTGGCCTACGCCCTGCAGATCACCGAGCTGGACCCGATCGCCCACGGGCTGCTCTTCGAGCGCTTCCTCAACCCCGAGCGCATCTCCATGCCCGACATCGACGTCGACTTCGACGAGCGCCGCCGCGGAGAGGTCATCGAGTACGTGGAGAAGAAGTACGGCGCGGAGAAGGTCGCGCAGGTCGTCACGTTCGGGACGATCAAGACCAAGCAGGCCCTCAAGGACGCCTCGCGGGTGCTCGGCTACCCCTTCGAGATGGGCGAGCGGCTGACGAAGGCCCTGCCGCCGTCGGTCCAGGGCAAGGACATCGCCCTGGCCGACGTTTACAACGACAAAGCCGAGCGCTACGTGGAGGCCGGGGACTTCCGCAGCCTCCTGGCCGACGACGCCGACGCCGGGCGCGCCTTCGAGCTGGCCAAGGGGTTGGAGGGGCTGACGCGCCAGTGGGGCGTGCACGCCTGCGCGGTGCTCATGTCCTCCGCCCCCCTCATGGACGTCATCCCGATCATGAAGCGTCCCTCCGACGGCGCGACGATCACCCAGTTCGAATACCCGCTGTGCGAGGAGCTCGGGATCCTGAAGATGGACTTCCTCGGCCTGTCGAACCTCACGACGATCGAGGACACCCTGAAGAACATCGAGTACAACAGCAAGCCGCCGGTCAAGATAGAGGAGGTCGGCCTCGACGACGGCAAGACCTTCGAGCTTCTCCAGCGGGCCGACACACTCGGCGTCTTCCAGCTCGACGGCTCGGGCATGCGCACCCTGCTCAAGCAGATGAAGCCCACCGAGTTCGAGGACATCTCGGCCGTCTCCGCCCTCTACAGGCCCGGCCCGATGGGGATGGGCTCCCACACGAACTACGCCCTGCGCAAGAACGGCCTCCAGGAGATCGCGCCGGTCCATTCGGAGCTGGCCGAGCCTCTGGGGGAGATCCTGGCCACGACCTACGGCCTGATCGTCTACCAGGAGCAGGTCATGGAGATCGCGCGGGTGTGCGCGGGCTTCACCATGGGGCAGGCCGACACGCTGCGCAAGGCCATGGGCAAGAAGAACCGCGAGGTGCTCAACAAGCAGTTCGAGGGGTTCTCCGCGGGCATGCTGGCCAACGGCTATTCGAAGGAATGCGTCAAGACGCTGTGGGACACCCTCGTGCCCTTCGCCCAGTACGCCTTCAACAAGTCGCACTCGGCCTGCTACGGGGTGATCTCCTACTGGACCGCCTACCTCAAGGCGAACTACCCGGTCGAGTTCATGTCCGCCCTCCTGACCTCGAAGAAGGACAACAAGGACAAGCTCGCCCTCTACCTGGGGGAGTGCCGGCGCATGGGCATCACCGTCCTGGTGCCCGACGTCAACGAGTCCGACTCGGACTTCTCCCCGGTGGGCGACGAGATCCGCATCGGCCTGTCGGCCGTCCGCAACGTCGGGGCCAACGTCGTCGAGGGGATCGTCCAGGCCCGCAGACAGAAGGGGCAGTTCACCTCGTTCCAGGACTTCCTCGACAAGGTCCCCCTCCAGGTGTGCAACAAGCGGGCGATCGAATGCCTGGTCAAAGCCGGCGCCTTCGACTCCATGGGCGTCTCGCGGCGCGCGCTCCTGACGAAGGCGGAGGAGGCCGTCGACGCCGTCGTCTCGCTGAAGAAGAACGAGGCGGCCGGCCAGTTCGACCTCTTCGGCGGTGCGGACGCCGACCTGGGGTTGGGGGTGCACGTCGTCGTCCCCGACCTGCCCGAATGGGACAAGAAGGTCAAGCTCGACCACGAACGCGACATGCTCGGCCTGTACGTCTCCGACCATCCGCTCTCCGGCATGGAGCGCACCCTGGAGCGCGCGGCCGACACGACGATCGTCCGGCTCGTCAACGACGAGGACGGCCCCCGCGACGGCGGCAGCGTCGCGCTGGCCGGGCTCATCACGTCCGTCCAGCCGCGCGTGTCGAAGAAGAACGGCAAGCTGTGGGCGACCATCATGCTCGAGGACCTGACGGGGAGCGTCGAGATCAACTTCTTCCCGGCCACCTACCAGACGGTCTCGACCATGCTCGCCCAGGACGCCGTCGCCGTCGTGACGTGCCGGGTCCAGTACAGGGACGGCTCCCTCCAGCTCTCGGCTCAGAGCATGACGCTTCCCCAGGCCGACATCCCGGACGCCCCGGTCGACATCCAGCTGCCCGAGCGCATGTGCACGGCGGACCTCATGAGCTCCCTGGCGGGCGTCCTCTCCCTGTACCCGGGCGCCGCCCCGGTCCGCCTCCACGTCCACCGGCCCGGCCTCACGAGCGTCGTGCAGGTCGCCGAGGAGTACTACGTCAGCCGCGGCGACGGGCTCTTCTCCGACCTGCGGGTGCTTCTCGGGCGCAACTGCCTGAGGGCGTGACGCCCGGCCCGTTCGGCGTCGGCGCGGCGGACGGGCCGGCTCACCGGCGCTCGGAGGGCGCGGCGACGAGCCTGACCGCGGCCTCGCCCCCGCCGGGCAG
>NZ_KE951447.1:0-489 GCF_000466165.1 Actinobaculum sp. oral taxon 183 str. F0552
CGTGGGTGTCGTGATGAGGGATACCGAGGCGACAGGAACGGGGGTCGTGGGGAGTCTCGTCGTTGGGATGAGCGTCGCCCGCGCCGTGACTACGAGGATCGCCGTCGTGACGAGCGTGGCGAGCGGCGGTGGGATCGGGACTCGCGTCGCTGGGAGGACCGGGATCGGCGCGGCTATCGTGGCGAGTCCGGACGCGAGGCCCGACGCTGGGAGGATCGCGGCCGTCGCGACCACGACAACCGCCGCAACGACCGCGACGACCGCGGATACCGCGACGACAGGGGATACCGCGGCGGTCGTGGGTATCGTGATGAGGGATACCGAGGCGACAGGAACGGGGGTCGTGGGGAGTCTCGTCGTTGGGATGAGCGTCGCCCGCGCCGTGACTACGAGGATCGCCGTCGTGACGAGCGTGGCGAGCGGCGGTGGGATCGGGACTCGCGTCGCTGGGAGGACCGGATCGGCGCGGCTATCGTGGCGAGTCCGGAC
>NZ_KE951447.1:659-8622 GCF_000466165.1 Actinobaculum sp. oral taxon 183 str. F0552
ATCGCGGCCGTCGCGACCACGACAACCGCCGCAACGACCGCGACGACCGCGGATACCGCGACGACAGGGGATACCGCGGCGGTCGTGGGTATCGTGATGAGGGATACCGAGGCGACAGAAACGGGGGAGGCGGCTCTCAGAGACGCGACCCCGTGGTCCCCGAATCGGTGTCGGCCCGAGACCTCGACGCGGAATCCCGACGCAGGCTCGCCAGCCTGAGCAAGGACAACGCCGATCGCGTCGCCCGCCATCTGGTGTACGCCGGATCGATGATGGACGTCGATCCCGAACTGTCCTACGAGCACGCGCGGGCGGCCTGCAGAAGCGCTGCGCGCATAGACATCGTGCGGGAGGCGCTCGGACTGTCGGCGTATCTCACCGGACGCTACTCGGAGGCTCTTCGCGAGCTCCGAACGTTCAGGCGCATGACCGACGACTACGCGCACGCGGCCATCGAGGCGGACTCCGAGCGCGGGCTCGGCCGCCCTGAGAAGGCCCTCGCCTTCATCTCCGAGATTCCGCTCAAGCGACTCGACCCCGAATCGCGGATCGAACTCGCCTTGGTGACATCCGGCGCCCGCGCCGACGCAGGAGATTCGGAAGGGGGCCTGGCCGTCCTCGAGAAGATCAACGTCGAGAATCTGGAGCAGATGCTGCGGGCGCGGATCGAGCTCATCCGTGCCGACCGCTACGACGAACTCGGCAGGGACGAGGAGGCGGCCGAACTGCGCAGTCGCTGGGAGCCCGTCTTCGCGCAGGAAGGCCGGGTCGATGTGTACGACTCCGACGACGAGGACGCCGAGGTCGTCGGCGAACCCGACGGCGACGCCCCCGCCCAGGCCGACGGCGAGGCGCCCGCGCCCGGACCGGAAGCCGAGGAGGACGCACCGGAAGTCCCCGAAGAAGGCCTGGGAGGCGCCGGTACCGAGGACGGCGAAGATTCCGGGGAAGATCCCGGAGAGGGCGCCGCCCGGATCGGAGACGGCGGCGGCGAGACGACCCCGCTCGACGGCGGCGAAACAGGCGACGTCACGGCAGGAGACGCCGACGGGGACGCTGACGAGGCCCCCGGCGCCGACCGAACCGGTGAAGCCGCCCCGGACGGCGAACCGAACGAGACTGAGGACGCGGCCGACGGGGAGGCCGAATGAGCGCTCCACTGTCATCCCGCTACGATGTCGGGCTCTTCGATCTCGACGGGGTCTGCTACCTGGGAAACGATTCGATCCCCCACGCCCCCGAAGAGGTCAATCGGGCCGTCGCCGGAGATTTCAAGAACGCCTACGTCACGAACAACGCGTCCCGCCCTCGCGAGGATGTGGCGCAGCAGCTGAGCGGAATGGGGTTCCCGGCGACGGCGGCCACAGTCCTGACGTCTGCGGAGATCGCGGTCGACATGACGCTGCGACTGTTCGGCGAGGACGCCACGGCATTGATCATCGGCGGCCCGGGATTGCGGAAGGCGGCGCGGAACGCCTCGCTGACGGCGGTCGAATCCGCCGACGACAGGCCTGACGTCGTCCTGCAGGGCTTCTCCCCGGACGTCGGCTGGCCGGAGCTGTCCGAAGCCGCCCTGGCCATCCGCGCGGGCGCCACCTACATCGCGACGAATCTCGACAAGACGATCCCCCGCGAACGGGGCCTCATGGTCGGCAACGGATCCCTTGTGACGGCGGTGGCCGTGTCCACCGGCGCCACGCCCCTCTCGGCGGGCAAACCCGAGCCCGAGATCTTCCGCGCAGCCGCGGCCCTGATGGAGGCCGAACGTCCGCTCGCCATCGGCGACAACCTCGACACCGACATCAAGGGCGCCGTGGCGGCCGGAATCGACAGCATGCACGTGCTCACTGGGTTGGCGAGCGCCCGCGACATCTGCCTGGCGCCCTCCGACGTCCGGCCGACCTACCTGTGCGACGACATGCGCGGCCTCAACGAGCCGTATCCCGAGGCGGCCGTCGAAGGCGCGCGAGCCCGCGTGGGCGAGGCCTTCGCGGAGTGGACCGGCCAGGGCTTCGACGTGACGGACGCAGGCGAGGCCGTCGACGTGTCGAATGGGGCCAGCCTGGCGCTCGACGCATACAGGGCTCTCGTCCTGGCGGCGTGGCGCGCCGCCGACGCCGGGAGCGACGTTTCCCGGAGCGTCGGCGAACTCCGAGTGGTGAGACTGTGACGCAGCGCTGATGGCACGCCTCATCCGCGTCGACGCCGAGCTGGTCAGGCGGGGGCTGGCGTCCTCCCGCCGCCACGCCCAGGAGCTCGTCGAATCGGGATTCGTCAGGCTGAGCGGGGAGACGGTCCGCAAAAGCGCCAGGCAGATGGATCCGGCTCAGCCCCTCCTCGTCGTGGAGGGCGAGCGCGACGAGTACGTCTCCCGCGGAGCCCGCAAACTCGCGGGAGCCCTGGACGCGCTCGGCGAGGCGGCGCCCGCCGTCGCGGGCCGCAGGTGCCTGGACGCCGGCGCCTCGACAGGGGGATTCACCGACGTGCTCCTGCGCAGGGGGGCGGGGCACGTGGTCGCGGTCGACGTCGGCTACGGACAGATCGCCTGGCGGCTGCGCGAGGATCCGCGTGTGACGGTCCTGGAGCGCACGAACGTGCGCACGCTCGACCCGGCCGCGGTCGCCCCCGCCCCCGGCCTCGTCGTCGGCGACCTCTCGTTCATCTCGCTGACCCTCGTCATCCCCTCTCTCGTACGGGCCGCGGCGGCCGAGGCCGACTTCCTCCTCCTGGTCAAGCCGCAGTTCGAGGTGGGCCGGGAGCGCCTGGGGGCCGGGGGAGTCGTCAGGGACACGCGGCTGCATGCGGAGACGGTCATGGCAGTCTCCGCGTGCGCGCGCTCCCACGGGCTCGACGTGCTCGCGGCGATCGCCTCCCCGTTACCCGGCCCGGCCGGGAATGTAGAGTATTTCCTGCACATGCGCGCCGGGAGCGGGCAGGAGCCCGACGGCGGCCTCGAATCCGCCGTCCGATCCGCCATCGCAACGGGCCCGGCGGGAAAGGAAGCCAGGAAGTGACGGATCGAAGGATCGCAATCGTCGCCCATCCCGAACGCGGAGTCGACGACGGGTCGGTCTCCACCATCACCGGACTCCTGCGGGACAGCGGCCTGAGCGTGGATCCTCATCCCGACCGCGACAGCGTGGGCGGATGCGAGCTCATCCTCGTGGTGGGCGGCGACGGGACCATCCTCAGGGCGGCCGAGCTCAGCCGGGCCGTGGGCGTGCCCATCCTGGGCGTCAACTACGGGCACGTCGGCTTCCTCTCTGAGGCCAAACCCGATGAGGCGCCCGACGTCGTCGCGCAGATCGTCGAGCGCCGGTGGGGCGTCGATCCGCGCATGACCATTGACATCGCCGTCTCCCGACCCGACGGAAGCGTCGCGCACGACTGGGCGCTCAACGAAGTGGCCATGGAGCGGGACGTCGACTCCCGCACCTTCGAGGCGTCCATCGGGGTCGACGGATGCGAGCTGTCCTCCTTCAAGGTCGACACGGTCCTCTTCTCCACGGCGACCGGATCGACGGCCTACAACTTCTCCGGCGGCGGGCCGATCGTATGGCCGGACGTCGAGGCCATGGTGCTCACGCCGGTCGCCGCGCACGCCCTCTTCACCCGCCCCCTCGTCGTAGGGCCGGCCTCTCGACTCGAACTGCACGTCGTCGACGGCGACGCCCGGGCCAAGTGCGACGGACGTCGGGAGCTCATGGCCCCGGCCGGATCCTCCATCACGGCGGTCAAGGGATCCCACCCCGTCCTGTTGGCCCGACTCGACGACGTGCCCTTCTCAGGCCGCCTGGTCGACAAGTTCAAACTCCCCGTCCACGGCTGGCGGGAATAGGGAAGACGATGATCGAGTCGCTGCACATCGAGAACCTCGGCGTCATCGCCGAGGCGACCCTGGATCCGGGAGCCGGGCTGACCGCGCTGACGGGGGAGACCGGTGCGGGCAAGACCATGGCGATCACGTCCCTCGAACTCATCCTCGGAGGCAAAGCCGACCCCTCGAAAGTGCGCGCGGGAGCCTCCATGGCTCGGGTCGAGGGCGTCTTCACCGTCGCCCGGGACTCGCCCCTCCTGCCGACCATCGACGGCGTCGGAGGAGCCTACGACCTCGAAGACGACAGGGCGGTCGTCGTCGTCTCCAGGCACATCCCCGCCAAGGGACGCAAGGGGCGCTCGGCGGCCTTCCTCGGGGGACGCCGCGTTCCCACGTCCGTTCTGCGCGACATCGCCCGGCATCTGGTCAGCCTTCACGGGCAGTCCGACCAGATTCGGCTCGCCACGGGCTCGCAGCAGCGCCGCGCCCTCGACGCCTTCGCCGGCGCGCCCGTCGCGCGGGCCCTGGAGGCCTGGCGCAGCGCCTACGGCGCCTACGGCGAAGCGGTCGCCGCCCTGGAGGAGTTCGACGAGACGTCCCGCGACCAGGCCCGGCAGCGTCTCGCCCTCCAAGCGCTCGTGGGCAAGGTCGACGCGGTTGAGCCGCTCCCGGGAGAGGACGACGCCTTGCGAGAAGAGGCGCACCGGCTGGAGAACGTCGAGTCGCGGTTCCTGGCCCTGTCGCAGGCCGCGGCGCACCTGGCGGGCTCCGACGCGGTCGAGACCGCGGCGATCGACGGCCTCGCCGAGGCCGTGAGAGCCTTGGAGGGCCTGGACGACGGCCGCGACGCCGCCGAACTCGCCTCGCGTCTGCGCGGGCTCGAAGCGGAGGTCAACGACATAGCGGCGACTCTCGCCGACATGGCGGGACGGGCCGAGGCCGATCCCGAAAGGCTCTCCGACGTCTACGCCCGCCGCCAGGCCCTGGCCGAACTCAGACGCGACCTGGGAATGGGGGCGGACGAGGCCATCCGGGCCGCGGACGAGGCGCGCGCGACCCTGGAGAGGCTCGGCGATCCGCAGGGGACCCGGGAGCGCCTCCGCGAGGCCGTCGACCGAGCCGAACGGGAGATGGAGGCCGCGGGCGGTGCACTCCACGAGTCCAGGGCCGAGGCGGCGCGCGCACTCGGCCGTCGGGTCGAGGAGGAGCTCGCCGAACTCGCCTTGTCGGGGGCGCGGTTCGACATCTCAGTCGAGCCCGCTCCGCCCGCCCCCCACGGGCGGGACGCGGTCGCCTTCCTCCTCGCGTCCCATAAAGGCGCTCCCCTCCTCCCCCTGGGAGAGGCCGCGTCGGGAGGCGAACTCTCCCGGATCATGCTCGCCCTGGAGGTCTGCCTGGCCGAGGGCAGCCGCGAAGAGCACACCTTCCTGTTCGACGAGGTGGACGCGGGCGTCGGCGGGCGGGCGGCCCTCGCCGTGGGGAAGCGTCTGGCGAGCCTGGCAGCCGACCGTCAAGTGATCGTCGTCACACACCTTCCGCAGGTGGCGGCCTACGCGGGCACCCAGGCCGTGGTCCGCAGGCAAGAGGGCGAACAGGGGGCCAGCACGGACGTCGTCGTCGTCGACGGGGAGGCCAGGCTGGCCGAACTGGCCAGAATGCTCTCGGGAAACGACAGCGAGACGGCCCGTGCGCACGCCAGCGAACTTCTGCGTCTCGCGATTGTGGCACGATAAAGCCGTGGTACTTGGATTCCGCCGGAAGAAGGAGGCTCCCGAGGCCGACGCGCGCAGCGGCGTCGCCCGCGTGGACCCCCGTACGAAGAACCTGACGAAGAGACTTCGCCCCGGAGACGTGGCGATCATCGACCACGTCGACATCGACCGCGTCTCCGCCGAAGCGCTCGTCGAATGCAAGCCCTCCGTCGTCGTCAACGCAGCCCCCTCGACCTCGGGGCGGTACCCGAATCTGGGGCCGGGCATCCTCAACAGGTCGGGGATCCCCCTCGTCGACGGCTGCGGCAGTGCCGTCATGGAGGTGCGCGAAGGTCAGCGCGTCCACGTCTCCGAAGCCGGAGAGGTCTTCGTGGGCGAGGAGTCCGTCGCCCACGGGACGATCCAGACCGCCGAGACCATCGCGCGCAACCAGGACGAGGCCCGCGAGGGGATGAACATCCAGCTCAAGGCCTTCGCCAGCAACACCATGGAGTACGTCGAACGCGAACAGGACCTCATCTTCGACGGGGTCGGCGTGCCCGACGTCAGGACGAAGTTCGAGGGACGCCACGTGCTCGTGGTGGTCCGCGGCTACCGGTACAAGGAGGACCTGGCGACCCTGCGCCCCTACATCCGCGAATACCGCCCCATCATGATCGGGGTGGACGGCGGGGCGGACGCCATCCTGGAGGAGGGCTACAAGCTCGACATGATCGTCGGGGACATGGACTCGGTCTCCGACAGAGCCCTGACCTCCGGGGCGGAGATCGTCGTCCACGCCTACCGCGACGGCAAGGCGCCCGGGCAGAAACGCGTCGAGGACCTGAACGTCCCGCACGTCGTCTTCCCGTGCACGGGAACCTCCGAGGACGTGGCGATGCTCCTGGCCGACGACAAGCACGCGAAGATCATCGTCGCCCTCGGCACGCACAACACGCTCATCGAATTCCTCGACAAGGGCCGCAAGGGCATGGCCTCCACGTTCCTCACGCGCCTGGCCGTGGGCGGCAAGCTCATCGACGCCAAGGGCGTGTCCCAGCTATACCGTTCGCGCATCTCCTCGTGGCAGATCCTCTCGCTCATCCTGGCCGGGTGCGTCGCGATCGCGGCCGCCATGGCCTCGACGGCGACCGGCCGGGCGACCTTCGGACTCATCTCCGCGTGGTTCGCAGACATCGCACACTGGTTCGGATCCCTCTTGTGAAAAGGTGGAACATGGTCGATTTCAGATATCATCTCGTTTCCCTCGTCTCAGTGTTCCTAGCGCTGGCCGTCGGCATCATCCTGGGCGCCGGCCCGTTGCAGAACGCGATCGGGGACACCCTCTCCAACCGGGTCGAGGCGCTGCGCGCATCGCGCGACGACGCGCGCGAGAAGTTCGACGCGGCCAACGACGAGCTCAAATCCTCGAACGCCGCCCTCAAGAAGGCCGGCGAACAGCTGGTCGACAAGACCCTGACGGGCCGGCGCGTCGCGCTCGTGGTCATGCCGGGCGCCTCCGACGAGGAGATCACCGCCGCCCAGGAGAGCCTGACACTGGCGGGGGCGACGATCACCGGGCGCATGGATCTGAACGCCAAGTACGCCAGCTCCGACGGCGCCGCACACCGCAAGGCCGTCGCGGGCCAGGTGGGCCCGGCCCTCGGGCAGGCGCAGGACGCCGGCCCCGACGACGTCATCGCGGCGGCGATCAGCCACATTCTGCGCAAGGGCGTCAACGACGGCGCCTCCGCCCCCCTCGTGGCGGCTCTGACGGCCAAGGGCGACGCCCTGGTGAAGATAGCCGACCTCAAGCAGCCGGCCGACGCCGTGCTGGTCGTCGCACCCAAAGAGCTCCGGCTGGCGAACGCCTCCAAGGCCAAGAAGGCCGCCGCGGCGAAGGTCTACACGCAGGCGTTCAAGGACCTCTCGGCCAAGGGGCCCACGGCCGCCCTCGGGGCCGACGGCGGCAAGAACGACCTCATCGTCTCACTCCGAGGGACCAAGAGCGGGTCGACGGTCGACCACGCGGGCGGGACCCAGGCGTCCATCAACACTCCCATCGCCGTCGCCTCGGAGATCCTGGGAGGGCACGTCCATCTGGGGACGGGCCAGAGCGCCGAGTCGCCCATCGGGACCAGAGTCGACGTGGCGGTGCCGGGGGCGGCCGGCTCGAACGCCGCGAACGGGAACGGAAACGGATAGGCAGGCATGGCGAATATGAAGAACGGGAAGCTCCGCGCTCTGTGCGCGGCCGCTCTGGCGGCGGGGGGAGCCGCCGCCGTGCAGCGCCTCCTTGACCGCAGGCCTCCCGCAGGCTCCTGGACGAGGACGTCCTACTCCGGCGCCGATGTGAGCTTGACGGAGGGGGCCGCCGCCGCCGGCGGCGTGGCGCTGGGCCTGTGCGCCCTGCCCGGGAAGGCGCGTCTCGGCGCCCTCGCCGCCGTCGCCGCGG
>NZ_KE951448.1 GCF_000466165.1 Actinobaculum sp. oral taxon 183 str. F0552
CGCCCCGCGGTCTCGTGACCGCCTCCTGCGGCCCCCCGGCGCCCGCGCCCGGCGTCGCGTTCGGTCGCGCGGTCGCAAACGCCCGCGTCGGCTTTCCGGCCGCGGCCTCGCACGGCGATCTCCTCGGCGTCGGACGAACCGTGGGACGAGGATCCGCGGGCGGCCTCCCTCCTGGCCTGGGCGAGGGTCCGGGCGCGGACGATATCCACCGCGCGACGGCGCCCGTGCGCACGGCGGGGGCCCAGCTCGGCGTCGATGTCGGCGACGGTCTGCCTGTCGACGGCGTCGGCCTTGGCCACTTCGCGGCGCAGGTACCCGAAGCCCACTGCGCACGCCCCCGTGACCGCCGTGGCGCCCACGGCGGCGACGGCCGGCAGCGGCGTCAGGGCGGTGGCGATCCACAGCACGGCGGCCAGGGCGGCGAGCGCTGCGACGCCCATGAGGATGCGCCTCATGAAGGCCGCGCGTCTGGAGATCCTCGCTCGTGCACGAGAACGGTCACGGGCGAGTTCGCGAACGTCCTTCGCGCTGAACTCGCTTCCAGCCATCTCAACCTCCGGCCGCCGGAAAAAAACTGAACCATGTTGACCGCCCGCGTGGGCGGGCGGCTGAGCCTGCGACACCTCCAACATCCGCAGGTCCTCGGCGAAACGATCCTCGATCGGAGCGTCAGCCAGCACCACGCGACGTCTCACGAGGCCGGGGATGACGTAGGCGAACAGCAAGACAGCAGCACCCAGTACAACAAATCCCTCGAAGCCCACGGATCCACGCTAATGGCCGGCCACCACCGAGCCCGGGAGGACCTGCCGCGTGTTGCGAAACTCGCGGCGACCGGCTTGGCGGACATGGCGGATTCCCAATCCCCTCTCATACCACAGAGGGAGGCTGAGGCAAGGGGCGGTCCGCCCCATTCACGACTGGCGCAAATGGCGGATTTATCTACCGCGGGACGGTCCGCCCATGGAAGAATACGATTATGACCGCACATATGGTGACGCTTCCCGATGTCGCCGACCTGGATGTCGAGGACGCCAAACAGGTTCTACGCTCAGCCGCTCGCAAGAACCGCTCCCGCAGGTCGACGCACGTCCGTGAGGGGCTTGTCGATTCCTGGGTTCGCACAGCACTGGACTTCATAGGAGATGCCGAAGTCATCGCCGCCTACGTCTCCGTCAAAGACGAACCTCCCACGCACGAACTGTGCGAGGCCATCACCGCCGCCGGTAAGAAGCTATTGCTTCCCAAACTCGGGCCGAAGCTGTCCCGAGAGTGGGGATGGTATCGGGGACCGGACGATCTTCAGGTCATGGCCCCCGGCCGCCCCCCGGAGCCCGGCGGGGAGTGCCTGACCTCCAAGGTGCTCGACGCCGTCGACGTCCTGCTCGTCCCCGCCATCCTGGTCGGGCGCCACGGGCAGCGCATCGGCCAGGGAGGCGGATGGTACGACCGCATTCTCAAGCAGGTCAGGCCGGACGCCCGCATCGGAGCGATGATCTACCCCGACGAGTACGTGGAGGCCGAGCTTCCCCAGGACCCGATGGACGTGTGCGTGCACTACGTCATCCTCCCCGACCGCTGGGGCTCGGTGTCCTGACCGGATCGACGGGCGAACGGCCCGTCCCCGCCTGTCGTGATCCAGGCGGGGACGGGCCGTTCCTTGCATCGGGTCGGGTCGCCGGTCTGCGCATCCCGAGGAAGCGGCGCGCGTCTTCCGTGGGCGGCGACTCGGCGCGTCTTCCGTGGGCGAACCGCCGTGGAAAGTCGCGTGAGGGCGGAGTATCCTTGGCGCTCGGTGATCCACTGCTGCTCAAGGAGGCTTCGCGTGCCCACGTATTCGTACCGCTGTACCGCATGCGGAAACGAGTTCGACGTCCGTCAGTCGTTCAGCGACGCTCCGCTGACCGTGTGCGAGAAATGCGGAGGCGCCCTGCGCAAGCTGTTCAACTCCGTGGGCATCGTATTCAAGGGCTCCGGCTTCTATCACAACGACTCGAAGTCGTCCTCGCAGGGCCTTCACTCCTCCGAGCGCTCGGGCGGCGAGGAAGGCGGGTCCTCCGGCGAATCGTCATCCGAAGCTCCGGCCTCCGGCGACAACGGAGCGGAGCGGCGCACAGGCTCACAAGGCGCGTCGAGTCCGGCAGCGAGCGATTCCGGGCAGGCTCCGGCTTCCGGATCGGCTCCGAAGGCTGCGCCCTCCCCCGCGCCCGTCGCACCCTGAACGCCTCGCCTTCCGGGCGCTTGGCCTTCGAACCATTCCTGCCTGAGCGCATTCCTGCCTGAGCGTCTTTCCGCATCCATCTCCCGTCCCGCGCCTGCGAAGATCTCACTCCGCCGTCATCAGTCGCCCCGCCTCGCTCGGCGTGTCCCGCGTCTGCGAAGGTCCCACGCCTACCGCAGCCCGAAGGGACACACGAGACGTCGGGTCCCGCTACCGTCCGCAGGGCCGTCGGCGATGTGCGCGGGTCCGCGGCTGTGATGTCGGCCGCCGCGGTCCACAGGCCAGGTTCGGAGCATCGCCGTGCACAGAGGACCGTCGCGGGCCGGGGCGGCCGCGGCCTCCCCACTAGCCTGGTCGCATGGATTTCACCCGCATCCGCGCGACTCTGTGGCGTTTCCGCTTCGTTCTCGCGGCCGTCGCCCTCCTCGCCGCGGTCGCTTCGGCCCTCTCCGCGCTCAGAGAGCTGCGGCCCGAGACCGTGGGCGTCGTCGTAGCCGACCGCGACCTTCCCGCGGGAACCAAACTGAGCACCGGCGACGTGCGCGTGGCCGACGTGCCGCGAGCGCTGGCTCCCCGAGGCGTGCTCACATCGCTCGGCGACGTCGACGGGCGGACGCTGACCACGCCGGTCCCCAAGGGGATACCGGTGGCGCCGCAGATGCTCCTGTCGAAGAAGTTCCTGGCTTCCGTCGAGCCCGGGCAGGTCGTCGTGCCCGTCGCCGTGCAAGCCGACGGGACGGAGAGCCTGCTGACGCCCGGCCAGAGGGTCGCCCTCTACGCGCCCAAGGACGAGCACGCCCAGTCGCCGGAGGCCGTCAAGGTCGTCAGCCGGGCGACGATCGTCGGAGTGGGTACGGCGTCCAAAAGCAAGTCATTTTCACGTGATTTATCTAACACCCTGCCGCTTTTCCTTGCGATTCCCGCGGATACCGCTACCCTGGTCATTGGTTATGGCTCAGCTATGCCCATGCGGGTCGTCATCGTTCATTGACCCGGGGCGCTGGTAGCCATCACGTCCCGCAGTTCGAAACGCCGCGGGGAGAACTACGCACACGTTAGGAATATCAATCCATGCTTGACGGTTTTAAGAAATTCATCATGCGCGGCAATGTCATCGATCTCGCCGTCGGCGTCATCATCGGCGCCGCCTTCAAGCCGATCATCGACGCGCTCACCGACAAAATCCTCCTGCGGCTCATCTCCGCCATCTTCGGCAAGCCCAGCTTCAACGAAGTCGGCACATTCCACATCGGGACGACGCCCATCGAGCCGGGCTTTCTCATCACCGCCGTCGTCAACTTCCTCATCGTGGCCGCGGCCCTCTACTTCTGTATCGTCATGCCGATGAACAGGCTGGCCGAACGCAGGAAGTCCGGCCAGGCCGATCCCGAGGAGGCTCCCTCGGACGAGGTCCTCCTCCTCACGGAGATCAGGGACGCCCTCACCAACGACGGCCAGGGGCGTCTCCGCCAGTAGGGCGTCAGCCGTAACGGTCATGTGGGACGCGGGGCGGACTCGCGTCCCACTTCCATGCCGGCGCCGTCTGGCTCCAACGCGACCTTCGGTGCGATTCGTCAGCGCCGCCTGGCTTCGGCGTGCGATACAGCCGGCCATTCGCTCTCTTCGGCGGCTCCCGCGGCAGAGCGCCCGAGAAACGCCAGAGCGCTGCGAAAGATGCGCTAGAGCGACCCGAAATGCGGGGGTCTGTTCTCCAGCAGGCGGCGTTCGCCGGCGTCGCGGGCGACGACGCCGCGCCGCTCCTCGCCGCGCATCGCCGATCGGGTCGCCTTCGGGTCATCGAGGTGAAGAGCCTCTTCCGGAGAGGAGATCTCGCCGCGAGCCAGGCGCTCGGCGTCGACGCGGGACAGCCTGACGGCCGCCCGCCGTCTGCGCGGTGAAGAGGGAGAAGAGGGCGCGGCACTGGATCGGCCGCTGCCGGATCCTCGGGGATCGCCGGATCCTCGGGGATCGCCAGCGGCAGGGCCGAACTTGCGGGAGTCGCCGGAGCCTACACCGCCAGCGAGGACACCGGACTCATGGGAGTCGCCAGGGCCTACACCGCCGGCGGGGGCGTTGGGCTCATGAAGGCCGGCAACGGAAGCGGCGCCGAGCTCACGTGGAATACCGTCGTCACGGAGATTGCCGAGCTCACGCGGGTTGCCGTCGGCGACATCGCCGCCCCTCCGATCGCCGCCAGGCCGGCCGACGCCCGGGCTCCCTCGCCCGCTCGCTGTGCCCTCGCCCTTCGCGCTCACGGACGCAGGCCTTTGCCTTTGCCCGCGTCGCCGGGCGAGCCTTCGACCGCCAGCCCCGAACGGGAGATGACGTTCCTGAGTATCGCGTCGATCTGCACGCCTCGGCGGCGGATCGCGAGTTCCTCGCGGATCGCCTTGACGAATTCGTCCTTCCCGCGGACGACGCCGTCGGAGGCTATCCACGCGACGACGTCGTCGAGCTGACCGTCGGTGTACGCGGCCAGGGGAAGCCCGGCTTGGACGTTCGGACGCGGCCCCCGCGGCCTGGGAACTCCCCCGTCGCGCTCGGGGTCCTCGCCAGGCCCCGACGCCTGCGCAGGTCCCTCCGCGGAATCGGTCCCCGGCCCTTCCGCAGGCTCGGTCCCCGGCCCCTCTGCAGGTTCCTTCGAGGATCCAGACGATCCCGCCTCCGCTGGGTTCGGGCTCCCTCCCCCTTCTCCGGGCTGTCCTTCTCCGGGCTGCGGCGCGCCGTCCTCCGGAGCGGCTGGGCGCCGTCCAGGCCCGGAGGCCTTCGCCGCCGAGGCTGTCGCCTCAGCGCGATCGCCCCGCATGGAGGACGGTGAGGAAGAGCCCGGGGGCGTCGAGCCATCCGCAGGCACGGCGCCGGCCGAACCGGCTCCGTCGACTGGGCCGGAACCGTTAGTCGGACCGGAGGTGTCAGTTTGGCCGGAACCGCGGGCTGGGCCGGAACCACGGGCCACAGCTGCCGCATCGGCCGGGCCAGGACGATCGGCGGAGCCTACAGCGCCGTCGGGAACCGTTCGCGAAGCCTCGCCGGAGGCCGCCGGCGCAGCGGGGAAACTGGAAGCCGCTGTGTCGCCGGAGGCCGCTGCCCCGGGGAAGGCGGCTGGAACGGCAGCGTCGGCGGGGCGATCCGTCTGCGAGGACATGGTCCAATCCTCCGAGCCGAGCATCGGGACCTGCACGGGAGTCTCCGATTCGGCCTGTCGTGCCGCCTCGAGGGCGGCGATGACCTTCTCCGCCTGGCCGACCGGATCGATGAACAGAGATGTCGAGAATGTCCGGACGACCTTCCACCCGCGCCGTTCCAGGCGTTCGATCCAGTAGCGGTCGCGCCGGCGCAGAGAGGGCTCGCTGACGTAGGCGTCGTCGTCGGCGAGGACGGCGACCCTCCACGTTCCCGGGAGGGAGGGGTGCCCGGCGACGATGGGGATGCGCACTCCGCCGTCGAAGCCGAAGTCCATGGCGGCCTCCCATCCGGCGCTTCGCACGCGCGCCGCGAGATCGCCGAGGAGCGGGCCGACATCGCGTCCCGAGGCGTCCGGGTCGAGCGCGACCTCTCGGCCGGCGGCCCGGTCGATGATCCGCTCCAGCAGCCGCGGCCCGGGTGTGGACAGTCTGTTCGCCCCGATCTCGCCGGGGCCGAGCGCAGTGACGATCGTCAGCTCCTCGCGCGCGGCTTCCACCGCGTCGACGAGGCCGGTCAGCCCGCCCGGCGTGGCCAGGGGGCCGAAGGTGTGCAGCACTCGGCCGTGGACCGTCTTGCCCAGGCCGACCGTCAGAATCACGGAATCGCGCCGCAGCCCGGCCGCCTGGGTGAGGTCCAGGACGGTGAACGGCTCGCGCGAGCCCTCGCCGAGGAAGGCCCCCAGTTGCGGGGAGTCCGCGGCCAGCCGTTTGACGGCGCCGCGGATCTTGGAGGCGTTGGCCGTCGAGACGCTCACGACGGCCAGTGACTGCTCCGGGCGGGTCAGGGCGTGGTCGACTACGGCGTCCACGACGGCGTCGACCTCGGCCTGGGTGCCTTCGATCATCCCGGACTGGGGGTTGGGCACCCCCCGGCCGTTGACGACGATGAGCCGCGGCCTGCGTCCGTGCCTGGCGGAGGGGACCATCTCCAGGACGTCCTCGTAGCCCTGCTCGCGCAGCGTCTGGGCGGCGAGCTCGTCGTACTGGGCGCGGAGGGTCGGAAGCTCGCAGACCGGGAGGGTCTTGGCGAATTCGGTGATGGCCGCGCCGGCGTCCTCGGTCCGCGCCCTGCGGACGTTACCCATGGCCACGATCTGCCGGCCGCGCATGAGCATGGAGACCGTGGGGGCCAGGCGCGCCGAGTCGAGCTCGTCCATGATGACCAGATCGGCCCAGGGCATGGGCGGAACGAACTCGGCGGCGATCATCGACGGGATGACCCACACGGGCCGCGCGACCTGGACGAGCCGCGGGTGGGCGGCGATGACGTCCCGCAGGATCCCGGTCGAGTAGCGTTCGAGCTGCGCGTCCAGGCTCAGCGTGTCCTCGCGGTGCGCCGAGATCGTCTCGCGCATGGTCCTGACCACCGCGCGGTTGACGGGGACCACGAGGGTTCTCGTGTGCGCCTCGTCGAGGCGGCGGACCTCGGCGGCGAGTTCGGACAGGCCCGCCGGCGTCGTGCGGGCGAGGATCGGCGAGCGGCCGACCAGCTGTTCGAAGACCGAGGAGGCGTGGACGAGCTCGAGCTCGGCCTCCACGTCGGATCTGGTCACGCTGCGCTGCGTGAAGTCGTCGAGGACCCCGCCGTAGCCGCGGGCGCGGAACTCGGCGATGAGTTCGTTCGCGCGGGGAAGGCGCGCCATCGTGGTCTCGTCCTCGGCCAGCGCGCGCACCCGTTCGAGCAGCTCCCCGAGGGGCATCGAGGCGAGCCGGGCGCCGGGCAGCACCGATTCGAGGGATTCGAGCTCCCTGTCGGTCTCGGCGGCGTAGTGGCGTATCTGGGACATCCCGTCGGGGAGCTTCGGCCAGCCGCCCTCCGTGCAGTGGCGCCGCCACACTTCGCGTTGGCGTTGGACGGTCTTCAAGTCCGAGTGGAGGTCCGCTGAGGTCGCGCCGGGGCGCATGAGGTCCTTGGCCTGCTTGGTCAGGCGGCGCCTCTCCGACCCCCTCATCTCCTCGCCGTTGAGCTCGCGCCATTCCTTGGACGCCGTGGCGATCACCATGTCCTGGGCGCTGCGCTCGAAGATCTGGGGGAGGAAGATGTCCAAGGAGTAGGAGATGCCGTCGAGCATCCCGATCTGCTCGGCCCAATCGCCGAGCGTCTCGGCCGGAGTCAGGCCGGTCTCCTCGGCGACCCGCTTGGACTGGGACATGACCGCCGGGAGCAGCTCGGTGGCCAGGCGTTTGGCCCGCGCCAGGGCGGCGTCGCCGTCGGACGTCGAATGGATGGCCGCGCCCTTCCACGGCGAGTCCTCGGCGGGCACGAAGGCCCCCAAATCGGCCGCCTCCTCGAAGAGGGCGCGCACCTGCTCCCGGTTGGCCTCGAGATCCTCCAGGGCGCTCGAATCGAGGCGGACCCGGCTCTTCGGGGCGTTCTGGCGCGCGGTCAGAACGGCCAGGCGCTCCAGCAGCGTGAAGACGGACTCGTCCCACCGGGGATCCACTTCGTGCAGGGAAGCGATGTATTCGGCGAGCTCACCGCGGGCTCTGACCAGGTTGGAGCGCAGTTCCAGGACGTCGGTTTCGTCGGTTTCGCCGGCGCGCAGCCGCATGCCCGTGCGCAGGCGGTAGGCGACGCCCTCCAAATCGGAGAAGTCCAGGAGGAGGTCGCCCAGGCCGAGGCGCCCCATTTCGTCGACGAGCGCCCGGGCGGCCGACGCCCGGCCGGGCACGTAGAGCACGCTCTTGCCGGAGGCCGCGGCGTCCGCGACGATGCTGGCCAGCGTCTCCACGGCCTGCGATCCCGGGGGCGTGTCGACGACGACGGATCGCCCCGACGCGATGGCCTCGACGGCCGCGAGCTCGGCGGTGTCGCGGTCGCCCGCGCCCCGTTCCGCCTCGGGCGCGCGGTCGCGCCGCTCGGGAGCCGGCA
>NZ_KE951449.1 GCF_000466165.1 Actinobaculum sp. oral taxon 183 str. F0552
GCTCCGCGGCGCCCGGCCGTCAGGCGCAGCCGCGTCCGGCTCCGGCGTGCCCGGCCGCCCGCGCTCCGCGGCCTCGCGAGAGGAGCGAGCTCGCCTCCTGGCGGGCTGTCATCGGCTCGGCGAGGTGCTCCATCCCCTCGGGCAGGGGCCGGCCTTTCGCTCTCATCGCCTTGCCGTACAGGTGGCCCGCGCGGTAGGAGGAGCGTACGAGCGGCCCGGCCATGACGCCGGCGAAGCCCATCCGCTCCCCGAGCCTCTGCAAGTCCAGGAATTCCTGCGGTTTGACCCAGCGGTCGATCGGGTGGTGGAGGGCGGACGGGCGCAGGTACTGGGTGATCGTCAGCAGGTCGCAGGAATTGTCGCGGAGGTCGGCCATGGCCTGTTCGATCTCCTCGCGCGTCTCCCCCATGCCGAGGATGAGGTTGGACTTGGTGACCAGCCCCTCCTCGGAGGCCATGGCGATGACGTCCAGCGAGCGCTCGTAGCGGAAGGCGGGGCGGATCCTCTTGAAGATGCGCGGCACCGTCTCCAGGTTGTGGGCGAAGACCTCCGGGCGGGAGTCGATCACCGCCTTCAATGCGGCGAGGTCCCCCTGGAAGTCGTCGACGAGCAGCTCCACGCCGGTGCCGGGGCATTGGCCGTGGATCTGCCTGCACGTCTCGGCGTAGATCCAGGACGCGCCGTCGGGCAGGTCGTCGCGGGCGACTCCGGTCACGGTGGCGTAGCGCAGCCCGAGGCCGCGCACCGACTCGCCGACCCGGCGCGGCTCGTCCGCGTCGAGCGGAGCCGGCTTGCCGGTGGCGATCTGGCAGAAGTCGCAGCGCCGCGTGCACGCCGAACCCCCCACGAGGAAGGTCGCCTCGCGGTCCTCCCAGCATTCGTAGACGTTCGGGCACCCGGCCTCCTGGCACACCGTGTGCAGAGCCGATCCGGAGACGAGCCGGCGCATGTCCTGGAACCCCTCGCCGACGACCGCCGTCGTGCGGATCCAGTCCGGCTTGCCCTCGATGGGCGTCTGCGCGTTGCGGGCTTCGACTCTCAGGAGCCTGCGGCCGTCGGGCGCGACGGCCGTCCCTCGATTCGTCATCGCCCCTCCGTTCGAAGCTGGAATGCGCCCAACGCCGACGAGAGCTCGGGGAGGAGGGCCTCCGCCGCCTCGTCGAGCGTGGCCGCCCGGCCCAATGACTCCATGGAGGCCACGCCGGCGTCGGAGATGCCGCAGGGGACGATCCGTGTGAATTTCTCCAGGTCCGTCGCGACGTTGAGAGCCAGGCCGTGCAATGTCGTGTTCCGTGAGAATTTTACACCGATGGCGCAGATCTTGTTCCCTCCGCACCATACGCCGGAGCGTCCCCCCACTCGCTCGCCGCGGATGGAGAAGGCGGCGAGCGCCGCGATGACGGCCCCCTCCAGGGCGCGCACGAAGGCGACGACGTCGCTGCCCTCCGGCGTCCTGACGATGGGGTAGACGACCAGCTGCCCCGGCCCGTGGTAGGTGACGGAGCCTCCCCGGTCCGCCTCGACCACGGCGAGGCCGGCGTCGGGGACGTCCTGCGGCCGCGTGCGGCGGCCCGCCGTGTAGACGTCGCGGGACTGCCAGGCGATCAGGGTGTCGGGAGCGCGCAGGTCCGCCACATCGTGATGGAGATCGCGCTGGAGGGCGTCGACCTCCATGTAGTCCAGCGGACCCCGGTCCAGCAGATTGAGAACGCGCACCCGTCGAGCATATGTTTCCCCCTCCCCGTTGCGCGAACCGCCGCCGCGGGTGCGGGCGAACCCGGCTGAAAGGCGTGGGCGGCCCCGAGCGGCTCGGGCGCGTCAACGCACGGGAACGGATGATGCGCCGCCGGCGTCGGGCGGGGGAGCGGGTTCGAGTCCGCCCGCAGCGGTCGGGCCCGGAACCGGGCGAATATACGACCTCGGCAAAGCTTTGGTAAAGTCTGCGGCTAAGTCCTACCCGCGTGACTCCCGCAGGCCGTGGCCGGCGGAGCGCGCGGGGCTTTCTCGAGGCGACGGCTGTTTTACACGACGTTTACAGAGCGCGTGTGTAAGATGCACGAGCCGTGTCGAGGGCACGAGTCCCAGAGTGAGAGGCCACAGAAGTGGTGAGATACGTCTTCCGGAAGATGTTCGGTTGGCTGGTGATGGTCTTCATCGCCACCAACATGACATACTTCCTCGCGAATTGGTTTTTGGACCCGTATTCGAATTACATCGGGCGCAAGCCCCCGCTGCCGCATCGGCAGATCATCGCCACGCTGGAACCGATGAACCTCAGCCCGGAGACTCCGCTGCTCACCCGGTGGTGGAGGTGGCTCAGCGGCGTCCTCTTCCACTGGGACTGGGGCAAGGGCATCGTCGGCAGCAGCGTCAACGACGAGATCGCCTCCCGCATGTGGGTCTCGGCCGAGCTCGTCTTCGGCGCCACGGTCTTGAGCGTCGTCATCGGGGTGGCCATCGGCGTCTACACCGCCTCCCGCCAGTACAGCCGCTCCGACCGCTTCTTCCAGGGCCTGGCCGTCCTGTCGATGAACACGCACACGGTCGTCGCCTCGACCGCCCTGGTCCTGGCCGCCATCAAGATCAACGACATGGCCGGCACGACGATCTTCTACGTGACGGGCACCGCCGGAGGCGACGCCGAGGGCTTCCTCCCCTCCCTCGTCGACCTGCTGCAGCGCCTCACCCTGCCCACGATCTCGCTCGTCTTCATCTCCTACGCCGTCTACCACCTGACCCAGCGCTCCCTCCTGCTGGACAACATCGAGGCGGACTACGTGCGCACCGCCCGCTCCAAGGGCCTGACGCGCTCCCAGGCGATCCGCAGGCACGCCTTGCGCACGTCGATCATCCCCGTGGCCACGTCCGTCGCCTTCGCCATCCCCACCGTCTTCACGGGCGCCACCCTGACGGAGACCATCTACGCGTGGAGGGGCATGGGGCAGTACCTCGTCCAGACGATCACGAAGAACGACATCCACGGAGTCGTCGCCACCGCGGCGTTCACCGCCGTGCTGACGGCCGTCGGGGCGATCCTCTCCGACATCATCATCGTCGTCCTAGACCCCAGAGTGAGGGTGAGCTGACATGGCCCAGACCCCGGAAATCGAGACCCCGGACATCCAGGACCCGCAAGTCCGGGAGCCTGAGGCGGCGCCCGCCCCCGACGGCCGGGCCGCCGAGCGCAGGCCCCGGCGCGGCAGGCGCGGCAAGGCCTCCGCAGCCGAGGAGAAGGAGGCGGCCGTCACCGGCGGGATGCGGCTGTCCACCCTCTACTTCCGGCGCTTCATGCGCAACAAGCCGGCGGTCGCCGGATCGGCCATCTTCGTCTTCCTCGTCCTGCTTGTCTTCGTCGGCCCCCGTCTGACCAAGTGGGACTACGAGGACCTCGACCGGTACAACATCCAGACCCCGCCCTCGCCCGAGCACTGGTTCGGAACCTCGGGCGCCGGCAACGACATGTTCGCCCAGGTCGTCCACGGCCTCGGCCGGTCGCTGACCATCGCCCTGACCGTCTCGATCGCGACGACGGCCATATCCGCCTTCATCGGATCGATAGCCGCCTTCCTCGGCGGTCGCGCGGAGAGGGCCATCCTCGCCTTCATCCACTTCATGCTCATCATCCCGAGCTTCCTCCTGGTGGCACTCCTCGTGGCCGGTTCCGGCGGCGACTGGAAGGTCCTCACGGTGGTCCTCATCGTCATCGGATGGATGTACCCGGCGCGGATCGTCTGGTCGCTGGCGATTTCGATCCGCGAGCGCGAATACGTGAAGGCGGCGCGCTTCATGGGCGTGTCCGGCCCGCGCATCGTCATCCGCCACATCATCCCGAACATCGGCTCGCTCCTCATCGTCAACGCCACGCTCGGCGTCGTCACCACCGTCATGTCGGAGACGGGCCTGTCCTTCCTCGGGCTGGGCGTCAAGCTCCCCGACATCTCGCTCGGCAATCTCCTGACCACCGGCGCGAATTCCGTTCGCACGGCCGCGTGGACGTTCTGGGCTCCGGCCATCACGCTCGTCCTCCTGACCGTGTCCATGGCCCTGATCGCGGACGGCCTGCGCGACGCACTCGATCCCAACTCGTCGGCTGGAGGCCGAGCATGACCGATCCGATCCTGTCCGTGCGCGATCTGCACGTGTCCTTCCCCTCGGAGGCCGGCCTCGTCGAGGCCGTCCGCGGAGTGAACTTCGACCTCTACCCCAAGCGCACGCTGTGCATCGTCGGCGAGTCGGGCTCCGGGAAGTCGGTGTCGTCGCTGGCGATCATGGGCCTGCTGCCCTCCTACGCGAAGATCACCGGCTCGGTGCGGCTCGGGGAGGAGGAGCTCCTGGGCAAGGGCGACGTCGAGATGTCGGAGTTCCGCGGCAAGGACCTGGGGATGATCTTCCAGGACCCCCTCTCGGCCCTCACGCCCGTCTTCGACGTGGGGACGCAGATCGTCGAGGCGCTCCAGGCCCACGACAAGGCCCTCAGCTCCAAGGCCGCCTGGGAGCGGGCCGTCGAGCTGCTCGACCTCGTCGGCATCCCCAACCCCCAGCGGCGGGTCAAGGCCTTCCCCCACGAGTTCTCCGGCGGCATGCGCCAGCGGGTCGTCATCGCCCAGGCGATCGCCAACAACCCCCGCGTGCTCATCGCCGACGAGCCGACCACGGCGCTCGACGTGACGATCCAGGCGCAGATCCTGGACGTCATCGACGTGGCCCAGCAGGAGACCGGCGCGGGCGTCATCATGATCACCCACGACATGGGCGTCGTGGCGGGGGTGGCCGACGACGTCATCGTCATGTACGCGGGCAAGCCGGTCGAGGTGGGCACCGTCGACGAGGTCTTCTACGAACCGCACATGCCGTACACGATCGGCCTGCTCGGCTCGATCCCCCGCGCGGACCAGACGAGCGACGAACCGCTCGTGCCCATCACCGGCAATCCCCCCACGGTCATCGACTTCCCGGACATCTGCCCGTTCTCCGAACGCTGCCCGGTGGCCACGGACGCCTGTCTGAAGGCCGAGCCCTCCCTGGAGAGCACCGATCCGCTCGTGCCGACCCAGAAGGACGGCATCGACCCCAGCGGGGAGCTCGTCTTCGTCCATTCGGCCGCCTGCGTCCGCTCCCACGAGATCGAGGGCCGCATGATCGGGGGAGAGGCGCTCTTCCCGGTGCCCGAGCGGCCCGCGGACGCGATGGGGGGGATCCCGCGCGAGGAGCGGAGGGTCGTCCTCGACGTCAAGGACCTCGTCAAGACCTTCCCGCTGGTCAAGGGGGCCGTCCTCAAGCGCCGCATCGGCTCGGTGTACGCCGTCAACGGCGTCGACTTCGAACTGCGCGCGGGGGAGACCCTGGCGATCGTCGGCGAGTCGGGGTCGGGCAAGTCGACGACGCTCCTGGAGATCATGGACCTGGGGATGGGCAAGAACCTCCACGGCTCCATCGTCGTCGACGGCACGGAGGTCACCGGCCTCGGGCGCTCGTCGCGGCGGAGCATGCGCCGCAAGATCCAGATGGTCTTCCAGGACCCCATGGGCGCGCTCGACCCGCGCCTGACGGTCAAGGACGTCATCGCCGAACCGCTCAAGTCCTTCGGATACGAGGGCGACGTCAACGAGCGGGTCGGCGAGCTCATGGACCTCGTGGGCCTCAAGCCCGAGCAGAAGGACCGCTTCCCCGGCGCCTTCTCGGGCGGCCAGCGCCAGCGCATCGGCCTGGCTCGCGCCCTGGCGACGAATCCGGACATCATCGTGCTCGACGAGCCCGTCTCCGCCCTGGACGTGTCCATCCAGGCGGACGTCATCAACCTCCTCGAGGAGCTCAAGCTCAAACTCGGCCTGTCGTACCTCTTCGTCGCGCACGACCTGTCGGTCATCCGCCACACCTCCGACCGCGTCGCGGTCATGTACCTGGGCAAGTTCGTCGAGACGGGGGACGTCGAGCACGTCTTCGACAATCCGCAGCACCCCTACACGCAGGCGCTGCTGTCGGCCGTGCCGATACCCGACCCGGACGTGGAGAGGAACCGCAAGCGGGTGGTGCTCAAGGGCGACCTGCCCAGCCCGACGGACGACAGCCCGGGATGCGCCTTCCGCTCGCGCTGCCCCCTGTACCTGACCCTCTCGGACGAGCAGAGGCGGCGGTGCGACGGCGAGACCCCCATGCTCGTGGCCTCCGACCAGGGAGTCGACCATGCCAACGCCTGCCATTACCGGTGAGACCCGCTCCATCCGCCGCAGACCCGCGGACGCGCGGAGGGTGGGCGTATCGACGTGCAAACGTCTCAGAATCCGGATTCCCCATTCCGCGATCGATCGGGGGATTCCTATGATGAAAACACTCAGTGCGCTCACCGAGCGTCTGATTCCGATGAAGGGATAGTCATGAGAAAGACTGGAATCATTGCCGCGGCCGCGGCGGTGGCGCTCGCGCTGTCCGCGTGCGGCGGCTCCCAGAACAGCGGCAAACACACGAAGCTGGTTGCGGCCGACTACAAGCGAGCCTCCTACGACGAGCTCAAGAAGGGCGGCACCCTGACGACCGCCATTCAGAGTATAACTGAACAGCAGAATCCTTTCCACCAGGATTCCACGGCGGACACGACCGACATGTGGTATTGGTACAATCCGCAGCTCGCCCTCTTCGACGAGAAGGGCAATTACAAGGCTAACCCGGATTACTTCACCGACGTGAGCGCTTCGCAGGTGAACGGCAACACCGTCGTCACCTACAAGATCCGCGAGGAGGCGAAGTTCAACGACGGCACCCCGATCGACTACAAGGCCTTCGAGAACACCTGGAAGGCGAACAACGGCCAGGACCCCGCCTACCAGGCGAACTCCACCGACGGTTACGTTCAGATCAAATCGGTGAAGGCCGGCGCGTCCGCCAAGGAAGCGGTCGTCACCTTCGACGGCGTCTACTCCTGGTGGCAGGGCCTGTTCAACTTGCTCCTGCACCCCGCCGTCGACACGCCTGAGAAGTACAACACCCTCTACAAGGGGCAGGTCCACCCCGAGTGGGGCGCCGGACCGTACAAGGTCGAGAACGTGGCGATAGGCACGTCCGCTCCCCAGGCCACCTTCGTCCCCAACGAGAAGTGGTGGGGCAAGCCCGGCAAGCTCACCAAGCGCGTCATGAAGCAGATGGAGGACCAGGCCTCCCTCAACGCCTTCCTCAACGGAGAGATCGACGCGACCGGCGTCGGCACGGGCGAGCGCCTCGCCGCGGTCAAGGGCAAGGAGGGGACGAAGGTCTACACGTCCTTCCGGCCCCAGAACGTCCTGCTCACCGCCAACTCCGCTTCGCAGGGGCTGTCGGATCCGAAGGTCCGCGAGGCCGTCTTCAAGACCGTCGATCGCAAGCTCATCGCCAACATAGTCTTCAAGGGACTCGACTACTCCGAGCCGTTCCCCGGTTCCCTGGTCCAGTTCTCCATCCAGGACGGATACCGCGACAACCTCTCCAAGGCCGTTACCCTCGATGTGAAGGGGGCTAAGAAGCTGCTCGACGAAGCGGGGTGGAAGGAAGGCAAGGACGGCGTCCGAGTCAAGGACGGCAAGAAGCTGGAGCTGCGCTACCCCGTCTTCAGCGACGACCCGAACATCAAGAACATCGCGGTCTCGATCCAGTCGGACCTCAAGAACGTGGGCATCAGCCTCAAGATCGAGGACCACCCCTCGTCCGACTTCGCGCCGATCATGTCCAAGAAGCAGTTCGATCTGGTCATGAGCTCCTTCGTCTCTACCGATCCGTACGGCGTCGCCTACTTCAGGCAGACCTACGCCTCGGATTCCACGCTCAACAAGTCGGGCACGGGATCCAAGGAGTTCGACGCCAAGATCGCCGAGATGGAGAAGATCGCCGATCCCAAGAAGCAGATCGCCAAGGCCAACGAGCTGGAGGCCGAGGCCTTCAAGTTCTACGGGGTCATGCCCGTCTACAACGGCGCCACTAAGAGGGCCGTCAAGGAGAAGGTCGCCAACTACGGAGCCATGGGCTTCGTCAAGCTGCCCATCCAGAACATCGGCTTCGTCAAGTGACGTGAAGTCCAGAGCGCCGGGATCCTCGGCGTCGATCCAGGCGGCCTCGGAGGGCGACCTCCGGGGCCGCCTCCGTCGAGCCGGACGCACGCGCCGGCCGCACCGACGGCGCCCGACCCTGCACC
>NZ_KE951450.1:0-6535 GCF_000466165.1 Actinobaculum sp. oral taxon 183 str. F0552
GCGGCGGGCCGACCCGACGGCCGCCCTTCGCGCTCTCTCCCGGGCGAATCCCATGCCCGCGAGGAGCGGAATGAGCAGCGGGCTCGCCGCGGCCAGGGCGCCGGCCCGGCCCGTCCAGTCGGCGTGCAGGGACAGGGCGGCTCCGGCGAGCACCGACAGGGCGACCGGAAGCAGCCGGTAGTCCTGCCCCGGCGGACGCATCGGCATCAGATTCGGACGGAGTCGCGGATCTTACTGAGCGTGGCCTTCCCGATGCCGGAGACGTCGAGGAGGTCGTCCACGCTCCGGAAGGGGCCGTTCTTCTCCCGCCATGTGACGATGGCGGCCGCGGTGGCCGGCCCGACCCCGGGCAGTCTCTGGAGTTCTGTGGCGTCCGCCGTGTTGATGTTGACCGAGAGCCTCTTCCCCGGGGAGCCCGCGCCCGCCGCGCCTCTGCCCCGACTCCCAGGGGTGCCCGTCTGCTTCCCGGAGTTGCCGGTCTGCTCCCCGACGCCCGCGACGTGTACGTGGTCGCCGTCGGCGACCGGGGCCGCGAGGTTCGTCTGGCCTCTGTCCGCTCTATCGGTCAGGCCGCCGGCTCGATCGACGACGTCGTTGACCCTCGATCCCGCCGCGACCGTGTAGACCCCCGGTTTCGCCACTTCGCCGGTGACGTACACGACCGCCGTCGTCCCCTTGCCGGCCCCGTGCCCGGAGCTCTCCCGCGCGGATGCCGAGGCTCCGGCGCTCGGCGACGCCCAGCCGCCGGACGACGGGGCTTTCCCGCGTGAGGCGGAGCCCGATGGAACGCGCCGGGACGTGCCCTCTTCGACTATGCCCGAAGAGTCGGACCGCTCGGGGCGCTGGAACGCCGTCCATCCCCACACAGCCAGGCATATGAGGGCGAGCGCGGCGAGAAGGACTCGCAGGGCCATGGCGTCGAGCCTCCACCGAGGCCGCGGCGAGGCCGTCGCGAGGGCGGCGACGTCCTCCCCCGTTCCGGACGCGAGGGCCAGGCTCGCCAGCCCGCGGACGCCGCTTCGCCGACAGCCGGCGTCGCGGTCCTCAGTCCGGGAACGCTCTTCGGGCGACCCATCCCGGCGCGAACCCGGATGAGTCGAGCGGTCTGCCGGCGCAGTCGGGATTTCGGCCGTGTCGTCCGCGTCCCACAGCCGGCGCCCGAGGTCCCCGGCGAACTCGGCGTCGCGAAAGCCTGCCGGAGCCTGCCCTGCGGGAGGGCCTTCGCCGGCCCGATGCGGCCCGTCGCCGGGTCGCAATGGCCCGCCCTTCGCGCCGTCCAGCGGAGGGAATCTGAGATCGCGCATTCGCGGCGGTGGAGGTTTCATGCCTCGAGTTTTCACGAATGCCCTCCGGCGGGCCGGCCGGCGAGAGTCGGTGGGGATCGGGGCGACGCCGGAGCAGCTTGTGGACCGCTCGACATCCTCACGCTCCCGCCCGCTCCGGGCGCCGGCGATCGCGCCGGTTCCCGATCCGACCGTCGTTCCGGTTAGCTGCGACGAGGCTGCTCCGACGGGACCCGGACCGGCGAGGGGCGCGGTTCCGCAGCGGCGACGCCGCGGGTCCGGCGGGCCCGTCGCCTAGCGGGACGGACGCCGCCGCCGAACGGATGAGGCCGCCGCGGCGCGAGGCGCGGCGATCACGCGATGTAGCTCAGCGTCGCGGTCAGCGAGCGGGTCCGCCCCGGCTCCAGGGCGAGACGCGCCTTCGCGTCGGCGCGGTTGAAGGCGTCGGAGAGGGCCGAACACGGTTCGAGGGCGATCGACTGGCGTTCGGCCCTGGGCAGTCCGTCGCCGGTGAAGACATGGACCACGGGCGCCTCGCTCGGTTCCTGCGTCAGGAGCACCCGGGAACCGCGGGCCGGATCGCGCAGTTCGGTGACGACGACTCCGTCCTCGTCGGGCACGAGATGGGTGTAGGCCTGGTCCATGCGCAGCGAGCCGATGTAGTCGTGCCGCACGGGAGCCTTGACTCCGGCGAAGGCTGCGTCGCCGGGGAGCGGGATGATCCGCGAATCGGTCAGGATCTTCATGCGCGCCGGAATGGCGAGCGAGAGATTCGAGATCCCCGCGAGCCCGGGCATACGCACGTACGGGTGCCATCCCAGGGTGACGGGGGCCGGCGCGTCCGAGTCGTTGCGGACGTCGATCGTGACGCTGAGGTTCTCCTGCTCGTCGCTTCCGGCCTCCAGGGCCACGATCACGGTGATCTCGAGGTCCCAGGGGTAGCCGTCATCCCCCTGAAGGCTCCCCTTCAGGACCAGGGGGTCGCCGGTGCCGACGCGGGCGAAGTCGAGGCCGGTCACACGCCCGCCCAGGCCCGACAGCTCGGCGCCGCCGGGAAGCCTGTGGCTGCGTCCCCCGAACGAATAGGCTCCGCCGGCCACGCGCCCGCACCACGGCGCCATGATGAGGCTCCGGTTTCCGATGTGCCCGTCGAGCTCCTCGCCGCTGACGTATCCGTCGATGACCTCGTCGCCTGGGCGAGGCTGCCACGAGAGCACCGTCGCGCCGCGTTCGGCGACGAGCGCCGTCGCACCGCTGGGCGAGGAGACCCGCCAGGCGGGCATTCCGAAGAAATCCTGACGTTCGACGGCGGTGACGTTCATGTGGCCCTCCTTAGGGGTCGATCTTAGGGGTCGATGGTGCCTTAGGGGACGATGTTGACCAGGCGCGGAGCGCGGACGACGATCTTGGCGGGTTCGCCGTCGAGGAACTTCCGCACTCGCTGGGAGGCCAGCGCCCGGGCCGCGAGGTCCTCCTCGGAGACGTCGGCCGGCACTTCGAGGCGGTCGCGCAGCTTCCCCCTGACCTGGACCACGCATGTCACAGTCTCGTCTACCAGAAGGGATTCGTCCTCCACAACCGGGAAGGCTTCCCGCGCCAGGGAGCCGGGGTGTCCGAGCCGCGACCACAGCTCCTCGGCGACGTGGGGGGCCACCGGCGAGACCATGAGCACGAGGGCCTCGGCGGCCCGGCGGGGGACCCTCGCCAGCGAGGTGAGGTGGTTGTTGAGGACGATCATCTTGGCGATCGCCGTGTTGATGCGCATCGCATCGTATTCGCCGCGAACGTCGGCGATCGTGCGGGCCAGGAGCCTGGCCGTCTCCCCCGTCACGGGCTCGTCGACGACGGTCGTCTCCCCCGTCTCCTCGTCGACGACGTTGCGCCACAGGCGCTGGAGGAAGCGCTGCGAGCCGACGACGGCGCGGGTCTCCCAGGGGCGCGACACGTCCAGAGGACCCATGGACATCTCGTAGAGTCTGAACGTGTCCGCGCCGTACTCCCGGCAGATCTCGTCGGGGGTCACGATGTTCTTCAGCGACTTGCCCATCTTGCCGTACTCGCGCGTGACGGCCCGTCCCCTCCATGTGTATCGGGTCTCGCCGCCGGATTCGGTCTCCTCGACCTCGTCCGCGGGAACGTACTGTCCGCGGGAGTCGACGTAGGCGTACGCCTGGATGTAGCCCTGGTTGAAGAGCCTGTGATAGGGCTCGGAGGAGCTCACGTGTCCGAGGTCGAAGAGCGCCTTGTGCCAGAAGCGCGCGTAGAGCAGGTGGAGAACCGCGTGCTCGACGCCGCCGACGTACAGGTCGGTCCCTCCGGATTCGTTGCCCTGGGCCGGGCGAGGCCCCATCCAGTAGGCCTCGTTCTCGGGGTCGCAGAGGGCCTCGCGGTTGTCCGGGTCGATGTAGCGAAGCTCGTACCAGCACGAACCCGCCCACTGCGGCATGGTGTTGGTCTCCCTGCGGTAGGCCTTGGGGCCGTCCCCCAGGTCGAGGGTGGCGTTCACCCATTCCGTCGCCCTGCCGAGCGGCGGTTCGGGCGAGGAATCGGCGTCGTCGGGGTCGAAGATGCGCGGCGAGTAGTCGGAGACCTCGGGGAGTTCGACGGGCAGGTGGCTTTCGGGCAGCGCGTGGGGGCGCCCGTCCTCGTCCCAGACGATGGGGAACGGTTCGCCCCAGTAGCGCTGCCGGGAGAACAGCCAGTCCCGCAGGCGGTGCGTGACGGCGGCCCTTCCCGCTCCGCGCGCTTCCAGCCAGGCGGTCGTCTCGGCCTTGGCCTCGTCCTTGCCCAGGCCGTCGAGGTTGAGCGTCCCGTTGGAGGAGTCGACGGCGACGCCGTCGCCCTCGTAGGCGGCCTGGTCGAGGTCCGGCCCGTAGGGGTCGTCCGCCGGGCCGATCGTCCGCACGACGTCCAGGTCGTAGGCGCGGGCGAAGTCCCAGTCGCGGGCGTCGTGGGCGGGGACGGCCATGATCGCCCCGGTGCCGTACCCCATGAGGACGTAGTCGGCCACGAAGACGGGGATCCGCTTTCCGTTGACGGGGTTCGTCCCGTACAGCCCTGAGAACACGCCGGTCTTGGTCCGGCCCTCGTCCACGCGCTCGACCTCGGTCTTGGCGTTCGCCGCCGCGCGATAGGAGGCAACGGCCTCCGCCGGGCTGGGCGCTCCGCCGGTCCACGCCTCCTTGGTCCCCTCGGGCCAGGCTCGGGGGACGCAGAGGGCATCGGCGTCGTCGTCCGCCCCCGGGGCGGTCCCCCCGAGGATCGGATGCTCGGGGGCAACGACCATGAACGTCGCCCCGAACAGGGTGTCCGGGCGCGTCGTGTACACCTCGAGGGAGCCGGCGGCGGGCACCTCGAACTCGACGACCGCTCCTTCGGAGCGCCCGATCCAGTTGCGCTGCATGACGCGCACCTTCTCGGGCCAGTCGATGGTGTCGAGGTCGTCGACGAGCCGGTCGGCGTACGCGGTGATGCGCATCATCCACTGGCGCAGGCTCCGTTTGAAGACGGGGAAGTTCCCCCGCTCGGAGCGCCCCTCGGCGGTCACTTCCTCGTTGGCCAGGACGGTTCCCAGGCCGGGGCACCAATTGACGGGGGCCTCGCTGACGTACGCCAGTCGGTACCCGTCGAGAACCTCGCCCTTCTCGCCTTCGTCGAGCTCGGCCCACGAACGGCCGTCGTCGAGGGTTCTCGCGCCCGAATCGAAGGCCGCGCGCAGCTCCGCGATGGGGCGGGCCGCTCCCCTTCCGCGGCCGTCGCGCCGCTCGGCCTCGGGGTCGAACCAGGAGTTGTAGACCTGCAGGAAGATCCACTGCGTCCAGCGGACGTAGTCGACGTCGGTGGTGGACAGGGAGCGCCTCGGGTCGTGCGACAGTCCGATCCTGCGGAGCTGGCGTCGCATGTTCGCGACGTTCTCCTCGGTCGTGACGCGAGGGTGCTGCCCGGTCTGCACGGCGTACTGTTCGGCGGGCAGGCCGAAGGCGTCGTATCCCATGGTGTACAGGACGTTCTTCCCGAGCATCCGCTGGTAGCGCGCGACGGTGTCGGTGGCGATGTATCCGAGCGGGTGGCCTACGTGCAGGCCCTTGCCCGAGGGGTAGGGGAACATGTCGAGGACGTAGTACTTGTCCCGTCCGACGTCGCCTTCGAGGTCTCCCACGGGGTTCGGAGCGTCGAACGTCCCCTCCGCCTCCCATCGCGCCTGCCACGCGGCCTCGATTTCGTTCGCCAGCTCGGCCGTGTACCGGAACGCCGGCGTTTCGGCGGCGAAGTCCTGCCCGCTCATCATGCTCCTTCGTTGTCGACGCTACGCCATAGGTTAACCCAGACGGTCCGTCCCCACCCGGTCTGTCCACTGTGAGCGTGACGCACTACGATCGGTGCATGAGCGTTTTCTCACGAATCATCGCAGGCGAGATCCCCGGCCGCTTCGTCTGGGCCGACGACGTGTGCGTCGCGATCGGCACCCACGAGCCCATCGCGGACGGCCACGTCCTCGTGATCCCCCGGGAGGAGGTCGCCAGGTTCACCGATCTCGACGACGTCGCCTTCGCGCACGTCTCGGTCGTCGCCAAGCACATCGGCAACGCGCAGATCCGCGCCTTCGGCGTGCCGCGCGCAATGGCCGTGATCGCGGGCCTGGAGGTGCCGCACGTCCACGTCCACGTCATCCCGGCCAGGAGCGAGGAGGACATCGTCTTCGCCAACGCCCGGGCGGGCCTGCCCGCCGAGGCCCTGGACGCGCCGATGGAACGGCTCCGCCAGGCGCTGCGGCAGGAGGGCTGGGGGGACTTCGTCCCCGAGGGCATGCACTCCCTGCGATGACGCCCCGGAAGCTCGAGGGCAACACGGGTCGAGGCCCGCATCTTTGAACGCTTGCGAGCGACGTCCCAGGAGCCTAGCCACGACCCCGCGGCGGCCACGACGGTCCTCGCCCGTCAACGCGCCCTTGGGCGCCGGGATCCGGCCGCCTTCCGGTCGGAGCCGGGGCCGCCTCGTCGCTAGGAGCCGAACACGGCGGGCCACTGCTCCCAGAAGCAGACGGCGGCTATCAGCGCGATGGCCGTGTAGGCGCTGACCACGAACGCCCACCGCCCCTTGACGAGGATGCGGCGCAGGGCGTCCGGGCCGGGGATGTGGCCCGCCTGGACGCTGCGCGCCAGGACGTGCACGATGAGCGGGATCGTGACGAACCAGGTCACCAGGCAGTAGGGGCACAGGGCTCTCTCGACCGCGAACGCATGATACTGGAA
>NZ_KE951450.1:6560-17975 GCF_000466165.1 Actinobaculum sp. oral taxon 183 str. F0552
CTGGACGCTGCGCGCCAGGACGTGCACGATGAGCGGGATCGTGACGAACCAGGTCACCAGGCAGTAGGGGCACAGGGCTCTCTCGACCGCGAACGCCTGATACTGGAACCAGACGAGCCATGCCGCGGCTCCCGCCATGCCGACGCACAGGAGGCGCCACACCCACGGGTTCAGGCGGCTGCCCGTGAGCAGGGCGAGGGCGAGGGCGACGACGCCGCTGAAGAACATGAGCCCGAAGAGGGCGTTGGGGACGCCGAAGAACAGGGCGTTGGCCTGGGAGCGGAGGAACGCCGAGCATCCCACCAACGGGTTGATGTCGCATGAGAGGCTGGCGCCGGGGTCGGCGAGCTGTTCGCGCTCGGCCAGGACCAGGCTCAGCGACGCCCACATGCCGACCGCGCCGCACAGGAGCATGAGGACGGACAGCCCCCGCGGGGCGCCCCCCGCCGTCTGCTCCCGGCTCGGACGGGCGTCGCGGTCCTCGTCGACCCCGTCGATGTACCGCTGAAGCTCCTCGTCGCTGAGCGAATCGAGTTCCACCTGCGTCATGGTGCCTCCACATGTCAGGGAGGGCCCGGCTGCCGGACCCTCCTCCAGGCTACCGGACGCCCCTCGCCCGTTCGACGTATTCCTCGACGAAGGCCGCGGTCTCCTCCCATCCGGAGACGGCGCGGGCCTCGATTCCCAGGCGCAGGACAGGGAAGTCGTTGCCGCCTTCGTCGAGTCTGTCGCCGACGAAGAGCATCTCGTCGATGCCGATGCCCGTCTGAACGGCGAGCTCCGCGATGCCGTAGGCCTTGTCGATGCCCTTGCGGGTGATGTCCACCGACGTAGAGCCCCCCGAGCGGACTTCCAGGCCGGGGAGCCTGGCCGAGCACGCCGCCCGGAGGAGTTCCTTCTTCGAGCCGTCGGGATCCCAAGCCCTCTTCGCTTCCAGCGGAGCCTCCTGGCCCAGAGCCGAGAATGTGATCTGGGAGCCGCGATCCTCCAGGATCGCCCCCCACGTCCGCTCCTCCCACAGTCCGAGGCGGCGCGCCTCCTCCTCGACCGCGGACATCGCCTCGCGGCGCTCCTCTCGACTCAGATCCCTGGCGTAGACGTCCGTCCACCGCCCGTCGCGCCGCACTGTGTATCGAGTGCCGCACGTGGGCATGAGGTGGAGTCGGGAGAGCTGTTCCTCAGTGGCCCGGAGGTTGCGCAGGAGCTGGGCGTCGAACTGGCCGAACTGCCCGCCGGATATCACGCAGACGTCCGCGACGTCCAGCAGGCTTCGCAGGGCCGCGGCCATGCGGTCCGGCAGCGGCGACTTGGAGGGCGCGAGGGTCTCGTCCAAGTCGAAGGCTATGAGCCTGTAGGAGCTCATGCCCGGTTGTTCTCTCCCGGCTTCAGGGCGATCTCGACGACCACGCGGCTCAGCGCGGGCAGGAAGAGTCCGAAGGCCGTCCACGCGACGGCGCCGAAGAGCTTGGCGGCGATCGCCATCCCTCCCCAGGGGACTTCGCTGGCCGCCACGGCGATGAACTCGAAGAGACCCCACACGGCGAAGGACATTCCGGCGACGATCGCGAGGATCTGGACCAGCTTGGCGACGACGTGGGCCCGCTTGACCGAGAAGTCCAGGGAGAAGAGGGTGCCGAATCCCGACGGCTGGGCCTGGGGGTAGCCCTGGGGCGCGTACCCGTAGCCCTCTTGGCCGGGAGCGGGGGCCGAATAGGCCGACGGCGCCCATCCCTGCTGACTCGGCTGTTGCTGCTGGAAGCCGCCACCGGCCTGCGGATCGGCGCCGTAACCGGCCTGGGGGTCGCCGTAACCGATTTGCGGGTCGCCATAGCCGGCCTGCGGATCGGCGCCGTAACCGGCCTGGGGGTCGCCGTAACCGTGGGAACCGGGAGTATTGGGGACAGTCATGTCTATACCTTTCATGTGGCAATGCCGAGGAGACTCGAAACTGAAGAGTCAACAGGGCTCATTCTTATTCACCGAGAGGGTGGAGCGCCAGTTGGTTCGCAGGCCCGGGCATGAGTTCCCCGCTTCGCGAGCACCGCTTCCGCCGGGATCGAGGCCAGCCCGTCCGCAGGCCGGAGTCGCCCGGGAGCCGGGCCGCGCTAGACTGATACGGTTATGTGAGCTGCGGCATCGTGCGGCTCACGCCATTTCGTCGAATCCGAGGCGGAGGAACCACCTGTATGGCCACACCCCACATTTCCGCGCAACCCGGCGACTTCGCCCCGGCGGTCCTCATGCCCGGCGATCCACGCCGAGCCGAGCGCATCGCCGGCCAGCTCATGCCCGACGCCCGGAAGGTCTCCGACGTCCGCGGCATCGTCGGATACACCGGGACACACGAGGGACGTCCCCTCTCTGTCATGGCCTCGGGGATGGGCCAGCCGTCCCTGTCCATCTACGCCACCGAGCTGTACTCCTTCTACGGAGTCGAGCGGATCGTGCGAGTCGGCACCTGCGGCGGCCTGTCCCCCAAGGTGGCGGTGGGCGACGTCGTCATCGCCATCGGCGCACACACCGACTCGGCGATCGTCGACTCGATCTGCCCGGGCGTGCGCATCTCGGCGACCGCCTCGTGGAACCTCTTGAAAGCCGCGGCGGACGCCGCCGGAGAGGACCCGTCGGTCAAAATCGCCCCCGTCGTCTCGCGGGATCGCTTCTACGGGAACCCGGCCGAGCAGACCGAGCGTCTGGCGGGAATCGGCACGCTCGGCGTCGAGATGGAGGCGGCCGCCCTGTACTGCATCGCGGCCGAGCTGGACGGGCAGGCGCTGGCGGTCCTGACCGTCTCCGACCATCTGCTCGACCCCTCCCAGAACATGAGCGCGGCCGATCGCGAGACGAGGTTCGGCAAGGCTCTGGCTCTCGCGGTCAGCGCCGCCCTCTCCTGATCGGCCGCCGCATGGGACTCTCGACGTCGCACGAGGACTACCTCCGCGCCATATGGAAGCTGAACGAGTGGCAGGACCATCCCGTCACGTCGGGCGAGCTGACGCGCGCGCTCGGGCTGTCGCCGTCGACCGTCTCGGAGGGGGTGCAGCGGCTGGTGACGATGGGATTGGTCCGGCACGCCCGCTACGGCAAGATCTCCCTGACCGAGGAGGGGCGGATGCAGGCCCTCCGGCTCGTCCGAGCCCACCGGCTCATCGAGACCGCGCTCGTCATGTGGCTGGGGTACTCGTGGGACGAGGTGCACGAAGAGGCCGAGCACCTCGAACACGCCGTCTCCGAGACCTTCGTCTGCCGACTCGACGCCGCACTGGGGCACCCCCGGTACGACCCCCACGGCGACAGAATCCCCCCTCCCGACGCCTCGCTGCCCCACGCAGATCCCCCCGCCACCCTGGCCGACCTCGACGAAGGGGCCGACTGCGCCATCCTCCGAGTGGCCGACGACGACTCCCGAGTCCTCAAGGAGCTCTCCGACCTCGGCCTTCTGCCCGGCGTCCGCGTCGCCGTCCGGGGAACCCGGCACGGCCTGGGCATGGTCTCGCTGGACGTCGCAGGCCACCGGGTGGACATCCCGAAGAGCGTCGCAGCCGCCATCGCAGTCGAACCCAGCCAGCGGCATGCGGCCGATCAGGCCCATTCGACGAAGACGCAATCGACGTAGGCGGCAGGGATCCAGAGGCCGCCCTCCTCGAAAAGCAGGAGGTCGACGGCGTCCCACTCGCCTTCATCGATCGAATCCATGTTCTAATTATCAACCTCGATTCCGACACCCGCCGCGGATTGCCTCCCCGCCATTTGCCAACGCCTCTCGCAGTTGCCCGCGCTCGGCCGGAGGATCCGCCCCATCGCGTCCATTCGAAGTGACTCACCGCACAACGTCGAACGTCACACGTCCGCACGCTTGCCCGCGCCGACACCGCATGGTTAACTCGTCACCAGTTCATCAAGAGCAGCCGAGAGACGTGGCTCATCGACACTGCAGCAACCCGGGTGGCCGGGTGCTTCCGCCACGACCGATGGAGGGGTCCCATGATCGATCTGATCGACGTCCGCAAAGTGTACGCTCGACGCGGCGCCGAGCCCGTCATCGCCCTCGACGGAATCAATCTCACCATTCCATCGGGCGACATCCACGGAATCGTGGGCGAATCGGGAGCCGGGAAGTCCACGCTCATCCGATGCCTGACGGCCCTCGAGCGCCCCACGGAGGGGCGGATCCTCGTCGACGGCGACGACCTCACTCGACTCTCCCCCCGAGAACTGCGCAACGCCCGCCGCCGGATCGGCATGGTCTTCCAAGGCGGAAACCTCCTCGACTCTCGCACGGCCGCCCAGAACATCGCCCTGCCTCTGCAGATCGGCCCCGAGGTGCGCCGCAACCGCTCGGACGTCCACGGGCGCGTCTCCGAACTGCTCCGGGTGGTGGGCTTGGAGGGACGCGCATCCTCCTATCCCTCCCAGCTGTCGGGCGGCCAGCGCCAGCGCGTCGGCATAGCCCGGGCGCTCGCGGACAACCCCTCGGTCCTCCTGTGCGACGAGCCCACGTCTGCCTTGGACTCCGAGACGACCGACCAGATCCTCGACCTGCTCAAATCGGTTCGCGCCTCCTTCGGAGTCACCGTGCTCGTCATCACCCACGAGATGGGCGTGGTGCGCAGGATCTGCGACTCGGTCACGCTCCTGGAGCGTGGGAAGATCGCCGCGACCGGCGCGGTATCGGACGTCGTGGCGGACACCGCCTCGGCGCTCTCGCGCCGGATCGTGCCGAAGCCTTACATGGATCCGGACGCTTCGAGGGGGTCGGCGATCGTCGACATAGCCTTCACGTCCTCCCCCGGCGAGCCCACCGGCTCCCGGGTGCTCGGCCTGGCGGCCGAATTCGGCGCCGACATAGCGACGGGCTCCTTCGAAACGATCGGCTCGACTCAGGTCGCCCGCCTGGCCCTGACCGTCGATCCCGCCCACGCGCAGCGGATCGCCCGGAGCTTCGCCGCGGCGGGAGTGAACGCGGAGGTGCGGGCATGATCCCGCAGTGCGCTCGCCTGGCGGCCGGCAACGACGACTGGCTATGGTTCGACGACCCGGCCATCGAGGAACTGTGGCCGTCCACGCTGGAGACCCTTTCCATGGTCGGGCTCTCCTCCCTCATCGCCGTCGTCTTCGGCGCGCTGCTGGGCGTCGTCCTCAAGGCGACGCGACGCGACGGCCTCCTGCCGGCTCCCGCCGTCAACGCCGGACTGGGCTTCATCGTGAACATCGGCCGGTCGATCCCCTTCGTCATCATCATGTTCCTCCTCATCCCCTTCTCGCGCTTCGTCACGGGGACGGGATCGGGGTGGCTCGGCGCGACGATACCCCTGGGCATCGCGGCCATCCCCTACTTCGCCCGCATGGTCGAGTCGAATCTCGACGGAGTCGAGCAGGGCAAAGTCGAGGCCGCGCAGATGATGGGGGCGTCCCGCGGCAAGATCCTGACCGGGGTGCTCGTGCGCGAGTCCATGCCCGCCCTCATCCAGTCGACGACGATCCTCGTCATCACGCTCGTGGGGTACTCGGCGATGGCCGGTCTCATCGGCGGAGGCGGCCTCGGCTTCATGGCCCAGAGCTACGGGTACAACCAGAGCGTGTGGTCCGTCCTCATCATCATCGTGGTCGTCATCGTCGTCATCGTCCAGATCGTCCAACTCATCGGCGACATGCTCAGCCGGCTGGTAGACCACCGCTGAGGAACTGCCAGTCGGAGCCCGCGCACCCGTTCGCGAAACCCATCGAACTCCGAGTGCGTTTCCTCGCGCCGGGCGATGAGGGTCGGATCCCCCGCCTCCCCGCGGCAGTCCGACGCCTTGGACCGCAGCACCGCCTCGCATCCAGGCCATCGCCCTCCACGCAGTAGCCCACACTTCGCTAAGGAAAAACCGATGAAGACAATCAAGGCATTCACCTCGCTCCTCGCCGCCGCAACCCTGGCCCTGTCGGCCTGCGGGGCCGGCGATTCGGCGGCGGTCGTCGTCGGGGCGTCCCCCGTGCCCCACGCACAAATCTTGAAATACGTCAAGGAGAACCTCGCCAAGAAGGCGGGCATCGAGATCGAGATCAAGGAATACCAGGACTACAACGTCCCCAACTCCGCCCTGAAGGACGGCGACATCGATGCGAACTTCTTCCAGCATCTTCCCTACCTGAAGGAAGCCTCCTCCTCCAAGGGTTACAAATTCAATCACGGAACTGGAGTACACATCGAACCGTACGGCATATATTCGAAAAATATCAAAGATCTCAAGAAACTACCCAAGAATGCGCAAGTCGCGATAACCGATGACCCTTCGAATCAAGCTCGCGCGCTCGAGCTTCTCGCCAAGAACGGCATCATAACGCTTCCCAAGGACAAGAAAGCGACTATCTACAACGTCGAGAAGAACCCGAAGAACATCACCTTCAAGCCGGCCGGCGCTCCGTCGATTCCGAAGATCCTCCCGGACGTCGACATCGCGATCATCAACGGGAACTACGCTCTGGAGAACGGCCTGAAACCTTCGAAGGACGCCATCTACCTCGAGTCGGGCGAGGGCAACCCCTACGCCAACATCCTCGCGTGGAACTCGGCGGCCTCCGGCAAGAAGGCAGCCTCCATCAAGAAGCTCGACGAGCTCCTCCACTCCCCCCAAGTCGCTGCCTACATCAAGAAGACGTGGCCGAACGGCGAGGTCATCCCAGCCTTCTAGGCGGCGGACGCGGCGACGGGGCGGGCGGGGCCCTCCTGTCCGCCCCGTCGATCAGCCGCCTCGGGCTCCGTCCGCCTCGGAGCCGCTCGTGACGCGCAGCGAGGCGGTCGCGCCGCGTTCGGCGTAGGCCATGGCGTGGTTGAGGGGCGTGTACGTCCCGGGCTCGCGGGGCGCGAACTCGACGAAGCCCCCCTGGGCGACGGCGACCGCGAGACCCTGCGAGCCGGCGCTTCCCGCCGAGCCCTGCGCCGGGTCGCATCGCTGCACCGCCAAGCTCGAGACGTCGCAGCCCCGGCGGATCCGGTACGCACCCTCGTACCACACGGTGTCGAATTGGGCTCCGACCACGTGGAAGGGCAGGTCGAGGTTCGGCCCGGCGGAGATGACCCAGATGCGCACTCGCTCCCCCGTCCTGGCTTGGAGCGGTCTGTGAACGTACTGGAACGGGTATCCGTTGAACGCGACGGCGCTGGGCGTGGCGCTGCGGACCGCGTCGGCGTCGGTGCCCTGCTTGAGGTTCGCCGACCAGTACTGCTCGGCCTGGATGAGGTAGTATTCGCGGTCCACGCGGTCGAGGCCGGGAGGATCGACGATCACAGCGCCGTACATGCCGTTGGCGATATGGGTGGACAGCGGCTTGGTGCTGCAGTGGTACAGCCAGATGCCGCTGCGCCTGGCGGTGAAGGTGTAGGTGAGCGACTGCCCCGGAGCGATGGTGCGCATCGGCTGGTCGGGTGAGACGTCGCCCGCGTGGAAGTCGATCGAATGCCCCATCGTCCCCTTGTTCGTGAGGGTGACGACGAATGCGTCCCCGACTTTTCCGCGCAGGACCGGCCCGGGAACCGTCCCGTTGAAGGTCCATACGCGCTGTTTGCGGCCAGGCGCCACCTCCTTGTCGACCTCGACGGCTTCGAGCGCGATGCGATGCGTCGTCTCGGCGCTCGCCGGAGGGACCGTCGCGTCTCGCGCGGCGAATGACGGGCCGGGCTCGGCCGAGAGCTCCGCGTACGTCGGCTGGAGGGGGCTGCGCGAGGTCCCCGGAATTCCTCCGTGGTCGTGGCCGCCGCCCGACGCCGGCGTCCTCCCGGGCGAAGGCGAGGCGCTTCCGGCCCGATCCTTGCCCACCGCGACGATCGTCACGGTCATGCCCGCCTGCCGGTGGCCCACCACGGAGCACCAGCCGCCCATGTTCCCGTTGACGACTCCGACGTCGACGGTGCGGCTCTTGCCTGGGTCGATCATCCCCGTGGCGGCCCCGTTGTCGACGACGAGATCGTGCTGCTGGTCGCTCGTGTTGCGCACCGCGATCTGCAGGCGGTTGCCGCGGGGGACCTCGATGCGGGAGGGGGTGAAGGAGAGCCCCCTGACGGCGATCCTGACTTTCGTCACCTCGGCGCCGGGGTCGGAGACGGCGCCCCCGGCCTGGCCTCCCCCGCCCGGCGAGCCCCCGTTTCCGCCCCAGGCCACGGCCACGACCAACGCGAGGGCGGCCAGTGCGGCGCCCAGGCTCAGTCGGGTGCGCGGCATGGCCCGAGGATGCCCTCGGGGGTCTCGAGCCGGTGAGGCGCCGGCTTCGCCGGAGCGCGGAGAGACGGCATCGGTCCGTGGGAGGCCCACGGGCAGCCCCGCCTTCTGCTCTCCGGCGGCCTTCCCCGGCTCCTGCGGGACGGCCCTCTCCCCCGCCTTCCGGGCCGGTTCGCCGTCTGCGCCTTCGACTCGCCGCCTCTCGGACTGCCGTGGGCCGGCCTCCGGCTCCGGGGCGCCTGCCGTCTTCTGCCGCAGGGAGAGGACGGCGACGAGGAGGAGGCTCGCCGCCGCCGCGATCACCGCCAGGGTGAGGGCGGCCCGCTGCGTGCGCTCCGAGCGCGTGAGGACCGCCACGAGCATGCCGCCGTTGATGAGGAACCATCGGGCCGCCGCCGACGGCTCGACCTTCTCCAGGGTTCTGCGCAGACGCGTCGGCCCTCCCCCCATGACCACCGGCAGGAGGAAGGTGAGCGCTCCGATGACCGTCTGCACCGCTCCGGCGCCGATGAGCATGCCGTACTTGACATAGCCCGCACTCCCGGCGTCAACGCCGGCCGTCAGGAGCTGGACGGCCCACGTCGCCGCCGCGGCGAGGATCCACGTCATTCCCGCCCCCACGAACCAGCCGTCTCCGACGGAAAGCATCGATCCCCGCCACGACTGTGCGACGGGGACGAGGATGAGGGCGCTCGCCGCCATCCAGACGAGGACGGCCACCCCCGCGAGGCGGGCGAACCCTCCTGCCGCGAGGAGCGCGCCGCCGCACACGGCGCCGGCGAGCGGGGGAAGCGCCCGTCTCGACCATTCCACGGCTTTCGGGGACATGCGGGCGCGGGCGATCGTCGGGCCGAAGGTGACGAGCGTCCCCAGGATCGTCAGACCGACGAAGCCGAGCAGCATGCACATGGCATGGGCGAGGACGAGGTCGTCGTGGTGGAGGCGAACGGCCTTGCGCCAGAGCGAGGCGAGTGAATCGTTGGTCGCGTCGACGGCGAGGAGCGTGCCGAACGTCGCGCCGAGGATGAGAAAGGCCCCGGCCGTCGCGTGGAAGCGCAGGGTGGCTGCGGCCCGCCCGAGGAATCCGCCCTTCGTCGCCGTATGCAGGGCCCACAGGTGCCACGCCATGGCGCCGATGACGGTGGCGGGCCCCGTCAATGCCAGTGCCTGGCCGGCGATCCCCGCTCCAGCGATCGCGATCCCGAGTTGGACGGCGCCGGCCGCCATGAGCACGAGTCTGGCGAGCTGATGCTTCTGGGACTGCTTCCTGCGCGTCAGAGCGTCGGCGAAATGCCACGTCCACACCAGGATCGCGCTGGCGACGAAGCCCAGCCCCGCGGTGTGGACGAGGTACCAGCGAGGCTCGGGCAGAACGGTTTGAAGCGCCAGGACGAGGAGGAGCGTCGCCGCCCAAGCCGCCTGGATTCCGAGCGTGATGCGATGCCAGAGGGAACGCGGGCGCAGCGCAGACGTCATGGCCCCATCGTAAGTAGTTTCCCGCCGTGCGACCATGGCGACAGCCGCGCCGGGGACCGCGGAGATGCGCTGTCCGGCCGTCGGCGGGCGGTTCGATGCCGGCGCCCGCGCGCTTGACCTCCGTCCGAATGGAAACCATGATGAGGGCATCGGAACAGTGGCGTCAAGCACATCATTGCTCCGACGCCGTCGATTGAGAACCCCGGAAGGAACGGTCATGTTCACCACTGCGCACCCCGACTCATCCCTCGCCGCGTCATCCTACGCCCCCGCGTACGACCGCTCGAAGCTCAGCACCGGAATCGTCCACTTCGGCTTGGGCAATTTCCACAGAGCCCACCAGGCCATGTACCTCGACCGTCTCATGGGCAAGGGCCTCGCCTTCGACTGGGGCATCTGCGGCGTGGGAGTCATGCCCCAGGACGCGAAGATGCGCGACGTCATGACGTCCCAGGACGGCCTGTACACGCTCGTCCTCAAGCATTCCGACGGGACGCTCGAACCGCGCGTCATCGGCTCCATCTCGAACTACCTCTTCGCCCCGGACGATCCGTCGGCCGTCCTGGACGTCATGGCGGACCCGGCGACGCACATCGTCTCTCTGACGGTGACCGAGGGCGGGTACAACATCGACGACGAGACCGGGGAGTTCAAGACGACCTCGCCGGGCGCCGTCCACGACGCCGAGCACCGGGACAGCCCTCAGACGGCTTTCGGCTTCATCGTCCAAGCCCTCGCCCGCAGACGCGAGCGGGGCGTCCCTCCGTTCACGGTGATGTCCTGCGACAACCTCCCCGGGAACGGGAACATCGCCCGAACGGCGGTGCTGGCCCAGGCCCGCATGGCCGATCCGGAGCTGGCGGAGTGGATCGAGGCGAAGGTCGCCTTCCCGAACTGCATGGTGGACCGCATCACCCCCGTGACCACGCCGGAGGACATCGAACACGTCGCCGGGGAGTTCGGCCTCCACGACGGCTGGCCCGTCACGGCCGAGCCTTTCGAGCAGTGGGTGCTGGAGGATCGCTTCACCGACGGTCGGCCCCCGTTCGAGGACGCCGGAGTGCAGATGGTCGACGACGTCGTCCCCTACGAGCTCATGAAGCTGCGGCTGCTCAACGCCTCGCACCAGTCGCTGGCCCACTGGGGCCGCCTCATCCCCCAGGTGTTCGCGCACGAATCGGCCGCCGACGCCGACATCCAGGCCTTCACGCGCGCCTACCTGGACCGCGAGGCGCTGCCGACGTTGCGTCCCGTTCCCGGCATCGACCTTCCCGCCTACGTGAACACACTGTTCGAGCGCTTCACCAATGCGGGCATCGCCGACACCCTGGCCCGCCTGGCACAGGACGCCTCCGACCGGATGCCCAAGTTCGTGCTGCCCACGGTTCGCGACAATCTCGCCGCCGGCCGCTCGGTGGAACTGGGGGCGGCGATGTGCGCTGCCTGGGCTCTCGGATGCGAGGGCCGCGCCGAGGACGGTTCGCAGATCGTCGTCGACGACCAGCAGGGCGAGGCGCTCGTAGCCGCGGCGGCCAGGCAGAAGGACGGAGAGGACACCGCGTTCGTCTCCAATGAGCTCGTCTTCGGCTCGCTCGGCCAGGATCCTCGATTCGTCGAGGCGTTCACCGGGGCGCTGAAGGCGATTCGCGAGAAGGGAGCTCGCGCCGTCCTGCGCGAACTCGTCAGCTGAGGGCGTCTGCGGATGCGCCGGGCCGCCGGCGGGCGGCGAACCCCGCCC
>NZ_KE951450.1:18000-84271 GCF_000466165.1 Actinobaculum sp. oral taxon 183 str. F0552
CGGGCGGCGAACCCCGCCCGCCGGCGCGCTCGCGGGGAGCCCGCGGCTCAGCTGACGGGCTTGAGAGCCGCGGCTCCGAAGGAGACGGAGAAGCGGACGCACCACAGGTCCACCGTCGGCCATCGGGCCGGGTCGAAGCCCTTGGGCAGGTTGTAGAGCTGGTCCCCGCGGTTTCCCTTGATCGGCGCGACGTCGAGATGGCGGTGCTTCTCCGCCGTGTGCCATCCGGCCTTCCCCTCGACCACCGGGCCCGCGCTCATCCACACGCGGACGTCCGGCCCGGTCGTCGTCCTGAGCCCGGCGAGCGCCAGTTGATACCGTCCGTCGGGCAGCCGGTAGAGGCTCGCCGTCCCGGCTGTCTCGTGTTCGTGGGAGACGAACGTTCCCCGCGAAATCAGCGTCGCCGTTCCCGCCTGCCGTCCCGACGAGCCCCCGGCCGACGCGGTCGGCAGTTCGTCGTGCACGTCGTTGTCCACCCACAGCAGCCAGGGCTGGAAGATCGCCAACCCCGCTGCCAGGACGACGAGCCCGAGCCCGCCGAGTATGAGGTACAGGCGTCGGCGCGAGCGCTTTCGGTCTGTTCGGATCATGAGCGCACCTCCGCAAGTTATCCGTTCAACTATATCGTGTCGTTCGGATCGCACTCGCACCCGAGGAGCGTCCTGACGCCTTCTTCAGGCCGATCAGCCGCGGCGACCGCTCCCGCAAAGGAAGCGTACGGGCCACCGTCGGATTCGCCTCCTCCATGAGGGGATCCCGTGCCCGAGGGGCGTCCGGTCGGGGGAGGCGCCGGCCGGACGCCCCGAACTGGCTACTTCCCTCGGGCAGGCTGCTTCCCGTAGTTCGCCAGGCCTTTCAGCGCGTCGTCCATCTGGGCGTCCGAGAGGAGGGCGATGGGAGCGCCGCTGGCCATGGCGCGCAGGTGGACCTCGCACACGTATTCGAGGATCGGCAGCATGCCGACGGCCTTGGCCACCGTCGGGCCGATGGTGATGGCCCCGTGGTTCTTCATGAGGGCGCCGGTGCGGTCCCTCAACGCCTCGGTGACGTTCGCGGCCAGTTCGTCCGTGCCGAATCCCGCGTACGGCGCAACCCTGATGGCCCCGCCGAACATGACCGAGTAGTAGTGGGAGGGCGGGATCTCGTCGACGACGAGTCCGAGGGCCGTCGACGCCGGGGCGTGGTTGTGGGTGATGGCTCCCGCGTCGGTGGCGCGGTAGACGCTCAGATGGAGCGGAAGCTCGGATGACGGTTCGAGATCGCCGTCGACCCGTGCGCCGTCCGTGCCGACGACGACAACGTCCTCGGGGGCCATCTCCTCGTAGGGGACGCCGGAGGGCGAGATCGCGATGAGGTCTGCGGTGCGGATCGACACGTTTCCGGCCGTGCCGACGACGAGGCCTTGCCTCTGCATGAGCAGGCAGGTGTCGACCACCGCCCGGCGTTCGTCTTCCATGATCATGGCTGGGGCTCTACTTTCTCTCGAAGGCGTTCGGGTTGGCGAGGTGAGCCGGACGCTCGCCTCGGATGAAGGCCGCGATGTCGGCTGCGCCGATGCGCGCGGCCAGGCGCGCCGCCTCTTTCGAGGCGCCCGCCAGGTGGGGTGTGAGGACCACGCGGGGCGTCGACATGAGCCTGTGGTCGAGCGGCAGGGGCTCGGCGGGCAGGACGTCGAAGCCGGCCGCGAAGAGGTGGCCGGAGTCCAGGGCGTCGCACACGGCGTCGTAGTCGACGAGCTCTCCGCGAGCGCAGTTGACGAACACCGAATTGGCGGGCATGAGGGCCAGCGCCTCGGCGTCGATCATGTGGTGGTTGTCCGGCGTGGCGCGGGCGTGGAGGGTGACGATGTCGCTGCGGCGCAGCAGCTCCTCGAGGGTGTCGACGAATGCGACGCCCTCGCCCGACCGGTCGGCGGCCCACGGGTCGTGGACGAGGACGTCGCCTCCGAAGGAGGCCATGACGTGGGCGACTCGCCGTCCTACGGCGCCGTATCCGATCACTCCGACGGTGGAGGAGCCCACTTCGGGCCCCACGTTGTCGAAGATGTAGTAGTCGGATCGCCACTGGCCGGCCAGGAGTTCGGCGTTCCGCTGCGGGATCTGCCGCATGGCCGCCAGGATCATCCCCACCGAGTGCTCGGCGGTGGCCACGGCGTTGCGTCCGGGCGCGTAGGAGACGAGAACCCCGTGGTCGCTCGCCGCCTCGATGTTCACGTTGACGGGGCCCCCACGGCAGATGGCGATCATCTTCAGGTCGGGGCACGCCTCGATGACCTTCCTCGTGAACGGGAAGGTGTGGGAGAAGGCGACGTCGCACCCTCGGAGGGCCGCGACGAGCTCGTCCTCGTCGCCGGCGGCCTCCCTGACTTCGCCGACGTCGCCGTAGGGGGGAACCGGCCAGGTCGAGGCTATGGCGGCCAGCTGCGCTTCGGGGGCTGCGGCTGACATCGCCGTGCGCAGGACGTCGTCGGTGACGAAGCCGTCGGATGCCAGAAGGACTTTCATGCTCTCTCTCCATCGGTCGTGGCCTTGCGCAGTTCGCGCATCGGTTTCCATACGGGGCGCAGGGCTCGCCTGGTCTCCCGGAAGACGTCGTACGCGAAGGCGTAGACATCCTTCGCCTCCGGGTGCGGGTCGAACGCCTCCAGTGTGGCGCCGAGGGCTTCGGAGGCTGCGCGGACGTCCGGGAAACGACCGGCCGACACGAGGGCGAGCACCGCGGCTCCGCGGGCTCCGGCTTCGGGCGCGTCCTGGCGAAGGACGCGTCTGCCGGTTGTGTCGGCGAGGATCTGGCACAGGAGGTCGGAGCGGAAACCGCCGCCCGAGACGACGATGTCGCCTTCTATCCGCAGGGCGTCGATGCACTCGACGAGGGAGAACACGACGCCTTCGTACACGGATCGGAGGATGTCGGCGCGGCTGCTGGTCAGTGACATGCCCTGCCACGACGCCGAGGCGTTCGTGTCGAGGAAGGGCGCGCGTTCGCCTCCGGGAGATGCGTACGGCAGGTAGACGACACCGTGCGCCCCGGGGTTCGCCTCGCGGGCTATCGCCTCGATGTCGCTCCAGGATTCCTCGTTCAGGCCGAGGGTCGAACGGATCCAGTCGAGGTTGGGCGTGCCCGTCATGGGGGCCATGAATTCGAGCACCTGGGTGCCGTTGCCCGTGGCGAGCACCATGGACAGGTCCGAGCGGCGGTCGGCGATACTGGGGAGGAGGACTCCGACGAAGCCGGTCGTGCCGAGGATGAGCCACGACGCGCCGTCGCCTACCGCGCCCAGCCCCATGCCCGTGACGGCGACGTCGATCATTCCCACGCCGACGGGCGTGCCCGCGGGGATCCCGGTGAGTTCGGCGGCTTCGGCGGACAGCGGGCTCGCCTGGCCGGCTGGATGGCGGATGTCGGGGAGGAGCCCGAGGAAACGGTCGAGGCCGAGGTCCGCGGCGAGGTTTTCGTCGTATCCGGAGCCGTCGCGGACGTCGAGGAAGGTGCGTGAGGCCTCCGTGTGGTCCGTGGCCCGGACTCCCGTGAGCTTGAACCGAATCCAGTCCTTGCAGTTCAGGTGCGATGCCGCCTTGGCGACGGCGTCGGGATCGGTTTCGGCGAGCTCTTCGATGAGAACGGGGAAGAGACCGCCGAAGACCGTCGTTCCGGTGACGTCGAGCAATCTTCGGCCGCGGCCGTCGGCGTTCCATTCGTCGACGCGTCCGGCCGCGCGGCCGTCCATCCAGTTGGCCGCCCGGCGGGCCGGTTCGCCGTCCGCGTCGACGAGCCAGGCTCCGTCGCCTTGGCCCGTCAAGCCGATTCCGAGAACGGTGGCGTCGCCGAGCTGTGCCGCGACGTCGGCCAGGCATGCTACGACGGCGTCCCACAGGAGCGCCATGTCCTGCTCAGCCTCCCCGCGACCGCCGTAGTGAACCGGGACGGATTCGTGGTGGACTGCCCGGACCTCGCCCGTGAGATCGAAGGCGACGGCCTTGACGGCCGTGGTCCCACCGTCCACTCCGATGATGACTTCATTCATATTTCGCTCCTCATTGAGACAATCGGGGGCCGTTCCATGCGTGATCGTCGCCCGATTCGGCTATGCCGTGCGTTCCACGCTAATTTTCTCTGAAAGATTTGTCAACTGAAATGATAATATGAACCTGATTTTGCAAGATCGATGTAAAATTTCTTCGACATTGCCGAGCACCCGGAAGGCGACCAGCGACATGGCAGATTCGAACCCCGCGGCGCAGACCGACGCCGACGCCAAGCCCACCCCGGAGAGAAGGCGTTCGGCCATCGTGGACGCCGTCCTGGAGGACGGGACGCTGCGCATCGAGGGCCTGGCCGACTCCCTCGGAGTGTCGGCGGCGACGATATACCGGGATGTGCAGATCCTCGAGGACTCGGGACTGCTCACCCTCTCAAAAGGGGAGCTGCGACCCCGCGCATCCTCGACCGCCGAGCTTCCCCCGCGCATGCGGCGGATCCGGTCGCGCATCGAGAAGGGAGCCCTGGCCCAGGCGGCCGCGCGCCTCGTCTCAGCCGGGAACGCGGTGATCATCGACGACTCCTCGACCGCGCTGCCCATGGTCCCCGAGCTGGCGAAAGTCAACCCCCTGACGGTGATCACCAATTCGATGCCGGTCGCTCGGTCGCTGGCGGCGTCGAAGAACACCGAGCTCGTGCTCATCGGAGGCCGCTACTATCCCTGGGCCGAGGCCTTCTACGGAAGCTTGGGAACCGGCTTCGTCAAGAACCTGAGAGCCGACCTGTGCTTCATGTCCGACGCCGCCGTCTGGTACGACGGCGTGTACAACCCGACCGACTACGTCACGGATATGAAGCGGACGATGCTCGAGCAGTCCTTCCACCGAGTCCTCATGATCGACAACTCCAAATTCGCGCGCCGGGCCTGGCAGAAAACGACCTCGCTGACGACCTTCGAGACGATCCTCGTCGACGACGGAGCCACCGAGCAGCAACTAGACATGCTCGCGGCCAGCGGAGCGGAGGTCACGGTCGTGCCGGTGCCCGGACGGTGAGGCGGGGACCTGGATCCTGGCCGATGCAGGCTCTTGCCCATAGACTGGTCCACGTACCGACTCGAGGAGGAGCAACATGGACATCGCGGTGATCGGCTCAAACATGGTCGACCTGATCGCCTACATCAATCGGATGCCGGAGGAGGGGGAGACCGTCGAAGCGCCCGACTTCACGATAGGCTGCGGTGGCAAGGGCGCCAATCAGGCGGTGGCCGCCTCCCGGCTGGGATCGGACGTCTTGATGGTGACGCGCGTGGGCAACGACGTCTTCGCCGCTAACACGATCGAGAATTTCGCCCGCAACGGCATCGACACCGCGCACGTGCTGCCCACGGATGCGACATCCGGCGTCGCGCCGATCTTCGTCGATCCCCAGGCGCACAACTCGATCATCATCATCAAAGGCGCGAACGCGCTGCTCACCCCCGCCGACGTTGAGGCGGCCGAGCCCGACATTGCCCAGTGCAGCCTCATCGTGCTGCAGCTGGAAGTGCCCTTGGACACCGTGTACGCGGCGATCGACCTCGGGAAGCGGCACGGCATCCCGGTGCTTCTCAACCCTGCGCCCGCCCATCCCGACCTCGAGCTCGACCGCGTCAGGGGCTGCGCCTACGTCATGCCCAACGAATCCGAACTGGCGCTGCTGACCCGCATGCCCGTCGACACTCTTGAGGACGTCCAGCGGGCGGCCAGGGTGCTCCTGGGCGCGGGAGTGGAGAATGTCATCGTCACGCTCGGAGCGCGCGGAGCCTTCTGGATCGCTGCCTCGCAGGAGAAGCTCATACCGGCAGTGGAGGTCGCGGCCGTGGACACGACCGGCGCAGGCGACGCCTTCATCGGCTGCTTCAGCCACTATCTCGTGGCGAGCGGAGACGTCGAACGCGCGCTCCGACTGGCCAGTCACTATGCGGCCGATTCCGTGACGAAGCTGGGCACGCAGACGTCCCTGGCCACGAAGGCCGAATTCGAAGCGGCCTTCCCCCAGCTGTTCTGACGCCCTCGGGAATAAGCCGGCGATCTCAGCCGGACCACATGCGTTTGGCAGGCCCCGCTCGCCGCAATAGAAGCCGACCGGCCGCTGTAGTGCAGGCCGGTCGGCTGAGAAGCTAGACGCAGCTGAGGCGATCGTTCAGCGAGACCCGTCCGCTTCCTTGTACAAGCCCGCCAGTCTCTGATCGAAATAGGGGCCTCTGATGGTGTTGCGGCCGACCAGCATATGCGAGGTGACCGAGCGGACATAGCCTTGGCCCGTTCCATTGGCGTAGCTCTGCAGCCACGGGCCTCCGGAGGATCCGCCTTCGAAGTTGCATCCCTGCACCGTGTAGAAGTACCACGACTGCATCTGAGCGCGCGCGGTCTTCGACGAGCAGGACTTCATGGCCTGACCCCGGTCCAAATTGGCCGGATATCCGAAGATGTCGACGCCGAACGTCCAACTGCCTCCGGCGATGATGCCGTGCCCTCCGACCTTCTCATTGACCTTCCCGCCCGACGTTCCGTCGTGGGTCGTCACGAAGGCCACGTCGGAGTTGAACCCTACGGCGCTGTTGTTGCCTCCCTTGTCGATCCAATCTTTGTAGGCTCGCAGAGAAGCGGCCTGGAACTTCCCCTTCGGGGCCTTGCCGCGGTCGTATCCCGGAACGAAGACCCAGTTCTGGTGCCACTTCCCGTTCTTGCCGCCGCCGTGGACGCAGTGCCCGGCCGTGATCACCAGTCGCTTCGAGGAGCTCGTCACCGAGGAACCCGAGCAGACGTAGTCCTTCCCGTTGGTGGCGTTGCGGAAGAACACCTTGCCGTTGGTTTGGGAGTAGTTGGTGACCCGTCCGTCTGCCGTCTCGGCCTTCGTCGCCGAGGCATTGGCCGTCGGAGCCATGGGCTTGGCGACGACCTGCTCGGGAGCGGCCTTCCCCTCGTCCATCGGCTTGATGCTGTCTCCCGCTGCGGCCTGGGCCTGCGCATCGGCGATCTGCTCTGCACTCTCTATCGGCGTCGCATTGGCCATGCGCTCGGACGTCCAGTAGCTCTCAGCCGTCTGCCGGACGTAGGCCCCGTCACGCGACGAGTTCAGCGCCGTGGCCTGCTGGCTCTCCTTGGTCACGGTTTGGGGCTTGACGAGGTCATCGCCCTGGGAGGAGACGATAGGGGCCTTGACGGCGACGCTTTCGGACGATCCCTTCGACTTGGGCGTTTGATCCGCTGTCCCCTGGCCGTCGGCCGCGAATGCAGGAGCGGACAAAGCAAGCAAAGCAGCCATAATGCAGCTTGATATGTGAATGGATTTTTTCATCGTAACCTAACAATCACACCTTCAGAGCAATCCATTGTGATTCGATCGCTCGAAATATATTGGCTCATCGTTGCGCTGCGATAAGCACATTGTTCGACTATTGAATGATCAACTTTCTTCGTATCTAACGGATAAAGTCGATATTCTCGAGCATGAGCGCAATCGCTCACACGGCTAATTTAGGCGTCGAGTAGCGGGACGGTCAAGGCAATGGGGACTATGGACCATGCTCGGATTTCGACAGTCGCGGTCGACAGCGGAAAATTGAAATTTCAGTTAAATGGAGTCCCGAGCAGGCCTGCCAACGGCCGAGCAGGCTGGCGTCCGCGGCGACCCTCGTGCTCCCCGACTCTCCGAGAGCTGAACGCTCTCGCCGTGCGAAGCATGCCGTCATATGATGGGACAGCCGTCGGCGATGGTTCGGCGGTCACGTTGAGACGGCGGTTCGTCGTTTTCGCGTCATCACAATCGGAACCGGCACCTTCAGAGGCACCGAGACCGCTTCGGCGAAGGGTCGCGTTTCCGGCTGAACCCGGCAATACCCCTTTCACCCCTGCCGAGTTCGAAATTCCGCCGGGACTCGAACGGTTCCCCGCACCACTGCCGATCGGACAAGGAATCCCAATGGACTGTGTAACACTCAACAACGGCGTCAGCATGCCGATCCTCGGCTTCGGCGTCTACCAGGTCCCGCCCGAGGAGACCGAGCGGGCCGTCTCCCAGGCCCTGGAGGCCGGCTATCGCTCGATCGACACGGCCGCCGTGTACAACAACGAGGAAGCGGTGGGCCGCGCCATCGCCGCCAGCGGCATCCCGCGCGACGACCTGTTCGTCACGACGAAACTGTGGATCTCCGACGCCGGCGAGGGCTCGGCCCGGCAGGCCTTCGAGCGTTCGATGGACAAACTCGGCCTGGAGACGCTGGACCTGTACCTCGTCCACCAGCCCTTCGGCGACTACTACGGATCGTGGCGGGCCATGGAGAAGCTCTACGCCGAACGGAGAATCCGCGCGATCGGCGTATCGAACTTCTTCCCCGACAGGCTCATCGACCTGATCAACCACAACGAGATCGTCCCGGCCGTCGACCAGGTCGAGACCCATCCCTTCTTCCAGCGCGTCGCCGACCAGAATTTCATGGACAAACTCGGCGTCCGGATCGAGTCGTGGGGCCCCTTCGCCGAGGGCCGCAACGGCCTGTTCACTCACCCGACGCTGACGGCGATAGGCGAAGCCCACGGGAAGTCGGTGGCGCAGGTGGTTCTGCGCTGGCTGATTCAAAGGGGCGTCGTCGTCATCCCCAAATCGGTGCGGCCCGAGCGGATGCGCGAGAACATCGACGTCTTCGACTTCAATCTCTCCGACGCCGAGATGATGGACGTCACCGCGCTGGAGACGGGCAAGAGTCAGTTCTTGGACCACAGGGACCCCGAAGCGGCCAAGTTCCTCAGCACGCTGACGCTCACCAACGAATAAAGGCGTCGTTAACGGTTCCGGGGGCGCCGACCGCGGACGCCACCCGGACCGAGGTTCGATCGGAAGGATTGTGTCATGGCCACACCCAGCGTTCTCGTCGTCGGCTCCACAGGCAGCATCGGACGCCACGTCGTGCATGCTGCCGCGCTGCGGGGATTGGGGATCCGCGCGTTGAGCCGGGACGCGGCTCGCGCCAACCGCGCCTTCGCGGGGATCCCGGGAGTCGAAGTCGTGCAGGGAGACGCCACGGAGCCCGCCTCCCTCCTCCGCTTCGTCGACGCCGTGGACGCCGTCATCCTCGTCCACGGCGACGACTCCCGCCCCGAGGGCGTCGATTACGGCGTCGTGCCCGCGTTGCTGGGGGCGTTGAACGGGCGCCGGCCGCACGTGGCGCTCATGTCCTCGATCAACGCCACCGATGCGTCGGGTCCCTACGCCGATCTGCTGACCTGGAAGCGGCGCGGGGAGCGCCTGTTGCGGGCAAGCGGGCTGGCCTACACGATCGTGCGGCCCGGATGGTTCGACGCCGTCGAATTCGCCGACGACCGTCCCGTCCTCGCTCAGGGCGACACGGCGAGGATGGGAGGGGTGCGCCGCGAACACGTCGCTCAGACGCTCGTCGAGGCGGTCCTCACGCCGTCGGCATCCGGCCGAACCGTGGAGGTCTTCTCCGGGCCCGGCTCGCCGGTCTCCGACTGGGACGCGCTCTTCGCGGCAACCCAGGCGGATGCGCCCGGATCCCTCGACGGAGCCCTGGACCCGCCAAATCTCCCGCTGGACGGCGAACCCGCCCGGGTCGTGGCCGATTTGGAGCGCTTCGGGAAGAGGCCGCCGCGGTGAGTCCGCTGCGATCCGGCACTCGGTAGAGGCGCACTCCCCCACATCGACAGGGGCCTCCTGGCGAACGTCCGGGAGGCCCCTTGGCTACCATCAGCGTTCTCACAAATAACATAGATCGAGTGAGCCGAGAATCTCGCTCTTGACACAGTTCAAGTTTCTGACTCTGCCGTGTCCGATCGGCAGCAACTCATTGGTTAGGTGGACCGATACAACCGTCGGCTGCTACCGACTTTCCAACCTGCCCGAAGGCCGCAGGTTCCAGGTTGCCTTTGAAGGAGCGGGTCCTTTCCAACAGAAGTGGATATACGCTCTCGCACTGGGCTGCCACGCGGCACGAAAGTGCAAGACCGATCAAACGATTCAAGGCTACGTACGGAAAACACCTTTGGTTCGGCCCTGACATGGCCGGGTCCGAAGGCAGTAGAATCCTATTGGAGGTCCACCTCACCACAATCACATTTGACAATCGGGGGGCGAAATTAGTATGACCACAGTGACAGAACGCATCAAGGAGATCAAACAACCGCGAGGCGGCTATCTTCCCTTGCGTAATTTCACGGTCACGGACATGGATGAGATTGGGGAAGTCACTTCCCCTGAAAACATTCGTGCAAATTTGGTTGGCATCGCGGTCGACTATCTCACACGTTTTACAACGTATGGCGATCCCTTCTCAGCTTTCGAAATATCATTGCACGGAGCGCATCTGATCCAAGACGAGACGACGGCTCTGAATCTTTTGAGGCATCTAGATGGTCTGACAGACGATTCAATACGAGCTGCGTGTCAGTTGGTTGGATATGACGTTGTCTATCGTGCCGACCCATCCTGGTACAAGCCAGTACAAGACATTAACCCAGATCAGAATACTATCAATAATATTCGAAAAATGGTTCAAAGAATTAAACAAGTATCAACAGATGTAATTGGATACAAAGCTTAATGTTCATTATTAACCTTTCAGCAAGTCATTACATGTATAATTACAAATTTATTGATAAATCAATCCTATAATTATTTAATTAATGACTGACTGTAATATACAATGTATTTAATGGATTTTTGTATCTTAAAAATATCGAATATGAATTCGATAAATCATATATGTATGCTCATAAATTTATCAATAAGACCAATAAACAGATTAAATTACATTATTTACAGTCAAAAAGTTGTGTCAAGCTTTTGAGTCCTCTGATTGTGGTTGAGAATCTCATAATGCCGAAAAACCACTTCTCGCACCTATTTCGTTTTTCATTGGTAAATGTATTGAAATCATGATTAAACATGATTTAATCATCCAGCAAATAAATCGTCACGACCCTCTATCCACGGTGACATTCCACCTGAGGTAATCCCAGACACGGAACAGCCCCGCCGACAGACGGGGCTAGTTTCGATCCTCTCAACTTGCGTGGAGCTAAGGGGATTCGAACCCCTGACCTCTTCCATGCCATGGAAGCGCGCTACCAACTGCGCCATAGCCCCGTGCGGACTTCATAGATGTTACTCGAGCGGGCCTTTACCGGCAAATCGGAGGCGAGCGTTGAGATGCGGCTCACCGCAGGAGCTCATCGCCCACGAGATCCCCGACGGAGAAGGGGAATGCGGCGGCTGGCCGCCCCTACGAGCCGCCTCCCCTAGGCCTTCGCGCCGAGATTGTAGGCGTTGATCCTCCACGCGGGATGCCGTCCGACCTGGGAGGCGAGGATCGCCCAGTGGCAATTGTCCATGCCCCTGAGGCCGAACCAGTTCTCCGGGTCCATTCCCAGGAGCGCGCTCACCCCGCACGTGAGCGCCGAACCGTGGGCCACGACCACGACGGTCCCCTCCGCGCGTCCGGCCCATTCGTCGATCGCCGCGCTGACGCGCTCCCCCACGGCAGCCCTCGTCTCCACGCCGAGGCCCTCGGGCTGGCCCCCGGATGTCCAGGTCGCGAACTGCTCGGGCCATCCGCTGCGGATCGCGTCTCGGTCGAGCCCCTCCCACCGGCCGAAGTCGCGTTCCACCAGCCGGTCGTCGACGGCGACGTCCAAGTCGAGGGAATGCGCAAGGGCCTGGGCGGTCGAGTGCGCACGGGCCAGCGGAGAGCTGACGACGAGGCTCGGCGAGTATTCGGCCAGCACAGCAGCGGCGGCCTGGGCCTGGCTGCGTCCGCTGTCGTTCAGCGGGACGTCCAAGGACCCTTGGATCCGGCCGGCGATATTGAGATCCGTCTGACCGTGGCGCCACAGCACCACGCGGGAAGCGCTCACGCCGTGGCCCCGCTGTCCACGGCTCCCGCGTCCGCCGCCTCGCCCTGCCCGTCCGGGACGTCGAGATCGACGGACGGGCAGTCCCCCCACAGCCTGTCCAAAGCGTAGAAATCGCGATCCTCGTCCTGCTGGACGTGAACGACGAGGTCGCCGTAGTCGAGGAGCACCCAGCGGGCGTCGCCCAGGCCCTCGGTGTGCACGGGCCGAAGCCCCACAGCCTCGTGGAGCGCCCTCTCCACCTCGTCGACGAGCGAGCGCACCTGCCTGTCGCTGGAGCCGGACACGACGAGGAAGACCTCGGCCAGCGCGAGCCGCTCCGACACGTCGATGGCGAAGACGCTCGTCGCCTTGAGCTCATGGGCGGACTTCGCCGCGATCCGCGTGCACTTCAGCGATTCTTCCGAAACGGCCAATATCTCCCCTAGAACCCTGGCAGGCCGTAAGTGGCCGCTGCCGCTTCGAGGACGGGCTGAACGCCGTCGGACTTGAGGAAATAGCGGCCTACGAGGCCGATTCCCACGCCCAGGGCGAGTCCGATGAGTATCGCGATGAGCGTCATCAGCCACCCCCGTGGCTTCTCGTCCTCGAGCGCATCGGCGACGAGGTCGGAGTCGTATTCGCCCGTATCCCTGCGATAGCCGCTCGAGGAGTCGGGGAGCTGCGCCCCGACGATGGGTTCGGGCGCTTGAGGTATGGTCACCGTCCGGGCGTCGGAGGACCCGCTCTCAGCCGGTTCCTCGTCGGGGGCCGGTGCGCCGGGCGAATCCGACTGATCCTCGTGCTGGCTCTCGCGCTGAAGCCGTTGGAGGAGCGGAGCCCTCAAGGAGGCCGCCTGGGAGAGCTCTTGGTCGTCCGGTTCGTCGCCGCCGGCGGAGCCGGCCAGGTCGACGCCCGACGTCTGGGACGCGTCTTGTTCGAACCTGTTGAACACCGACTGCCTCGTCGGTTCCCTCGGCTCCTCCGGGGCGTCGCGGCGAGATGAGTCCGCGATCCTGCGCGGCTCCAGGGAGTGGGTGAACGGCCCCGACTCCAGACGCTCGTCGACGTGTTCGGGAGTCTCCACATCGGCCGCTCTCGAAGACAGCTGCGAAGGCATGGCCACGCCGGAATCGGATGCCCGGTCCTTCCTGTCGCTTCGAGGCTCGTTGAAGGACGCGACGACCGCGGGGTCGTCCTCGACGTGCCTCCAACGCGGCTCCCCCGAGGCTGCGTGCGCCTTGGCCCTCGCCGATTGACCCAGCCTCGTCCCCTCCGAAGACCTGCGGGTCGGCTCCGGAGCCCTCGTCAAATCCGAGGACCTGCTGCGCGACAAGTCCGACCTGCGGGTCGGCTCCGGGGATCTCGTCAGATCGGAGGACCTGCTGCGCGGCGAGTCCGAAGGCCTGGAACCCGATCGGGAGGGAGACTGCGCTGAGTGCGCCTCCATGGCCTCGCGCTCGCGCATCTCCTTGCGTGTGAGGCGCTTGAGGCGGATCTCCGCCGTCGGAGTGAGATCGTCAAGAGGGGACGCGCCATCCAGGATCGGCGCCAGCAAGCCCTTCGCCCGCATCTCGCGCCGTGACATCCTCGGTTGTTCGTCACTCATCGTTTATCCTTTCCGCTGCCCAGTGAGGTCCGCGTGCGAATCCCTGCCGTGCCCAGAGCTTCCAACCGCACGTGCGGAAACATCGTCGGAAACAACCATTCTATCCGAGCCTACATTCCCGTCGGCCCGATAGAGCCGATACTTGGCGATGTATTGCACCACGCCGTCGGGTACGAGATACCACGGTTGTATGCCGGACCTCACACGATTCCGGCAGTCCGTCGAAGAGATGGCCATCGCGGGGATCTCCATGAGGGTGATCCCCTCGGGAGGCAGCCCCGCCGTATCGAGCTGATGACCGGGCCGAGTCACGCCGACGAAATGCGCCATAGACCATAGCGCGTCCGAATTCTTCCAGCCTAGGATCTGAGGCAGCACGTCGGCCCCGGTGATGAAGAAGAAGTCGGCGTCGGGATAGACGCGGCGAAGGTCGCGCAGGGTGTCGATGGTGTAGGTCGTCCCCTCCCGCTCTATGTCGACGCGAGAGACCGAGAACCGCGGATTCGAGGCTGTGGCCACCACCGCCATGAGATAGCGGTGCTCGGCGAGCGTGACGTCCCTGTCCTGCTTGTAGGGCTGGTTCCCCGTGGGCACGAAGATCACTTCGTCGAGGTTGAAGACGCTGAGCACCTCGGAGGCGGCAACGAGATGTCCGTGATGGATCGGGTCGAAAGTCCCGCCCATGATTCCGATCCGGCGCCGACGCCCCTGGCTCCCCGTGACGAGCACCGGAACCTCGAACTCGGACATATCCCTCCCCTATACCTCGCGCGACGGCCCGCCCCACAAGGCCGTGCGAACGGCCCGCCCCACGACCTCGACATGCTGCCACATAGCTGTAGCCTACGTGTTTTCGGCCTCGTTTACGATGCCGCCGCACCATTCGAGAACAACCCCGGAGGACGGGAATACTCCCCGAAATCGCGGCGTTGCCCATGGTGGCACGAAACGAGCGAAAGGATTCGCCATATGGCAACTCAGGCCATCACCATCGAGAACTTCAATGAAACCGTCAAAGAGGGCATCGTTCTTCTTGACTTCTGGGCGTCCTGGTGCGGCCCGTGCAGGCAATTCGCGCCGATATACGAGGCGGCCTCGGAGCAGCACGGCGACATCGTCTTCGGGAAGGTGGACACCGAAGACCAGCAGGAGCTGGCCCGCGAGTTCGGCATCACGTCCATTCCCACGGTCATGGCCTTTCGTGACGGAGTCCGAGTGTTCTCCCAGCCCGGCGCACTCCCCAAGAAGCAGCTGGAGGACCTCATAAGCCAGGTCGAGGGCCTCGACATGGACGACGTGCGACGCAAGATCGAGGAGAGCAAGAAGTAAGGGCAGGGGAAGCCCTTCGAGAGGGTGGCGGCCGACCGGTTCGCCACCCTCGTCTCATGGGAGCAGGTCCCTGTGCCCGCAGGGGCAGACGGTGTCGATCCCCCTGGCGTAGAGGAGCGGCATGATGCCCCGGATCACCGAGGCGAGGTCGGTGGGAAGCGAGGCCGGTAGGAAGACGATTCCGTCCACGGCGCCGAGGCATATCCACTCTTCGACGGTGTCGGCCACGTCGTAGACCGTCCCCACGACGCTGGCCTTGCCGTCGAACACCGGCCTGCCGGTCATGGTCTCCACGAGCAGAGACCGCTCTCGGGCGGCGGGCATCGACCCGGAGACGATGATGCCGATCTCGGTGAGGAGGGTCAACTGCCGGTCGAAGGCGGCGGCCGCCGAACGCAGGGCGAATCTGGCTTCCCGAGCGCGGTGGGGATCGCCGGTCAGCAGATGGACGGAGTCGGCGAAGCGGGCGATCGCCTGAATGCTTGACGGCGTGAGGTCCTCGGCCGCCGTTCGCACGGCGAAGCCTATTCCGGCCGATCTGGCCTGCGCGGCGGCCCTGGCGATCGCGGCGAGATCGCATCCCTCGACCGGCTCGACGGCGATGGTCGCCCGCCCGCGACTCGACCGGGACAGGATGCCGACGGCCGCATTGATGGCGCCGACGGTGGGCGGAACCTCGACGCTGACCCCTCCTTCGCTGCGCGAGAGCATCCAAGCCGCCACTTTGACGGCCTCCGTGGGACGCGGGTCGTCCGAGCGCGAGCGAAAGGTCTTGTCAAGGCTGACGAAGTCGATGCCACCGCGCATCGCCGCGCACGCAGACGAGACGAGCCGCGAGAAATTGGCGTAGCCGACGGGAAGAACGGCGCCCACAGACGTCGACGCATTCGCATGGGCGGCTCCCAGGAGCGTCAGATCGATGCCTATCGACGCCTCCACAACGCCTTCGCACCCGCTGGAGCTCGTACTCGCCGGTAGATCCCTCGTCGCCAATTGAATTGTCATGGCATTCATCCGTTCGTATTCGGCCAAGTCATTTCGGCATACGCGAGCGAGTCGCGCTGGACCCCGCGATGCGGTCCCGGAGACGCCGGGACCGAGACATCTACGGCGTAGGAAGCGGTATGAAATTCCACATCCGCTTTTGACGGGCCCATTCCGCGTGGGAAACAAGAGGCGGCTTCCGCGGATATGCGCCGTCACTGGATATCAAGCAACTTACGGTTTAGTAAACCAGCGGCCCATCCATATAGCAAGACATCGGCACGCGAGTGTGGAAGTTCTCACTGAGGCCGACGCGGGCGGCAGACGTTTCGGACGGCGCCCGCCGCCGTCAGCCCTCCTCGGCGGGATCGACCCATAGACCCGCCTGCCGGTCCATCCACAGCCCTTCGCGGGCATCGGCCTTCGCGTCCATGCGCTCGTGGTAGGCGGCCTTGCGCTCCTTGCGCGAGGAGCGCCTCCCCTCGTCGAGCCGGAGGTCTGTGCCGCGCGGACCGAGGAGTTCGGCACCCGTGCGCATCGTCGGCTCCCAGTCGAAGATGACCCCCGAATCCTCCGGGCCGATGACCACCGTGTCGCCGGCGCGGGCCCCGGCCTCGACGAGGGCGTCTTCGACTCCCAGGGCGTTGAGGCGATCGGCGAGATAGCCGACCGCCTCATCGTTGTCGAAGTCGGTTTGGCGAATCCATCGTTCGGGTTTGCCGCCGCGGACGAGATAGAACTCCTGTCCGCCCTGACTCCTGCGCGAGACCGTGAACCCGTCCTCACGCCGAGCTCGCGGACGGGGCGAAAGGCGCGGCGCCGCCGCGGGGGCGGGGACTGCTTCGCGCGCCTCGGCGACCGCGGACGCCAGGGCGAAGGAGAGCTCGCGGAGACCTTCGCGCGAGACGGCAGAGACGAGGTGGGTGGGCAGCCCGCGGCTGCGGAGGTCGTCGCGCACGAACTCGGCGAGCTCGCGTCCGTCCGGCACGTCTATCTTGTTGAGGACGACGAGCCGTGGGCGTTCCATGAGCGGGATGCCGCCTTCCGCGGGATCCAACTGCTGTGCGTAGGCTCCGAGCTCGGCCTCCAGCAGGTCGAAGTCGGAGAGCGGATCGCGGCTCGACTCGACGGCCGCGCAGTCGACGACATGGACGATCACCGCGCAGCGCTCGATGTGCCGGAGGAACTCCAGACCGAGGCCTCTTCCCTGCGACGCTCCGGGGATGAGGCCGGGCACGTCGGCGATCGTGTAGCGCTCCTCCCCCGCCTGCACCACCCCGAGGTTCGGGACGAGGGTCGTGAACGGATAGTCGGCGATCTTGGGTCGGGCCGCGGACATGGCCGCGATGAGCGACGACTTGCCGGCGCTCGGGAATCCGACGAGGGCGACGTCCGCCATCGACTTGAGCTCGAGGACGACGTCCCGGCTCTCCCCCTCGTCGCCCAGCAGGGCGAAGCCCGGCGCCTTCCTTCTGGGAGACGCCAGCGCGGCGTTGCCGAGCCCTCCGCGGCCTCCCCTGGCCACCACAAGGCGGTCTCCGGGGGCGGTCAGATCCCCGAGCACGTCCCCCTCGGGCGTTCTGACGACCGTTCCCAGGGGCACCTTGAGGATCCGGTCCTCGCCGTTGCGCCCGGCCCGCATGTCGCCGGCGCCCTGGGTTCCCGATCCGGCCTTCTGATGGGGGGAGCGATGGAAGGAGAGCAGCGTAGTCACCTGGGGATCCACCTCAACGACGACGTCGCCGCCGTGCCCCCCGTTCGCGCCGTCGGGCCCCGCGAGCGGCTTGAACTTCTCACGCCGTACGGATGCGCATCCGTTGCCGCCCGCACCGGCCTGCACGTGCAGGACGACGCGATCGACGAAACTGACCACGGCAGCCTCCTCGTCCGTTATAGGAAAAGGGGCGGAAGGAACCTTCCGCCCCGTGATCTGCGACGAGACCTCAAGCCTCGGCGGTCACGATGTCGATGACCCTGCGATCGCGACGAGTCCCGAACTTGACGTGGCCGGCCGTCAAGGCGAACAGGGTGTCGTCCCTGCCGCGCCCGACGTTGACGCCGGGGTGGAAGTGAGTGCCGCGCTGGCGGACGATGATCTCGCCGGCGTTGACGAGCTCGCCTCCGAAACGCTTGACGCCCAGACGCTGCGCATTGGAATCCCGGCCGTTGCGGGAGGAGCTGGCGCCCTTCTTGTGTGCCATGGCTGAAACCTGCCTTTACGTTGGTGGAGCGAACTCACTCGATGCCGGTGACCTTGAGGCGGGTCAGCTTCTGACGGTGACCCTGGCGCTTGCGGTACCCGGTCTTGTTCTTGTACTTGACGATGGAGATCTTGGGGCCGAGCTCCGGCCGGACGATCTCGGCCGTCACCTTCGCCTCGATGCCGTCGGCAGCCGTGGTGATCTTCGTGCCGTCGACGAGCATGAGGGGTTCGAGCTCGACCGTGTCGCCGACCTCGCCGTCCAGCTTGTCGACCACGACGACGGAACCGACGGACACCTTCTCCTGACGGCCGCCTGCCTTGACAATCGCGTACACCACGTTACTGCTCATCTCTGTATCGATCGACACCCGCACGCCGTGCGAGTCTTACGGGCTGAGGAGGCGCTGAATGCGCCGACTCTCTACGATACAAGCTGGTATTTTCACTGGCAAGTCTTCGACGCCGGCGCCGATATGGAATAGACCACGTCATCGCTACTTGGCGGGGAAGCTGAGGATGGCCGAGGCCTGGCTGGCGCCCGGGGTGATCGTCCCCGAGGACGAGACGCGATGCTTGCGCGATCTGGCGTCCTCCGGCGTCCCCTTGCCGTCGGGCTCGTCGGGCGATTCTTCGCCGCCTTGCCCATCCGGCGTCGCCACGGCGTCCTGTGTCTCGGCGCCGTCCGCTCCCCGCGCGGCGGCGGCTTCTCCCTCGCCGGCACCGGAGGCGTTCGGCCCGCCCTCCGTCGGCGCCTCGGCGCCTGCAGAGGACTCCCCGGCTTTCGGTGCGTCCTCGGCGGCCGGCTTCTCGGGCTCGCCGCCGGCGACTCCGGCCTGTTCGGCGGCGGAGGACTTCCTGCCTCTGGCCCGGACGCGCGACTGCCCCCCTCGCGCGGACTTGTCCGCCGACGCCTTCTTCGCGCCCGCCTTCGCCTGGTCCGACGCGTCGGCCGCCGGCGGCGTCTGGGGGTCCTCGTCGTGCTTGGAGGCCGCGGCGGCGATCGAGTTGAGGGCGTCCTTGACCTCGTGACGCTTGGACTCCTCCGTGCGGGCCTCGGCCTTGGCCTTGCGGCTCGAACGGCCCGAGCCCGACTCGTTGCGCTCGACCGGATGGGCGTGCGTGATGAATCCGCGGCCTTCGCACGTCTGGCACACCGTGGAGAAGGCTTCGACGAGCCCCTGCCCCACGCGCTTCCTCGTCATCTGGACCAAGCCCAGAGACGTCACCTCGGCAACCTGGTGGCGCGTCCTGTCCCGGCCGAGGCACTCCACGAGGCGCCGAAGGACCAATTCCCGATTCGCCTCTAAGACCATGTCGATGAAGTCGATGACGATGATCCCGCCGATGTCGCGGAGGCGAAGCTGGCGGACGATCTCCTCGGCGGCCTCGAGGTTGTTGCGGGTGACGGTCTCCTCGAGGGTCCCCCCCGAGCCGGTGAACTTGCCGGTGTTGACGTCGATGACCGTCATGGCCTCGGTGCGGTCGATGATGAGGGTGCCGCCGGAGGGCAGCCAGACCTTGCGGTCGAAGGCTTTGGCGAGCTGTTCGTCGACGCGGTACTTGACGAAGATATCGGTGGCGCCCGTCCAATGCTCCAGGCGCTCGGTGAGCTCGGGGGAGAGCTCCCGGACGTAGCCGGAGATCGTCTTCCACGCCCCCGCCCCCTGGATTCTCAGGGAGAGGAAATCCTCGTTGAAGACGTCGCGCACCACGCGCACGGCGAGTTCCGGCTCGCCCTTGAGAAGCGTGGGCGCGGACTTCACGTTCTTAGCCTTGGCCCGGATGTCCTCCCAGGTCTTGGTCAGCCGCTCGACGTCGGCGCGCAGCTGCTCCTCGCTGGCCCCTTCGGCGGCTGTGCGCACGATGACGCCGTGCTCGGAGGGGATGAGCTCGCGCAGCAGGCGCTTGAGGCGCTGGCGTTCCTTGTCGGGGAGCTTGCGGGAGATGCCGGTCATCGCCCCGGAGGGGACGAGGACGAGATGGCGCCCGGCGAGGGTGATCTGCGCGGTCAGGCGCGCGCCCTTGTGCCCGATGGGGTCCTTGGTCACCTGGACCATGATGACGTCGCCCGACTTGAGCGCCTGCTCGATCCGCCGGGGCTTGCCCTCCAGGCCCGCGGCCTCCCAGTTGACCTCGCCCGCGTACAGGACGGCGTTGCGGCCCTTGCCGATGTCCACGAACGCCGCCTCCATCGAGGGCAGGACGTTCTGGACCCGGCCCAGGTAGACGTTGCCGACCATCGAGACCTGCGTGTGGCGGGCGACGTAGTGCTCGACGAGCACGTCGTCCTCCAGGACGGCGATTTGGTTGAGGCCGTCCTGCTCGCGGATGAGCATCTCGCGCTTGACCGACTCGCGCCGCGCCAGATACTCCGATTCCGTGATGACGTGGCGCCTGCGCCCGGCCTCGCGGCCTTCCTTGCGGCGCTGCCGTTTGGCCTCCAGGCGGGTCGACCCCTTGGGGGTCGTCACCCCGTCGCCCCCGGCGGCCTGCGCGGATCTCGCGCGCCGTCGGCGTCGGCGCGTGCCGCCGGCCTCCTCCCGAGGAGCCCCGCTCTGAGACTCCTCCCCACCGGACGGAGTCTCGGGTGTCTCGGCGCCTTTGCGGCGCCCTCGGCTTCCGCGCCGACGGCGTCGCGGCTCTCTCTCGCCGACGGCGTCCTGACCGGACTCCCCGGAGCCGGCCGGAGGTTGGGAAGAGGCTTCCTGCGGCTCCTCGGACGTCTCGCCGCCGGTAGCCTTCCGGCGGCGAGACGGAGACGAGGAGGCGTCCTCGCCGCGGGAACGGCGCCTCGTCCGCACCCGGCTGGTGTCGGGCTCCTGGAAGAGCAGGGCTGTCATGTTGACCGCCGGGATCTGGGCGTTCGGCGGCTCCTCCGCGGAGGAGAATCGGAGGCCGGAGCCCTCCTCCGGAGCGTCGCCGGACTTAGCCTCCCCGGCTTTCTTCTTCGACTCGGAGGCCTTTGCGGCTCCGGAGGCCTTCTTCGACGTGCGCCGGTGCGGCTCCGGGGCGGACTCGCCCTCCGCGCTCGCCGGCCTGACCCCCTCGACGATGGCGTCGAGCGTGCCCGCCACGTCTTCGACGGCGGTCGCCCGGGCCTTCCTCGGCCGAGGCTCGAGCTGGGCGAGGGACTCCGCCACAGCGGCGGCGGCCTTCTCCCCGGCGTTCCTCGCCTCGTCGCGGACCGTCGACTCTTCCGATTCCTTTGTGCGGGCGGTCGCGGCGCCGCCCGATATCGTGGCATTCTCAGCCATGCGCAGATGCACTTTCCAGCCCGCAGTCGGCGTGTCCGCATCACGCCACCCCGGGCTATGTCGTCGCGGATCGACCGCGGAAGTCTAAATGCGCGCACCGGCTGCATCGCCATTCGCGGAGCACAGTGCGTCTCACCTGACGGCCGGAAGCCTGCGGAGGACTTCGACCCCGCCTAATATTGTCGCACACCGCCTTGAAACATCGACTGTGAGACGCGCCAAGCTCGCTCCGGCCGCCGTGGCGCGACCCGATCGGATCGCACGGGACTCCGAATTCCTGACAGAGTGTCAGAGTTGTCGCGGGGATGGCGTAGACTGGGATCGCTCAAGAAAAGAATCCGGCCCAGGCCTCACGAAAGGTTTCACGGTGGAAGCTTTTGACCTCGCACGCTGGCAGTTCGGTATCACAACCGTTTACCACTTCTTCCAGGTGCCGCTCACGATCGGCCTCGCCACTCTCGTCGCCGTCATGCAGACGATGGGCCGCAGGACCCAGAACCCCCGATGGGAGAAAGTCACCGATTTCTTCGGGAAGATCCTCCTCATCAACTTCGCGCTCGGCGTGGCGACGGGCATCGTCCAGGAGTTCCAGTTCGGCATGAATTGGTCCGAGTACTCGCGCTTCGTCGGGGACATCTTCGGCGCTCCGCTCGCTTTCGAGGCGCTGCTCGCGTTCTTCCTCGAATCGACCTTCCTGGGCCTGTGGATCTTCGGGAAGAACCGGCTCTCCCCCAGGCTGCACAACATGTGCATCTGGCTTCTGGCGATCGGCACGATGCTCTCGGGATTCTTCATCCTCACGGCGAACTCGTTCATGCAGAACCCCACGGGCGCGGTCCTCAACAAGCGGACCGGCCGCCTGGAGCTGGACGGCATGGGCGGATTCCTCAAAGTGCTGTTCAACGAAACCTCGCTCTACACCTTCGCCCACACGATGAGCGCGGCCTTCCTCGTGGCGGGCGGGCTCGTGGCGGGCCTGAGCTTCTGGTGGATGGCCCGTTCGAAGCGCCTGACCGGCGACGAAGAGGAAGCCCGCGCCTACTGGAGGCCCGCGGCGAAGATCGGCCTGGTCACCATGCTGGCGGCCTCCCTGGGCACCGTATTCTCCGGCCACTTCATGGGGCAGCATCTGGTCGACATCCAGCCGGCCAAGGCCGCCGCCATGATGGGCGTGTGCGAATCGGGGGAGAGCCACAAGCTCGTCATCGCCATGTGGACCTCCGACTGCAAAGGCCCGCAGCTGACCGCCCCCATTCCCGGGCTCGAGTCCTTCATGGCCACCAACCACTTCTCCGGCTCGAAGTCCTTCCTGAAAGGCCTCGACGACGTCAACGCCGAACTCCGGGAGAAGTACGCCGGCGTCTACGGATCCGACCAGGACTACCGACCGAATCTCACCGTCGCCTTCTGGTCCTTCCGCGTCATGATGGGCGTCGGCCTCCTCGGCCTGGCGATGTCGATCCTGGGCCTGTACGCGCTGAGAGGCGGCAGGGTCAACGCCTCCGAGTTCAAGGGAAAGCTCTGGATGCTCGCCATCCCCCTTCCCTTCATCGGCAACACCTTCGGATGGATCCTCACGGAGATGGGGCGCCAGCCGTGGATCATCAATCCGGGCGAGAGGGGGATCATGCTCCTGACGAACCAGGGCCTGTCCAACTCCGTGTCCGGGGCCACGGTTCTGGGGTCGATGGTCGTCTTCACGCTTCTGTACACCGGCCTGGGAGTCATCTGGCTGGCGCTGCTCAAGCGGTACGCGCTCGAAGGCATCAATCCGAAGAAGGCGCCGGCGGCCGACGAGACCGCCGAGGCTCCCATGAGCTTCGTATACTGAAAGGAACCGCTGTGGACCTGACACCCATCCAGCTTCTCTGGTTCATCCTCATCGCGGTGCTCTGGATCGGCTACCTGGCCTTGGAGGGCTTCGGATTCGGAGTGGGAATGCTGCTCAAGATCCTGCCGAAGTCCGAGAAGGAGCGCCGTCTGGCGCTGAACACCATCGGCCCCCACTGGGACGGGAACGAAGTGTGGGTCCTGACGGCGGGAGGCGCCACCTTCGCCGCCTTCCCCGAATGGTACGCCACTATGTTCTCCGGCATGTACCTGGCGCTCGTCCTCGTCCTCGTGTGCCTGATCGTGCGCATCTGCGCCATCGAGTGGCGCAAGCAGATCAACACGGAGGCCTGGCGCAGGGGATGGGACGTCGCCCACACCGCGTCGTCCTGGATCGTGTCCGTCCTGTGGGGCGTCGCGTTCGCCAACCTGGTCCAGGGGATGTCGATCGAAGTCGGCAGGTACGACAAGGGCGCGTTCACGGCCGTCGACCCGGCGGCCGCGGCCGGATCCCTGGCCGAGAACCACCACTACCTGACCGGCGGATTCCTCTCCCTGCTGACCCCGTTCACGCTCCTCGGCGGGCTGGTGACCCTCACGCTGTTCCTCTCGCACGGCGCCCTGTACCTGGCGATCAAGACGACGGGCGACCTGCGCGACCGGGCGAAGGCCTTCGCCGCCAAATCGGCCGTCGTCGCGGCGGCCGTCACCGGCGCCTGGGGACTGTGGGCGCAGCTCGCCTACTCCGGCAACGCCCTGTCGGCGCTGCCCCTGGCCCTGTGCGCCCTGTGCTTGGCGGCGACGGCGCTGCTCATCGCCAAAGGCGACGAGGTCAAGGCCTTCATCGCCCACTTCGCGGGCATCGCCATGGCGGTCGTCTTCATCTGGTTCGCCATCTTCCCCGACGCCATGAAGTCCTCGATCGACGGACGGTACTCCCTCACCCTCTCCCAAGCGGCCGCCACCGCGCCGACCCAGACGATCATGACGATCGCCGCGGTCGTGTTCGTGCCGATAGTCCTCGCCTACACGGTGTGGTCGTACAGGGTCTTCGCCAGACGCCTGGCCGTGGACCAGATCCCCGACGCGCCCGTCGGGCTGGACCCGAAGAGGATCCGCGAATTCGACGCCCGCTGACGGGCGGAGGCGGGGCGGACGGGCGACCGCCCCGGCTACGGCGCCCCCGACGCCAAGCCATCGGAAGACGAGGGAGGACGACGTGAAGCCCCTGGACCCGCGCCTGCTGGCGTACGCCCGCTCCGCCCGCGGATACACGATGTTCCTCGTCGCGACGGGCCTGACGCTGACCGTGCTGACGGTCGTCCAGTGCATGGGCGTATCGGGAGCCGTCTCGCCCCTCGTGGACGGCGAGGCCGACCTGGCCGGGGCCTTCCCGGCCCTCGCCGCGGCCGCCGTCGCCTTCGCGGCGCGCGCTGGCGTCGTCTACCTTCAGGAGGCCTACGGGCACCGGGCTGCCCTGCGCACGATATCCGACCTGCGCACGCAGGTGCTCCGCACGGCGGGGGATCGCGGGCAGCGGTGGCTCTCCGAGGGCCGCACGAGCTCGACCGTCACACTCGTCACCGAGGCGCTCGACGACCTCGAGCCGTACTTCGTGCGTTTCCTCCCCCAGTTCGTCCTGGCCTGCCTGGCCACTCCCCTGACGCTCCTCGTCATCCTCTGGCTCGACTGGATCAGCGCGATCGCGATCCTCGTGTGCATCCCCCTCATCCCGGTGTTCATGGTCCTCGTCGGAAGGATGACCCAGAGCTACGCCGAAGGGAGGCTAGCGGCGATGCAGCGCCTGGGCGATCAACTCCTCGACCTGCTCGCCGGACTGACCACGCTCAAGGCCCTGGGCCGCGAGGCATCCCCCAAGCGCCGCGTGCGCGAGCTGGGCGACGACTACGCGGCGAAGACGATGAACACGCTGTACGTCGCCTTCCTCTCCGGGGCGGTCCTGGAATTCCTCGCGACGCTGTCCACGGCGCTGGTCGCCGTGGAGGTGGGCCTGCGCCTGGCCAACGGCGACGTCTCCCTCTTCACGGGGCTGACGATCATCATGCTCACCCCCGAAGCCCTCCGGCCGCTGCGCGAGGTCGGCTCGCAGTTCCACGCCTCCTCGGACGGGGTCTCGGCCGCACGGGCGACCTTCGAGATCCTCGACGGCGCGGCGCGGACGTCCGCAGACGGAGCGGAGGCGCCCGACCTGTCGAGCGCCGTGATCGAATTCCGTGACGTCTGCGTGCAGGCCCCCGGCCGCGCGACCGTCGCCCCCTCGCATCTGTCCGCGCGGATCGAGCCCGGCAAGGTGACCGTCCTGCGGGGGCCCTCGGGGTCGGGGAAGTCGACGGCCGTCTCAACGCTCCTCGGTCTGCTCGAGCCGACCGGCGGGCGCGTGACGGTGGGAGGCGTTCCGATGGACGCGATCGACCGGGAGGCCCTGTGGCGGCAGATTTCCTGGGTCCCGCAGCGTCCGGCCATCGTGCCCGGGACGGTCCTCGAGAACGTCGGATTCCCGCCGGGACCGGAGCTTCGGCGCGCCGCCGCGCTGACGGGGTTCGACGAGGTGGTCGCCCGCATGCCGAACGGATGGGACTCCCGCCTGGGGCACGCGGGCGTCGGCCTGTCCGTCGGCCAGAGGCAGCGCCTGGCCCTGACGCGGGCGCTCGTGGCGGCACGGCCGCTCGTCCTCCTCGACGAGCCGTCCGCCCACCTCGACGCGATCAGCGAACGCCACGTCTCCGCGGCCGTCCGGGAACTGGCCGACACGGGCCACACGGTCGTCGTCGTCGCGCACCGCAACGCGCTCATCGGCGAGGCGGACGCCGTCGTCGAGGTCGGGGCCGCAGCGGGCGGGGCCGCCTCGTGAGCGCGTTCCTCACGCGGGAGGAGCGTTCGGCCGTCCGCCGCACGCTGACCCTCCTGTCCATCGACCGCGCGGGGTTCCTCCGATCCGTTGCGGCGGGGACCTTGACGCTCTTCTGCACGGTGGGGCTCGCGGCCGTCTCGGCCTGGCTCATCGCCCGCGCCTCCCAGCTGCCTCTCGTGGCCACGCTCGCGCTGGCGACGACGAGTGTGCGCGCCTTCGGGGCGAGCAAGCCCGTGTTCCGCTACTTCCGGCAGGTCGCGGGCCACCGAGTCGCCCTGTACGGGATGTCGAATCTCCGCTACGAGGCCTATGCCAGGCTCGCGGACGCGCCGATCGGCGCGGTGGCGTCGATCCGGCGCGGGGACATCCTCGCCCGGACCGGGCGCGACGTGACGGCCGTCGGAGACCTGGTGGTGCGAGCCCTGGAGCCGATCGCCGTCGCGGTCGCATCGAGCCTGGTCTCCGTGGGGATCGTCGCCTGCTTCTCCCCCCTCTCCGCCGCCGCGCTGGCCGCCTGCCTGCTCGCCTCCTGCCTTCTCGGCCCGCTCCCGGCCATGCGGGGCGCGCGCCTGGCCGAGCGCAGCCAAGTCGAGGATCGGGCCGAGTTGGCGGCGCTTTCCCTGACGATGCTCGAATCCGCCTCTGAGCTGCGCGTCTCCGGCCGCCTGTCTGCGATGGAGGAGAGCGCCCGGCGCACGGAACGCCGCATCTTCGCCAACCGGGACGCCGCGGCCCGCCCGACCGCTTACGCCGGAGCCGTCGACGCCCTCGCGCTGGGGGCGGCCACCGTGGCGGCGATCCTCATCGGCTCGGCGGAGCTGGCGGCGGGCAGCCTCGCGCCCGTCGAACTGGCGATCATCGCGCTCACGCCGCTGGCGGCCTTCGAGGCCACTCAGCCGCTCGGCCAGGCAGCCGTCCAGCTCGTCCGCTCGGCGGCCGCGGGCGAGCGCATCCTCGCCCTCCTGGATACCGCGTCCGGGGAGCCGATCGGGGAGTCGGCCTCCCGAGCCGCCGAAACCCCGGATCCCGAGAGGCGCGGACAGGGAAGGACGCCGCCGGCGGATGGGAGACCGGATTCCCGACGGCGCGGACACAGCGCGGCGCCGGGGCTGCACGCCAGGAGCCTGACCGTCGGCTGGCCGGACGGGCCCGTCGTCGCGGGTCCCTTCGACATCGACGTCCCCCGGGGCGGGACCCTGGCCGTCGTGGGCCCGTCCGGCATCGGGAAGACGACGCTCCTGTACACGCTCGCGGGGCTCATCCGCCCGCGGTCAGGACACGTGCGCCTGGACGGCCGCGAAGTCTGCGACATCCCGCGCGAGGAGGTCTCCTCGACTCTCGTCCTGACGGCCGAGGACGCCCACGTCTTCGCCACGACCGTCCTGGAGAACCTCCGCGTCGCCCGCCCGGACGTCACGGAGGAGGAGGCGGTCGAGCTGCTCGACCGGGCGGGGCTGGGAGGATGGCTCGGCGACCTTCCCGAAGGAGTCCACACCCTCCTGGGCGCGGACGCGACGACGATGTCGGGCGGAGAGAGAAGGCGCCTGCTGTTCGCCCGCGCCCTCGCCTCGCCCGCGGACTACCTGCTGCTCGACGAACCCGCCGAACACCTCGACTCGGATACCGCCGACGCGCTCGTGGCCGACCTTCTCGCAGCGGGGAAGGCCCCTCGCGAACGAGAGCGCACAGTCGTGCTGGTCACTCATCGCCTGACTCCACTCTGGCAGGCCGACCGGGTTATCCTTCTGTCCGAGGAGGACGGCCGGGTCCGCGTGGCCGCCGCCGGGAAGCACGAAGAGCTGGCGAACCTCATCCCCGACTACCGCTGGTCGCTTCGACAGGAGCTGTGAGTGACAGGAGCTGCGAATGAACGGTCCCGACCCCCACGACCTGCTCGACCGGTCGCTCGACCTGACTGCGAGGCTGGACCAGCATTCCGCACTCCAGAGCTTCGTGGAGTCGGCGATCAAGCTCACCGGGGCGGCGTACGGCGCCCTGTCGATCCTCGACGCCAGGGGGAACGCGGGCCAGCTCGTCGACTCGGGGTCCGAAGGCGGCTCGGACGGCTTCTCCCGCGCGCCGGCGGACATGGGGATCCTCGAGAAGATCCCCGAAGACTCCTACATCCTCTTCCGGGAGGCGGACGGCCAGGCCGGCGGATCCCCCCGGCCTGACGGCGGCCCCGGCGCGGACGACCTCCTCGGCGTGCCCCTGACGGTCCAGGGACGGCTCTACGGGCGCCTCTGCCTGGCCGGCAAACCCGGAGGCTTCTGCGAAGCCGACGGCCAGGCCGTCATGGCGCTGGCGCGGGCGGCGGGCATCGCCGTGGAGAACTCGCGCCTCTTCGCGGAATCGGTGGTCCGGTCGCAGTGGATCGCAGCCTCGCGCGCCATCACCACCGCCCTCCTGGAGGGCACCGACGAGGAGGAAGCCCTCCAGCTCATCGCCCACGAGATGCGCCGTGTGGCCAAGTCGGATCTTGCGCTGATCATCCTCCAGGGGGTCGGCGGGGCGTGGACCTGCGAGATCGCCGACGGCGAGGCGGCCTCCGAGGTCATCGGCATCGAATTCCCCGCAGCGGGCCGCGCCCAGAAGGTGATCCGGGAGCACGAGGGCCTGATCGTCGACGCCATGGCGCGCGAGCCGAACCTCCTGGTCCCCACGCTCGCCCACTACGGCGCCGCCCTCTACGCTCCGCTCGTGGACAAGGGGGCGACGACGGGGGTCATCGTCCTGCTGCGCGACATCGACAAGCAGGAGTTCGACCTGTCCGACCTGGCCATGGCCGAGAGCGTCGCCAAGCAGGCGACCCTCGCCCTGGAGCTGGCCTCCGCCAGGCACGCGAAGGCCCAGGCGGCGCAGCTGGAGGACCGGTCGCAGATCTCCCGCGACCTCCACGACTTCGCGATCCAGCAGCTCTTCGCCTCCGGGCTGGAACTGTCCGCGCTGCGAGAGGACCTAGACGCCTCCGGGACGGCTTCCCCCTCGGCCCTGGCCAGCCTGGACAGCGCCATCACGTCCATCGACGAGTCCGTCGGGCAGATCCGCCAGATCATCCACTCGCTGAGGGACCCCCAGGCCACGGTGCCTCTGGTGATGCGACTGCGCCGCGAAGTGGACTACGTCTCGCGCCTGCTCGGATTCGCGCCGCGGATGGTCATCAGGAACCTCGGGGAGGAGGTCGGCCCGGGCCCGCACACGGAGATCGACGACGAGCTCGGCGCCGACGTGGCCGACGACGTCGTGGCCGTGGTGCGCGAATGCCTGGCGAACGCCGCCAAACACGCGCACGCCTCGCGCGTCGGCGTGGCGGTGACGATCGAGAACCACCGGGTGCACGTCCGGGTGACCGACGACGGACGGGGGATCAGCCGCGAGCTCTCGCGCCGATCCGGCCTGTCCAACTTGGCGGCCAGGGCTCGCAGGCACCACGGCACCTTCACCATCCGGCCCGGGGACGACGCGGCCGGCACGAAGATCGAGTGGATGGCCATCGTCGAATAGCGGCGTCCGGCTTCGGGTCGGCTTCGTTCGGCCTCGGGCCGGCAGCGCTCTGCCTCGGGCTCCGGCCGGTTTCAGGCTCCCGCGGTCCGGGGCCGGACACGTGATGCGCGCTCGTCGGCGCTCAGGCTCCCGCAACCCGGGCCGTCCGGCCGAGCCGGCAGCGCCCGGCCTCGGGCTCCGCGGACGGAGAAGGAGCGAGCCTCAGTTCATTCCGTTGCGCCAGCCTGCAGCGCGCTGGCCCGCCACCCAGGCGGCCACTTGGGTTCTGCGCTGCAGGCCCATCTTCGACAGGAGCGAGGTGATGTGGTTCTTGACCGTCTTCTCCGCCACGCCCAGACGCTCCCCGATCTCCCGGTTGGACAGGCCGTCGCCGATGAGGTCGAGCACGCGGCGCTCGGACGGCGTGAGGTCCGCGGTCGGGTCGGAGTGGTCGGCCCGCCTGCGGCTGACCGTGCGCTCGTCGAGGAGGATCCGGCCGCTGGCGACGGCCTTGATGTTCTCGGTGATTTCGGCTCCGCGGACGGACTTCAGGAGGTAGGCCCGCGCGCCGGCCTCCTGGGCTTCGGCGAGGGCGTCGTCGTCGTCGAAGGACGTGAGCACGATGCACTTCGTCTCCGGCGAGGCCTCGCGCATGCGAGAGATGATGTCGATCCCGGTGCCGTCGGGCAGGCGCAGGTCGACCAGGGCGACGTCGGGGCGCACGAGCTCGCCGCGGCGGATCGCTTCCTGGACGCTGCCGGCTTCGGCGACGACCCCGAGGCCGTCGGCCCTTTCGACGACTTCCGCTATCCCTCGGCGCACGACCTCGTGATCGTCGATGATCATGACGCGAACGTCGTCGCCTGCGTTCACCATCGGACCTCCCACGGAATAGGCGTTCTTCCGATAGTGTAACCCGAGCGCGGGGAATATGTGACCTTCGGCCGTCGCAATGCCCGTTCGAGGCGGCTAAGGAAGCGGCGCGTCCCGGACGGCCTCGCCCCGCTCGTCCGGTTCGGCGCTGATGACCCGGTAGGCGGCTTCGGCCGCCGCCTGCCGCGACGTCTTCTTGGAGGTGCCGGTGCCGCGGCCCCACACTCTGCCGCCCATCGAGGCCACGGCGGTGAAGACCCGCATGTGGTCGGGGCCCGTGCTCGACACCTCGAAGTGGAGCGAGCCCTCCATGCCCCGGGCGTGGGCGATCTCCTCGAAGCTCGTCTGCCAGTCGAGGTTGGGGCCCAGCACGGAGGCGTCCTCGATCTTGCCCGCGACGAGCCGCTCGACGATGCGGCGCGTGGGCTCCATGCCGTGCTGGAGGTAGGTCGCGGCGATGAGCGCTTCGACGGTGTCGGAGAGGATCGAGTCCTTGTCCCTCCCCCCGCTGAGGTCCTCTCCCCTGCCCAGACGCAGGAATTCGCCTAGGCCGAGTTCGCGCGCGATGGAGGCGAGGGCCTTCTCGGAGACGGCGAAGGTCTTCATGCGGGACATGTCGCCCTCGCGGGAGTCGGGGAAGTTCCGGTAGAGCAGTTCGGCGGTGACCAGCCCGAGTATCGAGTCCCCGAGGAATTCGAGGCGTTCGTTGTGCGGCTCGTCATGCTCGTAGGCGAAGCTGCGGTGCGTCAGAGCCAGGCGCAGCATGGGCCGGGAGATGTCGATCCCCCATCGCTCGACCAGCTCGTGGTAGCTCACTCGCCCTCCTCTTCGGCCCTGAGGCGGGCTTCCAGAGCGGCCAGAGGGTCGCCGCGGTCGGCGGGGGCCTCGTGCGCGTGGCCTTCCGGAAGGTCCTCCCACAGCTGCCCGCAGCCGGGGCATATGCCCCGGCAGTCCCCCTTGCACAGGGGGACGAAGGGGAGAGAGAGGACGACGGCGTCGCGGACGATCGGTTCGAGGTCGATGTGGTCGGAGTCGACGACGGGCATCTGCCCGGCCTCCTCGTCCCCCTCCTCGACGAGGGCGGCCTGCCGCTGCGGGTACAGGACGAGTTCTCCGATCGGCTCGTCGACGCTTCCCGCTATCTCGCGCAGGCATCGCGCGCAGTTGCCTGCGATCGGAGCCCGGACGGAGCCCGAGACGTAGACGCCTTCGGATACGGAGTTGAGTTCGAGATCGATGTCGAGGTCGCCTCCCTCGGGCACGCCGATCATCTCCAGTCCCATGTCCGCCGGGGCCGGGATCCGCCTGCTCCAGGGGATGCGGGCGCCCTCCTGGTGCGGGAGGCTGGCCAGGGACGCCGCGAAGGGGCTCCTCAGGTCCACGAATCCTCCTCGACCTCCACGGCGCCGTCCTCCGGGTCGATGTCGCCCCGGCGGGTGGCGATGACGTTGCGGCCCGCCTGGATCTGACCGAGGAGGACGTCGATGTGGTTCTGGACGCCCGAGGCGAGCTCGTCCAAGGAATTGCCCAAGTCGGCGACCTGCTCCTGGAGCTCGCGCAGGGTGTTGTCGGAGTAGTCGTTGGCCCCGTAGATGAGCCGGTCGGAGTGGGTCTTGGCCTCGTCCACGATCTTCTGCGCCTGGGCCTTGGCGGACACCGTCACGGCGTCCTCCGAGACGAGCCTGGACGCCTGCTCCCGGGCTTCGGCCAGGATGTCCTGCGCGTCCCGGTCGGCCCGCTCGCGGATGCGGTCGGCGTCGTTGTGGGCGCCCGTCGTCACCGAGTCGGCGTTGGCCAGGAGGCCGTCGGCTTCGACGATCTGGCCCGGGACGGAGGCGCGCGCGGTCTGCAGGAGGTCGAGGACGTGCGCGCGGTTGACCATCGCCGATGCGGACATGGGCACCGAGCGCGCGTTCGTGACGATGTCGATGAGTTCGTCGAGGATGTCGAGGATGGACTCGTCTGGCGAGGACATCAGATCTCCTTGGTGGGTGCGGGTGTGGAGGCGGGCGCGGCGCGGGAGGCGAGGGCCGCGGCCACGTGGGCGGGCACGAGGTCGTCGATGCGCCCTGCGTGTCGCGCGACGTCTTTGACGAGCGAGGAGGCCACGTGCGCGAGCGCCGGGTCCGCCAGGAGGAAGACCGTCTCGACGCCGCTCAGATGCCTGTTCATGAGGGCCATGGGCTGTTCGACGTCGAAGTCGGCGCCTCCGCGCAGACCCTTGACGATCGCCGCGGCGCCGTGTTCGGCGCAGAAATCGACGAGCAGTCCGTCCATCGGCTCGGCGCGCAGCCCCCCGACGCCCGCCTCCTGAAGCGCCAGGCGCGCCAAGTCGAGCCGCTGGCGGGAATCGAAGAGATAGCTCTTCGAGGAGTTCGCCCCCACGGCGAGGATCACCTCGTCGAAGAGACCGCGCGCCCTTCTGGCCACGTCGAGGTGCCCGAGGGTGATGGGGTCGAAGGAGCCCGGATACACGGCGGTTGTCATGTCTCAAGCCTAACCGGCGTCGCCGTCCACAGCCGTGTATCCCCGAGGGCGCGTTGGCCGGTCGGCGCCATGTCCGAAGGCCAGGAGGGCTCGGGGGAGCGCGCGGACCGCTCGACCACGACGAGCCCGTCCGCGGCCAGGTGGGCGCCGAGGAGGCAGAGGGCGTCGGCGAGCTCGGTCTCGGACATGTCGTAGGGAGGGTCGAGGATGGCGAGGTCGAAGGGGCGGCGGGAAGCCCGTCCGAGCCGGGCTCGGACCCTCATCGGGGAGACGGTCACGTCCAGGCCGAGGAGCCTCGCGTTGAGGCGGATGGTCTGGGCCGAGGAGCGGACGGCCTCGACGCATTCGACGTAGGCTGCCCCGCGCGATGCGGCTTCCAGGCCGAGCGCGCCGGATCCGGCGTACAGGTCGAGCACCCGGCGGCCCTCAACGCGTCCGCGGTGCTCCAGACTGGAGAAGAGAGCCTCCCGCACTCTCCCGGAGGTGGGCCGGGTCTTCGACGGCGGGACCTTCAGGCGGCGGCCTCCGGCCGTTCCCGCGACGATCCTGGTCACGGCGCCTCCGGCCTCCCGTTCCCCTCCGGTCCCCCGCTCCCCCCGCGGATGCGCATCGATCCTCAGCCCCTCTCCAGATAGTCGGCCCGTTCGGCGTCGAGGCCGCCGATCGCCCGGGCGAGGACCGCGTGCCCGGCCAGGCCCGGGTCCTCCTCGACGACGGCTCGCGCGGCCCGCCTCGCCTCGTCGATGACGTCGCGATGGCGCAGCACGGACAGGAAGCGCAAATGGGATCCCCGGCCCGCCTGGCTGGCCCCCAGGACGTCGCCCTCGCTGCGCAGTTCGAGGTCGCGCTCGGCGAGGGCGAAACCGTCGGTCGTGGCCGCGAAGGCCGCCAGCCGGCGCATGGCCGGGGTCCCCTCCCGGCAGGACGTGACGGCCAGGCACACTCCCGGGCGGCTTCCCCTCCCTATCCGCCCGCGGAGCTGGTGGAGCTGGGACAGGCCGAAGCGGTCGGCGTCGAGGATCACCATGGCGCTGGCCTCGGGCACGTCGACTCCGACCTCCACGACCGTGGTCGAGACGAGGATCGGGGCGTGGCCGTCGGCGAAGCGGGCCATGGCGGCCGCCTTCTCCTCCGCCGGCAGCCGCCCGTGCATGACCTCCAGGCCGATCCCTGAGGTGGCGGGCAGGTCGCGGAGCATGGCGGCCGTCTCGGACACCGAGGCCAGGGGGGCGCCGGCGGCCTCGTCGTCGATCTTCGGGCAGACGACGTAGGCGCGTCCTCCGCCGCGCGCCTCTTCGGCCACGCGCTCCCACACGCGCTCCATCCACCGGCCTCTGTCGGAGGGGACCACGGTCGTGGACACCTCCGCCCGGTTGGCGGGGCGCTCCGTCAGGGTGGAGACGTCGAGGTCTCCGAAGACGCTCATGGCGATGGTGCGGGGAATCGGCGTGGCGGTCATGACGAGCGTGTGGATCCCCGAGGCGATGGCGCCGCGCTGGTCGACGCCGAAGCGGTGCTGCTCGTCGATGACGACGAGGCCGAGGAAGGGGATCCGCACGTCCTCGGACAGCAGCGCGTGGGTGCCGACGACGAGCCCCGCCTGCCCCGAGGCGATGCGCGCCAGGCTGGCGCGGCGCTGGGCCGCCGTGAGCGACCCGGTGAGCAGCTCGACCGGGGCGAGGGGGCCCAGCAGCGCCTCGATCGTGCGGACGTGCTGGTAGGCGAGGACCCCGGTGGGGGCCAGGAGGGCGGCCTGTCCGCCGCCGTCGAGGACCTGGAGCATGGCGCGCAGGGCGACCACCGTCTTGCCGCTGCCGACGTCCCCCTGCAGGAGGCGCTGCATGGGCGCCGTTCCGGCCAGGTCGGCCGAGATCTCCTCGCCGACGGCTCTCTGCCCGGCCGTCAGGCGGTAGGGGAGGCATTCCTCGAACCGTTCGGCGAGCCCTCCCGCCCTGGGAGGGTAGGCGGTGCCGAGGCGGGTCCGCGCCTCGCGGGAGCGCTCGGCGAGCGCGGCCTGCAGGACGAAGGCCTCCTCGTGGGCCATGCGCGTGCGGGCGAGCTTCCACGCCTCGTCGTCGTCGGGGGCGTGGAGTGTGCGGATCGCCTCGTACCGGGAGGGAAGGCCGCGCTCCCGCCTGTAGGCCGCGGGCAGCGGGTCGGGGAGGTCGTCCTCGCTCAGGGACGGCAGGACGGTCTCGACGGCTCGCCGGATGTGCCACGAGGGCAGCCTTTCGGTCGCGGAGTAGATGGGGATGAGCCGCTGGAGCTTGGCCACGTCCTGTTCGTCCTCGACGAGCTCGTAGTCCGGATGGGTCAGCTGCAGGCTGCCGCGGTAGGAGGAGATCGTCCCCGAGAAGCTGGCGACCGTGCCGGGGGCGAGCTTGCGCTCGTGGTATTCGAGGGGGCGCGGGCCCTTGGCGAAGAAGGTGAGGCTGAGGTCGTGGAGGCCGTCGGCGATGCGCACGGTCAGGATGTACCCGCGGCGGGCGTTCATGGGGCGCAGGGTCGAGTCCGTCACCCGGGCGATCACCGTGACGGACTCCCCTTCGCACACCTGGGAGATGGGCATGAGCTCGCCGCGGTGGGCGAGCCGGAACGGGACGTGGAGCAGGAGGTCGCCTACCGTATGGAGGCCGATTTTCGCCATCGCGTTAGCCGTCCGCGCGCCCAGAGCGCGTTCGAGCGGACGGCTCAGGGCCGTCCAGCCGTCGGATGCGACGGCGCGGCCTTCCGCTCGCCCTCCTTCCACGCGCTCGTCCTCCCTCTCCGCGGTCCTTCCGGGCCCCCGCCGACGATTCCGACGCTCCCGGTCGGATCAAGCCTACTCCCGCAGTGCCGAACGCCACCCGACCGCCGGATTGGAGGTCGTGGCTCGTCCTCGCTATAATCGTGTGGTTGCCGACGGGATGGTCGGCTCTCATGTGACGCCGCTGGCGTCCCGTCAGCGAATCGAGGAGAATATCATGGCTTCTGTCTGCGACGTCTGCGGCAAGCACCCGAGTTTCGGCAAGAGCGTCTCGCACTCGCACGTGCGCACCAGCCGCCGGTGGAATCCCAACATCCAGCGGGTCCGCGCCGTGGTCCGGGGGACGCCGAAGCGTCTGAACGTCTGCACGTCCTGCCTCAAGGCGGGGAAGGTCGAGCGCGCCGTCTGAGGGACGGGGATTCGATCTCGAGGGGCCTCGGGGCCCCTTTTCTCATGCCCGCGCTCCGGTCCCGCCGGATCCGCGGGGCGCGCCGGGCGGGCGGCGGCTCCGAGCTCGGCCCTCCGGAGAGCGGCGGCCGCCTAGGAAACGGCCCGAAGCGGCGGCCCGGTCACCTCGCGAAATGGTCCCAGCCCCCGGCGCCGGCGACGTCGGAGCCGTCCACCGTGACCCGTCCCCCTTCGACGGCCCGCCGGACGGCTCCGATCCGGCGGAAGCCCGCGGGGACGCCCCCGCGGGCCGTCCCCAGGAAGCCGTGGTCCTCTCCCCCGGCCAGGACGTGCCGGATCGCGGCGTCGCGGGGCAGACCGCGAGCCGTCAACTCCCGCACGCAGGGCTCCAGCGCCGCTGAGTCGAGGTCGATCCACACCCCCGAGGCGCGGGCCATGCGCCGGGCGTCGCGGACGAGGCCGTCGGAGACGTCCATGAGGGCGCCGACCGCCCCCTCGCGGCAGGCCGCCATCGCCGCTTCGAGGGGAGGGTCCGGGCGCAGGAAGGTGTCGACGAGGTCGGCGCCGCCGGGAGAACCGTCCCGGCGGCCGGAGGCGAGCAGCTCGTATCCGGCCGAGGAGAAGCCGAGCGGGCCGCAGTGGACGACGTCCTCGCCGACTCGGGCGTCGCTGCGGCGGCGTGCCCGCCTGCCCTCAGGGTCGCCGAGAACCGTCACTGCGACGCATACGGCGGGTCCGCCGGTCAGATCGCCTCCGTCGACGCCGGCGCCCGCGCGGCGAGCGGCGGCCGCCGTCCCCCGGGCGAACTCTTCGAGCCATTCCACTTCCATGTCCCCGGGCAGTTCCACCGCCACGACGAGGGAGACCGGGCGCGCCCCCATGGACACGGAGTCCGCCAGGCTCTGCACGGCCGCGCGCCAGCCGACGTCGTAGCCGGTGGACCAGTCGCGGGTGAAGTGCGTCCCTTCGACGAGCATGTCCGTGGAGACTGCGACGCGTTCCCCCGTCAGGCGCAGCACGGCGCAGTCGTCGCCCGAGGGGACGTCGGCCTGCGCGGCCCGGGGCAGCGTCGGGACGATCCGGGCCAGCAGTTCGTCCTCGCTCAAGTCGTCGATGCGCATGGGCCCATCATGCCATCGCCTCCCCGCCTGGACGTCCGCCGGCTCCCCCTCCGGTAGCCGTTCCGTCGCCGCCGCGGCTGGCCGCCTCCCTCTCCGGGCGCCGGCCAGCCGCCTCGCCTCCCTCCGGAAGTCCGTCGGCCTGCGAGAGCGCCCGACCGAGCTCGTAGTGGGCGATTCGGCGCATGCTCAGCAGCACGGGCTCGAAGAGGACGGTGCCGAGCACCGCGAAGGAGACGGCTTGGGAGTCCTCCCGCCGCGGAATGCGGGCGACGTCGGCGCGGGCGACGTCGCGGGCGGCCGACGCGTAGACGGCCAAGTGCTCGCCGTCCACGGGGATCCCGCTGTCCTCGACGAAGGCCAGGGCGGAGTTCAGCTGCCGGACGGCGGGAAGGTCCGCCGGAACGTCGAATCCGAGCTCGCCGAGTACGGCCGAGGCGCGGTCCGTCTCCGGCCGCTCGCCCTCGCGCATCGTGGGCAGCGCGGCCGTCACCTCCCCCATAGCCTTCCAGGGCCCCGCCTCGGAGTCGTCGATGATCGCCAGGATTCGGCGGACCTGGTCGATCGAGACGCCCAGGGTGCCGACGAGCCCGCGTATGAGGCGCAGGCGCTCGAGGTGCTCCTGCCCGTAGGAGGACTCCCTCGCATTGAGAGCCTCGCCCGGCGGCAGCAGGGACTCCCGCAGGTAGTACTTGATCGTCGCCACGGAGGCGCCCGACTCCTTCGCCAGTTCTGAGATGCGCATGTGTCCCCTTTCACTCAGGGCTCGGTTGACTCACTGGATACTCACGCTATCCTAGTTATTTAGATAGCATTACTATCCAATCGAGGAGTGACACGAATGCCCCCCAATGCACACCGCCTCGCGGCGCCCTCCGACGGGCCGGCGACCCTCGCCGCCTCCCATCCGAGCGCCGCGCCCGAACCCGCAGAACCGGCCGCGCCCGAGACTGCCGAAACCGCGCCGTCCCGTCCACGCGACCGCGCAGAGCGCCGACGCGGCCGCCTGGCCTGGGCGATCGTCGCGGCGGCGCTGCCCACCCTCATGACGGCCCTGGACAGCCTCGTCATGACTTTCGCCCTGCCCGACATCCGCGGGGACCTCGACGCCACGGTCACCCAGCTCCAGTGGTTCGTCAACGCGTACACCCTCGTACTCGCCACGCTCATCCTCCCGGCGGCGGCCCTCGGCAACCTCCTGCGACGCCGGAGGGTCTTCCTCTGGGGCGTCGCGCTCTTCACGCTGGCCTCGGCCGGGGCCGCGCTGTCCTCCACGTCCGGCGCCCTGATCGCCGCCCGCGTCGTCCAGGGGGCGGGAGGGGCCGCGATCACGACGCTTTCCCTGACGCACCTGGCCGACGCCGTTCCCACCCGGCTCCGCGAACTGGCGATCGGGATCTGGGGAGGCGTCAACGGACTCGGCGTCGCGGCCGGGCCGATCATCGGCGGAGCCGTCGTCGAGGACTTGGACTGGAGCTTCATCTTCTGGATCAACGTCCCCATCGGAGTCGTCTGCGTCGCATTGGGCCTGCGGTTCCTCGGCGAATCGCCGCGCCGGCCCCGCAGCATGGACGCGCCCGGGATCCTGCTCGGCGCCGGGTTCGTCTTCCCCTTCACCTGGGCGCTCGTCGAAGGGCCGCAACGCGGGTGGGGAGACAGGCTGACGATCGGGTGCTTCGGCGTCTCGGCGGCGTCCCTGATCCTCTTCCTCCTGCACGAGGGCGGCGCCCGCGAGCCGTACATGCCGCTCAGGCTCTTCCGCGATCGCCGGTTCGCCCTGGTCAACGCGGCGACGGCCCTCTTTTCCGCCGGGGTCTTCGGAACCGTCTTCTTCATCAGCCAGTATCTGCAGATCGGCCTGGGGTACGGGACCCTGGAGTCGGGGGTGCGCGCCACGCCGTGGACCATGCTGCCGATGGCCGTGGCTCCCGTCGCCGGCGTCCTCTCGCGCCGCTTCGGCACCCGCGCTGTCCTCGTCGCCGGCATGGGCCTGCAGACGCTCGCGCTCGTCTCCTTCGCCTTCGTCGTCCCTAATTCGACGGACTACGCGACGTTCGTCGTGCCGATGGCCGTTGCGGGCGTCGGCATGGGCCTGAGCGTGGCGCCTCTGGCCGCCGGGGCGCTCGCGGGGATCGCCCGGGCCGACCGCGCCGTAGCCTCGGGCATCAATTCGACGGTCCGCCAGCTCGGCACGGCCACGGGGATCGCTCTGTGCACAGCCGTCTTCACCGCCTTCGGCCGGTACGCGCCCGGCCAGGGCTTCGTCGACGGCCTGACCCCCTGCCTGTGGGTCTGCGCCGGAATCCTGGCCGCGGCAGGCCTGTGCGTCCTCGCGATGCCGAAGCGGACCGAGCCGAACGCCTGAGCGACGTCCCCCGGCGGCAGTCCGCTGCCGGGCACGCTTCGAACACCGCGTTCCCCGGGGCCTTCAGCCGCCGGGGGACGCACTGCGTTCGCGGTCGTGGGCCGATCATTGGCCGGTGCGGATGCGCTCGACGAACGCCTCGACGAAGCCGGCCAGGTAGTCGCGGGATTCCTCGGCGACGTCGCCGTCGGCGGTGACGCCCGCCTGCGTCGCGTTGAGGTAGAGCTCGGGCTGCTCCATGAGGTCGGCGCCGAAGAAGTTGAGGGGGCCGCGCAGATGGCTCTGGGCCAGGGCGGTTCCCAGCTGAGACGGCGAGACCCCCGCGATCGCGACGGGCTTGCCGACGAGCGCCGCCGTCCCCCACGGACGGGAACTCCACTCGAGGGCGTTGGCCAGTGCGGCGGAATACATCCGATTGTGCTCGGGCGTGATGAGGAGCACGCCGTCGGCGTCGAGGATCCCCTGCTTGAACCGGGTCGCGACCTCCGGCCAGTGGCCGTCGTAGTCACGGTTGTACAGGGGCAGATCGGCGATGGGGAGCTCGACGAACTCGACGCCCTCGGGAGCCAGGGAGGCCAGGGCCTTCGCGAGCCCGCGGTTGAGGGACTGAGAGGCCAGGCTTCCGACGATGTAGGCGATCTTCATGGGGACCTTTCCGGTGGGACGTGCTGAACGGCGGGCAGCCGACGTATCGGGTACCCGAGCGGTCAACAACCCGGAGCGCCCCCTTATTTCGCCCTGTGAGAGAAGTCACGAGGGCGGCGAGGGCCTTGGTCGCGTCGCCGCCCCGGCCCCTTGCGCCGCTATCGAATGCGCCGCTATCGGAGTCCGACGGGGCGCTCGAGCGCCAGGGCGATGAGCTCGTCGATCAGCTGCGCGTACGGCAGGCCCGTGGCCTGCCACAGGAGGGGGTACATGGAGAACTGCGTGAACCCGGGGGTCGTGTTGTGCTCGTTGACGAAGACCTCCCCCGCCTCGGTGAGGAAGAAGTCGACGCGGGTCATCCCCTCGCAGCCGAAGGCCTCGAACACCCGCGCGGCGGTCTCGCGGATGCGCGTCGCCACGGGCTCGTCCACCCTGGCGGGGATCGCCATGTGGAAGCCCTCGGTCTGAACGTACTTCGTCTCGTAGTCGTACCACTGGGCCGAGTCCATGACGATCTCGCCGAGGACCGACGTACGGGGGGCGTCGTCGCCGTGCCCGCCGAGCACCGCGCATTCGATCTCGCGGCCGGCGATCCCCTGTTCGACGATGACCTTCGGATCGGTCCCCTGGGCGCGGACCACGGCCTCCTCCAGCCCTTCGGGCGCGTCGACCCTCACGATGCCCAGGGAGGATCCGGCCCGCGCGGGCTTGACGAACACGGGGAAGCTCAGCGTGCGGGCGATCTCCTCGAGGATCCGCCCGCGCTCGGTCCGCCAGCGGCGGGGCGTGACGAGCACGTACGGGGCGACGTCGATCCCGGCCGACTGGAGGACGACCTTCATGTAGTGCTTGTCCATGCCGGCGGCCGATGCGAAGACGCCGCAGCCGACGTAGGGCACGCCGGCCATCTCGAGCATGCCCTGGAGCGTCCCGTCCTCGCCGAAGGGCCCGTGCAGCAGGGGGAAGACCACGTCCATGGTCCCCAGCGCCGCGAGCGCCCCGTCGTCGCGCCCGCGAGGGGCGAGCAGGGCGCGGTGCTCCCCCGCCAGCTCGATGAGCACCTGCTCGTCGCGCGAGGCCACCTGGCCCGTGAAGCCCGCGGCCTCCAGCCGATCCGGATCCCCGACTCCCGGAACCCACGTCCCGTCCCGGCGGATGCCGATGGGGAGAATCTCGTATCTGTCCGGATCCATCGCCCGCATGACGGACGCGGCGGTCAGGCAGGACACCGAGTGTTCGCCGGACACTCCGCCGTAGATGAGGGCAACGCGCACCTTCGCCATATTCTGGTCGCCTTCCACTTGCGAGAACCACTAGGGCGATAGCCTACCGCTATGAGCACAGAGTTCCACCTTTCGCCGGACACCGTCGCGGCGACGGCCGCCCGGCCCGAGCGCGTCCAGGGGGCGCCGGTCAATCCCCCTGTCACGCTCTCCTCGACGTACGTCAGCATGGGCGCCCCCGACGGGTCGATGCTCTACGCCCGCTGGGACACCGAATCCTGGCATCCGGCCGAACGCCTCATCGCCCGGCTCGAAGGCTCTCCTCTCCCCGCGCTCCTGCACGCGTCGGGCATGGCGGCCGTCGCCAACGCGCTTCACCTGGCTCCCGCGGGCAGTCCGGTCGTCGTGCCGCGCCACGCCTACCACGCCTCGCTCCTGCTCGCCCGGGACCGCGCCCGCCGCGAAGGCGGCGAGGTCCGGGAGGTCGACATCGCCGACACCGAGGCGGTCGTCGAGGCGCTCACGTCCGAGGGTGCGGAGGCGGGCATGGTGTGGATCGAGTCGCCCACCAACCCCATGCTGGAGATCGCCGACGTCCCGGCGATCGTCGAGGCGGCGCACGCCGTGGGCGCGCTGGTCGGAGTGGACAACACCTTCGCCACGCCGCTCGGCCAGCGCCCGCTCGAGTGGGGCGCCGATATCGTCGTGCACTCGGCGACGAAATACCTTTCTGGCCATTCGGACGTCGTCCTGGGGGCCGTCGTGACATCCCGGGAGGACTTGCGCGAGGCCCTCCGCGAGGAGCGGACCGAGTCCGGCGGCGTGGCGGGGCCCTTCGAGGCGTGGCTCCTGCTGCGGGGGATGCGCACGCTCGCCTTGAGGATGGAGCGTATCTGGGCCAACGCCGCCGAGCTGGCCGCGCGGCTCGCCGCGCACCCCCTCGTGGCGGAGGTGTGCCATCCGTCGCTTCCCTCCCACGCCCAGCACGAGCGCGCCGCGCGCCTCATGGACTGCTTCGGCGGCGTCGTGACCGTGCGCCCGGTCGGAGGCGTCGCCGCGGCGGAGGACCTCGGGAGGCATACGAGGATCTGGTTGCCGGCCACGTCCCTCGGCGGGGTGGAGTCCTCCTTCGAGCGCCGGCGCCGCTTCCCCTCGGAGGCCCCGACGGTTCCCGAGGACCTTCTGCGCGTGAGCGTGGGCATCGAGGACGTCGAAGATCTGTGGCGCGATCTCGACGCCGCCCTGCGGGCCGTGCACGCATGACGGACCGCTCGGCTCGGGGCCGCCGGAGGCCGCTCGCAGCCCGCCTGGCCCTCTGGGCCCTCTGCCCGGTCCTCTCCGCCCTTCCCGCCTGCTCCGGCGGGGCCGGATCCGCGCCGCCTTCCCGCTCGCAGCCCGCTGCGTCGCAGGCTTCCTCGAGCGCGACCGCGTCCGCGACGCCCGGAGACGACTCGACGGCGATCGAGCCGGAGACGGACTGGACGACCGGGGACGCCCAGTCGCCTCGCTATCCTACCGTGGCCGGGCACGCCATGCCCGACACCTCCCGGGTGGGCGTGCACCCGGGCTTCGAACGCGTCGTCGTCCAGTACACGGGCAGGGCGAGCGACATCACGTGGCGTGCGCGCTTCACGGGGAGGAACGCCGCGGGCCTGGCGGGGAGGCGCTTTCTGCGGGTGACGGTCGCCGGGCTGAGGGATCCCGACGAAGGCGAGACCGTGCCGGCCCTCGCGCCCGCTCCCGTCTCGGGGGCGACGCTGATCAAAGGCGTGTCCGTCGGCCTCCCCCGCGGCGGCGTCCAGACCGTCACCGTCGGACTGGACGCCGATGCGGCCTATCGCCTCATGGTCTTGGAGAATCCGACGCGGCTGGTCGTCGACCTGCGGAAGTGATCGCGCGAGCCGCGGCGCGCAGGCGGCCGTGCGGGGCGGCGTCTCAGCGCCGGCCCCTCCGCCTCCTCTCGCGGCGTTCGAGCCTCCTCCTGACGGCTTGGGAGTTCGCCGCGTCGACGTCGCGGTAGGGGTCGCCGTCCACGCGCCTGTCCCAGCGCCGCTCGCGGGGCCCTCTGCCGGCGGCGACGTCGGCGGGGCGCAGTTCGACCAGCTCCTTCGTGATGGCGGCCATGATCGCCTCGGTCATCTCCGTGAGGAGCTCGTGGGTGACCTCCCGCCCCGCGTAGTCCGAGAGGTCGAGGGGCTCGCCGATCCGCACGTCGAGCCGGGTCCGGCGGCGCCCCATCCTCCGCCAGCCGATGTCGCCCGTCCACGGATGGATGAGCCTCTCGTTCCCCCAGTGGGCGACGGGCAGGACGACGGCGTCGGGGTGCGCCAAGGCGAGCCGCGCGGAGCCGGTCTTGCCGCGCATCGGCCAGCCGTCCGGGTCGCGGGTGAAGGTCGACTCGGGGAAGACGACGAGCGCCCTGCCGGCGGCAAGGGCGTCGGACATGGCGCGCAGCGAGGAGGCGGGGCTTCCGCCGTCGGCGGGAACGTGGTCCACGTCGGAGCGGTAGACGGGTATCTGACCGAGGCGGCGCAGAGCCCATCCCAGCACGGGCGCCGTGAACAGGTCGGCCCGGCCGGCCGTGACCGGCGCACGTCCCCGCCGGTAGAGCGCCATGCACACGGACAGGGCGTCGAGGTGGCACGTGTGGTTGGAGACCACGAGGACCGGCCCGAACTCCGGGATCCTCTCCGCCCCGCTGATGCGCACGTCCTGGACGCATCTCATGGCCCCGACGGCCAGCGGCGCGACGACGCGCATGAGGAGGGGCGGACGCTCCCGGCCCACCGGTTCACGACTCCTTGACGGCGTCGGCTCCCAGGGCCTGGAGCTTCTGCATGAAATGCTCGTATCCGCGGTCGATGATGTCGATCCCGGAGACGAGCGAGGTCCCCTCGGCCGCGAGCGCGGCGATGAGATGCGAGAACCCGCCCCTCAGGTCGGGGACTTCGATGTCGGCCGAGTGGAGCTTGGCGGGGCCTTGGATGACGGCCGAGTGGTAGAAGTTGCGCTGGCCGAATCGACACGGCAGGCCGCCCAGGCATTCGCGGTACGTCTGGATCGCGGCTCCCATCTCGACCAGCGCGTCGGTGAATCCGAAGCGGTTCTCGTACACGGTCTCGTGGACGATGGAGATGCCGGTCGCCTGGGTGAGGGCGACGACGAGCGGCTGCTGCCAGTCCGTCATGAATCCCGGGTGGACGTCCGTCTGCAGCGCCATGGCCCGCAGCGTGCCGCCGGGGTGCCAGAAGCGGATGCCGTCGTCGGCGACGTCGAACTCGCCTCCTACCTTGCGGAAGACGTTCAGGAAGCTCGTCATGGTCTGCTGCTGGGCGCCGCGGACGAAGATGTCGCCTCGCGTGGCCAGGGCTGCGCACGCCCACGACCCCGCTTCGATGCGGTCCGGCAGGGCGGTGTGGGAGTAGCTGCGCAGGCTCTCGACTCCCTCGATCTTGATCGTCCGGTCCGTCTCCACCGAGATGATGGCGCCCATCTTCTGAAGGACGGCGATGAGGTCCATGATCTCGGGCTCGATGGCGGCGTTCGTCAGCTCGGTGATGCCCTCGGCCCTGACGGCGGCCAGGAGGGTCTGCTCCGTCGCCCCGACCGAGGGGTAGGGCAGGTGGACGGGCTTGGCCTTCAGCCCCTTCTTGGCCACGAGGTGCATGCCTCCCCGGCCCGGAACCCGCACGGCGCCGAAGTCCTCGAGGACCCGGATGTGGAAGTCCACGGGCCGGTCGCCGATGTGGCAGCCGCCCAGGTCGGGGATGAAGGCCTCGCCGAGGTTGTGGAGCAGGGGCCCGGCGAAGAGGATCGGGATGCGGGAGGAGCCCGCCAGGCGATCCATCTCGACTGGGTCGGACGGCAGGTGGATCCGGCCGGGCGTGATGTCCAGGACGCCGGCCTCCTGGTCGTAGTCGACGGTCACGCCGTGCATGCGCAGGAGGTCGGAGACGACGTCGACGTCGCGGATCAGGGGGACGTTGCGCAACGTGGACGTCCGGGGTGCCAGGAGGGCGGCGACCATCGCCTTGGGAACGAGATTCTTCGCCCCCCGTACGGTGATCTGGCCGCGAAGCGGAGTGCCGCCAACGATCCGGAGCCTGCTCGCCATTCCTCATCCTCTTGTGTAGTCGAGGCGGGGCCGCCCGCCCTGTGCGCCCGGCGGACGCGTCACTACAGAATAGCCTTTCAACGGCCCGCGTGCTCGGCGCCGGTCGTGGGCAACGTTACTACGGTCGTCGCCGTGCCGCGGGTCCGCGGCGGCCGTCACGCCAGGGGGGCCTGGCGGTCGATCGGCCGGGCGGAGACGACCGTTTCCGCGGGGAGGTGCCTCTTCGGCAGGGTCGTCGGCTTGAACGCGGGCCGGGAGGATTCGTAGGCGGCGATGGCGGCCTCGCTGTGGAGGGTGATGCCGACGTCGTCCAGGCCCTCCATGAGGCGCCACCGCGTGTAGTCGTCGAGCTGGAAGGGGCATGAGAAGCCCGCCGCGCTGGCCGTGCGGCTCTCCAGGTCGATCGTCACCTCGGTGCCCGGCTCGGTCTCGAGGATCTTCCACAGCTGTTCGACGTCCTCCTGGGCGACGACGCCGGCGACCAGGCCCTGCTTTCCCGAGTTCCCGCGGAAGATGTCGGCGAATTTGGGGGCGAGGACGGCCCGGAACCCGTAGTCCTTCAGCGCCCACACGGCGTGTTCGCGCGAGGAGCCGGTCCCGAAGTCGGGGCCCGCCACGAGCACCGAGCCGCGGCGGTACTCCTCCCGGTTGAGGACGAAGGAGGGGTCCTTGCGCCAGGAGGCGAAGAGGGCGTCTTCGAATCCGGTGCGGGTGATGCGCTTGAGGTAGACGGCGGGGATGATCTGGTCGGTGTCGACGGCGCTGCGGCGCAGCGGGACGCCGATCCCGGTGTGCCGGGTGAACTTCTCCATGCCGGGCTCTCCTTCCGATTCGCCGCTCAGTCCAGGTCCGAGGGCGTGGCCAGGCTTCCCTTGACGGCCGTCGCCGCCGCCACGAGCGGCGAGACGAGGTGCGTGCGGCCTCCGGGGCCCTGGCGTCCCTGGAAGTTCCGGTTCGAGGTGGAGGCGCAGCGTTCGCCGGCCACGAGCTGGTCGGGGTTCATGCCCAGGCACATCGAGCATCCGGCGTTGCGCCACTCGGCCCCGAAGTCGAGGAAGACCCTGTCGAGCCCCTCGGCTTCGGCCTGCAGGCGCACCCGCGCCGACCCGGGAACCACCATCACGCGGGTTTCCGGGGCCTTCTTGCGGCCCTCGACGACGGCCGCGGCGGCGCGCAGGTCCTCGATGCGCCCGTTCGTGCACGAGCCGATGAACACGGTGTCGATGCCGATCTGGCGCATCGGCGTCCCCGGGGTCAGGCCCATGTACTCGATCGCGCCCTCGGCGGCCCTGCGCTGCGTCTCGTCGGCGATGTCGGTCGGCTCCGGCACGCTCCCCGAGATGCCGATTCCCTGGCCGGGGTTGGTCCCCCACGTGACGAAGGGCTCCAGTTCGTCGGCGTCGAGGTGGACGACGGTGTCGAATTCGGCGTCGTCGTCGCTGGCGAGGGTGCGCCAGTAGGCGACGGCCTCCTTCCAGTTCTCCGGCGCGTTCGGCCGGCCCTCGACGTAGGCGAAGGTCGTCTCGTCGGGAGCGACCATTCCGGCCCGCGCGCCGGCTTCGATCGACATGTTGCAGATCGTCATCCGGGCCTCCATCGACAGGGAGCGGATGGCCTCTCCGCGGTATTCGATGACGTGGCCCTGGGCGCCGTTCGTCCCGATCTTGGCGATGATCGCCAGGATGACGTCCTTGGCGGTGGTTCCGGGCTTGAGTTCGCCGTCGACGTCGATGGCCATCGTCTTGAAGGGGGCGAGGGGAAGGGTCTGGGTGGCCAGGACGTGCTCGACCTCCGAGGTTCCGATCCCGAGGGCCAGCGAGCCGAAGGCGCCGTGGGTGGACGTGTGGGAGTCGCCGCACACGATGGTCATGCCGGGCTGGGTGAGCCCGAGCTGGGGGCCGACGACGTGGACGATGCCCTGGTCGGCGTCGCCCAGCGAGTAGATGGGCACGCCGAACTCCTCGCAGTTCCGCCGCAGGGCCTCGATCTGAGCGCGCGAGGTGAGGTCCGCGATGGGCAGGTCGATGTCGAGGGTCGGCGTGTTGTGGTCCTCCGTGGCCAGCGTCAGATCTGGCCTGCGCACGGGGCGCCCCGCGAGGCGGAGGCCCTCGAAGGCCTGGGGGCTCGTCACCTCGTGGACGAGCTGGAGGTCGATGAACAGGAGGTCGGGGGCGCCGTTCTCGCCGCGCTGGACGATGTGGTCCCGCCACACCTTCTCCGCCAGAGTCGCACCCATGACGCTACCTCCCCGTGTACGATCGTGTCCGTCAAGAATGACGCGACCCCGCCGATCCGCGCACTTGCATCTCACGGTTTGAGATGGAAGTATCAGCCCATGGACAGCTCTTCGACGTCGGACGCCAACGCCAGCGGCGTTGGCGTCATCGACAAGGCATCCTACGTTCTCGCGGCGCTGGAGGCGGGGCCGCAGACTCTCACCCAGCTCGTGACGGCCACGCATCTGGCGCGCCCGACGGCGCACCGCCTGGCCGTGGCGCTCGAATTCCACCGCTTCGTCGCCCGGGACTCGCAGGGGCGGTTCGTCCTGGGCCCCCGCCTGGGCGAGCTGGCCTCGGCTGCGGGCGAGGACCGGCTCCTGGCCTCGGCCAACCCCGTGCTCGTCGCCCTGCGGGATCACACGGGCGAGTCCGCCCAGCTCTACCGCCGTCAAGGCGAGCAGAGGGTGTGCGTGGCCGCCGCCGAGCGCTCGATCGGCCTGCGCGATTCGATCCCCATCGGCCTGACGCTGTCGATGAAGGCGGGCTCGGCGGCCCAGATCCTCCTCGCCTGGGAGGAGCCCGACCAGCTCCACCGAGGCCTGCACGGGGCGAGCTTCACCGCGACCAACCTGTCGGCGGTCCGCCGCCGGGGGTGGGCTCAGTCGATCGCCGAGAGGGAGGCCGGCGTCGCCTCCCTCTCGGCGCCCGTGCGGGGGCCCTCGGGCCGGGTGATCGCAGCGGTCTCGATTTCCGGCCCCATCGAGCGAATGGGCCGGCAGCCCGGCCGCCAGCACGCCGCCGCCGTCGTCACCGCGGCCAAGCGCCTGACCGACGTCCTGCAGACGACCGAGGGCCTCAACGCGGATCTGTGAAGGTGCGGCTGCGGCGCGGCCTTGCAGGCACACGTTACAGGACAAACAAAGCCCGCGCGCAAAACTCCGCAAAATTCATGCGCAAAAGACGGGCGAAAAGTGCATCGACGCATAAAAATGCATGAAATACGTACTTTTCATGTATCTAAGTACTTTTCATGCGAAGCGCCGACATCTCGACGGCGAAACGGCAGTATCTCGATAGCGGACGCAAAGCAAAAGACAGGGGAGCGAAGGATCCGGCTTCGCTCCCCTGCCGAACAGACAAACAGAGGCAATCGTGATGGCACTTCCCGTTATCGGGCGAAGCGGAAAAAGTCTTGGCACATACCGATGCCGATCAACGGAAAAGGCGCCCTACAGGCCAAAACCACTATATGGGCACAATGCTTCACTTACAGTTTCTTGCATCACCACCACAGATCGTCCTGCGTCCAGTTGCATTTGTGCCGCAACACGTATCCAGGGAGATCCCACATCGGATTAGAAGGCCGCGCCGCTTCCAGGTCCCAATGGAAGCCAGCTCCCCAAAACGCATATCCATACGCAACGTGGCAAGCATACTGCTGTTCTAGCGTTGCCGCTGGATTCTGGCCGACAAGACGGTCTTTCCATTCCTCCCAGCCAATGTAACGAATAATTTGATTGCCTACGACTATATTTGAGGGGATGCCACTTCCAGTATAGACAGCCATTCCCCAAGCCGATAGCATGCCCGAATAGACATCTTGGCCTTCATACTGGCCTTTCCTGTTCGTCTCCAATGTTTCGAACAGGTCCGCCCCCAACCACGGATCGGCGACGACGGGATACGTGAATTTGTCGCTGTGGTCGACCACTTGGGTGACAGCATCGCCTTTGACCTCGTAGTGGGTCGGGACGCTCTTGCCTTTGGCGTCCTTGGCCCAGGCGGGCGCGATTCCAGCGACCAACTTCCCATTTTTCGTCACGAGGATGGAATTTGCTTTTTGCTCGATCTTCGCTCCTTGCGGCACCTTCATTTTATAGGTGTATCGTTTCGGGGCCTTTGCGTCATTAATCACGGTATTGATCTGCGTGCTGCCGTCGCCGCGTGCGATCGGAGTCGTGGACGAGCTGTTCTTGTTGTCGAAGGTGACGGTTCCGGAGTGCGACGAGGCGGCTTTCGCCGCCGAGCCGGAGAACGGCAGCGTCACGGAGACGGCGCCGTTTCGGCCGGCGATCGTCACATCCGATCTGGGGTCGGTGGGGATTGTGACGCCGACGCCTCGCTGCGTCGTCTTCAACGCGTCTGCGCCGGACGTGCTAGCCGGAACGTCGGTGGCCGCCTCGGTCAGCTTGCGATCGACTCCCGCGATGGCTTGGTAGGCCTTCTGCGCGGTTGCGCTCGACGTGGTGTCGGCCCCTTGGCCTGACGACTCCGCAGCGACCGACGTCCCCGCTATCCCCAGTGACAATGCCGACAGCGACGCTACGATACGGACGAACCTCATTGTATCCTCCTAAAATAATTAGCTACAATAAGTAGTTTTGTCCTTGTTTCGCAGGCTAATCTTTTCCGTGGAAGCGCGCAATGGGTCCATTCAGGATAGGATTCCCCACGGCGCCCGCGCAGGCCGCACGCGGAAACCCTGCCGGCGCCGTCTCCCGCGACCTGCGAGCGTCCGCCGCCTCAGGGCGCCCGCCCGCTCTCTCATCTCATCGCGCCGGATCGGGCCCACAGGAGCGTCGAGCAGGCGGTCGTCGTCCAGACCAGGCACGCGATCCCCGCGAAACCCCATGAGCCGGTCATCAGCGGGCCGCCCAGAGCTCCGGCGACGGCGCTCCCCGCGTACATGAGGACGTTCGCCAGGGCCGAGACCGTCCCCCGCGCGGTTGCCGTCAGCGACTGCAAGAGCCCCATGAACACGGGGAATAGGGTCCCGCCGGTGAAGAAGACGACGGACAGGACGGCGAGGGCCACGGCCAGGTTTCCGCTCCACGGCAGGGCCGGATAGCAGACGAGGTAGGCGAGCATGCAGCCTAGGAGCGTCCGGCCGGTCCCCCATCGGGCGACGATGCGCGGCCCCGCCAGTGCGCCCAGGGTGTTGCCGGTGCCCAGGGCGATCATGGCGTAGCCGACCCCCGTCGCGTCCAGGGCGAAGTCCGTGGAGAACCAGGTCGGCGCGAAGGACAGGACGGCGAAGTTGCCGAGCTGGAAGACAAAGTAGGCCGCGAAGCGCCAGCGAGCCGCCGGTACGGCCAGAAGGCCTCCGTATTGGGCGATCACGCGGGTCTTCGAGGCCTGCGGCGGCACGGGCGGATACCACAGCCACAGAGCGAGGGACGTCCCCGCGCCCGCGGCGCCGACGGCGAGGAACGGGGCGGCCGTCGAGACGGCGCCGAGCAGGCTTCCCACGGGCACGCCCACGAGTTGGGCGACCGTCAGGCCGGCCGTCGGCGCGGCCATCGCCGCGACGACCCGCCCGGGAGGCACGAGCTGGGGGATCGCAGCCCACACCTGCGGGGCGGCGACGGCCGCGCACACCCCCGCCAGGGCGCGGAGGGCGATCATCTGCCACAGCGTCGAGGCCAGCCCGCAGGCGGCCGTCGCCGCGGAGAAGGCGCTCATGCCGGCGACGAGCACGCGCCGCCGGTCGAAGCGGTCGGACACCGGACCGGCGAACACCGCGGTGACGCAGTAGCCGATCGCGTAGGCCGAGACCATCCACCCCGCCGAGGCGGGCGGGCTGGCGAAGCGCGCCGTCAGCTCCGGCAGGAGGGGCGCGACGAGGAAGGTGTCGGTTCCCACGAGGAACATAACGCCGAAGGAGAGGATGGACAGGGGTGCCATTTTGTGCCTTTCTCGCCGCCGAGCGGCGTTCGGGCCGGATTCCGCGTCCTGGGGATCCGGCTGCTCCGCATGCCATCCGCTACGCTAAACTCTGACATCGATGTCAGAGTCAAGGGCGAGGGAGGACGCGTGCGCATCGGCGAGGTGGCGAGGCTGTCGGGGCTGTCCGTGCGGCAGGTCCGCTACTACACGGACACCGGGCTCCTGGCGGCGGACAGGCTGCCCAACGGATACAGGGACTATGCCGCCGGATCGGCCGGACGGGCCCGGCGGATCCACGCCCTGTTCGCGGTCGGCCTGCGCCTGAGCGACGTGCGCCGGCTCACCCCGTGCATCGCGCGGGACTCGACCGCCATGTGCCCGTCGGCCCGCCGGGCGCTGGAACGCCAGGTCGAGGACCTGCAGCGGCGGATCGACCGATTGAAGGAAGCCCAGGAGGTCATCCTGGACAGGTTGGAAGCCAGGTAGGCCGGCGGTCGCCGGCACGGCTCCCGGCTGCGAGGAGCGATCCGGCTGCGGGCGAACCAGGCGATCCGGCGGCGTCGAATGCCGGCGGGCAACGCGGGATTGCGCGGGGCGGCCGCGCGCCGCGCCGGGGACGGCGAGGTCCCATCCGCCGCATCGTCGGCCGCACGGCCTACGCTCGCGTAGGTCGCTGTGGATCGCAACGCCTCCGGGGAGCTAGGATATCGGGGTGAAGCGAACGCTCCTCGTCACCAACGACTTCCCGCCACGCAGAGGGGGGATCCAGACCTATCTGGAGGGATTCGTCGGGGAACTGGACCCCGAGGCGCTCACGGTCTACTGTTCGAGCCCGCCGGGCGGAGGCGCCGCCGACTACGACGCCGAGCAGCCGTGGACGACGATCCGCCATCCGGAGACGACGATGCTCCCCACGCCCGCCGTCCGCCGCACGATGCAGCGTATCATCCGCGAGAGGGCCGTGGAGGCCGTCTGGTTCGGCGCGTCGACGCCTCTGGGGATCATGGCCCGCGCTGCGCGGGCGGCGGGGGCCTCGCGCGTCGTCTCGACGACTCACGGGCACGAGATCGGCTGGTCGATGATCCCCGGGGCCAGGTCCTTCCTCAAACGCGTTTTCCGGGGAGCCGACGTCGTCACCTACCTGACGGAGGCGACGCTGCGGCGCCTGGAGACCTGCCTGGGCGACGTCCGCAGGGTCCGCATGCCGGGCGGGATCGCCCCCGAGGACTTCGCCTTCTCCTCCGAATGGCGCTCCGCCCTGCGCGAGCGCTACGGGATCGGGGGCGAGCCCGTCGTCGTCTGCATCTCCCGACTGGTCGAGCGCAAGGGCCAGGACACGCTCATCCGGGCCTGGCCCGCGATCCTGGAAGGCCACCCCGACGCCAGACTCGTCATCGTCGGGAAGGGCCCCTACGAGGCGAAGCTGAGATCCCTGGCGGCATCCTGCCCGGCGCGGGAGTCGATCGTCTTCACCGGGGAGGTCCCCTTCGCCGAACTCGCCGCGCACTACAGCCTCGGGGACGTCTTCGCCATGCCGTGCCGCACCCGGGGAGGAGGCCTGGACATCGAGGGGCTGGGCATCGTCTACCTGGAGGCGTACGCGGCGGGGCTGCCCGTCGTCGCCGGGGATTCGGGCGGCGCCCCCGAAGCCGTCCTGCCCGGGGTCACCGGGCTCGTGGCCGCCGGCCGCAGCGCCGAGGCCTGCGCCGCCGCCGTCGCGTACATGCTCGACGATCCGGTCCGCGCGAAGGCCATGGGCGAGGCCGGGCGCCGATGGGTCGACCGGGCGTGGCGCTGGTCGACCCTCGCGGCCCCCCTGCTGAAGGAGCTGACATGACATCCACCCACATGGTCCTCGTCTTCCCGCTGGCGATCGCGGTCGGGTTCATCCTTCCGGTCCAAAGCGCCATGAACACCCGGCTGAAGGTCTCCGTGGGGACGACGCTCGCCGCCTCCTTCGTCGCCTACGCGCTCGGCACCATCTTCCTGGGCGCGTTCGTAGCGGCCGGCAGGATGCCCGTCCTCCCCGGGGCGGACGCGCCGTGGTGGTCCTACACCAGCGGCGCCCTCGGCGTGCTCGCCCTCGTCACGGTGATCCTCATCTTCCCGAAGGTGGGGGCTGTGGAGACCGTCGTGCTGCCCGTGGCCGGGAAGATCGTCTCCGGCCTGCTCATCGACCATTTCGGCTGGTTCAACTCGCCGGTCCAGCCGATATCCGTCTGGAGGGTCCTCGGCGGCTGCCTGGCCGGGGCGGGCATGATCATCGCCTTCTACGCGCGCGGCCGCGGCTCGGCGAAGCCCGCGCTCGTGTGGCGGTTCCTGGGCGTCCTCGTGGGCGTGTACGCCGCCGTCCAGGCCGCGGTCAACGGGAATCTCAACAAGGCGCTGGGCTCGTCGATCTCCTCGGGCCTGATCACCTACGGGACGGGGGCTCTCCTCCTGCTGGTCCTCATGGCCCTCACCTGGCAGTGGCCGAAGCGGCAGGAGCCCGGCCCCGTGTGGATGTGGCTCGGCGGCCCCGTCGGGGCGCTGTTCGTCGCCGGTATGGCGGGCCTCGTTCCGAAGCTGGGAACGGGGGTCAGTCTGATGGTCGTGCTCATCGGCCAGCTTCTGGGCTCGATGACCATCGAGCAGTTCGGCCTCTTCGGAGCCCAGAAGACGCCCGTGGGGATCGTCCAGCTCGCCGGCGTGGCCGTGGTGGCCGCGGGCATGGCCGCGTACTACCTGAGCTGAAGGCGCGCCTGCCGCGCGGGCGCGGTCCGGTGCGCCCTCACCGCTCCCCCGTCGTCGCCGGGGCTCCGGGCGCCCGCTCCTAGCCAGCCGCCAGGGGCCGGGGCCGCGGTGACGAGCCGGATGCGGGGAACGCCCAGTATCATCATTGATCCGCCGTCCACACCGAATTGCTATAGCATCGGCGCATGGGCCGTCTGTCGTTGGTGTCGTGTTCCGATCCCGTCCAGCCTCCGCCTGCCGGAAGGCTGGGAGAGCTCGTCTCGGCTCTGGCCGCCGCCGGGTACGATCCGGACGCCGAGGCGATCCGGGAGCTCGGAGCGGACGGCTGGAGACGGGACCCTCGGCGGCGGGCCGGCATGCTCAACCGGGCCTTCGCCGATCCGGGCGTGGAGGCGGTCGTCGACGTCTCGGGCGGGGACCTCGCCAACGAGGTCCTCTCCTACCTCGACTGGGGGACGATAGCCGCCAACCCGAAGCCCGTGGTCGGGTACTCCGACTTGACGTGCGTCCTCAACGCGATCGTGGCGCGAACGGGCCGGACGGCCGTCCTGTGGAATGCGATGGCCGGCCTGCACCGCGGATTCGGCGTTCTCGACGCGGCCCTCGCCGGCGAGACGATCAGGCCCGCGCTCGCCGGGGCCGACGGCGACGCGGACGCCTTCGAGGCGCTCCCCTGGCTCGGGGGCAACCTCAGGTGTTTCCTCAAACTCGCGGGGACGCGGTACTGGCCGGACCTCGCCGGGGGCGTGCTCCTCGTCGAGTCGTTGGGCGCTTCGCTGAAGGCTCTCGCCGCCGGCCTGGCGCATCACGCGCATCTGGGGACTTTCGGGAAGGTCGCCGGGATCGCCGTCGGTCAGCTCACCGCCGTCGACGAGGCGGGCCAACGCGAGGCGGCTCTGGCCCTCGTGGGCGAATACGCGGGCCGGATCCCGGTGATCGAGGCGCCGGGCCTGGGCCATTCCGCCGATTCGCAGGCCGCGACGCTCGGGTGAGCGGCGGGGCGTGGCAGGCTGTGAGCCCCGCACGTTCCACGTGCTCGGCCCCGTCCGAGCAGACGGGGCCGAGCACGGCATCGGAATCGTCGATGAATGCTCCGACGGCCCGGGGGCGTCAGTTGAAGCGGCGCCGGTAGGCGAGCAGCCCGCCGCCCACCACGAGGAAGGAGGCCGCGACCACGCCGGTGGTCAGCGAGTCCGCGCCGGTCGACGGCAGGGATGAGGCCTGTGCCTGCTTCTTCGCGGGTTTCGTGTCGGGTTTGACGGTGACGTCCACCTGGACGTCTCCGCCCGCGTTGATCGTCCCCTCGTTCGCGGTCCCGATCGATTTGGCGTTGACGCCGGGCCTGCCGACCGACTGCAGCGTTCCCGCCCACTTGCCGACCTCGGAGGCCCGCTCCTGCGATGAGACGGCGACGGCGCCGGGGTTCGGCGTGCGTGCGACCGGGTTCTGGATGCCGGGGATGACGGGAGAGGCGCCGCCCGGATCCTTGGACGGCGCCTGCTTGGACGGGGCCGTCGGATCCTCGCGATGCTTGGGGGACGTCGGGCTCGTCGAGGTGGAAGGGCTGGACGGCTTCGGATCGCCGGAACCGCTCGCGGACGGCGAAGGGGAGGGGTTCGGAGTGGTTGGGGGGTCATCCGAGACGTCGGCATGCTTCCCCTGGGCCGTGGCTCCCGCCTTGCCGGATGTGGAGGAGGTCGTGCCCGACGGGGAAGGCTTGGTCGACGCGTCGGCCGACTGCTTCGAAGAGCTCGGGGCTGAAGGGTTCGGGGTTCCAGTGTCGTCGGCAGCCGCCACTCCCGTGGAAAGCCCCGTGACGGTCGCCGCCAGAGCGAATGCGGCGTTCACGTGCGTCAGTCGCTTCATCTTCACACCACTTTTCTCAAAATCATTTGTATGAAAGGAAGTGAGCGTTGTCCGATCCGTCAGGACGGACCTGTCACAGTCATCTAGTTTACCCAATCGCATATAACACGCCAAGCCGCTGATCGGACTTCGTCCCGCAATCGACCAGGCAGCGCTCCCCGCCTATGAGACGAGTCCCGGGATCTTTGAGATCTCCGGGACTCGTTCCGAGGAAATGGGCGGTGGTACCCCCAGCGGGATTTGAACCCGCGTTACCGCCGTGAGAGGGCGGCGTCCTGGACCACTAGACGATAGGGGCAGAGCGAAAACCCACGTTTTCGCTGGCTGGGGTACCAGGACTCGAACCTAGAATGGATGAACCAGAATCACCAGTGTTGCCAATTACACCATACCCCAAGGGCTTCGCCCGCTCACGCCGGCGACAGATATGTAGGCTACCCGATTTCCCCGTCCACGACCAAGTCGTCGGGCGTGCGACGCATCACTCCGAGGTGCCGGGAGGCGCCGGCGCCGACTCCGTCAAACTCCGCGATCGCCTCCGCCTCCTCGACAGGCGCACTGCCGCGTGGACGGCGAGGAACACCAGACCGTAGGCCAGAGCTGTCCACGAGGACGTCGGGCGTCCCGTCCAGTACGTGGCGAAGAAGGCGGGAACCGCCACGAGCGCGGCGATCGCCGCGCTCCCCTGCACCAACCGCGGGAAGGAGTCCGCCACGAGCGCGGCCGTCGCCGCGGGGACGACGACGAAGGCTATGACGAGGACCGCTCCGGCCGTGTAGAACGAGGCGGTCAGGGTCAGCGCGACGAGGGCCATCGCCGCCCCGCGCAGTCCGCGCACCGGCACGCCCAGGGTCCTGGCGTAGTCCGGGTCGAAGACGACGAGCGCGAGTCTGCGGTGCGTCGCGGCCAGGAAGAGGACGTTCAACAGGAGCACCGCCCCCATGGCGTAGCAGTAGACCGGCCCGAAGTCCCTGCCGGCGATGATGAGGCGGTCGACGGCCACGACGTTGGGGTCGCCCACCAGGACGGCCTCTTCCTGTAGGTGCAGGTGCGAGAAACGCGTGGACAGGAGGATGACGCCGACGGAGAAGAGGCCCGGGAAGACCAGGCCCTGGGCAGCGTCTCCGGCGACCAGGCCGGTGCGCGAGAGGCCCTCCGCCGAGGCGACGACGACCAGCGCGAGCGCGGCCGCCCCCAGGACGAGCAGCGGCGAGCCGATCGGCCAGACGATGGCGGCCAGCACGACGCCCGGGAAGGCGGCGTGCCCCATGGCGTCGACCAGCATCGACTGGCGGGAGGTCACGAGGAAGGCTCCGGGCAGGGCGCACGCCACGGCCGTGACGGCGATGAGGGCCAGCACTCCGGCGGCGTAGGGGGTCAGCGTCATCCGAGCGCCTCCTCGCGCTCGGCCGGGTCCGGGCGAGCGGGCGGCGTGCTCGCAGGCTCCGGGGCGCCGCCCTCTCCGGCGAGCTCGCGCAGCAGCGCGCGCCGGGCGCTGCGCCTGCGGAGGGCCCGCACGAGCAGGGATCTCTTCGGGGAGGCGACGAGGGCCACGGCCGCATTGGCGGTGAGCACGAGCACGGTGACCGGACCGGAGGGGACCCTGCCCGCGCCGACCGAGACGAGTGCGCCGACGACCGAGGCGGCCATCCCGAAGGCGCCGGCCAGCAGGGTCATCGCCCCCAGGGAATTCGTCCACTGCCGGGCGGCGACGGCGGGGAAGACCACGTATGCGATGACCAGCACGAGGCCCACGGACTTCAACCCGATGACCACGGCGACGACGGTGGCCGCCGTCACGGTCACTTCGACCAGTCCGATGGGGCGCCCGAGGACGCGTGCGGCGTCGGGGTCGAAGACGAAGAGCTGGACGTCGCGCCACAGCAGCAGGAGGGCGGCGAGCGCCGCGCCCGCGAAGGCGGCGGAGACCCGGATGTCGGACCACGTGACCGTCGAGGCGTTGCCGAACAGGTAGTCCTTCAATCCCGCGCGGGAGGAGGGGAAGGACCGGGAGTTGATCTCGGCGAGCAGAGCCATCCCGCCGCCGAAGGTGACGGCCAGGACGACGGCCATGGCCGCATCCGGGCCCACGCGGCTGGTGTCGGCGATGCGCGAGGTGAGCAGGGCGGACAGGACCCCCACGATCGCGCTCACGAGGACGATGACGAGGATCGTGCGCCCGTCGATCCCCAGCAGCGTGACGCTCACGAGGAATGCGAGCGTCACGCCGAGCATCGAGGAATGCCCGATGACGTCGGCGATCAGGCTCTGGCGGCGCAGATAGGTGAAAGTGCCCAGGACGCCGCACGTGCATCCGATGACCAGCGTCCCGGCGATCACCCGCTGGTAGACGGTCTCCGTCAGGAGGTCGAGGATCATTCCCGCCCTCCGTCCGCGCCCGCCCAGTCCATCGACGAACCGCCGTAGGCGGCGCGCAGATTCTCGGGAACGAGGGTCCGGTCGATCGGCCCGGCTGCGACGAGTTCGACGTTCACCAGGGCCACCCGGTCGCATATGCGGGTGAGGGTGGACAGGTCGTGGTGGACGAGCATGACCGTGCGGCCCTGCTCCCGCAGGCCGTCGAGGACGCCCATGATCCGACGTTGGGAGGCGACGTCGATCCCCGCGAAGGGCTCGTCCATGAGGAACAGGTCGGGGTCCTGGGCGAGCACCCTGGCCAGGAACACGCGCTGGCGCTGGCCTCCGGAAAGCTCGCCGATCTGCCGCCGCTCAAAGCCGTCCATGCCGACCCGTTCGAGCGCTCCGGCCGCGGCCCGCTTGGACTCCCGGCTCGGCCGCCGCCCCCACTTCAGGGTCCCGTAGGTCCCCATGAGGACGACGTCGGCGACCGTGGCCGGGAAGTCCCAGTCCACCGAGACGCTCTGCGGCATGTACCCGACCCTGTTCCTGACCGAGCCGAGGCGCTCGCCGAAGTAGCGGACCTCTCCGGTCAGCCGCGGGATGAGGTCCAGGGCGGCCTTGAGCAGGGTGGTCTTGCCCGCGCCGTTCGGGCCGACGACGCCCATGGCGGCCCCCGCGGGCACGCTCAGGGTCACGTTCCGCAGGACGGGGACGTCGCGGTAGGCCACGGATAGGCCGTCGATCCGGACGGCGCAGTCGTCGTCGGTCACTTCGCGCCGAGCTCCGTCGTGATGGCGTCGACGTTGTTCTGGAAGACGCCGAGGTAGGTGTCCACCGGAGCCTTCTCCCCCAGGGAGTCCGCGTAGAGCTCCTTGTCGGAGATCCTCACGTCCCAGCCCTTGGCTTTGACCGCTTCCCTGAGGGACTTGACGGCCTGGGGGTTCTTCAGATTGTCGACGAATATCGCCGGGACTTTCGCCGAGACGATGGTGTTGACGAGCTCCTGGAGCTCGCTGGCGGAGAGTTCGGCCTCCGAGCTGACGAAGTCCGTCGCGTGGACCTTCAGCCCATAGCGCTTGCCCAGGTAGTTGAAGGCGTCGTGGCCGGTGACCAGGACGCGGTTGGCCTGCGGGATGCTCTCGAAGCGCTTCTTCGCCTTGGCGTCGATGTCGGCGATCTTCCCGTTGAACTCCTTGGCGTTCTTCTTGTAGGCCTGGGCGTGGGAAGAGTCGAGCTCGGCGAACCTGTCGCCGATCTGGGTGACGACGTTCTGCCATATCTCGGGGGAGTTCCAGATGTGGGGGTCGTAGAGCTTGTTGCCCTTGTCGTCCTTCTCGGGCCAGTCGAGCAGCTTGTCCTTCGGCACGCCGGCCCCCACCTCCAGGCCCCTCTTGCCCTGGGCCTTGAGTTTGTCCGTCATGAGCGCCTCCAGGTGCAGGCCGTTCCACAGCACGAGATCGGCGCCCTGCATGGCCTCGATGTCCTGGGTCGTCGGCTGGTAGGTGTGCGGATCGCCTCCCGGCTTGACCATGGTGGTGATCTTGGCTCCGGGCGCGATCTGCTTGGCGGCGTCCGCGAGGTATCCGGTGGTGGCGAATACTTTGAGACCCTTGCCCGGAAGCGAGGATCCCGAGCCGGAGCCCGATCCGGAGTCGGAGCCTGACGTGCTGCACGCGGTCACGCCCGCGCACAGTGTCAGCGCGGCGAACACCGCCGTGAAACGACGCATGAGCGACATGATGACAATCTCCTTCGATTGCGGCGGCGAATGCCGCCGGGTCGAGCGTCAGGTGCGGCCAACCACCCCAGGCGTAATAAGGGAAGCCGCCCCTAACTCAATGGTGCGCAGACCATTGTAGCTTTCGACCGCTCGAAAATCGAGAAGAGTTCTCACCCGGAGAGCCGGACTGCGATCCCCGCGGGGATCGCGCCCTCGGTTCGCGCCTGCGTCGGCGCGGATCCGCGCGTCCGAGCGGCGGGTGTGCACTCGGACCGGCGGCGCTCGGGAGCCGAGGCGGCGGCAGGCGGGGCCTGTCAGGCCGCGAACCTGCCCAGCAGGCGCCGGATGCGGGCGAGCGTCTCGTCCTTTCCGAGGATCGCCATGGAGTCGACGACGGGAATCGAGACGTTCGTGCCCGTCATGGCGACGAAGAGCGGAGCGTAGGCCAGGCGGGGTTTCATCGCCATCTCGGTGACGAGCCGCTCGTCGAGCGCGGCCTTGATCGCCGCGGCGTCGCCCCCCTCGAGCCCTTCGATCGCCTCGGCAGCGCCGGCGAGGGCAGCGGGAGCCGAATCCTTGAGCTTGGCCACGGCCTTCTCGTTGTATACGACGCCCTCGGCGCCGACGAAGAGGAAGCGCAGCAGGTCCGGCGCCTCGCCAAGAAGCTGCATGCGGGTCTGCGCCAGAGGCGCGGCGGCGTCGAGGATCCTGCGTTCGGCCTCGGTCAACCCCTCGTACCCGTCGGAGCCCACGATCCCCTCGCGCGCAAGGAAGGGAACCAGGCGCGAGGCGTAATCGGCGACGTCGAGCCGGCGAATGTGTTCGGCGTTGATGGCCGTGCACTTCTTCTCGTCGAACCTGGCGGGGTTGGGGTTGACGGCCTCGATCTGGAAGGCGGCGACCATCTCCTCCTTCGTGAACACGTCGCTGTCCGGGCTGATCGCCCACCCCAGCAGGGCGAGATAGTTGAGCAGCCCCTCGGGGATGACGCCGCGCTCGCGGTGAAGCAGGAGGTTGGATTGCGGGTCGCGCTTGGAGAGCTTCTTGTTCCCCTCCCCCATGACGTAGGGCAGGTGGCCGAACCGCGGAGTGAACTTCGCGATTCCGAGCTCCTCGAGCGCGCGATAGAGCACGATCTGGCGCGGCGTGGAGGAAAGGAGGTCCTCTCCGCGCAGCACGTCGGTGATCTCCATCATGGCGTCGTCGACCGGATTCGTCAGCGTGTAGAGGGGGTCGCCGTTGGCGCGGACGATGACGTAGTCGGGAACCGATCCTGCCTTGAACGTGATCTCTCCGCGCACGAGGTCAGTGAAGGAGACGTCGGCGTCGGGCATGCGCATGCGAATGACCGGCTTTCGGCCCTCCGCCCTGTAGGCCGCCTTCTGCTCCTCCGTCAGGTCGCGGTCGAAGCCGTCGTAGCCGAGCTTCGGGTCGCGCCCGGCGGCTCGGTGGCGCGCTTCGACCTCCTGCGGCGTGGAGAAGGACTCGTAGGCGTAGGCGGCGGCCAGGAGCTTCGCGGCGACGTCGCGGTAGATCTCTCCGCGCTCGGATTGGCGGTAGGGCCCGTGGGGTCCGCCGACGCCGACGCCCTCGTCCCAGTCGAGTCCCATCCACGTCAGCGAGTCGACGATCGCGCCGAAGGACTCCTCGGAGTCCCGGGCGGCGTCGGTGTCCTCGATGCGGAAGACGAACGTGCCGCCCACGTGGCGCGCATAGGCGTAGTTGAACAGGCACGTGCGCACCATTCCCACGTGGGGGGCGCCGGTCGGCGAAGGGCAGAATCGAACGCGGACGTCGGCGCCCGCAGCATTTGTGATAGCCATGATGTAACAAGGGTAACGCCCGCGAGCCTGCCGAGGCTTCGCGAAGCCGTGCAACGCCGGGCGCCGTCCGGCGCGACCGCCGGCGATGGCGGCGTCCGCGGAGGCGAGACCGCCGGCCGTATGCGGCGGTATGTCGTATCGGCGCCGCCCGGAAGCCTTCGCGCCGGATCGCGAGGCCGTGTCGGTCCGGCCGGGTCGGCAGCCTGAGAGGACGGAGGGAGCGCCAGTCGCCGAGGCGCGACGACCAGCCGCAGAGAGCGCCTGCCCGCGGCGTGAACGCGTATGATTTCCGCCATGCGGCAATTCGACTTCGACTCCGTCGACCTGGACGCCATGGCCCGCTCAGGCACCGTGAAGTGGTCCGCCTTCCCGAACTCCTCGGACTATCCCGAAGCCATCGGAATGTGGCTCGCCGAGATGGACCTGGGCATCGCCCCCGAGGTGCGGGACTTCATCGTCGGATGCGCGGACCGGGGAGACTTCGGGTACGTCTCCGACGAATGGCGGAAACGGACCGTCGGGGCGACCATCGCCTGGGCCCGCGACTTCGGCTGGGAGATCTCCCCCGAGCGGACCTTCCTCTCGCCCGACGTCCTGACGGGACTGCGAATCTCGATCGACAGGTTCACGTCGGCCGGCTCGCCCGTCATCGTGCCCACCCCGGCCTACATGCCGTTCCTCACCCTCCCGCACGAGCACGATCGCGACGTCATCGAAGTACCGTCCGCCCTGGGCGAGGACGGCCTGTGGCGCCTCGACTACGAGGGAATCGAGGCGGCCTTCGCGCGCGGCGCCGAGCTGCTCGTCCTGTGCAATCCCTGGAACCCCGCGGGGCGCTGCCTGACGCGCGGCGAACTCGAACGGCTGGCCCGCATCGTGGACGCCGCCGGCGGACGCGTCTTCGAGGACTGCGTCCACCTGCCCCTCCTGCTCGACGGCGCCGAAGCCGCCGTCTACGGCGCCCTGGACGTCGCCTCCCGGCACACCGTCACGGCGGTGGCGGCGTCGAAGGGCTGGAACATCCCCGGCTTGAAATGCGCCCAGATCGTCTTCGCCGACGAGGGGGACGCGGCCGCCTTCGCGCCGCACGCGCACGCGGTGAGCGGAGTCGCCTCGACCCTCGGCGTGCAGGCGGCGGCGGTGTGCTACGAGGAGGCGGGCGAATGGAACCGCCAGCTGCGCGGCTACCTGTCGGGCAACCGCGATCTCCTGGAGGCGCGCGTCGCCGCGTGGGACGGGGTGCGCATGGGGCGCGTCGAAGGCACGTACATCGCCTTCCTCGACTTCGCGCAGCTGGCCGAACGCGGGGCGTTCGGCGACCTCACCCCGGCGCAGTTCTTCGCGCGGCGCGCAGGCGTAACCCTCACGGAGGGCCGCAGCTGCGGGCGCGGCTTCGAATCGTCCTGCCGCATGATCTTCGCGACATCCACGGCCATCCTCACCGAGGCCCTGAACCGGATGGAGCGCGCGCTCGCGGGGGTGAGGAAATACGGAACCCCTTGCGCGTGACGTGACGTCACATGCTGTGATGGGGGGCGTGAAGGTCTCCGAGATCGCCTATCTGGCGGGCACGACGGTGCGGACGGTGCGCTGGTACCACTGTATCGGCCTGCTCCCCATTCCCGAAGGGCGGCCCCGGGACTACGGCTTCGACCACCTCGCCCGTCTCGTGCACATCCGATGGCTGGCGCAGTCGGGGATGAGCCTGAAGGCCGTCGGCCAGATCCTCGACAGCTCGCCGGAGGCGGATGCGCGGGGCGACCTGGATTCGGCCCTCGCCCGGATCGACGAGGAGATCCGCTCCCTGAAGGCCCAGCGCGAACGGATCGCCGGATTGAGGGAGCTCGCCGGCTCCGGGGCGAAGCTCTCCCCCGTCCCGGCATCCCTCGACCAGTTCTACGCCAGGGTCCGGGAGCGCCTGACCGACCCGGAGCAGATCGAGATCCTCGATCGCGACCGGGTCCTCGCCGCGCTGGGCGGGACCTCGTACAAGCTGCCGGATCTGGTCGGCGTCCACGTCGAGGAAGCCGACGTCGCCAAGACGGCCGAGGCCATCGAGCTGTTCGCCCGGGCTCGCCGCGCCGCCGACTGCGACGACCTCGCCAGACTCGCCGACCGCTTCCTGGACATCTACACCGAGCTCGCCGAGCGGATCGCCGGCCAGGGATTCGCCGAAGCCTTCGCGTCGTCCAACGACGGGCCCGGGCTGGAGCGCCTCCTGACCGCCTTGAGAGTCGCCTACCCCGACGACAGGCAGCAGGCCTTCATCGAACTGTGCCTGAGGAAGCTCGCGATACCGAGCCCGAACGAGCTCGGCGGCGCCGAGCCGGACCGAACCGGAACCGCTCCCACACGGGCCGTCGACCGGGCCGGAACCGACTGAGAGTTAGAAGAGTCAAAGGAAAGGACACCCCAGTGACCGAGACCATTGCCGTCGAAGGCCTCGTCAAGACCTTCGGATCCCTGCGTGCGCTCGACTCGCTCGACCTCGCTGTGGAGGAGGGAACCGTCCACGGATTCCTCGGCCCCAACGGGTCGGGCAAGTCGACGACGATCAGATGCCTTCTGGGCCTCTACCACCCCGACGCGGGCACGGTCAGGGTGCTGGGCATGAACCCGTCCGCCTCGGCGCGCGACATCAACCGGCGCGTGGCCTACGTTCCCGGCGAGGTCGCCCTGTGGCCCAACCTGACCGGCCAACAGGCCCTCGACGCACTGGCCGCTCTGCGCGGGAGCCGAGACGAGGCCCGCGAGCGCGAGCTTATCGAGCGCTTCCGCCTCGACCCGTCGAAGCCCATCCGCACGTACTCCAAGGGCAACCGGCAGAAGGTCATGCTGGTCGCCGCCCTCTCCGCGCCGGTGGACCTGCTCGTGCTCGACGAGCCGACGAGCGGGCTCGACCCCCTCATGGAGCGGATCTTCGGCGAATGCGTGGCGCAGGCGAGCCGGGCGGGCCGGACCGTGCTTCTGTCGAGCCACATCCTGGGCGAGGTGCAGGAACTGTGCTCGCACGTGACGATCATCAAGGACGGCGCGGCGGTCGAGACCGGCAGCCTGGAGCGGCTCAGGCATCTGGGCGCGCGCGAGATACGCGTGCGGGGCGAGGAGGATCGGCTGCGCGCCCTCGTCGAGAGCCTGGAGGCGGCGGGGATCGACGCATCGAGGGACGAGGGGGACGTCCTCGTGGAGGCCGGGGCCTCTCGCGTGCCCGACGTACTGGGCGCGGCCGTCTCAGCGGGGCTGGCGGACATCACGTGCACGGCGGCGAGCCTGGAGGACCTCTTCCTGCGCCACTACGAAGGGACGGTCCGATGAACGCACGGGATTTCACGACTCTCTTCCGGGTCGCTCTGCGCCGCCAGCGGTTCGCGTTCGCGGCCTGGGCGGGCTCCTTCTACCTCATCCTGGCGCTCCTGCCGAACGCCTACCGGAAGAACCTGGGGAGCATGGAGTTTCGCCGGTCCGTCATCGAGATGATGAACTCCAACGGCGCGACCCGGCTGCTGTTCGGCACGATCCCCCAGCCGGGGACCATCGGCCAAGCGATCCAGTGGGAGTCCGGGATGATCATCATGGTCCTCACGGCCGTCGCGGCCCTGCTCATCGTGACGACGGCCGGGCGCCGCGGCGAGGACGACGGCCTTCGCGAGCTCGTCGAGGGCACCGGGGTGAGCCGGGCGACCGTGTTCGCGGTCCAGGCGGCGATGGGGACGGCCTTCTCGGCCGTCGCGGGCGCGGGGTGCGGCTTCGTCCTCGCGGTGCAGGCGCCGCTGTTCTCGGAGGTCTCCGTGACGGGATCCGTGTGCCTGGGGGTCGCGATCTTCTTAGTCGGCTGCGCGTTCTCGGCGGTCGCGCTCGTGGCCTCCCAGCTCGCCGACGACGCCGTGGGGGCGCGCCGGCTCTCCCTGCTCGTCCTCTTCCTCGCCTTCGCCGTGAAGATGGCGGCCGAATCCAGTGAGCAGCGGTGGCTCCAGTGGCTCACGCCCCTGGGCTGGAAGGAGCCGCTCCACCCCTTCACCGACGACCGACTGGTGCTCGCGATCCCCATGGCCGCGATCGTCGGAGCCTTCTCCGCTCTGGCCTGGCGCCTGTACGCCGGCCGGGAGCTGCACGGAGCCTACCTGCGCTCGGCGAGGCGCTCGAAGGCCCGCCTGCGGGCGAAGAGCGTCTTCTCCCTGTCCCTGCGGCTGGGGCGGCGCAGGCTCACCGGATGGTTCGCCGGCGTCGTCGCCATGGCGGCGCTCGTCGGATCGATGGCGGGATCCTTCGTCACCTTGACGAAGAAGAACTCGAATTACAGCGACCTCGTCGGGAAGATGGGCGCCGGAGGCGACGTGACCGAGAAGATCGTCTCCATCTTCTCGATCATCGTCGGCATTCTGGTCATGTGCGAGGCGGTCTCCGCGATGGCCTCCCTGGCGGAGACCGAGAAGCGGGGGATCCTCGACGTCGAACTGGCCAGCGGCGCGTCCC
>NZ_KE951450.1:84296-106471 GCF_000466165.1 Actinobaculum sp. oral taxon 183 str. F0552
CCGCCGCAACGTCCTGGCGGGCCAGGCGGCGGCCGCGGCGGTCGAGTCGGCGATCCTGTCGGCCGCGGGCGCGGCGGCCCTCGCGGTCACGGTCGGAGCCTCCCTCGACTGGACGTCCGGGCGCGAGGCCGCCTGGCGAACCGTCACCCAGTGGCCCGCGGCCGTCTTCGCCATCGGCTTCGGCAGCTTGCTCTATGCGGCCTCCCGGAGGCTGACCGCCGCTGCGTGGGCGGCGGTCGGGTGGTCGTTCGCCCTGTCGTGGTTCGGCGGGATCCTCAACCTGCCGAAGTGGATGCTCGACTCGACGCTCCTGGGGTGGTCCTTCTCCCCCGGACACGTCGAGCACGTCCCCCAGGCCGTGGGCCTGCTCGCATTCGGCGTGGCGGGTTCGGCCGTCGCCGCCTTCCTGGCCTATCGGCGCCGCGACGTCCTCGCGGGATAGCCGCGAGGCGCGCGAGTGCGGAGACGGGACGCTAGCCCATCTATTTGAGAATAATTCTCATTCTCGTTAGAATGCCCTCATGAAAGTCAGAGCCTCGCTCAAAAGCCTGAAGAATCAGCCCGGCGCCCAGGTCGTCAGGCGCCGGGGACGCCTCTACGTCGTCAACAAGGCCAATCCCCGGATGAAAGGGCGGCAGGGCTGATGTCGCGCCGCTGCCAGGTCACCGGCCGCGAACCGCGATTCGGCAAGGCGGTCTCGCACTCGCACAAGCGGACGAGCCGCCGCTGGGATCCCAACGTGCAGAGGAAGGCGTACTGGGTCCCCTCGCTCGGGCGAAAGGTGAGGCTGACCGTGTCCGCCAAGGGGATGAAGACCATCGACAAGCGGGGCATCGACGCCGTGGTGGCCGACATGCTCGCCCGCGGAGAGAGGATCTGAATGGCCAAGGGCAAGGACGCGCGCCCGATCGTCAGGCTCGTCTCGACGGCGGGGACGGGTTACACCTATGTCACGCGCAAGAACCGGCGCAACGATCCCGAGCGGATGTCGCTGCGCAAGTTCGATCCCGTCGTCCGCAGGCACGTCGAGTTCACAGAGGCCCGCTGAGGCGGGATCCGAGCGCCGCCGGGGATTCATCGCGAACCGGCAACGGCTCGCGATGCCGCCTCACCGCAGGGAGGTCTCCGTCAGGTAGGCGAGGACGGCCCGCACGCGCCGATTCTCCTCCCCCGGGGCCATTCCGAGCTTGGAGAACACGTTGGCCACGTGCTTGGAGACGGCCGCCGAAGACAGGAAGAGCTTGCGGCAGATCTGCTGGTTCGACAGGCCCTGCGCCATGAGCTCGAGCACCTCGACCTCGCGGGCGGTCAGGTCCGCGAACCGGGAGGGGCCCCCGCGCACGAGCGACGCGGCGACCTCGGGGTCGACGACCACACCCCCGGCCGCCACGACCTGGAGGGACCGGATGAAATCGGCGACGCGCGCCACCCGGTCCTTCAGGAGGTAGCCGAGTCCGCCGACGCCCTCCGCCGGGGCCGCGGGTTCGAAGAGCCTGGTCGCGTAGGCCGGGGCGACGTACTGGGACAGGACCATGATCCCCGTCGCCGGCTGGACCTCGCGCAGCTCGACGGCGGCGCGCAGACCGTCGTCGGCCATGCCCGGGGGCATGCGCACGTCCGTGACGAGCACGTCGGCGGCGTGCCGGGCGGCCGCGGCCAGAAGCTCCGGGGCCGTGGCGGCCTGGGCGAGGACCTCGTGGCCCTGGCGTTCGAGAAGGCCGACCATCCCCTCCCGGAACAGCGCGGAATCGTCGGCGACGATCAGTTTCATTCCCTCTCCTCGCGTTCGTATGCGGCATCGGCCGGCTGGGAGCCGGCCAGGCGTTCTCCCCCGGCCGCACCCGGCGGGCCGGCGGGATGCCCAGCGGGCGGGACGACTCCGAATTCGCCCCGCAGCAGCAGGAGCGGAATGCGGGCCGAGACGACCGTCGGCCCGCCCGCGGGGCTGACGAGCCCCATCGTCCCGCCGAAGGCCGCCAGCCGTTCGCGCATCCCCGACAGTCCGCCGTCGGGACGGATGACGGCTCCGCCCGGGCCCTCGTCGCTGACGGAGACGTGGAGGGACTCGTCGGCGGCCAGAAGGACGGTGACGCGGACGCCCGGAGCGTATTTGGCCGCGTTCGTCAGGGATTCGCAGACGAGGAAGTACCCCGCGGCGACGACGCCCTCGGGCATGGCCGGCAGCGGATGCGGGACGCGCAGCACGACGTCGAGGCTGCTCGAGGAGCACAGGCTCTGCACGGCCGCCTCCAATCCGAGGTCCGAGAGGATCTTGGGGTGGATGCCCGCCACGGTCGAGCGCAGGGAGCGCAGGGCGGCCTCCGAGTCGTCCTGGGCTTTGTCGAGGAGGCGGCGCACCTGCGCCATCCGCTCGGGCACGACGCGGTCGCCGACCGTCGCCGAGTCCAGCAGCAGGCTCGCCTCCCCCACGTCCATGGAGGCGGTGACGAGGAATTGCTGGGCGCCGTCGTGCAGGTCGCGTTCGATGCGGCGGCGCTCGATCTCGAAGGCGGCGACGATCTCGCGGCGGGACTCCGTGAGCTCGGCGACCTCCTCCGGGGTCATGCTCGCCAGATCCCCGTATCCGCGAAGCAGTGCGGAGCGGACCATCCGCCGGGCCCGCCGCAGGAGGAGGCAGCCCAGCCCCGCGGCCACCGCGATGACGCCGATCGCGACGGCCGCGTAGGCGTCCACCGGCAGGGCCCCTTCCAGGAGCCCCAGCGCGGCGTAGAGGGCGAACGGGCTCACGGCCGCGAAGCATCCGATCCCCAGCCCCGCCACGAGGTTCGCGCGCCTCATCCGCCGCAGGACGGCGCGTTCGGCCTCGCTCAGGTCGCGAGCGCCCAGGGAGTGGGGGTTCACCCCTCCATATTAGGCGCCGCCCCGCCGTTCCCAGCATCCGCCTCCTGCACCCGCCTCCCGTCGAAGGGTAGACCTGGCTCTACCGCGCTTCGATAGCCAGCGCCATGGCGGGGCCGGCGCGATGACGGTGGAATGGAGGCATGAGCACAGATAACCGCGCCCTCACCGGTAGGGCCCTCGTCAAGAACTTCGGCAACGTGCACGCCCTGGCGGGCGTGGACATCGACATCCCCTCGGGCCAGGCGCTGGCCATCATGGGGCCCTCCGGGTCCGGGAAGTCCACGCTGCTGCACTGCCTGTCGGGCATCCTCACGCCGACCTCGGGAGAGATCTGCCTCGGCGGCAAGAACGTGTCCGGGCTGCCGGACAAGAGCCGGTCGCGGCTGCGCTTGAAGCACTTCGGGTTCGTCTTCCAGGACGGACAGCTCGTCCCCGAGCTCCCCGCGAACGAGAACGTCGCGCTCCCGCTCATGCTGAGCGACGCGTCCCGGCGCACCGCCATCTCCGCGGCCGACGACTGGCTCAGGCGCCTGGGGCTGGAGGACGAGGCGAACCGCCGTCCCGGCGAGATGTCCGGCGGCCAGGCCCAGCGCGTGGCCATCGCCCGGGCCCTGGCCGCCTCCCCCGCGGTCGTCTTCGCCGACGAGCCGACCGGCGCCCTCGACCAGGCGACGGGCCACGAGGTCATGCAGCTGCTGACGACTACCTGCCGGATGAGCGGAGCGACCCTCGTCGTGGTCACCCACGACCCCCAGGTCGCCGCCTGGTGCGAGCGCCTCGTCGAGATCCGCGACGGCCGGATCCACGCCGACAGCAAGACGGGAGGCGCGCGATGAACCCCGCCCTCAAACTGGCCCCCGCGCTGACGGCCGCCCGGCTGAAATCCCGCAAGGGGGACGCCTGGCTCGACGTCCTGGCCGTCGTCTCCTTCGCCATCTCCGCCCTCATGGCCCTCACGGTCGCCGGCGGGATCTGGATGTTCCGCGGATGGAGCCTGCACCCCACGGCGAGCATGCTGGCGACCGCGCACGGCGAGAGGTCCTACCTGGACCTGTACCTGTCGCTCGGGATCTTCGCGGCGGCGCTGCTCGTCATCCCCATCTTCTCCCTCGGCACCTCGGCCACGCGCCTGGGAGCCCAAGCCCGGGCGCGCCGCCTGGCCTCGCTCAGACTGGTCGGCGTCACATCCGGCCAGACCGTGGCCATGACGATCGTCGAGACCCTCGTCCAGTGGATCATCGGCACGGGTGCCGGCGTGGCGCTGTACTTCGCCACGCTGCCCGCCTGGAGGGGCGTCGAGTTCCTCAAGACCCCCATCGCCCCCTCCCAGATGGTCCTCCCGGCCTACCTGCTGTTCCTGGTCTTGGCCGCGCTGCTCCTCATAACGGTGATCGCGACGACGGCCGGCCTCCAGCGGGTCCGCATCTCCCCGCTCGGCGTGACGCGCCACGAGACCAGCCCCGCGCTCAAGTACTGGCGCCCGATCGCCTTCATCGCGGCCATCGCGGCCTTCTGGGCGTGGTCGACCACGAATCCCTCCACCACAGACGCGAACACCTACCTGAGCATGGCCCTGTTCCTTGGAGCCGTCATCGGCGGAATCTCGCTCATGGCGCCGTGGGTCCTCCAGAATCTGGCCCGCTTGCTCACACGGACCCGTTCCGTGCCCCGCCTGCTGGCCGCCCGGCGCATCATCGACAACCCGAAGGCCGCGTGGAGGCAAGTCAGCGCCCTGGCGCTGCTGTGCCTCATCGCGGGCTACGTCGCCTCGATCCCGGAGGTCAACGCCGACGGCCCGCGCGCCGACATTCAGAAGGTCTTCGGCCAGGACGTGAGCACCGGCACCTTCATCACGATCGGATTCGGATTCGCCGTGGCGGCCCTGTCGACCCTCATGAACCAGGCGTCGGGCGTCTTCGACCGGGCGCGGCAGACCCAGGCCCTCACCCAGGTCGGCTTCCCCCGCAGGGTCTTCGGGCTCACGAGGGTCTATCAGATCATCGGACCGCTCCTGCTGACGACGGTCAGCTTCGCGTTCCTCGGGCGGAGACTGGCCCTCCTGATGGCCGCGGACGACGTCAGCGACGCGGGGCTGAGGCGACTGGCCTTCGCGCTCACCGCCGGAATCGTGCTCTCGCTCCTGGCCCTCCTGGCCTGCGAGCCCCTCGAATCCCACGTGCTGGCGTCCCAGCGCCGCCGCAACGACTGACCGGCCGACGATCGGTGGGCGGGTGGGCGCGCGCCCACCCGCCCACCGCGTCCGCGGAGCGCAGGAAGCCGACTGAGGCGGGCCTACAGGGGATCGCGTCTCGTCGGGCAGCTCATGCACCGCGGCCCGCCGCGGCCCCGCCCCAGCTCGCTTCCGGGGATGGTCAGCACCTCGACGCCGTTGGCCTCCAGGTAGTCGTTGGTGGTCACGTTGCGCTCGTAGGCCACGACGACCCCCGGCGCCACCGCCAGCACGTTGGACCCGTCGTTCCACTGTTCGCGGTCGGCGGCCGGCACGTCCTGAGAGGGCGTGAGGATGCGCAGCGAGTCCAGGCCGAGGACCTGGGCGATCGCGTCGTGCATCCCGTCCGGCGGGTTGGCCGTCACGTCGAACTCGTCGGGTCCGTCCCCCGGTCGGATCGTCAGCGACGGCAGCATCCCCAGCCCGCCGTATTTGAGGAAGGTGCCCTCGTCCGCCATCGTCATGACGGTGTCCAGGTGCATCTGCGCCCGGGTCTTGGGCAGGCTGAGCGCGACGACGCAGTCCACCTCGCCTTCCGCGAACAGCCGGGAGGCCAAGCGTTCGATCCCCTGCGGGCTCGTCCTCTCGCTCAGGCCGACGAGGATCGAGCGGTTGCCCAGGACGAGGACGTCGCCGCCCTCGATGGTGGCCGAGCCCGCGGCGATGCCGTCGCTCCACAGCCGGGAGCCCGAGAAGCGCGGGTGGAAGGAGTAGACCGTCTCGTTGTTGATCGCCTCGCAGCGCCGTGCGGGTTTGCGCATCGCGTTGACGGAGGCCCCTCCGTAGATCCAGCAGGAGGTGTCGCGCGTGAACAGGTGGTTGGGCAGGGGCGGCAGGAGGAAGTCGTCCTCGTCGATGCTCGCCAGGGTGACCGAGCCGGGGGCGGGGACGGCGTCGAGCAGTTCGCGCTTGGTCAGCCCGACGATGAGCAGGTCGGCGAGCTCGGCGGGCGAGAGCGCCTCGGCGTACTCCCGGACGGCCCCGGCCAGTGCGATCCCGCAGTTCTCCTCGGTGACCGCGTAGCCGATCAGGTGCCGGCGTGCGCGGGGGTCGGCGAGGGTCTCGGCCAGCAGGTCGGTCAGGTAGAGGACCTCGGTTCCGCGCGAGCGCAGGAGCTCGGCGAAGCAGTCGTGCTCCTCCTGGGACTTCTCCAGCCACAGGACGTCGTCGAAGAGCATGTCGTCCATGTTGGAGGGGGTGAGCCTGTGGATCTCGCGCCCCGGGCGGTGGAGGATGACCTGCCTGAGCGGCCCGGTCTCCGAACCCACGTACGGTTCGGCCGGCGCCCCCGCCGGGACGGTGTCGTGCGCCATGGTCTCTCCTATCGCCGTGCCACGGGGTTGCGGAGGACCCCGATGCCCTCGCACTCGACCTCGACCGTCTGGCCCGGCTCGACGTCTCCCCGGCCGTGCGGCGACCCGGTGAGGATGACGTCCCCCGGCAGCAGGGTGAAGATCGAGGAGGCGTAGGAGACGAGCTCGGGGACGGAGAAGGCGAGCTGGCCGGTGCTCCCGGAGAGGCGCTCCCGGCCGTCGACCCGCGAGGTGAGCGCGAGGTCGCCGGGGTCCGCGTCGGTGTCGATGACCGGGCCGAGGGGGCAGGCCGTGTCGAAGCCCTTGGCGCAGGCGACGTCCCGGGTCTGCGCCGTCACGTCGTTGGCGACGGTGTAGCCGAAGATCGCCTCGCCGGCCCTCTCGACGGGGCAGTCCTTGGCCACCCTCCCGATGACGACGGCCAGCTCGGCCCCGTGGGAGAGGCGGTCGGCGAAGGCCGGCGGGACGATGGGGTCGCCCGGGCCGACGACGGCCGTGTTCGGCTTGAGGAAGACGGTCAGGCCGGCCGGGGTGGCGCAGGGCTCCTCGTCGTAGGTTCCGGCGAAGCCGACGACCTTGGATCGCGGGATCATCGGGGAGACGAGGCGGGCCCGGTCGGCTGGCAGGCGCTGGCCCGTCGGCGTGACGGATCCGAACAGGGGGTCGTCCGACAGGAGGACGAACTCGTCGGAGTCTTCGTCGAGGACCGCGTAGCGGGGCCCCCGGTCGAGCCCCAGACGTGCGATTTTCATGGATGCCATCCTACTTGGCCTCTCATCCCGGAGGCGCATCCGGTCATCCCGGGGGCGCATCCGGCCCGACGGCCCACCAGGCTCTTCGCTCCGAGCCGATCGTCCGTCCACCCGCGCCCACGCGGGTTACCCTTGACATACACCGCCCGAGAACGTCTGGAGGACACGTGAAGAGGCATCGCGACGGATCCTGGTCCGACAAACCCGCAGCCGCCATCGAGAAGACCATGACCGTCCCGTGGCTGCTGTCGCGCCGCGCCGCGCGCACGCCCGACGACGTGTGCGTCGAGCGACGGTCGGAGCTGGGCGCGGCCTGGGTCGAGGTGCGCGCCGGAGAGTTCGAGGAGGACGTCATCCGCGCGGCGCGCGGCCTGGTCGGGATGGGGCTGCAGCCGGGGCAGACCGTCGCCATCCTCGGCGCGACCTCCTACGAGTGGAGCCTGCTGGACATGGCCGTGCAGTACGCGGGCGGAGTCGTCGTCCCCATCTACGAGAGTGCCTCCGCCGAACAGATCCGCTGGATCCTCGCCGATTCCGCGGTCCGCCTGGTCCTGACCGACACCGCCGCGCACGCCGGCCTCGTCGAGAGCGTCCGCACCCCCGGACTGCTGGCGAGCGTCGTCTACGACGCCGACGGCATGACCAGGCTCTACGCCGCGGGGGCGGACGTGCCCGAGTCCGAGGTCCTCGAACGCAAGGAGGCCCTGACGAGCGACGACCTCGTGACGGTCATCTACACCTCGGGCACGACCGGCAATCCGAAGGGGGTGGAGCTGACCCACGGAAACTTCGTGGCCTCCGCGCTCAACATCCTCGTCTCCGAGCGCGAGGTCATCGACACGCCTGACGCCCGGGTCCTCCTCTTCCTGCCCCTGGCCCACATCATGGCGCGCATCGTCTTCGTCTACGCGATCGCCGGGCGGGGGCGGATCGGACACGTGCCGAACGTGCGCAACCTCCTGGCCGACATCCAAGCCTTTTCCCCGACCGCCCTGCTGTGCGTCCCCCGGGTCCTGGAGAAGGTCTACAACGCCGCAGAGGCGAAGACCCGGGGCATGCGCTTGAAGGCCTTCCGATGGGCCGCCCGAGTGGCCGTCGACAACTCGCGCAAGTCCTTCCACGGCCCCGTCTTCGGCCTCAAGCGGGAAATCGCCCGCAGCCTCGTGTGGGACAGGCTCACCCAGGCCCTCGGGCCCGACTGCCGCTTCGCCATATCGGCGGGCGCCCCGCTGAGCAAGCGCCTCGGCCACTTCTACCGCGGCATCGGCCTGACGGTGATCGAAGCCTACGGGCTGACGGAGTCGACCGGCCCGGCGGCCGCCAACCGGCCGGGCAGGGTCGTCATGGGGTCGGTCGGCCAGCCGATCCCCGCCGGCGCGGTGAAGATCGCCAAGGACGGAGAGGTCCTCCTCAAGGGCCCGCACATCTTCCGGGGGTACCGCAACGATCCGCAGGCCACGGCGGACGCCGTGGACCGCGACGGCTGGTTCCACTCGGGGGACATCGGGACGATCGACAAGCACGGGTTCGCCACGATCACGGGCCGCAAGAAAGAGCTCATCGTCACCGCGGGCGGGAAGAACGTCGCCCCGGCCGTGCTGGAGGACAGACTGCGAGGCCATCCGCTCGTCTCGCAGGTGGTGGCCGTCGGCGACGGGCGCCCCTTCGTGGGGGCCCTCGTCACCTTGGACGCCGAGATGCTCCCCGGGTGGCTGCGCAACCACGGCCTGCCGCGCATGGACGCCGCTTCGGCGGCCGGGCATCCGAGGGTCCTCGAGGCTCTTCAGCGGGCCGTCGACCGGACGAACGCCCAGGTCTCGCGGGCCGAGTCGATCCGCAAGTTCGTGATCGTCCCTGGCGACTTCACGGAGGACAACGGGCTGCTCACCCCGTCCATGAAGGTCAAGCGGGACGAGGTCCTGCGACGGTACGCCTCCACCGTGGACGGGCTCTACCGGGACGCTCGCGGACCGCAGGCCGGCGGCGGGCGGAGGAAGCGCGGCGCGCGGCGGGGCGGCCGATCATGACCGCGAACGCCGTGTCCGGGAGGACCGGGGTCTTCGCCCTCCTCGGCTCGCCGGTCGGGCACTCCCTGTCCCCAGCCATCCACAACGCCTCCTTCGCCCAGCTCGGCCTCGACTACGTCTACCTGTGCCACGACGTGGAGGCGGACGGCATCGGCGAGGCGGTGGCGGGCGCCCGCGCGCTGGGGTACGCGGGGCTGAACGTGACTATGCCGTGCAAGGCCGCCGTCGTCAACCACCTCGACGCCCTGTCGCCCGCGGCCGAGCTCATGGGCGCGGTCAACACCGTCGAATGCGCCGGAGGCCGGCTCGTCGGCCACAACACGGACGGGGCGGGGCTGCTGCGCTCGATCGCCGAGGAGGGCTTCGAGATCGCGGGCTCGCGCATGGTCGTCATCGGCGCGGGGGGCGCCGGCTCGGCGGCCTTCACGCAGGCGGCGCTCGACGGCGCGGCCCGCATCGCCGTGTTCAAGCGCAGGGATGCATCCTTCGCGGCGGCGGCCGAGAGGGTAGCGGCCGTCTCCGACCGAACCGGGGCGGACATGGCGTTCGCCGACGCGGCCGACCGGGCCGCCCTGGCCGCCGAGGTCGAGGCCGCGGACATCGTCGTCGACGCGACCCGCGCGGGGATGGCCCCGCTGGAGGGCGTCTCCAACGTCGAGGCGGAGTGGATGCGCCCCGGTCAGGCGATCGTCGACACCGTCTACCATCCGCGCGAGACGAAGCTCCTCGCACTGGCCGCCCGGTCGGGGGCGCGGCCGATCGGCGGGCTGGGCATGCTCCTGTGGCAGGCGGCCGTCGCCGAGGAAATATGGCTGGGGGCGTCGATGCCGGTCGAGCGGATCCGGGCCGCGATCGAGGCCGAGGGCTGATCGCAGGCCGCGCCTCCGCCGGGCGGGGACGGGCTCCCGGGCGCTCCCAGTCCGGCCGGGATGGACGGCGCCGGGCCGTCACCCGCGTCTCGCGCGGCTCCTGGCGTACAGCGCGATCCCCGCGGCGACGGACACGTTCAGCGACTCCACCCTGCCGGAGATGGGGATCTCGCACCGGACCGCGGCGGCGGCTTCGATCTCCTCGGACGCCCCCGTCCGCTCGCTGCCCATCACCAGGGCGACGGGGTGCGGCGCGGACAGGCTCCGCTCGAGGGTGCCGGTCCCTCCCCGGTCCAGGAGCACGACGGGCCGGGCGTCGTCCTCGGCGAAGGCGAGGAACTCCCGCCTGTCCGCGAGGACGATGGGGAGCGCGAAGTTCAGGGCCCGGCTGGCCCGCGTCAGCCTCCTGTCGAAGACGGACGTCAGGTTGCTGTCGAGCAGGACGAGGCCGGCCGCGTCGAACGCCGTCGCCGTCCGGGCGATCGCGCCGATGTTCCCGAGCAGGCGGACGCCGTCGAGCGCGACGACGTCGCCGTCCGCGCCGCGCAGGTCTTCGAGCCGGCGGCGTCGGGGGGCCTTGGCGACGGCGAAGATCCGGGACCTCTTCTCGGCTTTGAAGAGGCGCGCGAGCGTCGCGGGCGCGAGGCGGAACGTCTCGTAGGGGCGGAGGATCTCCGCGGTCGCCTCCATCTCGGGGCAATAGCCCTCCGAACAGTAGATTTCCTCGATCTGCACGCCGTATTCGATCGCGTCGACGATGTTCTCCTCGTCGTCGACGACGATCGCCTTCCTGCCGCCGCCGCGCAAGATGTCCTTGACTCGCGACAGCTTCCACTGTGGGGCGTCCGCCGCCTCGATCTCCTGCATGCCATCCCTTTCGCCTGCCTCCCGCTTTCCCCGGCCGCGGTCTCCGGCGGAGGAAGGCGGGGATCGCACGGTGCGCAAGATGGGACTCGAACCCACACGCCCGAAGGCACCAGAACCTAAATCTGGCGCGTCTACCAGTTTCGCCACTCGCGCATGGCGCCCGTCTCCGGGCCCCTCCAGTGTAACGGTTCCAGTCCGGCCCCGGCTCGCAGTGGCCGTGCGGTCGTCGACTCCACCCCCACCGGCGGGGTCGGTCGGGTCCGGCCCCGGCTCGCGAAGGTCGGGCGGCGCGCCGCACGAGCTCCTCGGCGACCCGGACACCGCCGGTCGGCGGCCCGCCTCCGCACCGGCGTGGAGGCGGTCGAATGCCTCACCCCGCTGGATCCGCCCCGCGCAGGGCGCCCGAAGTTCACCCGGCGTGAAAAGCCGAACCCTCCGCGGCCGGGAGGGCAGCGAATCCGCGGCTCCGTGGCACAGCGCACCTGGCATGCGAGGCCGCGCGGCTGGCACACTGAAATCCATGAGCGAAATCGACTCCGACTCCATAGGCTCCTGGCTGTCCCCCGAGGACCTCGAATACGTCCGGCACAAGGTTCCCATGGTCTACGTGGACATCGTCCCCGTCCGGGTCGACGAGCACGGCGTGCTCCAAGCCGTCGGCATGCTCCTGTGCGCCGACGACGAGGGGATCAGCAGGGCCTTCCCGTCGGGCCGGATCCTCTTCCACGAGTCGGTTCGAGAGGCGCTGCTGCGGCACATCGAGAAGGATCTGGGGCCGGTGGCCCTGCCGCAGCTGCCGGTTTCGATCGCGCCGTTCACGGTCGGAGAGTACTTCCCCACGCCCGGCGAGGGGTGGTACGACGAACGGCAGCACGCGATCTCGCTGGCCTATGCCATCCCGATGCAGGGAGACTGCAACCCCGGCTCGGCCTCGCTCGAATTCACGTGGTTCACTCCCGGCGAGGCCCGCACCCGCGACCTCCAGGCGGAGCTCATCCCCGCCCACGCCGTGCTGCTGCGACAAGCCCTGGCGCACATGGGCGCCATCTGAGGGGCCCGGCGCCTCAGACCCCCAGCTCGGCGCGGAGGAGGCCGGCCAGCTCCCGGAAAGCCTTGCCTCTGTGGGAGATCGCGTCCTTCTCGCCGGGCGGCAGCTCGGCCGAGGATACGTCGTAGCCCTCGGGCGCGAAGATCGGGTCGTAGCCGAAGCCGTTCGCGCCGCGGGGCTCGGCGAGCAGTCTGCCCCGCATGCGGCCCTCGCGGACGTACTCCCGCCCGTCGGGCGTCACCATGGCCGCGGCGCACACGAACGAGGCGCCCCGGTGCCGTTCGGGCACGTCGGCCAGCTGGGCGAGGAGCAGTTCCAGATTGTCGCCGTCCCGGCCGTGCACGCCGCACCACCTCGCCGAGAAGACGCCGGGGGCGCCGCCCAGGACGTCGACGGCCAGGCCGGAGTCGTCCGCGAGCGCGACGAGCCCGGTCGCCTCGGCCAGTTGACGCGCCTTGATGAGGGAGTTCCCGGCGAAGGTGACGGCGTCCTCCACGGGCTCGGGGATATCGAAGCCCCCCGCGTCGAGGATCCGGCCGGGGGCCACGCCGGGCAGGAGGGGGGCGAGGATCGCCCTGAGCTCCTCCGCCTTGTGCCGGTTCCTCGTCGCCAGGACGATCCGCCGGCCTGCGTCGGGCCGGGGTCTGGACGCCCTCGCCGCCGCGCCGCCGAGGCCGGGCGCAGCCTCGTATCCGCTGGCGGGCGGCTCCGCCGCAGTCGCCGTCATGTCAGGCTCGGGCCGCCGACGATGCGCGGGTCGATCGGATCCCCCCGGTGCAGGGCTTCGCGCTGGAGGGCGGACAGCCTGGCCGTCCCGCTCTCGGCCAGGTCGAGGAGCTGGCCGAGCTCGCCCCTGTTGAAGGGCGCGTGCTCGGCGGTCCCCTGCACTTCGATGAAGGCGCCGCTTCCGGTGGCGACGACGTTCATGTCGGTCTGGGCGCGCGAGTCTTCCTCGTAGGGAAGATCGAGCACGGGGGTGCCGTCGACGATCCCCACGGAGACGGCGCTGACGGTGTCGCCGAGCACCGGCCTGGTCGCGTCGGGCACGACGATCCCCCTTCCGACCGCCCAGTCCACCGCGTCGGCGAGGGCGACGAAGGCGCCGGTGACCGAGGCCGTGCGAGTGCCGCCGTCGGCCTGGAGGACGTCGCAGTCGAGCTGGATCGTGTTCTCCCCCAGCGCCTTCATGTCGACGACCGCGCGAAGGGACCGGCCGATGAGCCGGGAGATCTCGTGGGTGCGCCCGCCGATCCGGCCTTTGACCGATTCGCGCTGGGAGCGCTCGCCCGTGGCGCGTGGGAGCATCGAGTACTCGGCCGTCACCCATCCCAGGCCGGAGTCGCGCCGCCAGCGCGGCACCCCTTCGGTCAGGGAGGCGACGCACAGGACGGTCGTCCGCCCGAACGCGACGAGGACGCTGCCCTCGCCCGTCTCGAGCCACCGGCGGGTGATGGATACGGGCCGCATGGAGTCGGCGGCGCGCCCGTCGGCGCGAGTCCACGTGTTCATGGCTACGAGACTACCAAGGCGGGGGCGCTAGACGCGGTAGGCCTCCCCCGGCTTGACGCAGCGGACGGGGCCGTCGAAGGCGCCTTCGGCGGCGCGTCGGACCGTCTCGGGGTCCGTCCACGGCTGGAGGTGGGTCAGGAGCAGCCGCCCGACGCCCGCGCGGCTCGCCAACTCCCCGGCCCGCGAGCCGACCATGTGGACGCCGCGGACGGTGTCGCGTCCGTCTTCGAAGGCACACTCGGACAGGAGGAGGTCGACCCCGCGCGCCATCTCGACCTCGGTGTCGCACAGGTCGGTGTCGCCCGTGTAGGCGAAGGCGGCTTCGGCCCTCGGATCGGATTCGGAGGGCCCCATGATGCGCAACCCCACGGCCGGAACCGTGTGCTCGGCTTCGAAGGCCTCGACGAGCATCGGGCCGACCTCGACGACGTCGCCCGGGCCGATCGTGTGGAAGTCGAACTCGCCCGCGTAGGTCTCCTCCTGCGGGTCGCCCCCTATCTGGCGGGTCCGGGCCAGGCCGTCCTGGGGCGAGTAGACGGGGATGCGGTCGAGGGGGCCGCCGGGGATCCAGCGCCTGTACACCTGCATTCCGACGATGTCCGTGCAGTGGTCGGCGTGCAGGTGGGACAGGGCGATGGCGTCCAGGTCCGCCGGGTCGAGGTAGTTCAGGAGCCGGCCCATGGCTCCCGGGCCGAGGTCGAGCACGAGGGAGTGCGTCCGGGTCCTGCCGGCTTCGTCCGTCGAATCCGCCTGGACGAGGTAGCATGAAGCCGCTGACGCCGGTCCGGACATCGAGCCCGAGCAGCCGACGATGGTTATCCTCACCGCTTCATCTCCTGCGTCGAGGGGACGGAGCCGGGCTGTCGGTGCGATCCGGAGTCACTGCAGATCAGGTCACTGCGGCTAATCTCCCGCGTTGAGTGGACGGAGCCGACCTCGGGCCCCAGGAAGCGGCGCGCGAGCTCGCCGAAGGAGGCCGGGTCGCCGGTGGTCAGGAAGCGGCGGCTGGGCCGGCCGCCAGGGGGCGCGAAGGCTTCGCCCACGGCGAGCCGGCGGTAGACGTCCCGGGCCGTCTCGTCCGCGGAGGAGACGAGGGTGACGCTCTGCCCCATCGTGTAGGAGATCGCCCCGGCCAGGAGGGGGTAGTGGGTGCACCCGAGGACGAGGGTGTCGACCCCTTTCTCGCGGACGGGGCCCAGGTAGCGCTCGGCGACCTCCTGGACCTGCGGGCCGGCCGTGATCCCCTTCTCGACCAGTTCGACGAAGGCCGGGCAGGCCGCCGTCGTCAGCTCCAGGTGGGGGGCGGCGGCGAAGGCGTCGTCGTAGGCCCCCGATCCGATCGTCGCCTCCGTGCCGATGACGCCGATCCTGCCGTTGCGGGTGGCGGCGACCGCGCGGCGCACCGCCGGCTGGATGACTTCGACGACGGGGATCCCGTGGCCGACCTGGTAGCGTTCGCGCGCGTCGTGGAGCACGGCGGCCGACGCGGAGTTACAGGCGATGACCAGCATCTTCACGTCGGACTGCACGAGGCGGTCCATGATGCCCAGGGCCAGTTCGCGGACGCGCGCGATGGGTTTGGGGCCGTACGGGGTGTTCGCGGAGTCGCCTATGTAGAGGACCGACTCATCCGGCAACTGGTCGATGATGGCGCGGGCCACGGTCAGGCCGCCCACCCCGGAATCGAATACGCCGATCGGCCGAGAATCCATAGAGCGAGCTTAACCGCGCAGCTGCTTGTTCCTCACCGCAGCAAGCAGTGACTCTTGCCACCACGTGAGCATCGAGTACAGGACCGCCAGAAGATCCTCCGTGTTGTCGATCTCCCGGCCCTCTCCGCCGTCCGAGAGGCCCGTGAGGGCTTGGGCCCGCCTGTAGACGTCCTCGGCCGACTCTCCGTCGGTGATCTCCAGCCTCGCCGAGCAGACGAGCCTGATCGAGTTGACGGCGCTTATCCAGGCGGGCATGTCTTCGTTGCCGACCCAGACGTGATCGGTGGAGGCCGTCACCGACCGGTAGAAGACCAGGAGCTGTTCGGATTTGACGGAGGCCAGGGAGTCCTGGGTCATCTCGCGCAGCGTGCGCGCCTGCTCGGGGTCTTCGGACATGTCGGGCAGGAGCCGGTGGAAGGCCTCGTCCATGGGGTGGCCGAACTCGTCGGAGGCCTGCCCGTCCTCGCCGTCGATCCCCGCGAACTCGGCTTCGTAGGCGGCCAGGGGGTCGGATTCGTCCGGCCCGCGCTGGGCGTCCTGGAGCATGCGGTCGAGGGGGCGGCCGAGCATGAAGGCGACGTCCGAGGCCAGCCCGGCGAAGAATTTCCGCTCCGTGGAGTCCGCTTTGGCGAGGTACCCTCCGCGCCACGGTCTGAAGCTCTCCATTACGGGACTTCCTCGATCGTCGCCCACAGGCCGAAGCCGTGCATAGCCTGCACGTCGGCCTCCATCTGCTCCCGCTGGCCCTTGGAGACGACCGCCCGGCCGTTGTTGTGCACGTCGAGCATGAGGCGGTGCGCCCGGCGCTGCGGCAGGCGGAAGTAGGCCATGAACACCCATTCGACGTACGACATGAGATTCACCGGGTCGTTGTGGACGACCGTCTGCCAACCGCTCGCGCGCAGCGTCCGGCCGACGGGCGCCGACGAAGGCGAAGGTTGGGAGCTCACCCTCACATCTTACCGACTGGTCGCCGCCGTCCGTCCAGCCCCGTTTCGCCGCTCGCGGTATCGTTGGTGCATGTCAACGGCACTACTCACGGACATGTACGAGCTAACGATGGTCGACTCGGCGATCGCATCGGGCACGGCGGGCCGGCGCAGCGTCTTCGAGGTCTTCGCCCGGCGCCTGCCCGGGGAGAGGAGGTACGGCGTCGTCGCCGGAACCGGCCGCGTGATCGAGGCCATCCGGGACTTCCGCTTCGGCCCAGAGGAGATCGCCTACCTCGAATCCGCGGGAATCGTCTCCGAGCGGACGCTGGAGTGGATGGAGGGCTACCGTTTCACCGGCGACGTCTACGGGTACGCCGAGGGCGAATGCTACTTCCCGCATTCGCCGGTCCTCACCGTCCTGGGGACCTTCGCCGAGGCCTGCGTCCTGGAGACGGTCATCCTCTCGATCCTCAACCACGACTCGGCGGTGGCCACGGCCGCCTCGCGGATGACCGCAGCCGCCCACGGCCGCCCCTGCGTCGAATTCGGGGCCCGCCGCACCCACGAGGTCGCGGCCGTCCACAGCGCGCGCGCCGCGGTGATCGCGGGCTTCGAGGCGACGTCGGACCTGGAGGCGGGCCGCCGGTACGGCCTGCGGATCACCGGGACGTCCGCGCACTCCTTCACCCTCGTCCACGACGGCGAGGAGGAGGCCTTCGCCGCCCAGATCGCGACCATGGGCCCGGGGACCACCCTGCTGGTGGACACCTACGACATCCCCCGCGGTGTCGAACGGGCGGTGGCCGCCGCGCGGGCCGCCGGCGGGGAGCTCGGGGCCGTCCGCCTGGACTCCGGCGATCTCATCGCCCAGGCCTTCACCGTCCGCCGGCAACTGGACGACCTGGGGGCCACATCCACCAAGATCACGGTGACGAGCGACCTCGACGAGTACGCGATCGCCGCCCTCGGCGCTGCCCCGGTCGACGCCTACGGCGTGGGCACCCAGCTCGTGACGGGTTCGGGCCACCCCACCGCGGAGATGGTCTACAAGCTCGTCCAGCGCGAAGGCGCCGACGGCCGGATGCACGAAGTGGCCAAGGCCTCCCAGAACAAGAAGAGCGCCGGCGGGCTGAAGGTCGCCGGGCGCGTGCGCGACGAGCGCGGGCACTCCGCGCAGGAGCTCGTCGTCTCCGCCGGAAGCTGGCAGGAGGGCCTCGACTACCTCGAACGGGCGGGCGCACGGCCCCTGCAGGTCAAGCTCATCGACGGCGGCCAGGTGGACGAGCCTTACATCGGCGAGCGGGCGATCGCCGCCGCCGCGGAATGCCATGCCCGCTCCCGCGCCGAGCTCCCCTACGACGGCTGGCGCCTCTCCCGCGGCGAGCCCGCGGTGCCCACCAAGACGGTCGACATCTTCGAGGGAGACGACTGACGCCTCCCGCTTCTTGAACAAGAGTCCACGCTTCGTGTAAAGCCCACGAATGTGAAGCGAAAAACAAACTTCCACGCAACGTAAGGCCCACGCTTCGTGTAAGGTAAACGCACAAACACCGGCCCCTCTCACGCATCACAGGCTTCGGCCGCCGAAGCGCGATGGGTCGGTTTTCTTACGTCTTCCGTGTGATTCGACATTACCGGCCCGAGTGCACCTGCTCATAGACATTCGCTTCAAGATCATGCATCTGCTTTTCGACGCTGCCTGCCAACGCCGCGTCGTCGAGACGAAGGCCGAGCTCGACATTGCGTTCTTCAGCGCTGTACGAGAAGTTCGCGCTTCCCACTACCAAAAAACGGTGGTCGATGCTGAGGAACTTGGCATGGCTTGTCACGGCTCGTTTCCCGCCTTCGGGAGCCCGGGTCCGCATCACGACGGCGCCGCGCAGCTGACGGGCGACCTCGTTGGTGTCCATACTTATGCTGCGTCCCGAGTGACGCTTTGAGCGGCGTCGGACGTTTCCTTTTTCAACGTCCACGCTGAAAGGCCCATCAGCGGCCTGGGTGTCCAGGTAGAGGCGTACTGAAACGCCTGGTTTCTCCCGACACAGGGTCAGTAAAGCCGACCACAGCACGGACGTGGGCTGCAGATTGAAAGTGGCGCAGACGAGGGAAGAATTGGCTCCGCCGACCAATGCGAAGACGTCTCCTGTGAGCGGCCCGCCGCCAACGGTGCCGGCCGGAGCCGTCCATACAGGGGTCACATCTCTCAGCTTCGCAGCCGCCCCGGCGACGGCGCTGAGCACGGCTACAGAGTGCTCTCTAGTTTGCGGACCGAGGCCTCCGGCGTTCATCAACTCTCGTGCCCGCCTTCGTCTGGGCGCGGGCACGACGCCGAGCGCCTGGCTTAAAGTAGCCCCGGCCGCAAGGCGGGCGGCTATGCCGCCGGCCTCGCTCCCAGTGAGAAAGGCCCCTAGAGCGCGGAGCGATTCAGTATCCTCGGCGGACACGCGGCTCACATTGCCCGGTAATCGCTGAAAAAGGCGAGGTCGGGCACCGCCATGTCAGCTATTCCGGGGCCTAGCTCGAAGTCGGACAGCGGCACAACGAAGCGGCGGTCGAGGAATCGGTTGGCGCGCTCGCAGGAGGTCTCCGAGACCATGGTGCAGCAGTGGCAGGCGGCGCCGTGGAGGAAGTCTTCGGGGTCCTGAGGGATGCGCCGGGCGCATATGGGGTCCGAAGAGCAGCGTGTCATGGCGCACAGCGTATGGTCAATGATCTCGGCGAGACGGGCAGGCTCAGAAAGTGAAACTAACCCGCCCAGAGTCCCATCCGAGTCGGAAGCCGTTGTGGTCAGCAGCATTCCCGCCGCGGCCTCTCGCCGCTCGGTGGCGGGCCAGGCGTAGAGGCGTTCGCTGATGGAGGCGGCCCCGTAGCCTGAGGACATCGCCATTTGGCGAATGAGCCCGTGTGCAAGCGTGTGAACGAGCCAATAGCGCGGCGGAGCCAGGCGATCGTCGGGGTCGACCTGTTTGGCGGTCTCGGAGAAGCGCCGCTCGAAATTGCGGCGGTGGGCGGCCCGGTGGGCTGCCCAGACGGGGCTGGCGAGCACCTTGGCTTCCCATTCGGCGACTGCCGCTTCGTCGAGCTGGATGAAGATCCCCTCACCGCGGTCCTCGGTGGCAGGAACCCAGGAAGGGTGGCCGGAACGGGCCAGCGGCACAAGCCGGGCCTCTGAGTCATCGACCCGGTCGTAGTCGTCGACGCGCGTGAAACCGAGGACGGCGTTGACCTTGCGCAGACGGTCGACGGCGAGCACACGGCTCACGCCTTCAGGCACGTCGCCGAGGCTGCGCGGGGAGACCGCGAGGCCGCTGGCGGGGTCTTCATGGCGGTCCCCAGGAGGTTCCTGCAGAAGGTAGTTCCATTCGGGGACGAGGAGGTCCACCGGGTCCCAGTTTTCGCGCCGCTTGAGGCGGTCGTCGTCACTCTCCCCGGGGGCGTCGAGGGCGCTCAGCAGCTCGAGGAGCTCCGGATCGGACAGGTCGCAGAGCGCAGCGGCCTCAGCGCCGGCCGTCTCCAGGCGCATACGGAGAATGTCGGTGTCAGTCCCGATCTTCTTCCTCCAGCTCCCAACGCCGCGCCTGAGAATCTCGACCCTATCCCGTTTGATTTCGGCGGGATCGAAGCGCGGCATGTCGATGATGGACTGAGTGGCGGCGAACCAAAGGTTGGAGGCGCCTACGAGCATGACGCGCGGTTCGGCCTCGCACCCGTCCTTTTCGAAGGTCCCCAGATGGGGATGACGGCCTCGGCAGCGAGGGAGCCGCTTGCGGCCTTCCTCACCTTGGGCTTGCGCCATCCCCCTGCGCGCTCCACAGGCGCGGCAGGAGATGAAAGCGGTGGCGACTCCCTGGGATGTGTCAGTCATAGCCAGCTCTGGATGAGATGCTTTGACGCAGTGGGTCCCTTCGTGAACCCACCAGTCGTAGGGAAACTCATCAAGGTGTCCGTTGGGACAGGCAATGAGATAACGGGCTGGAACACAAGGGGAATGTAGTTTTTTCCGTTTGTCCGTGTTCTTGAGCCTTCGAGGTCCATTCCCTCGGGTTAAACGCCCAGGGCAGTTGATGTGTTTGAAGATTGCCTGGTCGGGGCGGAAGGGATGGGTATTGGTGTAACCGTCTACGAAACGGCTCAGCGGCGCTAGAAGGTCGCAGCCGGTGCAGCGCAGCCACTGGGGGAAGACCCGCGCGGGCACGCCGAGATCGTCACCGTCACGGCGAATGCCGGGCCGCGAGGGTTGCCAGGGAAAACGCCGCAGCTCGCCCACCTGGTGGCCGAGCATGAGCTGAACCGTCTCCAGGAGGCGGGGTGCGTGGACGGTGACGGGATCGGCGGCGCGGCGGCGCCAGATCCGCTCCCAATCGTCCAGACCCGTGGGCATAATCGTGAAGTGGGGCAGGTCGATGATGGCGCCGGGGCCATAGGTGTACAGCAGCGTCGTCGGGCGAGCAGAGCCGACCTTGGCGAAGTTCTTCTTGGCCTGGTTCTGGCTGAGGTCGTCGGCGTCGCCGAGGGGGTCGACGCCGATGCCGTCGTCGACATCAGTCGCATCTGGAACTTCCCGCCGAGGGCTCACTCCCTCATTGTCCTGGCCTTCTCTCACCGTTCCTCCTTGTCGGCGCCGTCATCGATGCCGCCGTCAATGCCGGTTTCACCGAGTTCGCCGGCTTCTTTCTCGTCTTTCGGTTCCTGCCGCTGCCAAGCTGGGGCGTTATCAAGCGCCGTATCGGCAAGGCGGAGAGGGTCCGGGGAGACGAGGAGGTTGATCTCGGGCTGGACCTCCCGCATGGATCCGGCGACGACGAACGGCGGTTCGTCGGGCTGCGGGCTGCGGCCGCTCATCGCCTCGGCCGAGCGCAAAAGCGGAAAGTAACGAGAGTTGTCGGCACCGCGCTCGTAGACGAGCTCGCCGCCTTTGTTCGCAACTTTTCTCTGGCGTTTCTTCCACTCCCCCACGCGGCCGGCCAGGCGGTCTCGGGCGTACCGGCTCTCTTCCTCACCGGCGGCCGCGCTTATGCGGGTGGCGAGGTCTTCGGTGAGCCGGTTCAGGGCCTCGGCCTGCTCGGCGATGCGCCCGGCGTTGTGCTCGGGGTTGAGCCCGCCGCTGCGCCCGGCCTGGGTGACCCTGGCGGCGGCTACGAGGGCGCCGTCGAGACCGCGGTCGATCGCGGTGACGGAGAATGGGGTGACGGACAGCGGCTCGACGCGCGCGTAGAAAGTTTCGTGGAAGTGGCGGAACTGCTCGTAGTGGGCCAGGTCGCGGGGACGGGCCCAGTTGCCGAGGGTGATGACCAGGCCTGGGCGTGCGGCGTCCCGACCCACGCGGGAGGTGGCCTGGATGTACTCGGCGGTGTTCTTGGGCTGGCCGACGACGAGCATGAGGCCGAGACGGGAGACGTCGACTCCCACTTGGAGCATGGAAGTGGCAAGGACGACGTCGTAGGGGTTCGCCGTGCGTTTGCATCTGACCAGCGGCTTCCCTGCGCGCCTGGCTGCGGCTACGGCGTCTCTCGCAGCCGTGGAGTCGACGTCGGGGTCGAAGGTGAGCGCCATACGGTCCAATGTTGCGGTGATGCCAGCGGAGGCGATGCGCGAAGTGAGCTCGCCCAGGTGCAGGGCACCGCAGTTTGTGCCGCGGCGGCGCGGCAAGTGAGAGTCTCGTCCCGACTTGGCCAGACCTGTCTGAATGTCGTCTTGAATATAACGGGCCATTCCGGCCAGTTCCCGGGTGGCGGAAAAGTAGCCGACGAGCGTCATGTAGGGGTCGGCTGCGGCCCCGAGCCGATCAAAGAGGAGCTGGGCTCCGGCCATGAGGGTCTGGGTTGTCTGGATCTCGGCGGCGGTCAGGCGCACCCCGGTGGTGGACAGGCCCACGTAGAGGCGCCCGGGATGTGCCTCATCGACGGGAAGCGTGCGGGAGAAAAAGGTGTCGGACGCGTCGAGCACCTGGGGCGGGAAGATTGTCACGTCGCGGCCGTAGAGGCCGCGGACCTGATCGGCGACGTTGCGCACGGTCGCCGAGGAGGCGACCAGGAGGGGGCGGGCGGGCCGGCC
>NZ_KE951451.1 GCF_000466165.1 Actinobaculum sp. oral taxon 183 str. F0552
GCATCAGGCCGCTCCCCGCATCCCGGCGTCCGCGCCGCCGACCGCGGCCTCGCTGGCGGCGCCCGGATCCGCCGCGCGAGCCTGCGTCGGCGAGGAGACGACGCCGCAGGACGCGGTCGGGGCGGCGATCCGCGAGGATCCGGGCACGCCCTGAGACCCGCTCTGCTGGCGCAGCTGCCTGCCCGCGAAGAACCCGAGGATCAGCATGAGGACCCCTAAGATCCCGAAGACGATCAGGCGACGGACCTGCGTGGCTCTGAGGCGGGCGATCTCCTCGTCCGTGAGCACCTCCCGCGGCGCCCCCTCCGGCGCGGCCGAGCCCGCGGAGTCGGCCGGTCCCCGTGCGCGCGCGTCCCGCCCGGGGGTCGCCGACCCCACCTCCGAACCGTCGACGCCGGACTGGCTGTGTGTCATGCTCACCAGACTACTAGCATCTCGACCTTCCGCGGGCATCTCGACCTTCCGCGGGATCCACCGCGGTCCCCGCGATCCCGGTAGCATGGGGCCATGCGCTTTGTTCCTCTCGACCCCGATGCGTACGAACGGTTCGCCTCCTCGACGCGCCACCGGATCTTCATCCCCCAGCTTCCCGAATTCGCCCGGGTCAGAGCCCGCCAGGGATATCGCGTCGAATACGTCGGAGTCGTGGAGGGCGCCACCCGCCGGGAGGAGCGAGTCGTCGGGGCGGCGGTGCTCGTCTACCAGCCGTGGAGGCGCTTCCTCCTCAAGGCGCGGCTGACCTACGGCCCGCTGCTCGACTGGGACGACGAAGAGCTCGTCGACTGCTTCTTCGACGGCCTGAAGCGGCACGTGAAGAGGAACCCGAGGGTCGTCTCCATCACCTTCAACCCGCTCGTCCCCCGCGCCTTCTACGAGGACATCCGCCAAGTGGCCGAGAACCCGCAGGCGCGCAAAGTCGCCGACCAGCTCGCCGGGCTCGGGGCGCGCCGCCTGACGAAGGAGTTCTACGAGCGCCCGGACATCCAGATCCGCTACATCTACACGAAGAGCGTCGAGGGGATGAGCTTCGAGGAGGCGACGGCGACGTTGGCCAAGGGCTTGCGGCGACGCTTCCACAACGAGGGCCGCTACGGCGTCACCACTCGGTTCCTCCCCCCCGAGGACTTCGGCGTCTTCGATTCGCTGCACGAGTCGACCGCCGAGCGCACGAACATGCACGAGATCACCAGCGGCGCCCGCGAACTCTACACGGGGCTGATGAGGGAGCTCGGGCCCGAGCGCGCCATCCTGTGCGTCGCCTTCATCTCCCCCTCCCTGTATCTGAGCCAGATCGCCGACGAACGCGAACAGGCACGCGAGAGGATCGCGGCTCTGGAGGGGCGCAAGCAGACCAAGGCCCGCGACCGCGAGCTGGCCGAGCTCGCCGAGCGCCTGACGACCCTCGACTCACAAGAATCCCAGGCCAGGAAGACCGCCGAGGAGCACGGCGAGGACATCCCCTTCAACGCCATCCTGAGCTTCAGGATCGGCGAGGAGCTCATCCTCCTGCTCGGCGGAATGGACAAGCGCTTCGCCGCATACGGCCGCGACTACCCCGTCGAGCGCGCCATGTTCAAATGGGCCTGCGACCATGGACTGTCCGTGTACAACACCTTCGGGATATCGGGGATCTTCGACGAATCCGCCCCCGACGCCCCCGTCCTCGCCTTCAAGCGATGGCTCAACGGGAACGTCGAGGAGTTCATCGGAACCTTCGTCATCCCCGTGCGCCCCCGCCTGGCCAAGGCCGTCGGCGCGCTGGACTAGGCCGAAGGAGCCGGCCCGGAGCTCAGAAGCCGGAGTCGGTGGGCCGGGGATACCAGGCTCGCATGCGGCGCCGCTGGTTGAGGCCGTTGGCCAGCCGGTAGAACGTCCTCCTGACGTTGCGGTCCGCGCCGTAGGCGAGCGGGTTGACCGCTCGCCTCCTGGCCCGGCGGGCTCGGCGGCGCAGTTCGGGATCCCGGATGTAGCGCCTGTTCGCCAGCCCGGCGGGAACGATGCAGAACAGACCTTCGCGGGAATTGGTCTGGTAGACGCCCTCCCGGCCCTCCATGTCGGCGAGCATCGCCGAGGCGAGGTCGACCCCGGCGACCTTCAGGTAGTAGTGCCCCCGCCCGATCCTCGGATTGAGGTCGAGCCACCGGGGCACGCCGTCGCGCGGATCGATCTTGACGTCCATGGAGAAGAAGCCCCGCAGACCGACCGTCGTGACGATGCGCCCGGCCTGCTCGACGAGGTCGGGGGCGTGCTCGGTCAGGACGATTCCCGCGTTTCCCAGGTATTCGGGCTGGTGCAGTCCCAGGAGCACGCGTCCCGACCCGCACGCCGTGACCTCGCCGCGCGAATCGACGTATCCGTTGACGACCCATTGGACGGTGTCGTCGCCGGGGATGAGCTCCTGGACGATGAGCGGCGCCCGCACGCCGCCCCGGCGCCACCGCTCGAAGGTCTCGTAGGCCTGCGGACGGGTGGGGATGGGCAGGACCTTGCGCAGGCCCTGATTCCAGTAGGCCCCCAGGTCGCTCCCCCGTTCGGGCTTGACGACCACGGGGAATCTCACCCCCTTCAGGTCCCGCTTCCATGCGTCGGGGTCTTCCAGGTCGATGCGCGTGCGGGCCGGCGCCGACAGTCCGATGGCCGTGACGATGCCGGCCATGGCCGCCTTCGAATTGGCGGTCTCCACGGCCGCTTGGGACCCGTAGGGCAGGAACCAGTCGCGCTGAAGCCGCGAACGGTTCTTCGCGGCGAACTCGACGGCCTCGTCGGTGTTGACCAGAAGGACGAGCCGTTCGTCCGCATGCTCCCTGGCGATGGAGTCCAGCGTGGCCAGGAAGGCCGACTCGTCCTCGCACGTCCCCTCGGGGACGAGCCGGACGCCCAGGATCCGGGAGTCGTTGATGGGGCCGCGGGCGGCCTCGGCGACCACGAGCGAGCGAACGCCGATCGCCTCGTGGAAGATGCGGGCGAAGCTGTAGGCGGCGATGTCGTATCCGAAGACCACGGGCAGGATCTTCTTGCCGGACGGGGGGACGGGAGTGGCGTTCATGGCTCACTTTCCAATGCCGAATTTGCGAAGGAGGGACCGGGCCGGGCCGATGAGGATGGTCAGCTCCTCCATGTTGAAGGCCTTCATCAGACCGAGGAACATGGCCACGAGGAGGGGGCCGACCACGGCCAGGCGAATGACCGCGCCGGTGAAGCTGATGGGGGCGAAGACCGGGCTGAGGAAGCCGAGGAAGAGCCAGCACGTGCACACGGTCACGGCCGAGATCCCCATGAGGAGGACGTGGACGCGCAGCAGGCGGGCCTCCTCCATGCCGCCCATCCGCCCCGACAGCTTCCAGATCATGGCGAACATGGACAGGGTGTTCGTGATCGACATGACCATGCCCACTCCGACGACGGTCCACTGGGGCGGGAGCGTCGAGCACGCGGCGAAGCCGAGCAGGCCGAGCACCTGGAAGGGGAGGTTGATCCAGAACGCGCCGCGCGTGTCCTCGAAGGCGTAGTAGACGCGGTCGAGGGCGGTGACGGCGCCGATGCCGACCAGGCCGAGCGACATGGCGATGACCACCCGGGCGAGGGTCACCGTCTCCTGGGGCCGCACGGTGAAGGCCAGGACGCGGGCGATGGGGACGGCGAGGGCGACGAGCCCGGTGGAGCAGATGAACGTCAGGGTGGAGATCGTCCTGATCGTCTTGGACGTGTCGCGCCGCATCTTCGCCAGGTCGCCGTCGGCCGCGGCGCGCGCCAGGCGCGTGAACATGGCGGTCGCGATGGACACGACCACGAGGGACGTGGGGATCGAGTAGATCGTGTAGGCGTTCGTGTAGGTGGCCCCTCCCGCCACGTCCGCCAGCTCGACGCCCGAGGACTGCGCGCGGCTCGTGGCGCCCACGGAGATGCGGTTGACGACCGCCGTCGGGATGATGCCCGTGAGCATCATGAGGAGCATCCACCACGAGGCCTTGCCCGCCTCGCCCAGGCCCGCGCCGCGCCACTGGAAGTCGGGCCGGTAGCGGATGCCGACGCTGTGCATCGGCCAGACGAGGATGGCGGCCTGGGCGACGATTCCGAGCGTGGAGAACCCGCCGAGCATGGCCACGCGGATCGCCGACCACTGCGAGACGTCCGCCTTGTCGGCCGGCCCGGCCCCGCCGAAGATCGCGAGGATGACGAGCAGGCCGGCCACGGACACGACGTTGTTGAGCACCGGGGCCCACATGTACGGGCCGAAGTTCTCGCGCGCGTTGAGGATCTGCCCGAGGACGGTGTACATGCCGTAGAAGAAGATCTGAGGCAGGCACCAGTAGGCGAAGGCGACGGTCAGCCTGTACCAGCCGTGCGACATCGTCCCGGCGAAGGCCTCCACGACCAGCGGCGAGGCCAGCGTCAGGACGAGGGTCACCCCGCCGAGGAAGACGATCGACAGGGTGATGAGCTTGTTGAGGAAGGCCACGCCCTCGTCCTCGGACTCCTTCGTGGCGCGCACGATCGACGGGACGAGGACGGCGTTGACCAGCCCGCCGACGATGATCATGTAGAGGAGGTTGGGAAGCTTGTTCGCCGTGTCGAAGGCGTTGGCGGCCGGCGAGGACATGCCGATGACGGCGCCGATGAGGATGGGCGATCGCACGAGCCCGAGCACGCGGGAGGCGAGCGTCCCCAGGAACATGACCATCGAGGAGCGCGCCACCGTGGACTTGGACTCGGAGGGCCGGGCGGCCTGCCTGGCGTCCTCCCTGCGGTGCGCGCCGTGCCGTCGCGTCGCCGTGCGCGCGGGTTCGGCGGCGTGCCGCCTGGAGGGCCGGGGGGTGGGCGTCGTATCCAAGTGGCGGCGCCTGCGGGGGATCGGCTCGATCTCGACGGCGGGTATCTGCCCGGTGTAGGCCGCCCGCGCGGCCGTGTGCGCGGCGTACGCGGCCGCCGCCCTCGCAGCCCGCTCGGCGGCGCGACGCCTGGCCTCAGCGGGATCGGGGTTGTCGACGGGAGGAGGGATGGGTCGCAGGGGCACGCTGACCGAATCGGGTCCGTTCCAGAAATGGCGGCCGGCTAGCGGTGGCGGACGATGCGGCATGGACCCATCGTATCCCGGCCCCGCGTCGAAAAGCCCGAAATGCATCACGCTCAGCGCGAGATGTCGGTTTCCGCACGCCCGAAATGCTCAGAGCCAGGGGAAAGGGAGCGTCGGCCTCGGACTTCCGGGCGCTGCCTCTGGGAAGTCCGGGCGCCGACCGTCGAGTGCCCCCAGCAGGACTTGAACCCGCGACCGATGGATTATGAGTCCACTGCTCTAACCGACTGAGCTATAGGGGCGCGCCCGGACAATCGAGCTTGGGCCATTGTAACCGAGCGCGTCCATGGGAATTAAGCCCCGCCTGTTCCGGTCTTTCCGGAATCCCTTGATATGGCGCCGCGCATCCGCGGTCCGCCCGGCTCGCCCCCGGACGATCGGCGTTGGATATCTCACTCCGTTTTGGATTTTCCCCGTCGCTTTGACAAAGTAGCTGAGTCAAGGAACGCACTTTCCAGAGGGGAACGCCCATGTCGGAGCCAACAGCCGTCAAACGGACGAGACACTTCACCCCGGCGGTCTTCTGGCCCTCGGTCGCGCTCATACTCGTCTTCGTCCTCCTGGCGGCCGCCAAACCCGAGGGCACCAACTCCGTGATCGCGAACATCTCCTCGGTGGTCGTCAAGAACGCCGGGTGGTGCTACATCCTCGCGGTGGCGGGATTCGTCGTCTTCGCCCTGGTCGTGGCCGTGTCCCGCAAGGGGGACACCGTGCTCGGGCCGGACGACGCCGAGCCCGAGTACTCGCGCGGATCCTGGTTCGCGATGCTCTTCGCCGCGGGAATGGGCATCGGCCTCGTCTTCTGGGGGGCGGCCGAACCCCTCCAGCACTACAACTTCCCCCGGCCCGGAAGCGGCGTGAAGGCCCCTGGCTCGACTCCGAGCCCCGACGCGGCGCGCGACGCCATGAACACGACCTTCCTCCACTGGGGGCTGCACGCCTGGGCGGTCTACGTCGTCGTCGGACTGGCCATCGCCTACGCCGTGTACCGCAAGGGCATGCCGGTCTCGATGCGGTGGACGCTCAAGCCGATCTTCGGCGACCGCATCAAGGGCCGCGTCGGCGACGTCATCGACATCGTCGCCATCGTCGGCACGATCTTCGGGATCGCCATGTCGCTGGGCTTCGGCGTCAAACAGTTGGCGGGCGGAACGGAGCACCTCACCGGATGGAAGGCGTCGAACGGGATGCTCGTGGGGTTCGTCGTCGTCATCGCCGGCCTGGCGGCCATCTCCGTGGCCACCGGCCTGGACGCGGGGATTAAGTTCCTGTCCAACTTCAACCTCGTCATCGCCGCGATCCTCATGGCCGCCGTGGCGATCCTCGGCCCCACGCTCTTCCTGGCCGACGAATTCGTAGCCGACCTCGGCAACTTCTTCGACAAGATCATCGACATCTCGCTGGAGACCCTGCCGTTCTCCGGGGAGACGGGCTCGAAGTGGCTGTCGGACTGGACGCTGAACTACTGGGGGTGGTGGATAAGCTGGTCGCCCTTCGTCGGGATCTTCATCGCGCGGATCTCCCGCGGCCGGACGGTGCGCGAGTTCATCATCGGCGTGCTCCTCGTCCCCACCCTCGTCACCTTCATCTGGTTCGCCATCTTCGGCGGGAACGGCCTCTACCAGCAGATGTTCGGCCACAAGAACTTCATCGGCCCCGACGGCACGATCAACGCGGACATCGCCCTGTTCCAGACCTTCGACAACATGCCGATGACGGTCTGGCTGTCCGTCCTGGCCATGCTCGTCCTCGTCATCTTCTTCGTCACGTCCTCGGACTCCGGCTCGTACGTCATGTCGATGATGGCCACGGGCGGCAATCCGAACCCGGCGCTGCGGGTCCGGCTCACCTTCGCCGCGCTGTCGGGCGCCATCGCGGCCGTCATGCTCGGGGTGGGCAACTCGGAGCAGGGCATGAAGGCCCTGCAGACCATGGCCATCCTCGTGGCCCTGCCCTTCTCGATCATCATGGTGCTCATGTGCGTCTCCCTGTGGCGCGAGCTGGCCCGAGAACGCACCCTGCGCAAACGGATCGAGAGCGAGGAGTACGCGAAGGCCCTCGCCGAGCACGTGGCCGGCGAGGTCAAGGCCGGCATCTACGAGGAGATCACTCAGCACGGAACCGGAACGCAGGCCAGGCCGATCGAGACGACGGTCGATCTGCGGCGGTTCTTCGAGAGGCTCTCGCATCAGGCCCGACGCCGCCAGAACTCCGCCGAAGCGCCTATCCTCGGGGAGACCGGCGCCGACGCGGCTCAGGCTTCCGAACCCGCGGAGGCAGCCGGAGCAGGCGAGGCCGTGGAGGTCGGAGCCGCCGCGGGCGAGGGCTCCGGGAGCGGACGGGCAGCCGCAGGCGACGACGGAGGCGGCCGGCCCTCCTGAGCGCGCGGCGACGGCCGGCGAACCGTTTCGGCGCGCCTTACCGTTTTCGGGGCTTGCGGATTCGGCCGCCGGTCTGCCCAATCGGCCCGCCGGTCACTGGATCTGCTCCTCGCAGGCCCGGCGCTGAGCCTCCAGCTCCATGAGGCGTGCGAAGAGCTCGCCGTGGGCGGGGTCGTCGGGCGGCGTGCGCTGGAGTTCGGAGTGCAGGTCGCCGATCTGCCGCGTGATCCCCTGCCGGATGAGGGAGACGGCGATTCCCCACACGTAGTGCTCCATGCGATCGGGCCTGGTCTCGGGCAGATCCTCGACCGCGAGCTGGCCGACCGCCCGGGCGACGGCGTCGTCGCCCGCCTCCGCGACGGCGTCCAGGTACCACCGTGCCGACTCCTCGACGGCGCGGTCGTGCTCCCTGCCGTCGGCGACGAGCTGTTCGTAGTGCCTGGCGTAGGCGCTCGCGCCTCCGGCCGCCCGGATGGCGTCGTGGACCCTGCGGTGGATGGGGACGGTGAAGGTCTGGGAGGGCAGGTCGTCCATCTGGGCGGGCAGGGCGTACCACGGAAGTTGGAGGTAGACGTCCAGGGCCAGCCTCTCGACTCGTTCGACCGGGTCCCTCAGGCGCTGCCGCGGCACGAGCGCGGGCGGGCCCGCCGGCCCCTCGACGGCCGGTTCGACCC
>NZ_KE951452.1 GCF_000466165.1 Actinobaculum sp. oral taxon 183 str. F0552
CCCCGCGGCCGATCCGCCGCGACCCGTGTCCCCGCTGGCGGCGCGGCCCGCGCGGAGCCGACCCTGGCCCACCCCAGCGCCCTCCCCGCGGCAGGACGCCGATCGCTTCGAGGATCCCCGGGAGCGGAGAAGGGAGCCCAGCAGGGCCGAGCCGAACTTGGAGAGCCTCCCGACGGACACGGGGCTTACTGCCGCGCGCCCGCGGGGGCCTCGTCGGCCTCGCCGGGCCGTGCGTCGCCGTTGAACAGCAGATTGGTGAGCATCACGTGGACCCTCTCGGCGTTGGGGACGTCCGTGAGGTAGAGGGGGTCGTCCGCCGATGTCTGGAGCTCGAGCGTGCCCGCTCCGAAGAGGCGGTCGATGAGGTCGTGCTCGTAGGCGACGTTCGAGATGCGGCTGAGGGGGATGTCGTGGCCGGTTTTGGTGAAGATGCCGGCACGGGTGATGATCCGGCGATTGGTGATCGTGTAGGTCGCCGTCACCCATTTGAGCCACGGCCAGAACATCCCCACGAGCAGCCCCGCCAGCAGCAGGACGAGGATCGCGACGGTGCTGGCCGGGCGCCAGCCCGCGGGGAGGAAGACGAAGCCGGCTATTGCGGCCGCGATGAGCAGGGCGGACAGAGCGAAATTCGGGATGAGCCTCTTGATGTGCTCGTGCATGTGGAGAATCTCGGTCTCGTCCTTGCTGAGGAGCTTCGAAGACAGTGCCATGGACCCTATCGTGCCATAGGCGCGCCCCGCGGGGCCGCCGATTCGCGCGAGATCCCAGGCGGGGAGGAGGCGGCCTGCGGCGCCGTCGGCGTGCGCGACCCTCGCCGGCGGACTCCGGGCCCCTCAGAGCAGGGCGAGGACGGCGAGGATGGCGAAGAATGAGCCGACCGGCACGGCGACCGCCGCGACGAGAGCGCTGAGGATCGTGATCCGCAGGTCGTCGCGGAGATAGGGGGCGTTGACCACGCCGCCCGCGGCGGCGATGGCCGAGCGCTGCGCGGCGTCGATCCGCGGCATCCATGTGTCGCGCAGGCCCGCCTCAGCCCGGGCCGCCCGCGCCCGGTCGTCGGCCGGATCCGCCTCGTCCGAGCGCGGTGCGCCGTCGATGACGACGACCTCGTGCGAGTCGGAGGGCGCGGCGTCGCGGTAGCGATCGGAGTAGTCCGTCGACGAGGACGCCGCCTCGCCCGCGACGGTGGCCCGCCCGGCCCTCTTCCACTCCTCCACGCGGGACTCGAGCCGGGCGCGGCGGATCGCGAAGACGAGGATGCCCGCGCCGAAGACGGCGCCGAGCGCCAGGACGAGGACGGAGAAGGCGCCGACGCCCCGCCGCGCGAGCAGGGCCCCGAGCGCCAGCAGGGTCGAGTCGACGAGGGCGGCGGTGCGAACGAGCGACTTGCCCGGCCCGCGCGTCATCTCCTCGACGAGGGGGAGGACGTCCTTGAGGGAGCCAGCCGAGAGGAACATGCTCCAATTATCGGACAGAAGTCGGGAAGAGGCCGTGACTGCGGGGCTTTACGCTCAGGGCGCAGCCGCCGCGGCCCGCGGCTGGGACGCGCGCCACCGCGTTCTCCGCCGAGCCCGAGGGCCTGGACCGCGGCCCGCGCGGAGGGAAGGACCGGCCGGGTCGCGTCGGCGGTCTCACGCAATCGGTGCACTGCGCGCGCGAGGGCGCCCACTACACTGGTGGGGACCGTTTCAACGAAGGAGCACCGTGCCCGCCTCATCCTCCGGTCTGCCGCCAGAGATCCGTCCCGCGGCCACCGCGTCCGCGCGCATCCGCAATTTCTGCATCATCGCCCACATCGACCACGGAAAGTCCACGCTGGCCGACCGCATGCTGCAGCTGACCGGGATCGTCGACGAACGCGTCATGCGAGACCAGTACCTGGACCGCATGGACATCGAACGCGAACGGGGGATCACGATCAAATCCCAGGCCGTCCGCCTCCCCTGGACCGTCGCGGGCGAGCCCTACGCCCTCAACATGATCGACACGCCCGGGCACGTCGACTTCTCCTACGAGGTCAACCGCTCGCTCGCCGCGTGCGAGGGGGCGATCCTCCTCGTCGACGCGACCCAGGGGATCGAGGCGCAGACCCTGGCCAACCTCTACATGGCCCTCGACAACGACCTCGCGATCATCCCCGTGCTCAACAAGATCGACCTCCCCTCGGCCCAGCCCGAGAAGTACGCGGAGGAGCTCGCCTCGCTCATCGGCGTCGACCCCGGCGAATGCCTCGCGGTGTCGGGCAAGACCGGCACGGGGGTGGCCGAGCTGCTCGACCGGATCGTCGCCGAGGTCCCCGCGCCCGAAGGCCGGGCGGACGGCCCGGTCCGCGCGATGATCTTCGACTCCGTCTACGACACCTACCGCGGCGTGGTCACCTACGTCCGGGTCAAGGACGGCAGGCTCGCCCCGCGCGAGCGCATCCAGATGATGTCGACGGGCGCCACGCACGAGCTCCTCGAGATCGGCGTCATCTCGCCCGAGCCCACGCCCACCGAGGGCTTGGCGGCGGGGGAGGTCGGATACCTCATCACCGGGGTGAAGGACGTGCGCCAGTCCCGCGTCGGCGACACCGTCACGTCGGCGAAGGCTCCCGCAGCCGAACCGCTCGCCGGCTACCAGGACCCCAAGCCCATGGTCTTCTCCGGCGTCTATCCGATCGACGGATCGGACTACCCCGATCTGCGCGACGCCCTGGACAAGCTCAAGCTGAACGACGCCGCGCTGTCATACGAGCCCGAGAACTCCGTCGCCCTCGGCTTCGGCTTCCGATGCGGGTTCCTGGGGCTGCTCCACCTGGAGATCGTCCGGGAGCGGCTCGAGCGGGAGTTCGGCATCGACATCATCGCCACATCGCCGTCGGTCGTCTACCGGGTGGTGACCGACGGCGGCGAGGAGGCGGTCGTCACCAATCCGTCGGAGTTCCCCGAGGGCAAGCTCAAGCTGATCTTCGAGCCGACCGTGCGCGCCACGGTGCTCGCCCCCGCCGACTACACGGGGACGATCATGGAGCTGTGCCAGCAGCGGCGCGGCGCCATGCTGGGGATGGACTACCTCTCGTCTGAGAGGGTCGAACTGCACTATACTCTTCCACTGGCGGAGATCGTCACCGACTTCTTCGACCAGCTCAAGAGCCGGACGAAGGGATACGCCTCCCTCGACTACGACATGGCCGAGGACCAGCAGGCCGACCTCGTCAAGGTCGACCTGCTGCTCAACCACGAGGTCGTCGACGCCTTCTCCGCGATCGTTCACAAAGACAAGGCGTACTCCTACGGGCTGGAGATGACGAAGAAGCTCAAGGAGCTCATTCCCCGCCAGCAGTTCGAGATCCCCGTCCAGGCCGCCGTCGGCAGCCGGATCATCGCTCGCGAGACGATCAAGGCGATGCGAAAGGACGTTCTGGCCAAGTGCTACGGCGGCGACGTCACCCGCAAGCGCAAGCTTCTGGAGAAGCAGAAGGAGGGCAAGAAGCGGATGAAGTCGATCGGGCGGGTGGACGTGCCCCAGGAGGCCTTCGTGGCCGCGCTCACCTCCGGGGCGCCCAAGAAGTAGGGAGAGCCGCATGACAGGAGAACCGCAGATGCACGACCAGGCCAGCAGCGATCCGTCCGACCTCGAGGCCAAGCGCCGTCAGGGGCGCGTCAAGTCCTTCTCCCGGCGCGGAGGGCGCATGATCCGCCGGTACCGGAACACGCTCAGGGAGCACGGACCCCGCTACGTCCTCGACCTTCCCAGGGGCGATTCGCCGACGACGATCGCCGACGACGCGCGCGTCGACCTCGCCGCGGCCTTCGGCAACGACGAGCCGGTGGTCGTCGAGATCGGCCCGGGATCGGGCGAACAGCTCGTCTCCTACGCCAAATCCCACCCCGACCGCAACGTGCTGGCCTTCGAGGCCTGGCACGTGGCCGTGGCCCGGTGCGTGGCCAACGCCGTGCGCAACGACGTGACGAACGTCCGCATCGTCGAAGCCGACGCCGCCCAGGCTCTGCCGGTGGTCTTCGCCGACCCGGCCACCCCTCGGGCGCGCGAACTGTGGACGTTCTTCCCCGACCCGTGGCGCAAGAAGCGCCACCGCAAACGCCGCCTGGTGGCCGGGCCGTTCGTGGCGCAGGCCGCCGGGGTGCTCAAGAGCGGCGGCCTGTGGAGGCTCGCCACGGACTGGGACGACTACGCGTGGCAGATGCGCGACGAGCTCGAGGACAGCGACTCCTTCGCCAACCTCTACGCGGGCCAGAGGCTCGACCCCAGCGACCCCGAGCCGCTTCGAGGCGGGTTCGCGCCCCGGTGGCCCGAACGGGTCATGACGCGGTTCGAACAGCGAGGGGTCGACGCCGGCCGCACGATCCGCGACCTGGCGTTCCGGCGTGCCTGAGCTCCCCGACGGCGAGCAGGCCCCGCCGGACGGCTCCCTGCCCGACCCCGGCGTCCACGGCGGCTTCGCCGCCTACGTCCACATACCCTTCTGCGCCGTCAGATGCGGGTACTGCGACTTCAACACGTACACGAACCTCCGCATGGGGCCGGGAGCGTCCGTCGACGACTTCCCCGGATCGCTGGCGGGGGAGATAGCCCTCAGCCGCCGCGTCCTGCGCGGCGAAGGCAGGCTCCTCGACACGGCGTTCTTCGGCGGCGGCACGCCCACGATGCTCGACCCCGGCCAACTGGGAGGGGTCCTGGCAGCCCTCGACTCGGCCTTCGGGCTGCGCGCTGGAGCGGAGGTGACCACCGAGGCCAACCCCGAATCCGTCAGCCGCGACAGCCTCCTGCGGCTCGCCGACGCCGGATTCACGAGGGTCTCCTTCGGCATGCAGTCCGCCGTCGGATCCGTGCTGGCCGCCCTCGACCGACGGCACACGCCGGGCCAGGTGGAACGGGCGGTCGCGTGGGCCAGGCAGGCCGGGCTCGACGTCTCCGTCGACCTCATCTACGGCGCGCCGGGGGAGACGATGGGGCAGTGGCGGCGATCGGTCGATGCGGCCCTCGCGCTTGAGCCGGACCACGTGAGCGCCTACGCGCTGACGGTCGAACCCGGCACCAGGATGGGGGCGCAGGCCGCGCGGGGCAGGATCCGCCTGCCCGACCCCGACGAGCTGGCGGACAAATACGAGGCGGCCGACGAGGCCCTCACCGCCTCCGGCTACCGCTGGTACGAGATATCGAACTGGGCCCGACCGGGCCGCGAGTGCCGGCACAACGCCGTCTACTGGCGCAGCGGCAACTGGTGGGGATACGGTCCGGGGGCGCATTCGCACGTCAACGGCACCCGCTTCTGGAACGTCAAGCACCCCCTGGCCTACGCGCGCCGGATCGGGGCGGGGGAGAGCCCGGCGGCCGCGTGCGAGACCCTGACGGCCGCCGAACGGCGCAGGGAGGACGTCATGCTCGGCATCCGCCTGCGCGAGGGGATCGAGGTGCCGCAGGGCGCGGGCCCGCTCGTCGCCCGGTTCGCCGACGACGGCCTCGTCGATCCGGGCAGGGCCGCCGGCGGCAGGCTCGTGCTCACGCGGAAGGGCCGGCTGCTCGCCGACTCGGTCACCCGCGACCTATGGGCGTAGCCGGGCCCGCAGGTAGCTGCGCCGGCGCTCGAAGACGGCGCGGATCTCCTCTTCGACGCCCTCCAGGAAGTTCTCCCGGCCCTCGGCCGACGTCAGGGACAGGACGGCGAAGTTCACCGCGGCTGCGAGGCTGAGGACGAGGCTGACCCGCTGCCCCGCGGACGTGAGGATGTAGGTCTGGCCCCCGTAGCGGAAGGAGTCGACGACCGCGGGGGGCAGATCCCACGCGGCATACAGCTCCTGGCCGACCACGGCCACCGACAGGACGGCGAAGACGGCGAAGGCGACCAGGAGGATGACGCACAGCTGAAGGGACTGCCGGACGGCGAACAGAAGGGTGAGGTTCGTCCGCTGGCCCCACGTCAGGCGCTCGGATTCGTCGAGCAGGTCGCCTTCGAGCTGGCGCGTGAGCCGAGGGGTCCCGGCCACCACCATGAGGAGGGCGAAGGCCGCCAGCACGCCCGCCAGGGTCCTGAACCGGACCGGGTCGCTGACCGTGGCGAACTGCCACATCTCCTGCGTGAAGAAGAGCAGGAAGCAGAAGAGGAAGATCGCCGCCATCTGCCGGAAGACGATGACGAGCTGCCGTCCGAGGTCGGCTATCAGGCGCAGGAGGGCCCACGCCAGGGTCTGCGCCAGACCCCACCCGATGACCCCCACCACCAGCGTGCAGACGGCGACGTTGAAGGCGACGTGGCGCAGGGCCGGCATCACGTCGCCTCCGCTCATGCGCATGAGCGAGGGGACGAGGACGAACACGGCGGCGCTCCACCACCCCAGGCGGGACGGCGGGGCGAAGAGCCGCCGCGACTTCCAGCGGTTGACGAGCGCCCACGCGGCGAGGATGGCGCAGACGGACCCGGCGAGGATGGCGCCCGCCATCCTCGGCGTCCACGAGGTCGCGATCGATCTCATGACCTGGACGAGGAAGAGCACCGCGAGCCAGGGCCAGGCTCGGGTGAGGATGTCCTCCGTGGCCGAGTAGTCCTCGATGAGGGTGGGAAGGCCCTGGCGGCGGAAGTAGCGCTCGTCGGCCTCCAAGCGGCGGGCGGTGTCCTCCCCGCGGGCGGGCCCGGTGTGTTCTTCACTCACGCGACCATTCCATCACACGGCCGAGCCCCGCCGTCCCGCATTCGCGCGTCCGGGCCCGCTCAGTTCGAGCCCTTGGCGGTGACGAAGTCGATGAGCTCCTCCATCCGCCCGAGGAGGGAGGGCTCGAGGTCCTTGTAGGAGGCGACGCGTTCCAGGATGCGCGACCATCCGATCCCCACGTCCTCGGCCGTCTCGTGCGCCCAGCCCAGGCGGCGGAGGGTCCCCGCCTTGACGTCCTCGCCCCGGGGGACCTCCGGCCAGCGGACGAGGCCCACCGCGGCGGGGCGCACGGCCTGCCACACGTCGACGTAGGGATGCCCGAGCACGAGGACCCCCGGCAGGTGCGCCACGCGCTCGGCGATGCGCGACTCCTTCGAGCCGGGTACCAGGTGGTCGACGAGGACGCCCGCGCGGCGGACCGGGGAGGGGCCGAACGCGGCCAGGGCGTCCTCCAGCCGGTCGACGCCCTTCAGCTCCTCGACGACCACGCCCTCCAGGGCCAGGTCCTCCCCCCACACCTTGGCGACGAGTTCGGCGTCGTGCCTGCCCTCGACCCAGATGCGCGAGGCCCGGGCCGTGCGCGCGCGGGCCCGGACGTGCAGGGAGCCGGAGGCCGTGCGCACGCGTCCGGTCGGCGCGGGAGCGGCC
>NZ_KE951453.1 GCF_000466165.1 Actinobaculum sp. oral taxon 183 str. F0552
CGCGGGCCCGGACGTGCAGGGAGCCGGAGGCCGTGCGCACGCGTCCGGTCGGCGCGGGAGCGGCCGCGGGCCGGACGAGCTCGACCGGGCGACCGTCGATCCAGAACCCCCGGCCGAGGGGGAAGGAGCGGCGCCCCCCGCGGCGGTCCTCCAGCTCCACCCGCCAGGCGCCGGCCACGCGCCCGACCCTCGTGACCGCGCCCACGAAGCCCGTGTCGACGTCCTCGACCACCAGTCCGGGGCGGGCCTCGACCGCCGTCGATGCGGGCATGTGCGCGTAGTCGCCGTGCCGGTGGGGGTCGGCGGACAGAACGTCGTCACCGTATCGGTCGTCGAAGATCACCCCGATAGGGTATGCGCACTCACGCCCTCAGCGTAGGATTGGCACTCGGGCGAGTCGAGTGCTATAGGCTCGACGCGAGTGCACAGGCGACGGACGAGAGGAGGAGCCATGGGGACCAAGGACCGCAGGACCAGGGTTCTCAAAGCCATCGTGCGCGACTACGTCTCGGCGCGCGAGCCCGTCGGCTCCAGAAGCCTGGTCGAACGCTACGACCTCGGCGTCTCGCCCGCCACGATCCGCAACGACATGGCCGCCCTCGAGGAAGCGGGCCTCATCCATCAGCCCCACACGTCGGCCGGCCGCATCCCGACCGACCAGGGGTACAGGCATTTCGTCGACTCCCTCGACGCGGTCAAACCCCTCTCCGCCCCCGAGCGCCGGGCCATCGAACGGGTGCTGTCGGGCGCCGTCGACCTCGACGACGTGATCGCCCGAGCCGTCCGGGCGCTGGCGCAGATCACCCAGCAGGCGGCCGTCGTCCAGTACCCCTCGCTCCAGCGGGTCTCCCTGCGGCACATCGAGCTGATCCCGTCCGGCGCCGGGCGCGTCATCCTGGTCATCATCACCGAGGCCGGCCGCGTCGAACAGCGGACCCTCGCCCTGGCCCGCGACGTGGACGCCGAGGACCTGGCCTCGCTCGGCCGGTGCCTCAACGCCGAGCTGACCGGCCTGCGCCTGGCCGACCTGGCCCTTCCCCTGGCGTCGCTGGCCGAGGCGGCCCCCGCCCGCCTCCACGAGGTCCTGGACGTGGTCGGCACCGCCATAACCGAGGCCCTGCGGGCCGACGCCGAGGAGCGGCTCGTCATGGCCGGCGCCGCGCACCTCTCCCGCCACTCGGTCGACTTCGCCCGCTCGATCTCCCCGGTCCTGGACGCCCTGGAGGAGCAGGTCGTCCTCCTCAGGCTCCTGGCGGCCATGCAGGACGGCGTCTCCGTGTCCATCGGCGAGGAGAACCCCTACGAGGAGCTCTCCGAGGCGTCGGTGGTCTCCTCGACGTACGACGTCGCCGAGCAGTCGGTGGCCCGCGTCGGCGTCATCGGCCCCACGAGGATGGACTACCCGGGGACCATGGCCGCCGTCTACGCGATATCCCGATACCTGTCCGATATTCTCAGCAACCGCTAGGAAGGCCGTGTCAAACCACTACGAAACCCTCGGCGTGCCCCGCGACGCCTCCCAGGAGGACATCAAGAGGGCGTACCGCAGACTCGCCCGCAAGCTCCACCCCGACGTCGCCGGGCCGGGCAAAGCGGAGGAGTTCAAGGCCGTCAACGAGGCCTACGCCGTCCTGTCCGACGAGGAGTCCCGGAGGATGTACGACCTCGGCGGGGACGACGCTCTGCGCGGGTCGGGGATGCCCAGCGGATTCGGGGCGTTCTCCGATATCTTCGAATCCTTCTTCGGCGGCGTCCGCACGGGGCCGGCCCCGCGGGGCCGGCGCGGCCAGGACGCCCTCGTCTCCCTCTCCCTGGAGCTGGAGGACGTCGTCTTCGGCGCCGAGAAGGAGATCTCCCACACCCTGCCCGTGGAGTGCCCGACGTGCCACGGCTCCTGCGCCGCCCCGGGCACCGAGCCGGTCGCATGCCGGGAGTGCGGCGGCACGGGGTCGGTCCAGCGCGTGGCGAACTCGATCCTCGGCCAGATGGTCACCCAGACGGTGTGCCCGGCCTGCCGCGGGCACGGCACGGTCATCGTCACGCCCTGCTCGGAATGCGCAGGCGAGGGACGCGTCAGGGCCACGAGGAACGTCACCGTGCGCGTCCCCGCCGGGGTGGAGGACGGCATGCGCATCCGCCTCTCGGGCCAGGGCGAGGCGGGAGTCGAGGGCGGCGGGCCCGGCGACCTCTTCGTCGAAGTGCGCGTCAAGGAGGACAGGGTCTTCCAGCGCGACGGCGACGACCTCGTGTGCGAGATCGAAGTGCCGATGACGGCCTCGGCCCTCGGCTGCTCCCTGGACGTCGAGACCTTCGACGGACGGCGGACGATCGACGTCGAACCGGGCACCGACTCCGGCCACGTCATCTCGCTCAAGGGGCTGGGAGTCGGCCGCCTCAACCGCCCCGGCCGCGGCGACCTGAAAGTCGTCGTGGAGGTCAAGACCCCCTCCAAGGTCGACGACGCCCAGAGGGCCCTCCTCCAGCAGCTCGCCAAGCTGCGCGGCGAGGAGCTCCCGGCCGCCAGAGTCGTCCAGCACAGCTCTTCGTTCTTCTCGAAGCTGCGGGAGAGAATCCGTTCGTGACGGCGCCCGTCTACGTCTGCGACGACCTGTCCGACGCCGAGGAGGGATCGACCCTGGTCCTCGACGGGGCCGAGGCGCACCACGCCGCCACCGTCCGACGCGCCCGAGCGGGCGAGCGGATCGACGTCGTCGACGGACGGGGGACCCGGGCGCGGTGCGTCGTGGCCGAGGCCGGCGGGGCCCGCCTCGCGCTGGACGTCCGCGAGCGCGTGCGCGAACAGGCCCCGCGTCCGCGCATCACGCTCGTCCAAGCCCTCGCCAAGGCGGGCCGCGACCTCCAGGCGGTGGAGACATCGACCGAGTACGGGGCCAGCCGGTTCGTCCCCTGGGCGGCCGACCGGTCGATCGCCGCATGGAAGGGCAAGGAGGACAGGGGCAGGGCCCGGTGGGAGGCGACCGCGCTCGCCGCGGCCAAGCAGTCCCGCCGCTCGTGGATCCCCGAGGTCACGCCGATGCTGGGGACGGACGGCGTCGTCGCCCTCGCCGTGCGGGAGGGCGCCACGCTCCTCGTCTGCCACGAGGAGGCCCGCGAGGGGCTGCCCGACGCCAGGGTGGAGAATCTATGGATCGTCGTCGGGCCCGAGGGCGGCATCGCCGACCGGGAGCTCGAAGCCTTCCGGGAGGCGGGCGGGCGGCCCGTCCTCCTCTCGTCGAACGTCCTGCGGTCCGCCAGCGCCGGCCCCTTCGCCATGGCGGCCTTGAGCGGCATGCGCCTGGTCGCCGGATAGAATCGCAGAGATGAGTCAACCGGCCAAGCGCACGATTCTGGTGCCCGAGCACGTTTCGATGATCAACCTCCTCGGCCACCGGGACGAGGTCTTGCGCGCACTGGAGACCGGCCTCGCCCCGGCGAGGATCCACGTCCTGGACCACCGCATCACGCTCACCGGCCAGGACGCGGACCTGGACGTCGCCGAAGCCCTCATCGGCGAACTCGTCGACGTGGTCCAGTCGGGCCAGCACCTGACGACGGAGGCGGTCCAGCGCGCCATCGCGATCTCCCGCTCGGGGGTCGCCAGCCCCTCCCAGGTCATGACCTACGACGTCCTGTCCGCTCGGGGCAGGACCATCCGGCCCCAGACCGTCGGCCAGAAGGCCTACGTGGACGCCATCGACGCGAACACCGTCACCTTCGGCATCGGCCCGGCCGGCACGGGCAAGACCTATCTGGCGATGGCCAAGGCCGTGGTGGCCCTCAACACGCGGAAGGCCTCCAAGATCATCCTCACCCGACCGGCCGTGGAGGCGGGGGAGTCCCTGGGCTTCCTGCCCGGTTCGCTCACCGACAAGATCGACCCGTACCTGCGCCCCCTCTACGACGCGATGTACGAGATGCTCGACCCGGATTCGATACCCCGGCTCATGGCCGCGGGGACCGTGGAGGTCGCGCCCCTGGCCTACATGCGCGGGCGGACCCTCAACGACGCCTTCGTCATCCTCGACGAGGCGCAGAACACGACGCCCGAGCAGATGAAGATGTTCCTCACCAGGCTCGGATTCGGCTCCACGATGGTCGTCACCGGGGACGTCACCCAGGTGGACCTGCCCGGGCGCACGACCTCGGGGCTCATCCTCGTCCGCCGCATCCTCAGGGACATACCGGGGATCGCTTTCTGCGAGCTGTCCTCCGCGGACGTCGTGCGACACCGGCTGGTCAGCGACATCATCGACGCCTACGCACGGTGGGGCGAGGCACAGGCGCAGGCCGGAGGGCCGCGCGGAAGGGACGGATCATGAGCGTCGACGTCAACGACGAGTCCGGGTTCACCCCGGCGCTCGACCTCGCGGAGGTCTCCGCGTTGGCGACCTACGTGCTCGACCACATGCGGGTGCATCCGCAGGCCGAGCTCAACGTCATCCTCGCCGACGAGGCCTCCATCGAGCGCCTGCACGTCGACTGGCTGGACCTGCCCGGCCCGACCGACGTCCTGTCCTTCCCCATGGACGAACTGCGGCCGGCCCCGCCGGGAGAGCAGCCGCAGGAGGGGATGCTCGGCGACATCGTCGTCTGCCCCCAGGTGGCGGCGCGCCAGGCCTACAACGCCGGCCATTCGACGGCCGAGGAGGTCCTCCTGCTCGTCACGCACGGCATCCTGCATCTGCTGGGCTACGACCACGCCCGGGAGGACGAGCGCAAGGAGATGTTCGACCTCCAGCGCAGGCTCCTGCTGACCTTCCTCGCCCAGCGGCGCGACGACCCGGTGGCCCCCGAGCCGACTGAGACATGAACGCTTCCGACATCCCCGTGGGCCCGCTGATCGTCGGCGCCGTCCTCTCCTTCGCCCTGGAGGCTCTGTGCTCGGCGGGCGGGGCGGCGCTCGGCCGCGTCACCCGCGACGAGGCCGTCGAAGCCGAGGCCTCCGGGGCGCGCGGGGCCAGGCGCATCTCCTTCCTCGTCGCCCGCCGCCAGGCTGCCATCGCGGGCCTGGTCTTCCTGCGCATCGTCTTCGCCGCCTTCGCAGCCCTGTTCCTGACCCTCGCCCTGGCCGGCGTGGTGTCCACGTGGTGGGAGGCGGCCCTGGCCTTCGCGGGGATCCTCGCGTGCGTCACCGCCCTCATGGCCGTCGCCTCGCCGACGGGCGTCGGCCTGCGCAGACCCATCCAGACCCTCGGCCTGATCTCCGGGCCGGCGGCCGCCGTCACCGCGATCGCCTCGCGCACCGTCCGGGAACGGGAGGCGAGCCCCGAGGAGTCGGAGCAGGTCAGGGAGGACCAGCTCGCCGTCATGGTCGAACGGGTCTCGCAGTCCGTCGTCCTCGACGAGAACGACCGCGAGCTCCTCCAGTCCGTCTTCGACCTCAACCACACGCTCGTCCGCGAGGTGATGGTGCCGCGCACGGACATGGTCACCATCGGCGGGGACGCGAGCCTGGACAAGGCCATGTCCCTGTTCACCCGCTCCGGATTCTCCAGGGTGCCGGTGGTGGGGGAGACCACCGACGACCTCCTGGGCGTCGTCTACCTCAAGGACGTCCTGAGCCGCACGCACCTGCGCGCCGACGCCGGCGGCCTGACCGTCGACGACCTCATGCGCGACCCGGTGTTCGTCCCCGAGACCAAGGTCGTCGACGACCTCATGCGCGACATGCAGGCCGACCAAGTGCACATCGCGCTCGTCGTCGACGAATACGGCGGCATAGCCGGGCTCGTGACCATCGAGGACATCGTCGAGGAGCTCGTCGGCGAGATCTCCGACGAGCACGACCGCGCCGTCCCCGAAGTCGACGTCCTCGCGGACGGCGTGTTCCGCGTCCCCGCCAGGCTCCCCATCGGCGAGCTCGGCGACCTGTTCGGAGTCAAGCTCGACGACGACGACGTCGACACCGTCGGCGGCCTGTTCGCCAAGCTCATCGGCCGCGTGCCCATCGCCGGGTCGACCGCCTGCGTCGGCGGCATCCACCTGTCCGCGGAGCGCTTCCAGGGCCGCCGCCGCCGCTTGGCTACGATTGTGGCCAGACGCGCGCACGAAGAAGGAGAAGACGATGAATGACGGCCCCCCCGCCGCCAGGCCCCCCGAGGCGGGATTCTCGGCCCCCGAGGGATTCCGGGCCGGATTCGCCTGCGTCGTCGGGCGGCCCAACACCGGCAAGTCGACCCTCACCAATGCGATGGTCGGCCGGAAGGTGGCCATCGCCTCGGCCCGCCCGGAGACGACCAGGCGCGTCATCCGCGCCGTCGTCAACCGCGAGGACGGTCAGGTCGTCATCGTCGACACCCCCGGGCTGCACCGCCCCCGCACCCTCCTGGGGGAGAGGCTCAACGACATGGTCCGCGACAGCCTCGCCGGCGTCGACGCCGTCGTCGTGTGCCTTCCCGCCGACGAGGCCATCGGCCCGGGCGACCGGTTCCTCGCCCAGCTCGTCGGCGGCCGCGCGCCGACGATCGCGGCTGTGACGAAGGCCGACCTCCTCGGGCGCGCCGCGCTCGCCGAACGCCTCCTGGAGGTCTCGCGCTTCGCGGACTTCGCGGAGATCGTCCCCGTCAGCGCCGCGACGGGGGAGCGGGTCGGCCGGCTGACCGACCTGCTCGTCGGACGCATGCCCCCCGGCCCGCCCCTCTACCCTCGGGACGCCGTGACGGGCGAGACCGAGGAGACGCTCATCGCCGAGCTCATCCGCGAGGCGGCGCTCGAGGACCTCCAGGACGAACTCCCCCACTCCCTGGCCGTCACGGTCGAGGAGATCGACGGGGCGACCATCCGCGCCGACCTCCACGTCGAACGCGACTCGCAGAAGGGGATCGTCATCGGGAAGGGAGGACGGCAGCTCACACGCATCGGGCGGACGGCGCGCAAGGGGATCGAACGGCTGCTGGGCGGGCACGTCTACCTGGACCTCCGCGTGAAGGTCGCGAAGAACTGGCAGCGCGACCCGAAGAAGATGGGCCGGCTGGGCTTCTGATGGCGCCCCCACCCCGCGAGGGCTCCCCTCCCTCGCCAGACGAACCGCGCGCCGACCGCGCGACGCCCCAGGCCGGCGTCGAGAACGCCGGCTCCCCGCCCGCGGAGGAGGCG
>NZ_KE951454.1 GCF_000466165.1 Actinobaculum sp. oral taxon 183 str. F0552
GAGCCTGACCGCGGCCTCGCCCCCGCCGGGCAGGCGGAGGGCGACGACGTCGCCGTCGGCGAGCCGGTGCCCGCGCCTCGTCTCGACGCGGCCGTTGACGGTGACGTCCCCGGCCCTGACGGCTTCGCCGGCCTCGGCGCCGGTCGAGGCGAGCGAGGCGAGTTTGACGAACTGCCCGAGCCTGATCGGCAGGCGGGCCTCGACGCTCTCCATCACCCGTCCTGCGACGCGCCGTGAGCCCGGCGCGAACGCCGGAGCCTGCGCACCGCGAGGAAGGCGACGGCGGCGGCGAGCGCCGTCGCGATGACCGCGATCCCGACCGGCGACCCGGCGGCCGCCGCGACGGCGGCCCTCCACACCGCGTAGCCGATCGTCGAGTAGATGAGCGCCCAGGCGAGCCATCCGGGGATCGCGGCCAGGACGTAGCGCGGCCACGACAGGCCGACGACCCCGGCCGCGACGTTGACGATCGTCTGGATCCCCACCGTCAGATAGGACAGGGAGATGACGATCCAGCCGCGACGGCGGATGTTGTCCATGGCCCGCTGGGTCGCCCCGGCGTTGGCCCACAGCCACACCCGGCGCCGCGGGCCTGCGGCCGGCTCGGCGCCCGATATCGTCAGCAGCCTGCCGTACCTGCCTATCCCGTAGACGAGGTTCGAGCGGGAGGCGACCAGCAGGACCATGACGAGGAAGACGACGGGGAAGGGACCGGTCGCCACCAAGTGGCCGATAGCCTTGTGCATGCTGCGATTCTAACGTAGGCATCTTTGCGACACCACTTCGGCGGCATGCCGGGGAACGTTGTGGATACGGGGGAGTTTAAGCGACACGCATGCGGTTCAGGAACGGTTCGCCGCGCAGGAGGCGCACGTGCCCATCAGCTCGACGGTGTGCTCGACGTCGACGAAGCCCGCCTCGGAGGCGATCTGGTTGGCCCAGGCCTCGATCTGGCTGCCGGCCACTTCGACCGTCTTCCCGCAGAGCCTGCACACGAGGTGGTGATGGTGCGAATCCGTCCCGCAGTAGCGGTAGAGGATCTCGGAGTCGGTCCGCAGGGTGTCCACCGTGCCGTCGGAGGCCAGGGTCTGGAGCGTGCGGTAGACGGTCGCCAGGCCGATCTTCGTGCCGCCTCTGGCCAACTCCTCGTGCAGCCGCTGGGCCGATACGAACACGGAGAGCTCCTCCAGGCGCTTGGAGATGGCCTGGCGCTGTGCCGTGTTGCGTGTGCGGGCGGGCATACTTCACCTGAGTCCTAACGGCGGACGCAGACGCCGACGGCGGCGCGTCCCACCGCCGCCATTATATACAGGGCTATGAGCATGATGACGATGGTCGCGCCCGAGGGCAGGGCCTTGAAGTACGTCGTGACCAGTCCGACGACCGACACCGCGACGCCGATGCCCATGGAGATCGCCATCGTGCGGACGAACGAGTGGGAGAGCAGCTGGGCGATGGCCACGGGGACGATCATGACGGCCGAGACGAGGAGCACTCCGACGACCCGCATGGCGACCGAGACCGTCAGGGCCGCGACGACGGCCACGAGGACGTTGAGCGTGCGCACGGGCAGGCCGCACGAGCGGGCGAAGTCCTCGTCGTGGGAGAGGGCGAAGAGGGGGCCGCGCAGGCCGATTCCGACGGCTAGGATCGCCGCGGCCATGACCGCCGTGTACAGGACGTCCTCGGGCAGGACGACCGCGACGGATCCGAAGAGGTAGCGCATGAGGTTCGCGCTGGTGCTGTCCGCCAGGCCCATGAGGAGGACGCCTCCGGCGATGCCGCCGTAGAAGAGCATGGCCAGGGCGACGTCTCCGCCGGTGCGTCCGTGGGCGCGCACGAGCTCGATGAGGACCGCGCCGACGATCGAGGCTGCGATCGCGCCGGGGACCGCCAGGACGTCGCGGGGGGCCAGGTTCAGGGCGCCGGCGGTCAGCCAGCCGATCGCCACCCCCGTCAGGGAGACGTGGCCGATGCCGTCTCCCATGAGCGCCATGCCCCGCTGGACGAGGTAGGTGCCGATGACGGGCGCGGAAACCCCGACGAGGACCGTCACGACGAGGGCTCGCTGCATCAGAGGCGAGGAGAGCATCTGGCCCAGGGCGTCGATCATGAGCGGGGGTCCAATCTCAGGGAGGGGGCGTGGTGGCCGGCCGGCTCGGCCGACTCGTGGGGGTGGACGTGGTCGTGGCCCGGACGGTCGTGCCCGGGGACGGGGCGCGGGGGAGGCCCGTCGTGGACGACGCGCCCCTCCGCGAGGACCACGGCGCGTTCGACGAGCTCGGCCAGCTCGCCCATCTCGTGGAGGACGGTGACGATCGTCGTGCCGCGCTCGCGCAGCGAGGCCAGGATGCCGGCCAGACTCGTCCGCGAGTCCCTGTCGATCCCCGCCAGCGGCTCGTCGAGCACGAGGAGGTCCGGGTCGCGCACGAGGGCGCGGGCTATGAGGACCCGCTGGGACTGCCCGCCCGAGAACACCTGGACGTGGTCCTGGGCCCGATCGGCCAGGTCCACGGCCCGCAGGGCCTCCATCGCCCGCCTCTTGGCCTTCGGCCCGCGGTCCGCCCACGGGTTGCGCGGCCCGAGCAGTCCCGAGCGCACGACCTCCAGAGCCGTCGCGGGGACGCCGGCCGAGGCGGTCACGCGCTGCGGCACGTATCCGATGCGCCGCCAGGGCACGCTCCGGCGTTCGGCGACGTTCGCGCCGAAGAGCCTGGCGGTCCCCGCCGCGGCGGGGACGATTCCCAGCATGGCCCGCACGAGCGTCGACTTGCCGGAGCCGTTGGCGCCCAGCAGGGCCAGGGACTGGCCGGCCGGGACGTCCAGCGACACGCCGTCCAGGATGGAGGCGCCGCCGAGGACGACCGACAGGTCGCAGACGGAGATGGGCGGGGGAGAGGAGGTGTCGTGCATCGTTCCTGTGGATCGCGTCGTGGGTGGGGAGCCCGCGTTCCGCGTCGAAGGCTGCGACGCACACGCGGGCGCGTGGCCGAGCCGGCCCCGAAGCCTCCGGGGCCGGCCGCTTGCCGCTTAGGAGCAGCCTAGAGCCGTCCGGATGGCCTTGAGGTTCTTGTCCATGGCCGAAATATAGTCGCCGTCGTCGGGCTTGGACTCCAACGGATTGAGGACGTCGGTCTTGATCCCCGTCTCCTTGGCGAGCGCCTCGGCGGTCTTGGTGGGCAGGAGCTCCTCGGTGAAGACCGTCGTGGTTCCGTTCTCCTGGATGAACTTCTTGACCTGGGCGAGCACCGCGGGGGAGGGCTCGGCCTCTGGGTCGATGCCCGACAGCGCGATCTGCGTCAGCTTGTAGCGCTCGGCCATGTAGCCGAAGGCCGTGTGGGTCGTGACGATCGCCCGGCGCTGGCAGGTCTTCACGCCGTTGTCGTAGGAGCCGTTCAGGGCGCCGAGCCTTTCCTTGAGCTTCTTGGCGTTGGCCTTGAACGTCTCGGCCGAGGACGGGTCCGCCTTCGCGAGCCTCTCGGTCACCCGGTCGGCCGCCTTGCCCATGCGGACGGGGTCGAGCCAGAAATGCGGGTCGAGGTCCTCGGATCCGCTCTTGTGGGCATGCTTGTGGGCGTGGCCCTCGCCGTCCTTGTGCTCGTGGTGCTCGGATTCGACGCCCTCGTGGTGGACGAGGTCGACCGAGCCCGACAGGTCGACGATCTTCGGGCCCTTGAGGGCCTCGGCCGCCTCGTCGAGGGAGGGCTGGAATCCCTTGACGTAGACGAGCGCGTCGACCTTGCCGAGCTTGGCGATCTGGGCGGGGGAGATCTCGTAGTCGTGGGGTTCGACGTTGGCGGGGGTCACCGACGTGGCCGTGACCTTGTCGCCCCCGATCTGTTGGACGAGCCACTGGACGGGGTAGAAGGACGTGGCGACGTTGAGTTTGCCCCCCGATTTCTTCGCTGCGCCGTCGCTCTCCTTCGTCGAAGAGCCGCAGGAGGCCAAGCCTGCGCATAGGGCGAGCGTCGAGAGGAAGGCGAAGAGTCGCGAGAAAGGAGAACGTTGCATGAGAACGATTATCATCTCAGTTCGGAATCGATGTCAAAACCGCCGGTCGCGGTCGGCGCCGCCGGGCGCGGAGCGGGACGAACCGCGCAGGCCGGATCGGGCGGTCTGCGCAACCCGGCTCCCAACACTCGAACGGCCTGGATCCGCTTCCTGCCCCTCGCGGGTAGAATCGAGGCATTTCGTGCGCCGCTGACGGCGCGGACGGCTTCCGCGCCACCGGAGCGCGGCTACGAAAGGAGCACGGCCATATGGCCAGAAAGGCCCCATCCCGCCTCGACAACGCCATCGCCCTGGCCAAGCGGCGCGGCTTCGTCTTCCCCTGCGGCGAGATCTACGGCGGCACGAGGTCCGCGTGGGACTACGGTCCGCTGGGCGTCGAGCTCAAGGAGAACATCAAGCGCCAGTGGTGGAGGCACATGGTCACCTCGCGCGACGACGTGGTCGGCCTCGACTCCTCGATCATCCTCCCTCGCGAGGTGTGGGTGGCCTCCGGCCACGTCGGCGTCTTCAACGACCCGCTCACCGAGTGCCTCTCGTGCCACAAGCGCTTCCGCGTCGACCAGATGCAGGAGGAGTTCGCCGCCAGGAAGGGGATCGACGACCCCGACTCGGTCGAGCTCGCCGGGATCGCCTGCCCGAACTGCGGCACGCGCGGGCAGTGGACGGAGCCGCGCGACTTCAACATGATGCTCAGAACCCATCTGGGGCCGGTCGAGGACGAGTCGAGCCTGCACTACCTGCGCCCCGAGACGGCCCAGGGCATCTTCGTCGACTTCCAGAACGTCATGACCTCGGCGCGCAAGCGCCCGCCGTTCGGGATCGGGCAGATCGGGAAGTCCTTCCGCAACGAGATCACCCCGGGCAACTTCATCTTCCGCACGCGCGAATTCGAGCAGATGGAGATGGAGTTCTTCGTCGAACCCGGCACTGACGAGGAATGGCACCGGTACTGGATCGACCAGCGCCGCGAATGGTACGTCGGCCTGGGAATCGACCCGGCGAACCTGCGCCTGTACGAGCACCCGCAGGATAAACTCTCCCACTATTCCAAGCGGACGGTCGACATCGAGTACCGCTTCGGCTTCCAGGGGTCCGAATGGGGCGAGCTGGAGGGCATCGCCAACCGCACGGACTTCGATCTGTCCACGCATTCGACGCATTCGGGCAAGGACCTGTCCTACTTCGACCAGGCCAGCGGGGAGCGCTGGATCCCCTACGTCATCGAGCCCGCCGCCGGCCTGACCCGCTCCCTCATGGCGTTCCTCGTCGAAGCCTACGGCGAGGACGAGGCGCCCAACGCCAAAGGCGGGGTGGACAGGCGCGTCGTCCTGCGCCTCGACCCGCGCCTGTCGCCCGTCAAGGCCGCCGTCCTCCCTCTCTCGCGCGACGAGCGGCTCTCGCCGGTCGCCCGCGAGCTGGCGGCCGAGCTGCGCAGGAACTGGAACGTCGACTTCGACGACGCCGGCGCCGTCGGCCGCCGCTACCGCCGCCAGGACGAGATCGGCACGCCGTACTGCGTCACCGTCGACTTCGACTCGCTGGAGGACCGCGCCGTGACCGTGCGCGACCGGGACACCATGGAGCAGGTCCGCATCCCCGCCGACGACGTCGAGGCCTTCCTGGCGCGCGAGCTGGCCGGTTGCTAGGCGGGCGCGGATGCTAGACGAGCGCACGGACGGGACGCGGGCGGAGCGGTCGGCGTCCGCGGACCGGCGCGCGCCCGTCCACTCCCACGCCCATTCGCATTCGCACGGCGGGCCGCTGGACATCGGCCCCGCCGAGCGCCGCCGCGTGCGCGCGCTCCTGGCCGCGATCGTCGTTCCGCTGGCGGCCCTGACCCTCGTGGCCCTGATCGTCCTGTGGCCGAAGGGGGAGACGCCGGTCGGGTCGCGCCCCCTGAGCGACAGGGGAGTCGAGTACGTCAAGGGCAAGATCACGTCGGTCGGCCAGACCGACAAAAACGGCCAGACGCCGGTCAAGATGAGGGTGTCGGGAGTCGAAGTCCCAGTCCACGTGCCCGCTGAGATCGTCGCCAACGGCCTGGAGCCCGGCGACGAGATCCTGGCCATGTTCTACCCCAAGGCCCTCGAATCCGGCGTCGTCTACATCTTCCAGGACTTCGTGCGCACCGGGCCGATGCTGGCGCTGCTCCTGCTGTACGTCGTGGCCGTCGTCCTCGTCGCCCGGATCAAAGGCCTCATGGCCCTCATCGGCCTGGGGGTGAGCCTCGGCGTCGTCGGCGCCTTCATGATCCCCGCCCTGACGGTCTCCTCCCACCCGGTGATGGTCGTCCTCGTCGCTTCGGCGGCCATGATGTTCGCGTCCATCTACCTGGCACACGGCGTCTCCATCCGCACGACGACGGCCGTGCTGGGAACCTTCTCGGGCCTGCTCATCACCACCGGCCTCGCCTGGTGGGCCGTGGAGACCTCGAATCTCACGGGCGCGCTGAGCGAGGAGGCGCGCAATCTCAGGACCCCCATTCCGGGCATAGACCTCCAGGCCCTGCTGCTCGGCGGCATCATCCTCGCGGGGCTCGGCGCCCTCAACGACGTGACGATCACCCAGGTCTCGACCGTGTGGGAGCTGCACGCCGCCAACCCGAGGCTCGCCCGCCGCCGCCTCTTCCTCCAGGGGATGGCCGTGGGCCGCGACCACATCGCCTCGACCGTCTACACCCTGGCCTTCGCCTACGTGGGGACGGCGATCACCCTGCTCCTGAGCGCGTCGATCATCCAACGGCCCACGCTCGAGCTGCTCCAACTCGGGGAGATAGCCGAGGAGATCGTCCGCACCCTCGTCGCCTCCGTCGGACTCGTGCTGGCCATCCCCCTGACGACCGCCGTCGCCGCCATGCTCGCGCCCGTGGCCCCCGGCGGGCAGACCGGAGCGCGCGAGCCGGCCGGCGAACGCGAATCGCCGCGCCGCCCGGACGCCCTCGGACGCGGAGCCCCGGCGGA
>NZ_KE951455.1 GCF_000466165.1 Actinobaculum sp. oral taxon 183 str. F0552
ACGGCCGCTGCACGTGGGTCGGCTCCCCGCTTCGCATCGACCGGCATCCCGGCCCGCCGCCGAGCGGTTCGGCGGGAGGCGATCGCGCGGCCGAGGACGGCGCGGAGGGGGGATCAGACCACGTCGTAACGGCGACCGTCGCGTAGGGCGGAGACGGCGCGGCGGGTCACGGCCAGGCCGACGCCCGCCCAGACGGCGGCCGCGAGCAGGTCGCGCGCCAGACCTCCGGCCCCCGAGCCGTCGAGCGCGCCGACGGTGCCGCTGACGGGCGCGGCCGCGCTCAGGGCCCGCAGCCAGGCCGGGCAGGCGTCCAGAGGGACGATGACGCCGGCCAGGACGGGCAGAACGGCGCCCACGAGGGTGGAGCCGAGATAGGGGTCGGGCAGGTTGACGCCGACGCCCGCGGCCCCCACGCCCATGAGCACGCCGCAGACGACGGCGCACGCGGCCAGGCCGGCCACCCGTCCCAGCAGGGCGGCGTCGCGCCTGTCGGAGAGGGCGAAGACCGCTCCGACGACGACCGCCGTCGTCGCCGAGGCGAGGAGGGCCGGGACCGCGCACACGCTCGCCCAGTAGACGGGGTCGACGGCCCGGCGCAGGTGCACCTCCTGGAAGACGCCGAGGTTGCGGTCGCCGGCCACGGCCGCGACGACTCCCCCGGCCACGCTGACCGCCAGGGCCACGAGCGCCGCCGCGTAGCCGGTGCGCTCCAGGTTCGGGGCGGACAGGTCGGACCCCATGGTCACGTCGAAGAGGACGTCGAACAGGGGCAGGACGAGCAGGGTGACGACTGCCGTGCCCAACGTCGCGAAGGCGGTGGAGGAGGCCCAGGAGACCCGCACGCCGGTGCGGAGGCGGGCGAGGACGTCGCGCATCAGACGGCCTCCAGGGTTCCGGCGCGGGTGGCCAGGCGCAGGGCCCGGCGTCCCATGAGCCCGGCCAGGCAGGTCCAGGCGGCCGTGCAGGCGAGCCAGCCCGTCCAGCCGGCCGGGCCGGGGCTGCGCCCCATCAGCAGGTCGACGGGGACGGTCAGCGGCAGGAGGCGGCTGGGGACGGCGAGCCAGGAGGGGATCGCGGAGGCGGCGAACACGACGCCGGAGAGCAGGAAGGCGGGGACGAGCAGGAGCCCCTCGTAGCTGATCGCGTTGGGGGTCAGCACGAACAGGGCGGCGACCACGAGGCTCGTGGCCAGCGCGCCGCACCACAGCGTGAGCGCGCCGACGGCGATCCGGCCCAGGCGGGCCCAGCCCATCGGGTCGAAGTCGATCGAGGCGTCCAGCGCCGCCCAGGTCAGCCAGGCCACGGGGAAGGAGGCCAGCCCGAAGGAGGCGGCGGCCGAGACCACCGCCGCGAGCGAGCGCAGGGCCCCCACCGGGGCCATGACGAGGTGGACGAGCGTGCCCTTGTGCCGTTCGAAGCCGATGATGCCGGCGGCGCAGGTGGCGGTGGACCACAGGCCGATGACGCCGGCGCGGGTCCAGCCCTGGGCGGGCGTGACGGCGCCCCAGGCGCGCACGGCCAGGTATTGGACGAGCGCCGTGATCGCCGCGGTGACGGCCATCACCTGGACGAAGTAGGGCACGGAGACGAATTGGCGGATGTGGAAGGCTGTCATCCGCAGCTGGCGCCTCATCGGGCGAGCCTGTCTGCCAATGCCAGGTATGCCTCCTCCAGGCGGGCCGGGCGCGTGATCAGGTCCGCGGGCAGACCCGGGCCCGCCTCCAGAAGGGCCTTCAGGCGTGCGAGGCCGCCGTCGCGATCCGGGGCTTCCAGCCAGTAGACGGTCACGGCCCAGCGGGCGGACGAGGCGCGCTGGGCCACCTCGGCGGCCGGGCCGAGGGCCTCCCGCAGCCGCTCGGCCGCGTCGGAGGCGGAGGCGGGCAGGGTGAAGGTCGTCGTGGCGCGCACCCCGGCGGCCTCGACGACGTCCTGAACGCCGCCGCGCGTGACGATCCGGCCGTCGCCGATGACGGAGATGACGTCGGCGAGCTCCTCGACCTCCGGCATGGAGTGGGAGGTGAGCAGGACGCCGACGCCCTGGGCGGCCAATTCCCGCACGAGGTCGCGCACGTGGAGGGAGACGTCGGGGTCGAGGCCGGCGGTGGGCTCGTCGAGGAGGAGGAGCGCCGGGTCGGCCAGGATGGCGCGGGCCAGGTGGAGGCGCTGGCGCATGCCGCGGGAGTAGCCGCCGACCTTCATCGCGCCGTAGTCGGCCAGGTCGACGCGTTCGAGGGCCCGGTCGACGGCGCGGCGCCTCTCGCGGTGGGACAGACCCTGCAGGTCGGCGAAGAAGAGCAGGTTGTCGCGGGCGCTGGCGCGCGGGTAGAAGCCGAGGTCTCCGCCCAGGACGAGCCCCACTCGCGCGCGGGCCCGCTCCGGGTGTGCGACGGCGTCCACGCCGTCGACGGCGACGGACCCGGAGGTGGGGCGCAGGAGGGTGGCGCACATGCGCACGGTCGTGCTCTTGCCGGCGCCGTTGGGGCCTAGCAGGGCGTGGATCCGCCCGGGGAGCACGCGAAGCGAGACGTCCCGGACGGCCGGGAAGCCCTCCCTGCCCAACAGCCGGACGAGGCGGACGGCCTCGAGCACCGCGTCACCGCTCATCGCCGCCCGCGCCTTCCATCGCCACGCAGCGCAGTCTACCGGCCCGGAGGTTCGGAACGTAGAATTCACGTGGAGAGGCAGACGGAGGATTTCCCATGACGGCAACCGACCCCGAGGCGGTCGCGGACAGCGCCGAGGCGCGCGAACCCCGCGACGGCGGGCAAAACGTCCGCGAGGATCCGCGCCCCGTCTGGCGGCGGATCGACCGCGCGGACGCGGCCCGAACCCTCTTCACGGGGCTGTGCGCGGCCGTGACGGCGTTCGCCCCGGCCTGGCCGGACCGGCGATGGCCGGCGGTGGCCGTCGTGGGGCTGGCGGTCGGCTGCTGGCCGATCGCCGCCGAGGCGTGGGAGGATCTGCGCCACCGGAAGATGAGCATGGAGCTGTCGATGCTCATCGCCGTCGTCGCGGCCAGCGCCATCGGCGAATGGGTGACGTCCCTGGTGATCGCCGCCTTCGTGCTGGCCGCCGAGATCCTCGAGGATCTCTCCAAAGACCGCGGCAGGGACGCCCTGACCGACCTCATGGCCTTCCTGCCCGAGACGGTGCGGGTCAGGCGGGGCGATGGGACGCAGAGCCTCCCCCTGGCCGAGGTGAGGCCGGGCGATGTGGTCGTGGTCGCGCCGGGCGGCAGGGTTCCGGTGGACGGAACCGTGGCGGCGGGGCGCTCCTCCGTCGACCAGTCCCGCATCACCGGCGAGCCTCTGCCGGTCGACGTCTCCGCCGGTGAGACGGTCTACGCCGGCTCCATCAACCGGGTCGGCGCCCTGGAGATCCGGGCCGAGCGGGTCGGATCCGACTCCTCCTACGGGCGCATCGTCGAGGCCATACGGCGGGCCCAGTCCTCGCAGGCCCCGGTGCAGCGGCTCGCCGACAGGTTCGCCGCCTACCTCGTCTACCTGGCGCTGGCCGGCGCGGCCGTCACGTTCGCCGTGACGCGCGACTGGACGTCCACCATCTCGGTGGTCGTCGTGGCCGGGGCCTGTGGAATCGCGGCGGGCACGCCGCTGGCCGTGCTCGCCGCGATCGCGCGCGTGGCACGTTCGGGGGCCTTCGTCAAGGACGGCGCACACCTGGAGGCGCTCTCCCAGGCCGGTGCGATCGTCTTCGACAAGACGGGGACGCTGACCGCCGGCGCGCCCGTCGTATCGAAAGTCCTTCCGGCGCCGGGGACCTCCCCGGAGGATCTGCTGGCCGTGCTCGCCGCCGCCGAAAGCTACTCGGAGCATCCCCTGGGCGAAGCCGTCGTCGAGCACGCCCGGAGCCTCGGCCTTCCCGTGACCGCGCCCGAGGCCTTCGAATACGAGCCCGGCCTGGGCATCAGGGCGCGCGTCGGCGGGCGGGCCGTCGCCGCGGGCGGTTCGGCCCTCGTGCCGGACGCCCCCGAGGCCGCCGAAGAAAGCAGGGAGGGCGTCGTCACCCCCATCCACGTGGACGTCGACGGAGCGTATGCGGGAACCGTGCTGCTGGCCGACGCCGTGCGCGGCTCGGCCCGCCAGGCGGTCGCCGCTCTGCGGGCGATGGGGTTGGAGGTCTCGATGGTCACCGGCGACCGCGAGCCGACGGCGCGGGCCGTCGCCGGGCAGCTGGGGATCGATCGGGTCCACGCCGGGCTTCTGCCCGACGAGAAGATGACGGTCGTCGACGCGCTGCGATCGCAGGGGCGGCGGGTCGCCATGATAGGCGACGGCGTCAACGACGCCCCGGCCCTGGCCCGCGCGGACGTCGGGATCGCCATGGGCAGCGGAACCGACGTGGCACGCGACAGCGCCGACGTCGTCCTCATCAGCTCGAACCTCGACGATCTCGTGGCCACCGTGGCCGTGGCCCGGCGCGCACGCCGCATCGTCGCCTTCAACTTCGCCGGCACGGTCGCCGTGGACCTGCTCGGCATGATGCTGGCTGGGATCGGCCTGCTCACACCGATCCTGGCCGCCCTTGTGCACGTGGGCAGCGAGACGGCGTTCATTTTGAACTCGGCGCGGCTGATCCCCGGCAGGGTCCGGCGTGTGTAAGGCACCTGTCGACCGACACGAGAAGAGATGTGAGCTTCCTCGGCGCTCCCGGCGTGCGTGAGGCGCCTCGCGGTTGTGAATTTCATTTTTCCGGCATCGCGGCGCTCCGCGCGCAAAGCCCCGGGGGCGGCCCCGCGGTGCTGATTTAGACTGGGGGCATGCGCATCCTTCTCAGCGAGGGCTCGGGCTTGACCTCCAGGCAGACCGCGGGGCTGCTGGCCGCCTCGGGGCACCGCGTAGGAGTCCTGTCCTCGGACCGCACGGCGCTGACCAGGTGGACCCGGGCGGTCTCGGCCTGGCATCGGGTGCCCCCGTTCGGCCCCGATCCCCTGGCCTGGCTGGACGCGGCGCTGGCCGTCGCGGCGCGGCACGGTTACGAGATGCTCCTGCCCACCCAGGAGCAGGCGGCCGTCATGTCGTGGGCGGTCGACCGCGGCGCGTGGCCTGCGGGGCTGGCGACCGCGGTCCCGGCCTTCGCCTCCCTGGCGCGCGTTCAGGACAAGCTCAGCGCCGCGCGCACCCTGGATGCCTTCGGCGTCCCCCGCCCGCGCTGGGCCGCGATCCGCGACCCGGGCGACGTAGCCGACTGGGACGCCTACCCCGCCTTCGTCAAGACGCCGATTGGAACGGCGTCGGCGGGGGTCCGCCGGGTGCGCTGCCGCGGCGAGCTCGCGGCCGCCTTGCGGGCCGACCCGTACGCCGAGGCCTTGCGCGGCGGCGGGCTTCTGCTCGAGCAGGAGATCGACGGCCCGCTCGCGATGGTCCAGGCCGTGTTCGACCGCGGTCGTCTCGTCGCCTTCCACGCGAACAAGCGCGCAGCCGAGGGGGCCGGCGGGGGCGCCTGCCACAAGGAGAGCGTCCTGCTGCCCGGCGTGCGCGACCGCATCGCACAGCTGGGGCGCGGCCTGGGCTGGCACGGCGCCCTGTCGGCGGACGTCATCGCCGACGCCCGAGGACGGCACGTCGTCATCGACGTCAATCCGCGACTGGTCGAACCCGTGAACGCGTGGCGGAGCGGCACCGACCTGGTCGGCGCGCTCGTAGACGCTGCCCGCGGGCGCCCTCCCGCGGACCGTCCGTCAGGCAGGGGCGGCGTGCGCACGCATCAGCTGCTGCTGTCGATCCTAGGCGTCGCCGAGCGCACGGGGTCCCGGCGGGCCGTGTGGCGGGAGGTCGTGCGCGCGTCGCGGCACAGCGGCCTCTACAGGGGCAGCGCCGAGGAGCTGACGCCCATCAGGCGGGACGTCCGGGCGGCCGTCCCGGTCGTCGTCGCCCTCGCCCTGGCCTCGCTCCGGCCCAGCCTGGGCGGCAGGATGGCGGACAAGGGCACCGGCGCCTACTCCATCACCCCACAGGGCTGGGACCGCCTAGTTCGCGACGAAGCCTGAAGGCACAGAGGCGGCGAATCACCGGCACGGGGCCGCCCGTGGTCTCGGGGGTGGTGGGGTGTGGGGTTCGTTAGCCCTGTTGTCGTCGTCGGGGCTTTTCGCGTCGGGGTTTTTCGTGGTGGGGTGGGGGTCTGTCGCGTGCTCCGTTCTCTGTGTGCTTTCCTTGAGTGTCTTTTTTCCGGGCGTGTCAATGGGTGATGGTCCCCGTTTCGGGGGGAGCGGCGTGGTGGCGGGGGTGTGGGTGGGTGGCCGGCTGGTCGGGTGCGTTCGGATCTGGTGTGTGTCTTCCGGTCGGCCTGGTGGGTGTGTAGGCTGGGGTGTATTCGCATAACGACAGCGATGGATTTCTCACGAAAGGGGACGGCGATGGCCGGCGGGGTGCTCTTATTCAACCGTGATGCCGTGGGGATCAAGGGGAACCAGATGTGGACGGACAATCAGATGTTCGTCAACATCGGCAACGGGATCGGGAAGCTGGCCGGCGATTCGGGCAGGGCCGTGGCGGTCTTGCCGGTGGACGGCGTGGGCGGGGGCGGCAAAACGGACAACGACGGCACGTCCGCTTTGAGGTCCGAGTTGACGGCGGACGTGCAGACCGTGGCCCGGATGGCCATGGAGATGTCGGACGCCTGCGCGGTGCTGGGCTCGGGAGCCCAGGGCGCGGTGGAGGACATGGACGCCGCCGAGAGCAAGGTGACAGCCGACTTCGAGTTCATGATGTCCGCCAAACCCCGCCACTAACCCACACATCGCCCGACTACACGGCCGGGTGATGTGTGTTTGTCAATTGCAGTGTTCGCCTTTCGGCGAAGGGAATTTCAAGGATAAGGAGTGGAA
>NZ_KE951456.1 GCF_000466165.1 Actinobaculum sp. oral taxon 183 str. F0552
TGAAATGTTATTGGTTTATAGAAGGGAGGTGAATATAGCATGGGTTACATTCTTGATCTTCAGGAGGAGACGTCGCAGACTACTGATGTGCGTAGCTGGAGTTCCTGCTCTATCTGGTCGTGTCACAGTACGTCAAGCTGGTCGTGCTGCTAAGTGAAATGTTATTGGTTTATAGAAGGGAGGTGAATATAGCATGGGTTACATTCTTGATCTTCAGGAGGAGACGTCGCAGACTACTGATGTGCGCGGATGGAGTTCCTGCTCCAACTGGTCGTGTTACAGCACGTCAAGCTGGTCTTTCTGCTAAATAAAATACTATGTATTATTGAAAGGAAACACTCAATGTATATCCTCGAACTCCAGTCCATGGATGGAAATAAAGAAAACGCAACTAAGTTCATCAGCTCAAATAGTTGGGCATTTTGTTTTAGCACAGCCAGCACTATAGTGTGCTGATGAATTTAACTAAAATTAATGAAAGGGTATAAAATGCTTTATGTGATTGAGCTGCAAAATTCTGTCACTGAAAATGACGATCGCATGCCTAGTACATGGAGTCTTGTAGGTTGCGCGAGTACTATAAGTATTGGGCTGTGTTAGGAATGAAATGAGTTTTATTCTTTCATTGCAATCGAATACTGAAGCTCATGTATTGAAAAATGAACAGAAGTATAGAAGCATTACTTCTCAATGCATTTGCTTAAGCACAGTCAGTATATGGTTCTGTTGACAAAATTTTAAATGAAAGGACATTTTATGTCGTTTGTCATTGATCTTCAATCTCTAAACGATTCTGATGATAAGATCAACCGTTTGGGAAGTATTACAAGTATAGCATTATGCGGAAGCAGTGTAAGTGCTTTCTGGTGCTAAATAAATTATTTTGATTGAAAGAAATGGATTATGAATTTTATTCTTCAACTTCAAGAGAATGATAATGATGTAGCATTGCAGGAGAGCGGAAAAACGGGAACTATCGTTAGTACCGTTAGTGCTTCTGTTTGTTCCGTTAGTCTTGCTAGCGTTTTTGCTTGCTTGGGGTAATAAATAATCGCTTAAACTATAATATAGTTGAGCATATTCACATGTTGCGGGAGCGTATACCCGCGCTCCCGCAACATGCAGTCGATATTCTGCCGAAGGAGTTGAAAGTGTCGTTCAAAAGTGCGAATCGTTCGAATCCAAAGCATGTTTCACGTTCTGCCGCAGCATCGGAGAACACGGGCAGCCCGAAGTCTGAGCATGCTTCGCGCTTCGCCGAAATGACCAGGGGATGCCGCATCGTTCTCTCGATCGGCCTAGTGCTGTCCGTCGTCGCTTCACTCCTTTCGGTCGTCCAGCCGCGAGTCCTCCAGAATCTCGTCAACGGAATCGCCGCAGGCCGTTCCACGCTGCGCGCCGCCACTCTGCTGACCCTCCTCGCCCTCGGGACGGCCGCGGTGCAGGGGCTCCAGGGCTACCTCGTCCAGCGAGGAGCCGAGTCCATCGCCCGGGGCATGCGCGACCGCCTCGTCAGCCGCTACCTGAGCCGGACGGTGGCGGCGCACGACCGCGCGAACAGCGCAGACCTCCTCTCCAGGGCCAGCGTCGACGTCAACGTGGTGAAGAACATGGTCTCCGCCGGCCTGATTCCGATCGTGGGCGCGATCGTCATGCTGGTCGGCATATCCGGTTTCATGATCCTCTTGGATCCGATACTTTTCCTCACCATTCTCGTGGCCTTCCTCATCGGCCTGGCGATCGTCGTGAGCAAGGGGCGCTCGGTCCGCAAGATGTCCCTGGATCTGCAGACCAGCCTGGGGTCGTTCGCGGCGTCCGTCGAACGCCTCCTCGCGGGGATCCGCACCGTCAAAGCCTCCGGCGCCGAGGACTCCGAACGGGAGAAGGTCGGCGTCCAGTCCGTTCACGTCTGGACGGAGGGAGTCCGCCTGGCGCGCCTCGTCTCGCTCATCCAGCCCCTGGTCAACCTGTGCCTGCAGGGCGCCCTGCTCGTGGTCGTCATCCTGGGAGCCATGAGGCTGAGCAGCGGCAGGATGGACGTCGGCGAGCTCCTCGCCTTCCTCGTCTACCTGTTCATGCTGATAACCCCCATATCCACCCTCAGCCAGTCCTACGCCCAGCTGCAGATGGGATTCGGCGCGCTGGACAGGATCATGGAGGTCGACGGCCTCGACGAAGAGGACTTCGGCCTGGACGCCTCCACGGGGAGGCGACGGGGGGTCTCCATAGAGTTCTCCGGGGTCGACTTCGGCTACCTCGAAGGCGAACCCGTGCTGCGAGACTGCTCCTTCGCCATCCGCCCGGGCGAGAAAGTCGCCATCGTCGGGCGCTCGGGCTCGGGGAAGTCCACCATCGTCGAACTCATCGAGCGCTTCTACGAGGCCGACCGCGGCGAGATCTTCGTCGGCGGCAGGAACGTCTCCTCGATGCCCGTCAGCGAACTGCGCTCCCACATCGCGCTCGTCTCCCAGGAGACCGAGACGCTGACCGGCACGGTGCGCGACAACCTCGCCCCGGGCACACACGCCGTCAGCGACGACCGCATGCGAACCGTACTCAGGCAGGTCGGGCTGTGCGGCCCGGACGGACGCCTCGACCTGGACCTCGACACGGATCTCGGCCAGGGGGGCATCTCCCTGTCCGGCGGGCAGCGGCAGCGGCTGGCCTGGGCCCGACTGCTGCTCGGCGACGCCGACATCCTGCTCCTCGACGAGGCGACGTCGCACCTGGACCCGCAGACCGAGGCCGCCATATTCGCGCTTCTCAACGCCCACGCCCGCGGACGGCATGCGCGCGGACGCCATGCCCGCGGCAGGACCGTCGTCATGGTCACCCACAGCGAAACCGCGGCCGCGATCGCCGACCGCGTGCTGCTCATCAGCGGCGGAGGCGTCCGCAAGGAAGGCACCCACCGTCAACTTCTGCGCGAAAGCGTGGAATACCGCCAACTTCGGGCCGAATCCCGCCGTAGCGAGGAAAGCCCCATCAGCCTCGAAATAGCCTGAGAGAAAGACTTGGAAGAAAGGGATCATCGTGCTGGAGTTCTCACACGTTACGAAACACTACGATAGCCGCACGGTGCTCGACGACGTGACCTTCGACGTCAAAGCGGGCTGGGTGACCGGCCTCGTGGGGCCGAACGGGTCGGGGAAGACGACTCTTGCCCGCATCCTCCTCGGCCTGGCCGCAGCCGATTCCGGCTCGGTCCGCATCGACGGCCTGCCGTACACGGCGCTCGACCGCCCGGGGCACACGGTCGGGACCCTGTTCGAATCCGTCGGCCTGCACCCGAACATGACGGCCTACAGGCATCTGAGGATCCAGGCCCTCGCGGTGGACGCCTCCGAAAAGCGGGTGGCAGATGTCCTGGCCGACGTCGGGCTCGGCGCCGCTGCCACCCGGAAGATCCGGGGATTCTCGCTGGGCATGCGCCAGCGCCTAGGGCTCGCGACGGCTCTGCTCGGCAGACCGCAGATCCTCGTCCTGGACGAGCCCGCCAACGGGCTCGACCCCGAAGGCATCCGGTGGCTGCGGAACTTCCTCCGCTCCTTCGCCGACCTGGGGGGAACGGTCCTCGTGACGAGCCATCAGCTGGCCGAACTCGCCCGCTTCGCCGACGACGTGGTCGTCATCTCGCAGGGGCGCGTGGTGGACGCCCGCCCGATAGCGGGCCTGGGCGGCGACGAACTCGAGGACATCTACAGGAAGGCGGTCGGATCGATCGCGGACCTGGACGCCATGCGAACGCGAAACGAGGTGCGGCATGCTACGAAGTGAGCTTCTGCGGATCCGCACCTCGCGGGCGACCGCCGCCATCGCCGCGGTCGTCTTCGCCGAGGCCGTCGTGGGGGGCCTGGTGGTGTCCTTCCTCCCCGGCATCCTCAAGGCCCTGATCCGCTTGAACGACGTGATCCCGAACGCGACGCAGGCGGACCGGATGTCTCCTGAGACCATCGACGCGCTGAGACTCGGACACGAGAACGTGCAGGCGACCGTGGCCGACCCCGCCGGAGGCTTCGGGCTGGGATTCTCCGCCGCGGTGATCGGCGCTGTCGTGCTGGGCGCCTTCTACGTGACGAACGGATACCGGCACGGCTCCATCGCCCTGAACGCGCTCGTGCAGCCCTCCCGCATCCGCCTCCTGGGCGTCAAGGCGGCGGCCCTGACGATCACGGTCCTCGCCGCCTGCCTCCCCCTCGTGATAGTGCGGGCAGGCATCCTGGCCTTCGCCGCCGCCGCGCAGGACGTCGGCGGAACGCTCGGCATGGCCGACCTGGCCGGCATATGGCTGCGCGGCGCCGGCTCGCTCGTCCTCTTCGGCTTGATCGGCCTGGGGGTGGGATTCGCCGTCCGCAGCCCCGTCGCCTCCCTGACCATGATCTTCACCGTCCTGCTCATCGAATCGAGCCTTCGCCCCATCGCCGCCCTCATCGCCGGAGGGGTCACCCCGGCCAACTACCTGCCGTTCGGGCTGTCCGCCGACGCCGTCCGCGGTCCGGGGCTGTTCAGCGGCATGTCCTTCGACTCCTCCGTCGGGACGCTCGCCGCCGGGATCGTCCTCGCGGCCTGGACCGGCGCCCTCCTCTTCCTGGGGGCGAGGCGCTTCGTCAGGGACGACATCCCGGTCTCCACCTCCGGCTGACCGGTCTCCTCTTCGGCTCGCCAGCTGACAGGCGGGCCCGAACCCCTGGCTGGCAGATTCGACCGCTCCCTCGGCGGGCGGGTCCACGTGCGGGAAGCCCGACGCGCGGCTTCGCAGCGGGTTCAGCCCGGCTGGAACATCGCGGGACGTCGCGGTCGGCGGCGTGCGCCTCGCAGCGGGCTTGGCCCTTCGCCCCGCCGGCGCTAGGATGAGACGGCTGCCTCGGCGAGGGAGGCGCGCCCAGCCGGGCGCTCGCTCCGTTATCGACGCGGTGGGTGCGCTCCGTGCACGGCCGTCGTGGAAGAGGCCGCGATGCGCGGGCGCCGGCCCGCGCACTGACACGAAGGGAGAGCCCACCATGGCAGACAAACTCGAAGCCGCCTCGCGGTCCCATTTCGGCAAGGGCGCCTCGCGCCGACTGCGCCGCGACGGCCGCGTCCCCGCCGTCATCTACGGCCACGGCGCCGACCCCGTGCACGTCTCGGTCGACGCGCACGAGATCTTCCTGGCCACCAAGGGGCAGGCCAACCCCATCCTCACGGTCGTCGTGGACGGCAGGGACCAGCTGGTGCTCGTCAAAGAACTCCAGCGCAACCCTCTCTCGCGGGCCATCGAGCACCTCGACCTGCTCCGCGTGGCCTCCGGCGAGAAAGTCGAAGTCGAAGTGCCCATCGAGGTGACCGGAGAATCCGCGCCCGGAACCATTCACACGATCGAACTCATGCACGTGCTCGTCAAAGCGCCCGCCACGCACATCCCCGAGGCGGTCGTCGTCGACGTCGAAGGCCGCGAAGACGGCAGCCACGTCACCGTCGCCGACCTCGCTCTCCCCGCGGGAGTCGAGTCCGAGGCCGACCCTGAGACCATCGTGGTGGTCGTCTCCACCCCGCAGGCCACAGACCTGCCCGAGGAGGCCCCGGTCGAGGCCGAGGCGGCCGAGGCCCCGGCCCCCTCCGCCGAGGGCTGAGCGGCGCGGGGCAGGGCGCCGTGCACGCCGTCATCGGCCTGGGCAACCCCGGGCCGTCATACGCCGCCACCCGGCACAACGTCGGGCAGATGGTCGTCGGCCTCCTCGCCGAGCGCGCCGGCGGCAGGCTGTCTTCTGTCAGGAGCACGGGCGCCCTGGCCCTCACCGCGCACATCGGCCCGCCGCCGTCGGCCAAGGCGCTCCTCGGCGTCTCGACCGAGTACATGAACGTCTCCGGCGGACCGATCAAGGCCCTCCTCGCCTACTTCTCCATCGACCCGGACGAGCTCATGGTGGTCCACGACGACCTCGATCTGCCCTTCGGCGCCCTCCGGCTCAAACGCGGCGGGGGAGAGGGCGGCCACAACGGGCTGAAGTCGATCAGCCAGGCGCTCGGCACGCGGGACTACATCCGGCTGCGCTGCGGCATCGGGCGCCCGCCCGGACGCCAGGACCCCGCCGACTTCGTCCTGTCGCCCTTCTCCGCGCGGGAGCGCGCCGACCTCGGGGCCGTGATCGAGGAGGCCGCCGACGCGGCCGTGGACGTCCTCGCCCGCGGCCTGACCGCCGCGCAGATGCGCCTCCACACCGACCGCGGGTAGGCAGGCGGCCTGCGGGCCGGGCCGGCGGCGAACCAATACGGCAGACGACAATAGACAGGTGGAGACGGCCGGAATGCTACGTTCAATCCTTCCCATCGTCGGAGCCGACCCGGCTCTCGCCCAGGCGCTCTCGCAGACCGGAAACCGCGACATCGCCATGCCCCGCGGCCTCGTGCCCCCGGCCCTCGCGCTCCTGGCCGGCGCCGGAGCCGCGGCTGGAGGGGCCGCCGCGGGGCCCGGTGCTCCGGGCGGGGCCGAAGCCGAGGCCGG
>NZ_KE951457.1 GCF_000466165.1 Actinobaculum sp. oral taxon 183 str. F0552
GCGCCGCGGACCGAGCCGTTCGGCGGCCGGCGGGCGCCCGGACCGCGACGCCGGCCAGGCCTCGGACCGTCATAGACTTCGTGGAGCGCCCCTTCGAGGGCATGGCCGTGGAAAGAGAGCTCGTGGCCATGCGGGAGATCCTTCCGCTGGCGACGCTGGCCGCGCGCACCACCGCGGAGCACGGGGGCTGCGACGTCGTCCTGACCACGATCCTGCCCTCGATGGCGGGCGCGCTCTGCCGGGCGGACGGCGTGCTGCTGGTCGCCGCGCAGACGGTGACGAACTCCGGCGACGCCTCCCTCGACATCGCGGCGCGGATCCAGGCAGGGCTTGGCCTCCGGCCGGGCGAGGCCTTCCAGGTTCCCGGCCAGCCCGATCCCGGTCCGCGCCTTCAGGACGTCCTCGACCCGGAGGGCTTCGGCAGGCTCGAGCTGCACGAACAGCCCACCTTCTGGATGACCGAAGAGGAAGCCTCCGAGCCCGACAACAGGCAGTCCCTGGAGAGCGCCCGCGAACGACTCGTCCCCATGAAGGAAGTCCCGGGAGTCGAAGGCGCGTTCTGGTGCCGCATGAACCGCGAATTCGTGCGCTGGGTGCGCCCCGAGCCGCGCGACGCCGTGCTCGACGGCCTGGCGAGGCTCCGCGCGTCGGGCGATTTCTCCTTCGACGGGTCGCGGTTCGTCGGGGCGTTCCGCGCCCTCGGGCTGACCATCCCCGTCTGGGAGCTGCAGCGGGGCGCCGAAGCCGAGGAACTGGCCGGCCCCATGGCCGACTTCGCCCCGAAGCTGGAGGCCGCCATCGCCTCGGACGGACCGCTCACCGCCGAGGAGAAGCGCGCCCGCGCGGGAATCGTCTCCCGCCAGGTGACCTTGCGATAGGCTCCGGGCCGCCCGGTGGCCGCAGCGTCCGCCGCACCGCATGCGGTGCCCGGCCAGGCGGAGGGGCGAACGAGCCGGGCCGACCGCACCCGCCGCTCTCCCCGGCTGCGGGAGGACACGGTCGAACCGGCGACGATGCGCCATTTCCCCTCGTCCGCCCCGCGTTGCACGAAATTCGGTGCGCAGGGGGATAGGCTTATGGCGTGACTACATCCGACCAACGCGTTGCAGTGATCATTCCCGCGAAGGACGAAGAGGATCGCATCGGCGCGACGGTCCGTGCTGCCCGTGCCATTCCGCACGTCGACCTCGTCGTGGTCGTCGACGACGGCTCCTCGGACGGGACCCAGAAAGCGGCCCGAACGGCGGGCGCGACGGTGATCAGGCATTCGGTCAACCGCGGCAAGGCGTCGGCGATGGAGACGGGGGCGAGCGTGGTCGCCATGCGCGACGAAGAGGGCAGGCCCGCGCGCCTGCTCCTGTTCCTCGACGCGGATCTCGGCGAGTCGGCCGTGGAGGCGGCACCCCTCGTCGAACCCGTCCTGGCCGGCGCCGCGGACTGCACGATCGCCGCGCTTCCCCCGCAGGAGGGCGCCGCCGGCCTCGGATTCGTCACGGGACTGGCTTTCAAGGCGATCCGGCGGGCCACCGGATGGAGGCCGCGCCAGCCCATCTCCGGCCAGCGCTGCCTGACCCGCAAGGCCTTCGACGCAGCTCGGCCGCTCGCCGCGGGCTGGGGCGTGGAGACGGGCATGACGATCGACCTCCTGGTCGCGGGATTCACCCTGCAGGAGGTCGTCTGCGAGATCAAGCACCGCGCATCGGGCGGCGACTGGGCCGGGCAGCGCCATCGGGCCGACCAGTACAAGGGCGTGTTCATGGCGGTCAACGGGCGGCGCTTCCGCCGCGTCCGCGTGCCCAAGGCCAAACGCCGCGGAGTCAGCGTCGACTTCGAGCCCTACAACGCCTTCGGAGGGTGAGTCCGCGGCGATCCGCCCGCCCCCGCGACGGGAGGCTCTTCAGCGGTCTCCCCGGCTGATGACTCCCGGCCGTTCGAAGCTCCGGCCTCTCCGATCGATGCGCCGCCCCCGCCGACCGTAGCCTTCTCCCGCATCTCCTCGACGTCTCCGTCCGGAGCCTGCGAGCCGGCGCCCACCGACCCGAGCGGGTCGGCCTCCTCGAAGCGGACGACGGCCACGCACCACAGTGGGATCGAGAATGCCAGGCCCATGGCCGGCACCAGGATCCCCGAATCGTTGACGAACATCCCCACCACCAGAGCCCAGCACAGCACGATCACGCTCATTCGCAGCACCGGAAGCTCGTTCCACGCCCGGGAGCGTGCGAGGACGCCGATCCGGAAGCCTCCCCGGCGGTGCAGGCGCCATGCCCAATAGGCGGCGGCGCCCAGCGCGGCGACCAGGAGCGCGATCGCCGGCCACGGGAGGTTCCCGAAGACCTGGGCGAGTTTGCGCGCGACGATCTCCAGCCCGTTGCCGTGGAGCACCGTTTCGACGAAGCGGCCCAGATGCGACCTCTCGGAGACGGGGCTGAGGTAGTCGGCCACGGCGAAGGCCGTGGAGACCACCAAGGCCAGGAACAGCACCGCTGCGATGCGCAGGCATGTGAGCCTCCTCCGGAAGATCATCATCGCCAGCGTCCCCAAGGCGACGATGAGCACGGGGGGCCCGCCGAAGTCGGCCCCGTAGCCCGCCGAGCCGTCGAGGAACACCGCGACGGCTCCGACCGCGACGATGAGCCAGGCGGCCTTCCTCCTCTCCCCCCGCGAGTACAGGCGTTCGCCCGCCCACGCCAGGGAGAGGATCAGGCCGGCGGTGAACAGGGCGAAGGCCGAGTTGGAGAAGCCGTAGAACCGCCAGCCGACCAGGGGCTGCGTGCCGAACAGGGCCGCCAGTTGGAGGGGGTAGGCCAGGACGTCGTCGAAGGCGACGTCGAGCATGAGCGTGACGACGACCAGCCCGCCGATCACGCCGAAGGGGGCGAACGATCGGTCCTTCCATCGCGGGTTGAGGGCCAGAGCGGCGATGAGCGTGGAGAAGGTGACGAGCAGCCCGACGAACACGCCGGCCGCGCGGGGGGAATACCACCACGGAACGAGGTTGACCAGCAGCGAGGCCACGGGGACGGCCGCCAGCAGCGTCGACAGCTGGACGAAGAGCCTGCGGGTCGTCCCCTTCCAGCGGGAGCGGGTGAGGAAGAGGGCCAGGACGGCCGCGAACATGGCGCCCAAGAGGATGAAGAACGGCCCGGAGAGCGAGCGCACCGTCTGGGAGCGGACCTCGTTGCCGACGAGTTCGCGGACGTTCTCCTCGCCGGAACCGTTCGGCGTGGAGACGATCGTCGACCCGATGGCGTCCGCCGCCTCGGAGGAGCCCGGCGCTGCCCAGTCGAGGAGTGTGGGCATGAGGTCGGTGATCTGGACGTATCCGCGCTGGCGGGTCGCGTCGGAGCTGGCCGTCAGGGGCGGGCCGCCGGCCAGGGTCATGCCGCGGGCGACGCGGGGCCCGGCCGCCGCGAAATAGCCGAGCGAGGGACGGGAGCTCTGGCTGTCGGCGAGCGAGGCGGCCAGGACGGTCGCCTTCGGGTCCTTCTCCCGTATGGCGCGCAGAAGGCTGGCGAACCGGGCGTCGAGGGCGGAGATCTGCGCGGTGACGTCGCGGGACGCGGACGGCTCGGAGGCGAAGAATCCGCCGAGCCTGCGCCAGAACCCCGGCCGTCCGCCTCCCGACGCGGACAGCTGCGACTCCGGTCTGCGGACGGCGCCGAGGTCCACGACCGTCACCTTCGAGCCGGCGGCCTTCTCGAGGTAGGCCTTGGCCGCGGCCCCGGAGTCGTCGGCGGCACCGGCGCTGGTTCCCCGAACGGACCCCGGAATCGGCGCCAGATCGGCGTAGTCGGCCCGGAGGCGTCCCTTCGGGTCGGTGAGCGCCATCGCGGCGCCCGGGCCGATGGCCGTCGTCTTCGCGTTCCTCAACGCCTTGCCGAGCCGCCCGAGTCTGGCGTGGTACTTGCTGGCGGAGTTGACCTCGACCAGCTCGGTCCACCTGGACCGGGCCTTGGGCGGGCGGCAGGCGGGTGCGTCGTCGATCGTGCGCTGTCCCGCGCCGAGGGTGAGCCAGCCCTCTGTGGGGCACGTCGTCTCGTTGATCGTGCGGACCACGAGGTCGGCGGTGGAGGCCTGCTTGCCGAAACGGTAGAGGTTCGGCGCGGTGTCGGCCGTGACGTCCTTCCAGCTCACGCCGGAGAATCCGACGACGACGACCGATCCCTCCGTTCCCCGGCTCGGGGCCGCTCCCTCCGCGCCGGCTCCGATCCCGGGCGCCGCGCCGCCCTGCGCGGGCGCGCCGAACGCCGGGCCCACGACGCCCGCGAGGCAGGCGAGAGCGCCCACGAGACCGAGGATGAAGCGGCATGCCGGACGCAGGAGCATGCGACCAGACTACAACGCGAGACTAAACTGAGTCAGTGCTGCAGGAAGGCGACGCTGCGAGAGAGGAGAGCGCCATGTCCGGCCGTCCCGGGGACCCCCCTCGTTTCTCCTACCTGGGGCCCGCAGGCACCTTCACCCATGCGGCGCTCAGGCAGGTGGCGGGCGACGCCTGCGAGGTGCCCGCGCACGACGTGCCCTCGGCGCTGGAGATGGTGCGCAGGGGCGAGGCCGACTACGCGGTCGTCCCCATCGAGAACTCGGTCGAAGGCGGCGTCAACGCGACACTGGACAGCCTGACGGCCGGAAGCCCCCTGGAGATCAAGGCGGAGATGCTCGTGCCCATCGTCTTCTGCCTGGCCGTGCGGCCGGGAACGGGGCTCGGGGACATCCGCCGCATCGCCACGCATCCCCACGCCTGGGCCCAGTGCCGCCGGTGGATCCGGGCGCACATCCCCGAGGCCGTCCACGTGCCCGCGACCTCTACGGCGGCCGGCGCCCGGCTCCTGGCCGACGGCCGGGCGGACTTCGAGGCGGCCCTGTGCCCGCCGGGCACCGAGGCCATGTTCGGCTTGGAGTCGCTGAGCCGGGACGTCGCCGACAACCGCGGCGCGATCACGCGCTTCATCATGGTCGGGCCGCCGGGGCGGCAGCCGGACCGCACGGGCGCGGACAAGACGACTCTCATGGTGCAGCTGCCCCACGACGAGGCGGGGGCGCTGCTGAGCATGCTCGAGCAGTTCGCGGCCCGAGGCGTCAATCTCTCCCGCATCGAGTCGCGGCCGGTCGGCGACGCCCTGGGGCGCTACGCCTTCTCCATCGACGCCGAGGGCCACCTGCACGACGAGCGCATCCAGGCCGCCCTCATAGGCCTGCACCGGGTATGCCCGCGGGTCGTTTTCCTGGGGTCCTATCCCTCCGCCGGCGGGACGAGGGTCGAACCCCGCCCCGGCACCTCCGATGCGGACTTCGTGGCCGGCAGGGCCTTCGTCGAGAGTCTGCTGCGCCGGGGACGGCAGCCGGAGTGAGCGGCCCTCGGGCGGCCCGCCGAGAGGTCCGAGCCCGTCAGAGCACGTGCACGAGCAGAGTGCCGCGTTCGATGCGGGCTCTGACGTTCCAGGCGTAGCCGAGGGCGTCGCCGTCGGCCTCGACCAGCTCGGGGTCGCCGGCCTGCACGTGCACCGAGCGCATCCGGCGCAACTCGATGGAACCGACCTCGGGCAGCATCTGGGGCCGCCGCCGCAGCCCGAGGCTCTGGAGGCCGACCCTGCGGACGAGGTCGCCCCAGCCGAGCAGTCCGATCTTCGTGTCGACGACGACGAGGTCCAGCCAGCCGTCGTCGATCCTCGCGTCGGGGGCGAGGACGAAGCCTCCCGGCAGACGCCCGCAGTTGGCGAAGAGGATCGCCCTGGCCTCCAGGTCGAACTCGTTGTGGCCCTCGCCGGCCACGATGTGGGCCTTGACCCGCCTGCGTCTGAGGTACCTGAGCCCCGAGACCACGTAGGCGCCCCATCCCATGGTGCGCTTGAGGCCGCGGCCGGCGCTGTGCATGACCGCGGCGTCGAATCCCATGCCGGCGATCACGAGGAAGGGGGTGCTTCCTGCGAAGGCGTGCGAGTCCGGGGCGATGCGCGCGATCGCGGCCGTCTGCTCCAGGCTCGGCCCGTCCGCCTCGACCCAGCCGACGTCGATGCGCCGGGAACGCCCCGTGATGGCGATCGAGGCGAGGTCCCGCACGCCGGATCCGATGGGCAGGCCCAGGTTCCTGGCCAGGAGGTTGCCGGTTCCCGTCGGCAGGATTCCGAGGGGGACGCCGCTGCCGGCGAGCTCCCCGGCCACGTGGCGGATCGTGCCGTCGCCGCCGACGGCCACGACGACGGCCGGATCGAGGGCGAGGGCCGCCCGGGTCTGGCCCACGCCCGGGTCGTCCTTCGCGGTGGGCAGCCAGACGGGCGGGGCGTATCCGGCGTCGATGGCCGCCTGTTCGACCACGGCCTGGATGTCGTCGAGGGCGCCGACGTGGACGGGGTTGTAGACGACGGCGACGGCCCGGGGCCCGGCTGGTGCCGCCGGAGCGGCCGGCCCGGGCC
>NZ_KE951458.1 GCF_000466165.1 Actinobaculum sp. oral taxon 183 str. F0552
CTCCGGGCCCGGCGGGGAGCAGGCGCGGCCGCTCGCCGTCGCCGTCACCGCGACGGGCCGCGGCGCCGAAGAGCTCGCCGCCGCCCTGGGCTCCTATCTGCCCGGAGAGGCCGTCGACGTCTTCCCCGCATGGGAGACCCTGCCCCACGAGCGGCTCTCCCCGCGCTCCGACACCGTCGCGCGGCGCCTGCGCGTCCAGCGCCGCCTCACCCACCCCGCGGAATTCCCTCCCCTGAGGATCCTGGCCATGCCGGTGCGCGCCCTCCTGCAGCCCATCGCCGCCGGGCTGGGCGATCTCGCGCCGGTTCGCGTGCGCCTCGGCGACGCCGTCGACCTCGAAGCGCTCGAACGCGACCTGGCCGGCGCCGCCTACTCGCGAGTGGACATGGTCGAACGCCGCGGAGAGTTCGCCGTGCGCGGCGGGATCCTCGACGTCTTCCCGCCCACCGACCCGCGTCCGTCGCGCATCGAGCTGTTCGGCGACGAAGTCGAGGAGATCCGGACCTTCTCCGTGGCCGACCAGCGCTCGCTCGAGCCGGTCGGGGAGGTCTACGCGCCGCCGTGCCGCGAAATCCTGGTCGACGAACGCGTCCGAGCCCGCGCCCGCGGCCTGGTCAAGGACCTGCCCGGAGCCGTCGACATGCTCGACCGGATCGCCGCCGGCTCCGCCCCGGAGGGCATGGAGTCCCTCGCCCCCGCCCTCGTGGACATGGTCCCCGTCCTCGACACCCTCCCGGCGGACGCCAGGATCGCGCTCGTCGAACCCGAACGCGTCGCCCAGCGCGCGGACTCGCTCATCGCCACGACCGAGGAGTTCCTCGCCGCGGCGTGGTCGTCGGCGGCGGCGGGAGGCGCGGTCCCCATCGACGTCGACCAGGCGTCCTTCGCCAGCCTCGCGCACACCCGCGCCCGCGCGGACGCCCGCGGCATGGGATGGTGGACCCTCGCGGGATTCGCGCGCGAAGGCGCCGAGGCCGTCCGGGCGGGCGAACCCCAGAGGTTCATGGGTCGAGTCGACGCGGCCATCGCCGGCATCGGCGAGAGAGCCCGCTCCTCCTGGCGGCAGGTGATCGCGGTCGAAGGCCCGGGAATCGGCCGCAGGATGCGCGAACAGCTGGAGGAGGCCGACGTCCCGGCCGTCTTCGCCGACGACCTGCCGGCCGCGCTCGAACCGGCCGTCTGCTACGTGACCGCCGCCCCCGCCGCCTCCGGCTTCGTCATGGACGAGCAGAGGTTCGCCCTCGTCGCCGCCGCCGACATCACCGGCCGCGGCGGATCCTCGACGCGCGAGATGAGGAGGCTCCCCGCCCGCCGTAAGGCCTCCGTGGACCCGCTCGCCCTCAAGCCGGGGGACTTCGTCGTCCACGAGCAGCACGGCGTCGGCCGCTTCGTGAAGATGGCCAAGCGGTCCATCGGCGCCAACCGCGAGACCCAGCGCGAATACGTCGTCATCGAGTACGCCTCGACCCGGCGCGGCGCCCCGCCCGACCAGCTGTGGGTGCCGACCGACGCCCTCGACCAGGTCTCGCGCTACTCCGGCGGGGAAGCCCCCGCCCTCAACAAGATGGGAGGCGCCGACTGGGCCAAGACCAAGGCGCGGGCCCGGGCCGCCACCCGCCAGATCGCCTCCGAGCTCGTCCGCCTCTACGCCTCCCGCCAGGCCGCGAAGGGCTTCGCCTTCTCACCCGACACGCCCTGGCAGCGCGAACTGGAGGATTCCTTCGCCTACGTCGAGACTCCCGACCAGCTCCACACTATCGACGAGGTCAAGGCCGACATGGAGAAACCCGTCCCCATGGACCGGCTCGTCTCCGGGGACGTCGGCTACGGCAAGACCGAGATCGCCCTGCGCGCCGCCTTCAAAGCCGTCCAGGACGGCAAACAAGTGGCGATCCTCGTGCCCACCACGCTGCTCGTCTCCCAGCACTACGAGACCTTCCAGGAGCGCTTCTCCGGGTTCCCCGTGCGCCTGGCCGAGCTCTCGCGCTTCCAGAGCGAGAAGGAGTCGCAGGAGACGATCGCGGGGCTGGCCGCCGGCACGGTCGACGTCGTCATCGGAACCCACCGGCTCCTGACCGGGAACGTCAGGTTCAAAGACCTGGGGCTCGTGGTCGTCGACGAGGAGCAGCGCTTCGGCGTCGAGCACAAGGAAACCCTCAAGCAGCTCTACCCCGACGTCGACGTCCTGTCGATGTCGGCCACCCCGATCCCGCGGACCCTGGAGATGGCCGTGACGGGCGTGCGCGAGATGTCCACCCTGGCCACCCCTCCCGAGGAGCGCCATCCCGTCCTCACCTACGTGGGGGCGCGCGAGGACAAGCAGATCGTCGCGGCCATCCGGCGCGAACTGCTGCGCGACGGGCAGGTCTTCTACGTCCACAACCGAGTCGGCGACATGGAGCGCGTCTCGGCCCGCCTGGCCGAGCTCGTCCCCGAGGCGCGCGTCGGCGTCGCCCACGGGAAGATGAGCGAACACCAGCTCGAACTGGTCATCCAGGCCTTCTGGGACAAGGAGATCGACGTGCTCGTGTGCACGACGATCGTCGAGACCGGCCTGGACATCTCCAACGCCAACACGCTCATCGTCGAGGACTCCGAACGCCTGGGCCTGTCCCAGCTCCACCAGCTGCGCGGGAGGGTGGGCCGCGGCCGCGAACGCGCCTACGCCTACTTCCTCTACGACCCCGCCAAGGCGATGACCGAGACCGCCCTGGAGCGCCTGCGCACGATCGCGGCCAACACCGAGCTGGGCTCGGGCATCCAGGTGGCCATGCGAGACCTGGAGATCCGGGGCGCGGGGAACATGCTCGGAGGCGAGCAGTCCGGCCACATCGCGGGAGTGGGATTCGACCTGTACGTGCGCATGGTCTCCGAAGCCGTGGCGAAGATGCGCGGGCAGAAGGCGGACGAGGAGGAGACCGAGGCCGACGTGCGCATCGAACTGCCCGTCGACGCCTACCTGCCCGAGGACTACGTCCCCTCCGAGCGGCTGCGCCTGGAGGCCTACGCGAAGATCGCGGCGGCCGGGACAGAGGAGGCGCGCGAGGCCGTGCGCACCGAACTCGTCGACCGGTATGGGCCGGTCCCGGTCCAAGCCGAGAGGCTCTTCCGCCTGGCGGCCCTGCGCGAGCTGTGCAGGCAGGCGGGCCTGACGGAGGTGACGATGGCCGGGCGCAACGTCCGCCTCGCCCCCGTCAACCTCCCCGACTCCCGCCAGGCGCGCCTGAAGAGGCTCTACCCGGGCGCCCTGCTCAAGCCCGCCGTCCGCATCGCCATGGTGCCGCCGCCTGGAGGAAGCCGCCGCATGGGGGAGAGCGCGAACCTCGCCGGCGACGACCTGCTCGAGTGGGTCGCCATGCTCGTCCACTCCGTGTTCGTCGCCTCCCTCACCGGAGCCTAGTACCATGGGCCACGCGAAGCCGTCGCGCCGGCACCGTCCCCGCGCCGGGTTTCGCGCGTCCGAGCCGCACAGTCGCAAGCCGCAGGAAGGGCAGACATGATCCGCTCATTGAGGAAGGCCCACGCGGGCGCCGCCCTGGCGATCGCCGCCCTGGCGATCGCCGGATGCTCGGCGCATCCGGGGACCGCCGCGTTCGTCAACGGCAAGGAGATCACCGAGAAGCAGGTCGACAGGATCGCCGCGGCCATCGACGAAACCGGCTCCGAGGTCCCCGGGCGGGCCCAGATCGTGATACTCAAGATGAGGCTCGTTCTGGCCAAGCCCGTCCTCGACCGGGCGAGCGGGGTGCTGACCGAGGATCTCAAGTCGAAGATGCGCAGCGCCTGCTCCGCGCAGTACCGCTTCGTCGACCCGGCGGGCAGCCGCCTGCAGGACCTCGACGACTTCTGCTACCTCACCCTCCTCCCGCAAGCCGACCCCCAGAGCGCACGGGCGCTCTCCAGCGCCTTCGCGGACGCCCGGGTCAAACTGAACCCCCGATACGGGGAGCTCAAGCAGCAGCAGGGCAAGTGGAGGACGACCCTCCCGCCCTACCTGGAGATCCCGGAGAATGCCGCGAGCTGACGGCAGGGCGCCCGGGCCCTAGTCCTCAGGTCCCGGCAGGCCGATCGGACGCAACCTCGCGAACGTGAAATGAGACATGGGTAACGGGCGGCTGCTGCCGGAATGGCCCGTTCTGCGCGAGAATAGTCATCAGGGGTGCTTCCCCAGCCGCGGTGGCCGCCGCCGCCGCGCCGACAAACAGAAGGAGTGGCTGTGGCCATCATTGTTGATCTTTACGCCCGCGAAATTCTCGATTCCCGCGGAAACCCGACCGTCGAGGTCGAGGTCGAGCTCGAGGATGGCACGCGCGCCCGTGCCGGCGTGCCCTCCGGCGCGTCGACTGGCGCCTTCGAGGCCGTCGAACGCCGTGACGGCGACGCATCCCGCTACCTCGGCAAGGGTGTTGAGGGCGCCGTCCAGTCCGTCAACGAGGAAATCCGCCCGGAGATCGTCGAATCCTACGACGCCGAGGACCAGCGCGGCATCGACACCTACCTCATCGCCCTCGACGGCACGTCCAACAAGGGCAAATTCGGCGCCAACGCCATCCTCGGCGTGTCGATCGCCGTCGCCAAGGCCGCCGCGAAATCCGCCGGCCTTCCCCTCTACCAGTACCTCGGCGGCCCGAACGCCCACGTTCTGCCCGTCCCGATGATGAACATCCTCAACGGCGGCTCCCATGCGGACTCCAACGTCGACATCCAGGAGTTCATGATCGCCCCCTTCGGCGCGCCGACGTTCAAGGAGTCGCTGCGCTGGGGCTCCGAGGTGTACCACACCCTCAAGGCCGTGCTCAAGGAGCGCGGACTGTCCACCGGCCTGGGCGACGAAGGCGGCTTCGCGCCGAACCTCGATTCCAACGCCGAGGCCCTCGACCTCATCTGCGAGGCCATCGAGAAGGCCGGATTCAAGCCCGGCGCCGACGTCGGCCTCGCCCTGGACGTCGCCTCCTCCGAGTTCTTCAAGAACGGCGTCTACACCTTCGAAGGAGGAGCCAAGGACACCGCCTTCATGGTCGAGTACTACGAGAAGCTCGTCGCCGAGTACCCGCTGGTCTCCATCGAGGACCCGCTCTCCGAAGACGAATGGGACGACTGGAAGAGCCTCACCGGCGAACTCGGCGGCAAAGTGCAGCTCGTCGGCGACGACTTCTTCGTCACCAACCCCGAGCGCCTGGCCAAGGGCATCGACCTCGGCGCCGCCAACGCCCTCCTCGTCAAGGTCAACCAGATCGGAACGATCACCGAGACCCTCGAGGCCGTCGAACTCGCCCACCGCCACGGCTACCACACGATGACCTCCCACCGCTCCGGCGAGACCGAGGACACGACGATCTCCGACCTGTCGGTGGCCACCAACGCCGGCCAGATCAAGACCGGCGCCCCCGCCCGCGGCGAGCGGATCAACAAGTACAACCAGCTCCTGCGCATCGAGGACCAGCTCGGCGACAACGCCGTCTTCGCCGGCCGCGGCGCCTTCCCGCGTTTCAAGGGCTGAGCCCGACCCGACGACGGACCGGCTGCCCGGAGCCGGCCCGAGCGTGTGCCGACCGTTACTGGTCGGCACACGTGTTCCTCGGGGGAGCGCCTCCCCGAGCCCCATACAATGGTCGCCATGAACGCCCGCAAGCCTTCGAGCCGACCAGGATCCCCCCGTCCCGGCAGGGGCAGGCGCACGCCGGCAGGCGGCCGCGCCGAGCCACGCGAGCAGACCGAAGCCGGCGGGCATGCCGGGCCCGGGCGGCAGCCTCGCTCCAGCCGTCCTGGACGCGTCGAACGCACCGGCGAGACGGGCGGCGGCGCTCGACCGGCCGCGCCGCTCCAGGATCGCGGCGCAGGCGGCGACCAGATCTTCCCTGGGGAGCGGGGAACCCGCCCCCTGAACGGCTCGCACAAAGGCT
>NZ_KE951459.1 GCF_000466165.1 Actinobaculum sp. oral taxon 183 str. F0552
CGGCCGGCGCGCGGGGCGGACGCCTGCCACCGGGCCGCGTTCGAGGCCTCGTGGGCCGTCTCGTCGGCGAGGTCGTCGGGGCTGCCCATCACCTCGGCCGCCGCGTCGTGGACGCCCGCGGGCAGGGCCGGCCCCGACCAGGCCATCGCCAGAGGGCCCAGGTCGAGCGCGAGGACGTCTTGCGCCGCCTGCGCCGCCCGCGAATCGGGCCCGTCGGTGACGAGCACGCACGCCGGAGCCTGCCCACCCGCCGAATCTCCGTCCGCCGAACCCCGTCGGGCATCGATGCCACTTGCGCAACCGGCCCCCTCCGTGGCATAGCCCGACGCGGAGGGGGCTGCATCGCCCCGGCAGGTGACCGTAGCGCCCGCCAGCAAGCCTCCGAGCCCCCACAGAACCTGCTTCCAGTGGGCGGGGAGGTCCAGGTGCAGGGCCTGGCCGGGCGTCAGCCATATCTCGTCCAGGAGGTACCCGCAGATCTTGGCGAGGTGATTGGCCGCGACCCTCCCCGACAGCTCGATCCGGCCGTCGCCGCCGTACCACGTCAGAGCGGGCGCGGCCCCGCGTGCGACGAGGGACCGGTAGACGGACAGGGCGTCACGCATCCCACACTCCGGCCGCTAGGGCCTTCGCATCCGCGCGGCCCACGGCCGACAAGGCGAGGAGGGCGGCCTGCCGGCTCCCCGTCGCCACGAAATTGGGGGCGTTCTGCGGGTCGCGGCGGTAGACCGAGGTGTCGTCGAAGCCGAGGTAGCGCCCGCCCGCGCGTTCGACCAGCAGGGCCCCCGCCGCGACGTCCCAGGGATGGGTCCCAACGTTGAAGGCGGCCAGGAAATGCCCAGCGGCGACTTCGGCCAGGGCGAGCGCGGTCGACCCCGTGCGCCGCACCGACCGCGCCGCGGCGACCACTCGCGTGAACCCGCGGGCGGCCTCCTCTGGGTCGGGGATCCGGGCCGAGGGGAACTCCGTGGCGATCATCCCGTCCTCGACCGGGGCGTCGAGGACGCGCATCGGCTGGCCGTTCCGGAGCGCTCCGGCGTCGTCGGCGAGGTAGAGCGTGTTCGTCGTCGGCTGATAGACGACGCCGGCCGTCAGGGCGCCGCCGCGTGCGGCGGCGATGGAGACGCACCAGTGGTCGAAGCCTGAGGCGAAGTTCGACGTGCCGTCGATCGGGTCGACGTACCAGACGACGTCGCCTTCGCCGGGGGTTCCGGGCCGGCCGTCGCAGGTGAGCATGCGGGAGGACTCTTCGCCGACGATGAACGACTCCGGCGTCTCGGCGAAGAGGAAGTCGGCGATGCGGCGCTGGGACTCCTTGTCGTGGACGGTCACGACGTCGTGGAAGTCCGCCTTTAGTTCAACCGTCCGAGGGCGGGAGAATGCTTCGATTAAGTAGGGGCCGACCTGGCGGGCGGCATCCGCGGCGATCCGTGCGAGTTCGTGGGATGTGTACATGGGGACATGGTCCCACGAATTCTCAATGGGGAGTAAAACATGGGTAGTAAACCACCAGATCGGGCGGGGGGCGTGGCTTATAGGCTTGACTCTGGCGGATCACACATGTGTAATTTACTGATATAAAAGCACTGAGGAGGACAGCGTGCTTAAATCAATTTCTGCTATGGGTTCACACACGCAGGCAGACTACAGCGCCGAGGAAGCGCAGGCGTTGATGGAAGGGATCTTCGACCTGGGCTACGCCAAGGCTTCCATCGAAGAATTGAGGTGGCAGGATTTCGCGCTCTGCGCGCAGACCGATCCTGACATCTTCTTCCCCGAGAAGGGCGGGTCGACCGCTCCTGCGACCAGTGTGTGCGCCTCGTGCCCCGTCCAGGCCGAGTGCCTCGAGTACGCCATCGCGAATGACATCCGACATGGCATATGGGGTGGTATGTCCGACAATGACCGTCGAAAGATCTCAAGGGAACGCCGCCGGGCACGTGCGCAAGGTGCCTGAGGATGCGACCCTGACCGACGACAAGGGCGTCCTGGCCGTCCTCGTCGTGCGCGGCCCGGAGGCCCGCCTGCAGCGAGTGCTCCGCGCCGTCGCGGCGGGAGGGCGCAGGCCCTCCCGCCTCCTCGTCGCCGTGGCCTCGGCCGAGGCCGACAGCGTCAAGGCGGTCGTCGACGCGCATGCCGCCGGCGTGCCGACGACCGTCCGCGCTGTCGGCGGGCGACCCACCTTCGCCGCCGCCGTGTCCGCCGCCCTGTCCCAGGACGAGGGCGGCGAGCCGTGGGTGTGGCTTCTCCACGACGACGCCGCTCCCGCGCCGGGATGCCTGGAGGCCCTCGTGCACACCGGCCAGTCCAGCGCGAAGATCGGCGTGGTCGGCCCGAAGCAGGTGGACTGGGACGATCCGGAGCGGCTCCTGGAAGCGGGCGTCCGCGCCACTCGCCGCGCCCGCAGGGTGCCTGAGATCGGCGACGACGAGCGCGACCAGGGGCAGTACGACCTGCGCAGCGACGTCCTGGGGGTCGGCACCGCGGGGATGCTCGTCCGGCGCACGGCCGCCGACGTGGTCGGCTGGCTGGACCCGGCCCTCGGCCCCTTCGGCGACGGCCTCGAATTCTCGCGTCGCATGTGGCTGGGGGAGTGGCGCGTGGTCCTCGAGCCGGGCGCCTCCGTCGCCCACGCGCGGATCGGCCTGGGGGAGGACGAGCGCCTGTCCTACGGCGCCCGCCGTGCCGCCCAGGCCTACAACGGGGTGCTCGCTTCGTCCCGGCTCTCCTACCTCTTCGTCTTCCTGGCCTACGTCGTCGGCGGGCCCGTGCGCGGCTTCCTCCGGCTCCTGGTCAAGGAACCCCGCCTGGCCGTCGGAGAGCTGAAGGCCAGCGGGCGCCTCGTCCGCATGTTCGGGGCGATCCACGCGGGCAGGCGGAGGATCGCCAGAGCCCGCAAGGCCCCCGAATCCGTCCTCCGCTCCCTGGAGGACCGCCCCGGCGACGTGCGACGAGCCCGCCGGGACCTCAAGCGCGCCCGCATCGAGGCCGTCGAACTCGCCGAGGACCCGGGACCCCTCGTCCAGGCGGAACTGCGCCGGTGGCGCGCCTCGACCCGGCGGTGCGCGGCCGTCGCCCTCGCGGCCGGGGCCGTCGTGACCCTCGTCGCCCACCTGCCCGTGCTCGGCCGGGTGCTCACGGGAGGCGCCCTGCTCCCCGACGCCTGGAGGGCCTCGGACCTGGCGGGCTCGGCCTCCCGCATGTGGCTCGCGTCCGGCGACGGATTCGCCGCCCCGGTCGACGCCCTGTGGGTGCTCCTGGCCCCCTTCGCCGCGATCGCGAGATCCGATCTCGGGGCGGTCGCCACGGCGATCGCGATCGCCGGCGTCCCGCTCGCTGCGCTCACCGGATTCCTGGGAGCCCGGGCGCTGACGAACTCGCCGCACATCAGGGCCGCGGGCGCGGTCGGGTGGGCGGCGGCGCCTCCGCTGCTCGGCGCCGTCTCGCAGGGACACGTCGCGGGGGTGGTCTGGCACGTCCTGGCCCCCCTCGCCCTTGTGTGCGTCGTCGTCGCCTGGAGGCGGGCCAGCGTTCCCGCGCTCGGCGCGGCGGCCATCGTCTTCGCGTACATGTCGGCGGCCTCGCCCGCCACGTCCGCCCTCGCCCTGCTGGTCTCCGCGGCGGGCGCGGTCGGGTGCGCGGGCCACCGGTGGAGGTGGCTGTGGCTGCCCGTCCCCGCCTTCGCCGTTCTCCTCCCCGCCTTCCAGGCGGCCCTCCACGCTCCCGCGCCTTGGAAGATCCTCCTGTCCACACCCGGGCAGGCGAGCCTCGCCGCACCGTCGCGGTTGGGCCTGCTGAGCTTCTCCCCGACCTCCACCGTGGACTCCTCGAACCTCGGAGCCGTCGAACTGGCCTCGCTGGCCGTTCCCGGGTTCCTCGTCCTGCTGGCCGTCGCCTGCCTCCTTCGCCGGCGCAACTCCGGCAGAATCCGCGCCGGCTTCGTCCTGCTGGGCGCCGGCTGGCTCTGGGCGGCCGGCGCCGCCGCCACGACCGTGGGCGACGCTGTGGCCGGCGCCTCCCTCCTCCCCGCCCGCGGATGGGCGGGGATCGGCCTCTCCCTGGCCTTCTTCGGGCTTTTCACCGTCCTCGTGAGCGCGGGCGACGGGCTGCGGACCGACTTGAGCGAGCGATCCTTCGGGCTCAAACACGTCAGCCTGCTGTCCGCCACGGCAGCCGCCTGCCTCGCCCCGCTGGCGCTGGCCGGCCTGTGGAGCGAGGCGAGCCTGAGCGACCGCGGCAACGCGTACGCCAGCCGCGCGCTCACGCCGGCGCCGGAGTCCCCGATCCCCGCGGTGGCCAGAACCGATCAGACGGGCCCGGACCGCTCCAGAGTCCTCGTCCTTCGCCCCGCCGACGACGGAATCCGCGCGACCCTCCTCAGAGGGCCCGGCTCCCAGCTCCACGAGACGTCCATGGCCGCCTCCCTCTCCTCCCGCTCCGACGACCGCGCCGCCGCCGCCCTGGCCTCGGCCGTCGCCTCGCTGGGCGGGAACTCCGAGTCCTTCGCGCGCAACGCCGCGGCGCACGCGGTCTCGGTGGTCCTCGTCCCCCAGGGGCGCGGCGACGCCACCGCCGCCGCCCGCACGCTCATGTCCCAGCTCGGCGCCGCCCCGGGGCTCGAATACGTCACGTCGAACGCGAGCGGCACCTTCTGGCGCGTCCGGCCTGCCAAGCAGGCGACGTCCCGCCTGCGGGTGGAGGCGGGAGGCGCGTCCACGCCGCTCGCCTCGGGGGTCACCTCCGCCCAGGCCGACGTGCCCCAGTCCGAGACCGCACGGCTCCTGGTCCTGGCCGAGCGCGCCGACCCGGGATGGACGGCCACCCTCAACGGCCGCGGACTGCCGCGGACCGGCCGCGGATGGCAGCAGGCGTGGCGCCTGCCCGAGGACGGCGGGACCGTCGCCGTCTCCTTCGAAGGGGCCTGGGGCGCGATGACCGCCTTGGGCCAGGCGGCCATCCTGTTCGCGGCGCTCGTCGTCGCGCTGCCCCTGCGTCGTAGGAAGCCGGTGAGGAAATGAAACGCCTTCTCAGCACGGTCGCGGTCGTCGCCATCGCCTGCGCGGGCGGAACGGGAGCCTTCTTCCTGGGGGCCAAGCCGCGCCCCGCGCCGCAGCCCGCCCCCGCCGTCGCCGCGCCCCCCGCGCCCTT
>NZ_KE951460.1 GCF_000466165.1 Actinobaculum sp. oral taxon 183 str. F0552
GCCTTCGCCGGCGCCGCGGCCGGGCTGGGCCTGCGCCGGGTAGCCGGCCTGCCCCACCGCGCGGCCGCCTCGCGTCTGAGCCGTGCGTTCACCCTGGGCCGCGCGGCGATCCTGCGTCGTCTGACCGTCCTGCATCATGCGGTGGCCCTGGGTCGTGCGGACTCGCTTCCTCTTCAGCCTCCACGCCTTCGTGGTCTGATCCCGGCGAGCCTCCGTCTGATCTTGCTGATCTTGCCGGGTCTCCGAATAGCGGAGGTCGACATAGGTGGAATCGTTGACGTAGTCGAGTTTGATGATGCTGACTTCGCCGACCTCCAGGCTGGTGCTCCGGCGGATGTAGGCGGCCAGATCCTCCGTGTCCGGCAGGGCCCGGTCCACCACCATGGTCATGTGCCGCGATCGGCTCATGATCCTGGCCGAATCCGCGACCGCGAGCACGAGTACGATCGAGCCGATCAGCCCGGCCCCCGCCGCTATCCTGATTCCGGACAGGCCTCCGATCAGCCCGATGGCCAGGGCCGCGAAATAATAGGCGACCTCGACCTGCGACAGTTCCGTGGACCGGAGCCGGATGATCGACAGAACGCCGAACAGGCCCAGGCCCAGGCCCGCGCCCACCGTCGCGGTGGACAGGGCCGTCGTCACCGCCAGCACGCCGACGTTCACTCCCACCAGCGCCACCGCCAGGTCCTTGCGGCGATGACGCGGCACATACAAGGCGAACGCTAAAATTCCGATCGCCACCACATCGATGGCGAAAAGCCTCAAATCCATCGTACACTCCCTTCCCCTCCCCGTTCTGAGCCGATGAACGCGTCATCCAGCCGGAACGAGATTCGGTTGTGTAAATCAATGGCAAATTAGTTTTACATTTTGCCCATATTTACGTGTGATTTATGTATGACTATCCGCTGAATGTTTGCGAATTGAATGTCAGAAGCCTGTTCTTTTAGAACTATTTTATAGTAATAATAATTTCTTCTGACTTAATCGTGGCTCCAAATGGATGGGTGACTCCACTTGTTCCGCACACTTTAATACACGCCACGCATATTTAAGCAAGGCCCACACGTCAATGTGACGTAATACACTCGATTTCAGAGAGATATTGCCTTGCACATCCACGCAATGCGTGGCTCCGTGAGGCGCCCAGCACACGGCATGAGGCGTCCGGCACGCGCTCCCCCTGCCCCGAAGGCGCCCGATCCGTCCCGCGCGTTCGCCCTTTCCCGCTGCGTTCCAGGCACAAGTCGGCTGGCGCACGGTCCGGTTCTCCCCGCGCAATCAGGATCCCAACGGTTTCGACGCGGGAAGGGCACGCTAATCGGATCCGAAGTATTCGGGATATTCTTCGAATGGATCACGTTTAGAATGATCAAACCAACTATTCATAACATCTACATACTTTATACCATAATTAATTATAACATATGCATTAAAATCTCCATCAGCCATCCAAATTGGAACATTTTCCGGAAGAAGAGGACGGATCCACAAAGCAGTATTAAGGACTTCTCGCATATCGCCTTCACATGAAATCATTTTACTATCTCGAAAATGATTTAAACAAAGAATCAAATTGCCCCTATTGTATAGATATACAGAAATATCCACATAATTTCTATCGATCTTAGAATAGGTTTTTATATCTATTTCGTTCCAATATTTTTCGACATCATGAAGAAACATTTCTGAAGTAATAAGTATGCCGTTATTTGCAGGTTAAATATTGTCTTACTCATTAATTTTCTTTTCATTTTATTAGAATGATTTGGAAATTTTTATTCGCTTCGAATATATTTGTGACGAATTCTAACAAAAATTCTTTTGTTCTTTTCGTGTTTGTAACAATAGTTAATTTTTCTACGGGATTATCCTCTGATTCTATGATCTACTTATATCTTCCGAATTCATCGCGAGTTTTACTTATTATAAACTCCGGGGCATTTCCTTCGTGCATTGTTTTATTTTCTTCTCCAGAATGTTTTGTTTTCTATGCAACAACTATTTCTTTTTCATAGATGCATGATTTGCCGATACTTTCGTTCCGCCACCCACAATTTCCGCTTCATCAGGTGTCCCCAAAACTTTATGCTGGTAACGCAAAGCTTCCGAGTAAGGAGTTCGTCGATATACATCAAGATTATTTAAATAATCAATTTTTTCTTTATATGTCCACACCTTTCTTTTAGGTTCTTTCGAAAAGGCGTCTTCGTTATGATCGTCACGTTCATTATGATCATGATGATCTTCTTGTTTTGCTCTCCAGTGTGACGACTGTCGCCGTCTTTGTCAAAGTCCTCGGGGCTCCTACCTGCACGCGTCCCATCTTGCGGCTGGGCATCTGCTGAAGCATCTTTTGGATGTGACTCCTCATCGCGACGGTGTGCATGTCCATCATGGCCGCGGCTTGCATGCTCGCTACTGCCTCCGTGGTCACCCTGGTGGCCGCCTTGACCGTGGTCGTCGCAGGTGGAGGAGCCGTCGCCGTTCGGGTACCGGCCATCACCCGAACCACTCGTATGCTTCGTGTGGTCAGTGTGCCCGCTGCGGCCGCCGTTATGAGTAGATGCCTCCCCGCTGCTGTGCTGGACTGTTCCATGGCCGCCGTCGCCCTTCCCTCCGGTTGCGTGGCTGGACTCGCCGGCCTGATGATCGGAAGAGCTGCGGCCGGCACCGTCGTGACCGGCAGGCCGATGCGATGCAGAGGGGCTATGGTTCCCCGCATGGCCGGAACCGCGTCCGCCGTCGCCGGCGGTGTGGCCGGAGGGTGCGAAGCCGTCCGATCCTCTTGCCTGCCCATCAGTGTGAGCGTGCAAGGAACCATGCGCCTCATCGGAATGCCCATGCGAAGAACCGTGGGCGTGCTCCGCATGGGCGTTCCCGGCGTGAGCGTGGGAGGGGTGAGCGTAATGCGCGTGCTGGGCGCGGTCGTGGCGGCTGGCGACGTCGATGAGTTCACACTGCCTGCCGGGATGCTGCGTGCCGGGTTCGTCCTCGACGAGGACGTCCTTGTCCTCCGCCAGTTTCACCAGTTTGGCCGCCGTCTGGGCGGCCAGGATCAGGGATCTGATGTCGACTTCGAAATCGTAGGAGGGCATGGCGGGGCTTTTTCCGGGGTTCGATAGCGGTGGGTGTGCGGTCGTCTCAGTCGAGGATGGCGACGTTCTTGACTTCGGCCTCGTGGGCGAGTCTGGCGATCCTCTTCATCGCAGCCTCGGCTTTCCGGAGGGCAGAGGCCAACTCCCCGGCCTGATCGTCGATCATCCCGTCGGATTCGATCTGCGCCTGCCGGGACGCCCAACCGAGGCTCCAGCCCGAGACCAAGCCGGAAATGTCCTTGCGAGCGTCCTCTACCTCTCTGCGAAGGTCATCGGCCGCCTTCCTCAGCGCGGACTCGACGGCCTGGGCGTCCTCCAGGTGGAAGACGAATGCGCGGTTTGCCATGTCCTGACGAACCTCCCATGATGGCGGCGATCTCGGCGAAGGACGACGACACCTCGCGTTCGACTTCCGCCGCGATCCGATCCACATTCACCAGCCACTCGCCGTAGGCGGCGAGATCCGCGCACAAGCCCTGCAGCGACGGCATAAGCTGTTCCAATGCCTGGACCAACACGACTGTTCCGCTGTTCGTCACTCCGCGGATGTGCGATTCGAGGGAACGGATCAAATCCCGATTGATCGAGTCAACCCTGTCCGCACACGCTCGAGCCACACCTCCGGCGGCAACCTGCCGGGTGGTGCGAAAAGGCGGTTCCTCACCGTTGAGATTCCGCCAAACATACACGCCGGGAGATTTCGGAGCGGAAAGCGTCCCGGACTTATCGGGACGCCGATCCGCTCACGCCATCAGGGCAGCCTTTAGGCCATCAAGTCGCGGCGGGAGAGGCCCCGCGCGCCGACGAACGTGAGGATCGCGGCCAGCGCCAGGCACACGGCCGGGCCGGTCCACGTCCCTCCGGCCGTCTCGGCCCCCAGCACGTCGGGCTGGTGCGCGTACGGCGAAAGGCCGGCGAGCCACCTGGGAACGTCGACGAGCATGCTGGACACGGCCAGGAGCAGCGCGGCCACGAGGACGCCCCAGGAGACCGCCCTGGCCGCACGCGGCATCCATCCGTGCGCGGCGAAGACGACGCCCCCGTGCAGCAGGGCGGCCGGCCAGAGCGCAGCCGCCGCGAGCGCGACGCGCCAGGCCAGGCCCCACGGGTCGCTGGCTTCGGGGAGTTCGTCGACGAGGACGACCGGGATCGCGGTCGCGACCAGGCCGGCGACAGCGGCGACCACGAGGGCCCCGCTGCCGGCCAGCACCGCCGCCGCCTGGGCGGCCATCCACCGGCCGCGGCCGACCGGGGCGGCGAGAAGCCGCCCGAGCCGGCCCGACTCCTCGTCCCGCAGGCCGGCCAGGGCGATGGACACCGCGCATGCGCCGACCATGTAGCCGCCGTAGACGAGGATCGCTTTCAGGAAGTTCTCGACGGTCAGGCCCGACTCGGCCAGTTTCGCCATGAGGAGGCGGCCTTCGAACAGCGACGGGACGGCGTCCAGCGAGTCCCGGATGCCCACGGTGAGGGCGCCGTAGAGGAGGCCGAAGGCCAGGCCGCACGCGAGCCACCAGCGGCGCATCCCGCGGGTGGCGCCCATCGCCGTCGCGACGAGCCCGTTCGGGCCGGAGCACGCACGCCCCCTCCCCGCGGACAGGAAGGCGCCGAACCGCCCCGCACCCCACTGCCTGCCGGAGTGCAGCAGCAGACCTAAGGCTCCGACGGCTGCGGCCGCGGCGACGCCGACGGCGAAGGGCCCCCATCTCACGCCCGCCCAGGGGCGCATCTCCTGAGCCAGGCCGAACGGAGTCGCCCAAGAGAGGAAACCCGCCGATTCGCGCATGAGCGCCAGGCCCCGGATGGAGAACCAGACGAGGAGGAGCGTCATGCCGCCGGCTGTGGCCCCTCGGGCCGACGGCGCGACCGCGGTCACGACGAGGGCCGAGGAGGCCGAACAGAGGCCGACCATGGCTATGCCCGCGCCCATGGCCAGGGAGTCGGCGGCCTCCAGCCCGCCGGCGATCGCGGCCGCCGCGCAGGCCGCGCCGGCGCACGCGCTGCCGATCGCC
>NZ_KE951461.1:0-35243 GCF_000466165.1 Actinobaculum sp. oral taxon 183 str. F0552
CCCGCCGTCGCCGCGCCCCCCGCGCCCTTGACGCTGGCCTGCGGCGGCGAGCTCCAGCGGACCGTCGACGTGGGCGTCAACGTCTCGAACGTGAACGAGTCGATCTCCGAGCGCACGTGGGTCGTGGCGGCCGCGGCCTCCGGGACCGCGCCCAAGGTCGAGATCGCGGGCAAAGGGGAGGTCCCCCGAGTCGGCGACATCGGCTTCTACTCCTCCGGCCAGGGCCTGGCCGGAGTCGTCAGATCGGAGACGGTCACATCCGGGTCCCTCGAATTGGCCGGAGCGACCGTCCACACCGCCTCGGCCGGCGACTTGCGCGGAGTGGCCGCCAACCCCTGCCGCAGGGCCCGCTCCGACCAGTGGATCGTCGGATCGCGCTCCCAGGTGGGCGTGTCCAACCAGCTCATCCTGACCAACCCCGGATCGAACCCCGTCACCGTCAAAGTGGAGGCCCTCACCGCCGCCGGGAAGGCGGAGTTGGGCGGCACCGGGACGGTCGTCGTCGACTCCGGCCAGTCCAAGAGGGTCTCGATCGACGGAGCCCTCCGGGACCAGCCCCGCTTCGCCCTCCACGTGACGACCGAGTCGGGGAGCGTGGCGGTCAGCCTCCAGCAGACGAGCCTCGACGGATACACCCCGGCCGGGGTCTCCTTCGTCACGTCGAGCGTCGCCGCGCGCAACGTCACGGTGCCCGGAGTGCGCATCGACGGCGGCGGCAGCGCCGCCCTGCGCATCGCCAACCCGAACGCTTCGCCCGCGACGGTGAGCGTCACCGCCCTCACCGACAAGGGGGCGAGCACCCTCCCCGGCGGAGGCAAGGTGACGGTGGAGGCCCGCTCGGTCCTCGACCTCTCGCTCGCCGGGCTGCCCGCGGGCAACGTCTCCTTCCGCATCGCCGGCTCGGCGGACATCGTGGCGGGCGCCGAGTTCACCGTGAAGGACGGCGGCCAGGCCGACAACGCGTGGGCGGCCGCGGGGTCCGCCCGCACCGCGGGGTCGGCGGTGTTCGGCCCGACGTCGGCCACGCTCGTCGCCGTGTCCAAGGCGGGCCTGCCCGGATCCGTCACCGCCACGCCCATCGACGCGAACGGGAAGGACATGCCCGCGGTCAAGGCGGACGTCAACGGCCAGGCCAGCCTGCCCATGCCCGAGGGGGCGGTCGCCGTGCGCTACACGTCCACCTCGCCGATGTACGCGGGCATCGCCTCCACCGCGCAGGTGGAGGGAGGCAAGGGCGTCGACTGGGTTCCGCTCGGCTCCTCCGACGTCGAGGAGACGTCCAAGCACGTCGCCGTCGGCTAGCGGGGGAGGCCGCCCGGCCCTACTGCAGGTAGTCGATGTCCTCAGGCCCGACCCCCAGGGCGCTGGCGAGCTGCTGGGTGACGACGTCGTGGATGAACCACTGGGGCGTGTCCGTGCGGTTCGCCGCCATGAGGATCGGCAGCCTGTAGAAGACGATGCGGCCGGCGATCCTGCCGGGGCGGTCGATCGGCAGGAAGCGGGCGAGCGGAACCCCCGCCTCCCAGGGCGCCGGCTCCGAATCGGGGACGTCGAGCACGCCGTAGTCCAGGTGGGCCATGCGCTCGCCGAGGCGGCGCTTGAACTCGGCCAGGTCGGTGGCCAGCAGGTCGTCGAAGACGTCCGCCCGCGTCCTCCACGCGGGCACCGTGAAGGGGACGACCGGGCCGCGCAGGCCCCGCCCGTGGCGGTCGCGGCGCCGGGCGTTGGTGCGCAGGGGGATGAGCGAACGCGACATGCCTCCAGCCTACTCGGAGAGGCGCGGGGGCTCGCGAGGCGAGCGGTGGTAGCGTTAAGGCCGTGAGTCACGTTCGGCAATGCTCCCGTCAGTCGTGCCGCGAACCGGCTGTTGCGACCATGACCTACGGGTACGAGGATGCCACCGCGGTGATAGGGCCGCTTTCGCCCACGGCCGCCCCGGGGGCCTTCGACCTGTGCGCGAAGCACGTGCAGAGCGTGACCGTGCCGCGCGGCTGGCAGATGGTTCGCCTCCAAACGGATTTCGAGCCGGCGCCCCCCTCCACCGACGATCTCATGGCGCTCGCGGACGCCATCCGCGAGGCGTCCAAACGCGAGCCTCCCGCGCCCGAGCCGGCCCGCCGCGAAGTGCGCCGCCCGGCGGACATCGCCGCCGACCCCGCTCCGCGCGTGCGCTTGAGCCTCGTGCCCGAACCCCAGGACGAAGCCCGGGAGGGGAACGGATGAGCCTCGACCTTCCGGAGTGGGCGCGCCGAGCCCTGCGCTGCCCGGCGACGGGCGCCCCCCTCGAGAGCGCGGAGGGCTCGCACGGCCAGGAGCTCGTGGCGCGCACACAGACCGCGCCCCGCCTGGCCTACCCGGTTCGCGACGGGGTCCCGGTGCTCCTCGTCTCCGAGGCGCGCGAGATCCGCGAGTGAGGCCCGCCGGCTCCGCCTCCGGGTTGGAATGCATCGCCTCCGAGCCTGACAGCCCGCCCGGTCGCAGCCGCCCGGACGTGACATTATAGGATCATGAGCACACGCATTCTGGTAGTGGACGACGATCCGGGCATTTCCGAGATGGTGTCGATCCTCCTCGAATCCGAGGGGTACGACGTGGGCGTCTGCGCGACGGGCACCGCCGCTCTCCCGGCGTTCCGATCGCAGCGTCCCGATCTCATCCTCCTCGACGTCATGCTGCCCGGGCTCGACGGCGTGTCCGTATGCGAGCAGATCCGGGAGGAATCCGACGACGTCCCCATCATCATGATGAGCGCGCGCACCGATTCGGTGGACGTCATCGCCGGGCTCGAGGCGGGGGCCGACGACTACGTGACCAAGCCGTTCGAGAACACGGTGCTGCTCGCGCGGGTCAAGGCGCGGCTGCGCAGGCAAGAGCCCGAGGTGGAGGTTCTGCGGGTCGCCGACATCGCCATCGACCTCAAGGCCCACCAGGCCACCCGCGACGGCAAGCCCCTCCACCTGACCCCCTTGGAGTTCGAGCTGCTCAGCGTGCTCGCGCGCAAGCCCTCCCAGGTCTTCTCCCGCGAGGAGCTCCTCGACCAGGTGTGGGGATACCGCCAGTCGTCGCACGACCCCCGCGTCGTCAACGTCCATATCCAGAGGCTGCGCGCCAAGGTCGAGATCGACCCGGACAGCCCCGAGGTCATCCTCACCGTCCGCGGCGTCGGCTACAGGGCTGGGGCTGTCCAGGAGTGAGCTCGTGGGAGGCCCGGACGTTCCGGCCGAGGGGGCGCAGGAGCTTGGCCGACCGTCTGCGGGAGAGGTACGCCTCGGTCCGCGCCTGGATCAGGATGTCCCTGACCGTGAGGGTCGTCGCGCTCATCGTGCTCGTGGGCATCGTCTTCATCGGCCTCGTGGGGGCGTTCATCCTCTCGCAGGTCCGCACCCAGCTCTTCGACAGGGCCGTCACCTCCGGCGTCGACCAGTTCAGCTCGACGCGTCTGAAAACCCAGAGGACCATCAACTCCCTCGCCTCTCCCACCGCCGGGCAGCTCCAGCAGCTGGCCAACGAGCTCGTGCTCTCGCAGTACGACCCCGTCCAGTCGATCATGGGCGGGGCGCTCCTGCGCTCCCGCGCGCACACATCCGCGTCGTCGTTCAGCATCGCCGAGCCCTCCACGCAGTCGTCCACCCGGATCCGCACGCTCATATCCGCGGAGATGCGCGATTCGGTGCGCGGCTCGTCCGCCGTGCACTGGCAGTCCGTGGCCCTGTCGAACGAGAAGGGCAGGACGGTCCCGGGGATCGTCGTCGGCGGGGAGCTCAACCTTCCCGGCGCGGGGACCTACGAGTTCTACGTCGCCTACTCCCTGGAGAGCGAGATGTACGCCATCCAGCTGATGACGAACGTGCTGACGGTCGGAGCGATCGTGCTCCTGCTCTTCATCGCGATCGCCACGGGGTTCGTCGTGCGCATGGTGCTCCAGCCGGTCAGGGAGGCCTCGAAGAACGCCCGTCTGCTCTCCGAAGGCGGCTTCGACGCCCGGATGGCGATCAAGGGCGAGGACGAACTCGCCCAGCTGGCCAGGTCCTTCAACCAGATGGCCTCCTCGCTGTCCGACCAGTTCGAGCAGCTCGACCGCATGTCGAAGGTCCAGCAGGAATTCGTCTCGGCGGTCTCCCACGAGCTGCGCTCGCCCGTGACGACGATACGCATGGCCGGGGAGCTGATCTACGACAAGCGCGGCGACCTGCCGCCGGCCCTGCGTCGCAGCACCGAACTCCAGCACGACCAGCTCATCAACCTGGACATGATGCTCTCGGACCTGCTCGAGATCTCCCGGTTCGACGCCGGCGCCATGAGCCTGGCCACCGAACCGGCGGATCTTCTCGACATCGCGCGGCAGGTGGTCGCCTCGCAGCAGCCCCTCGCCGAGGCCAACGAGGTGGAAGTCGTCATCGAGAGCCGGGGTGAGACCACCGCGAAGGTCGAGCCCCGGCGCATCGAGCGGATCATCAGGAACCTCGTGGTCAACGCCCTCGAGCACGCCGAGGCCAGGCCGGTGCGCATCCTGGTCGTCGGCGGGGAGACGGCCGTGGCCGTGGAGGTGTCCGACCGGGGGATAGGACTGACCGAGGAACAGGCGGCCCACGTCTTCGATCGCTTCTGGAGGGCCGACACCGCGCGCGTCCGCAAATCGGGGGGAACGGGCCTGGGGCTGACGATCGCCCGCGAGGACGCCCTCCTGCACGGCGGGCGCCTGCAATGCGTCGGCCGGGAGGGCGTGGGGGCGACTTTCCTTTTGACCATTCCCCGGGACGCCGGCGAGACGTGGACGAGCCCGATCCAGCTGAGAGTCGCGGCAGCCGTCGAGGAATGGGGCGGCGAACCGGAGGGCGACGGCGGCCGGGGCGAACCGGACGCGCGCAGCGACGGGGAGGGGCCGGGTGGCCGAGGCGCGACCGCAGGCCCCGGCGAATCGCGGGGCGAAAGCCGCGCGCCGGATCCCCCGGCATCCGCTAGTGTCGAGGGGGAGGACGACGTCGAGACGCCGAAGGGGAGCGCATCGTGAAGCCGAATCGCCTGTGGGCCGTGTGCCTGGCCGCCCTGGTCGTCCTGGCCGGCTGCGTGGGCCTGCCCAGGTCCGGCCGCGTCAACTCGGTCTCGCCGTCGAAGACCAGCTCCGGCGCCATCGGCTTCGCCGTCCAGCCTCCCGCGAGGAACGCCACGCCGCAGCAGATCGTCGAGGGCTTCCTGCTGGCGAGCAGGGCCGGGCTCGACGACGACTTCGCCGTGGCGCGCCAATACCTCTACGGCGACGCCGCCGCCAACTGGAAGCCCCTCGCCCGGGTGAGGGTCTACCCGGATTCGCAGGACGTCTCCACCACCGTCACCGAGTCCGGCGCCGTGCGCGCGAGCGTCGCCTCCAGGGGGACCCTCTCCTCGCACGGCACCTACACGGAGACGGCCAACAGCGCGGTGCTGACCACCGAGTTCTCGCTGGCGAAGAACGCGGACGGCCAATGGCGGATCGTCTCCCTCGACGACGGCGTCTTCCTCTCGGAGAACGCCTTCAGCCAGCAGTTCATAGAGACGCCCCTGTACTTCCTCGCCCCCGATTCGAACGCCCTCGTCGCCGACCTGCGCTACTATCCCCGGCGGACCTTCGCCACGAGCGCCATGAACGGCCTTCTGGCCGGGCCCTCCGAATGGCTGGCCAGCGGCGTGCACACCGCGGTCCCCACCGGCACGAAGCTCCTGAAGTCGGTGGACGTGGTCGACGGCGAGGCCACCGTCGACCTGTCGAGCGTCGTGCTCGCGGCCTCCGCGAAGGAACGGGCCGCCCTACTCGAGCAGATCACCCGGACCCTCAAGGCCTCCAGCAGCGTCAGGAGCGTGGTCCTCAAGGTCGAAGGCGCCGACCTGAACGTCGGATCGATACAGAGCCTGCCGACCTACCCCTACGGTTCGTACCCCGTATCCGTCATATCGGGCGGTCTGCCGGCCAACGTGTCCGACAACCGGATCACCCCGCTCATGGGGGACGCGGGTTTGAAGGCTCACGGCCTGAGCAACCTGGCCATCAGCTATCAGGCGTCGCGAGGGCGGCTGGCCGCGCTGGGACGGGGCGGGACCGAGCTGATAGGCATGGATTCGGGCTCCGGCTCCTGGCAGGTCCTCCACTCCGGGAAGAGTCTCGTGCAGCCCTCCTATGACAGATACGGGTGGGTGTGGAGCGCCGAACGCGACAACGCGGGGAAGATCCTCGTCTTCAAGCCCGGGGAGAACGCCAGCGCGCACCTGGACGTCTCCTGGCTGAACGGGGCGAAGATCCGCGACGTCTCGGTCTCGCGCGACGGCTCGCGCATGGTGGTGGTCTGCGAGATCGGCGGGGAGGTGACCATCCGGGTGGCGGCGATCGCCAGAGACGGCGCGGGGCGTCCGACGCAGATCGGAGACTCCATCATCATCGGCCAGCATCTGTCCGACGTCACCGCGGCGGAGTGGATAGGCCCCAGCACCGTCGCGGTTCTGGGGAAGACGGCCCTGGGGGGAGAGCGCGCCATGTTCTCGGTGAAGATCTCGGGGCCGACCGAGCGACTGGCGGCGCCCTACGAGGGGACGGTGTCCATCACCGCCGGACACGACGAGGACTCGATCGTCGCTCTGACGGACAAGAAGACCGCCTACGCGCGTGACGGAGGAGCCTGGCGCGCCATCGTCAGCGACGTGACCTCGGTGGCCTATCCGGGCTGACGCCCGGCCCGTCGGGCGAGGGGCCGGCTCCGGAACGCTCCGGTTGCGCGTATATGCGACCTGGACCCGGCGGAACCCTCCGATGCCCGCCCCTCCTCGTCGAGAGGCGTACTCCCCGCGGACCGGTCCACAGTGGACGGCGGAGCCGCAGCGGTCCGCGCGGGCGGCAGACTGGCGGCGTGAACGCTGCGACGGTGCTCGGCAACCTCGTCTTCCCCACGTGGTGCGCGGGCTGTGGAAGATGGGACGACGTCCTATGCGACCCCTGCCTGAGGGAGCTGTTCTCCCTCCCGTGGCGCAACGCGGCCCCGAAGGCGCCGTATCTCACCGCGGTGCGGACCGTCGCGCAGGGCCTGGCCCGTCCCGGGGACGCGGAGCCGGTCGTCGCGGTGTGGAGCCTCGGCGCCTACGAGGGGCGCAGGCGGGCGGCGATCCTGACCTGGAAGAACACGGTCGACGAACGCCTCACGCGCGTCGTCCGCGAAGCCGTCCGCCTGCGGGTGCGCATGGCGTGCCAGGCCCTCCCCGCCTCCGGGTGCGCAGAGAGCCGCACGGCCGCCGGCGCCTGGGACGAACGCGATTGCGCGCTGTGGCACGAGGGCCTGGGGGAGCGCGGCCCCGTGGCGGTCGTTCCGGCTCCGTCGCGGTGGAGGCGGCGCCACGACGGCCGGTTCGTCGCTGGCCATCTCGCGACGGCGGTGGCCCGCGGATTCGCGGATGCGGGCGTGCCCGCCGCCGTTCGCGACGTCCTGCGCTACCGGCGCGTCCGCGGGTCCTCCTCTCTCAGGGGGCGCGAGGCGAAGTCCCGGCGGATCAGGGCCGTCGCGTCCGTGCGGGAGGGGGCCTGCGTCCTTGTCGACGACGTGGTCACCACGGGCGCCACGCTCGCGGCGTGCGTCCGCTGCCTTGAAGCCGCCGGCGCGTCGGTCCTCGGCGCCTATGCCCTCGCGGCGGCCGAGGATCCCCGCAAACTCGGCGCCACTCGTGTGACATCCATCTCGCCCGGCGGAGGACCATGCCTTACAATGGAAGACAAGGATGCCACGTGTCTCTCGGGAACGGCGCGGCACTGAACGCAAGGAGGTGATCTTCTCTGGGTTTGCGTGAGATGCAGCGTCTTTAACCCTGAACACACCTCAAGGAGGGCATTGTGGAAATCATCGTCAAGGGTCGGAACGCCGAGGTTTCAGACCGTTTCCGCAAACACGTCGGAGACAAACTCCGCAAGATCGAACAGTTCGCACCGCGGGCGCAGCGCGTCGACGTAGAAGTCACGCACGAGCCCAACCCTTCGCAGGCCGAGACGTCGGAGCGCATCGAGATCACCGTCGTCGACAAGGGGCCGGTCATCCGCGCTGAGGCTGCGGCGTCCGACCGGTACGGCGCGCTCGATCTGGCTCTTGCCAAACTCTTCGAACGTCTCAGACGCGCGCGCGATCGCCGTAAGGACCACCGGCGCTCCGAGCCCGTGCGCCAGCCGCTCAACCTGACGCCCGAAGACGTCAACGTGCCGGTTGAGAAGGCGGCGAAGGCCCTCTCCGACGAACCGAAGATCCCGACGTCGCCCGGCCAGGAGGTGGAGAACCAGTTGGGCGACTCACCCGTCGTGGTCCGCCAGAAGCTCTACGAGGCCGTTCCCATGTCCGTGGATCAGGCCCTCTACGAGATGGAGCTCGTGGGGCATCCCTTCTATCTCTTCATCGACGAGGAGACCGGCCAGCCCTGCGCCGTCTACCACCGGCACGGATGGACCTACGGGGTCATCAGACTCGACGTGACCACACGCTGACTGCGCGGCGGCGCGGGGGCGGCGGAGAGACCCGGACTCCGCCGCTCCCGCGTGCCCGATGCCGTCCCGACGCCGGCCTGCGCGCCGTCCCGGCCCCGCCCGCTCCCGGCCGGATTCCGCGCTCCTGAAGGCGCGCTCCCCATCCCTTCGGCCCGCCGCGTGGCGAGTGCCACGCTTGAATCTGCCGGTTGTGCGCGCGGGATAGGATAACCGTCGGCATGTCGGTTCGATAGAAGGGACACACGTGACAGACCGCCATTACAACGTCGCGGTTATCGGCGCCGGGCCAGCTGGAATCTACGCGTCGGACATCCTCTCCAAGTCCGACCTCGACGTCTCGATCGACCTCTTCGAGCGGCTTCCCGCCCCCTACGGGCTGGTCCGCTACGGCGTCGCCCCCGACCATCCGCGGATCAAGGCGATCATCAAGGCGCTGTTCAACGTGCTCCAGCGCGGCGACATCCGGTTCCTCGGCAACATCGACATCGGCCGGGACGTGACGGTGGCCGAGCTGCGCGAATACTACGACGCGGTCGTCGTGGCCACCGGCGCGAACGCGGACGCCCCCCTCGACATCCCCGGCGTCGGCCTTCCCGGCTGCTACGGCGCGGCCGACTTCGTCTCCTGGTACGACGGACACCCCGACTACCCCCGCACCTGGCCGCTTGAGGCCAGCCAGGTGGCGGTGCTCGGCGTCGGCAACGTCGCCCTGGACGTCTCCCGGATCCTGGCCAAACATCCTGAGGACCTGCACCCCACCGAGATCCCGGAGAACGTCGAGGAGGGGCTGAAGGCCTCGCCGGTCACGGACGTGCACGTCTTCGGGCGCCGCGGCCCGGCGCAGGTCAAGTTCACGCCGATGGAGCTTCGCGAGCTCGGGCAGGTCAGGGACGTCGACGTCGTCGTCTACCCCGAGGACTTCGAGTACGACGACGGCTCCCGCCGCGCCATCGAAGAGTCGAAGATGACCAAGCAGGTGGTCGACCAACTGACCAACTGGGTGTTCCAGGAGCCCGAGGAGCTGACGGCCAGCCGGCGCATCCACATCCATCTGCTCCAGCAGCCCGTCGAGATCCTCGGCGACGAGCGGGTGGAGGGCATCCGCATGGAGCGCACGGCCTTGCAGGGCGACGGCTCGGTCAAGGGGACCGGGGAGTACGTCGACTACCCCGTCCAAGCCGTCTACCGTGCGGTCGGTTACGCCTCGAGTCCGCTCGACGGCGTCCCCTTCGACGACGTCCGCAAGGTCGTGCCCAACGCGGGCGGCCGCGTCACGCGCGACGGCGAGACGATCGACGGCCTGTACGCGACCGGGTGGATCAAGCGCGGCCCCGTCGGACTCATCGGATCGACCAAGTCGGACGCGCAGGAGACCGTCGCGAATCTCGTGGAGGACGCCCGGGCCGGGCGCCTGCGGCCCACCGGCGACGGAACCGGCTCGGGCGGCCTCGTCCGCCTGCTCGACGGGCGCGGCGTGCGGTACACGACTTGGCACGGGTGGGAGCTCCTGGAAGCCTTCGAGAAGGAGCTCGGCCGGGCCGACGGCCGCGAACGCATCAAGGTCGTCGAACGCGAGACGATGACGGCCGTCTCCCGCGGGGAACCTCACGACGGGAAGCTGTACTGAGCCGCGGGCGCCGGGCTGCCGGCGGCCGATTCACCGGTAGTTCTGGAACTGGAGGGCGCAGTCCACGTCGGCGCCCTTGAGCAGGGCGATCGTCTCCTGGAGTGCGTCGCGGGACTTCGATGTCACCCGCAGGCTCTCGCCCTGGATCTGGACCTTGACGCCCTTGGGCCCCTCCTCGCGCACGAGTTTGGAGAGCCTCTTCGCGTTGTCCTGGCTCAGCCCCTTCCGCAGCGTCCCGACGAGGCGGTACTCCTTGCCGGACTGCTTGGGCTCGCCGTCGCCGACGTCGAGCGACTTCAGGGATACTCCGCGGCGGACGAGCTTCGTCTGCAGGACGTCGTAGACGGCCAGGACGCGCTCGGGGGCGTTCGCCGCCATCGTGATGGTCTCGCCCGCGAGGACGACCGAAGCGCCGACTCCCTTGAAGTCGTACCGCTGGGAGATCTCCTTGGCCGTCTGATTGACGGCGTTGTCCACCTCCTGGCGGTCGTACTCGGAGACGACGTCGAAGGACGAATCTGCCATGTTCCCTTTCCCTTCTCTCGGCGTGCGGCGGCCTTCGCGACTGCACTGTTCCGCCTGCCTTCCGGCGGTCTCCGGCGTGCCGGCGGCGACCGCGGCACGCGGAGGGCGTCCGCGGTCCGGCCTGCCCGAGTCGTCTCCACGGGGCGCGGCCGAGCCGATCGCCTGAGACGCGGCGAACGGCCGCCACCACTGCATTCTACGGAGATTTGACAGGCACGGGGAGACCCCTGGTAATCTCATCGCGCGGCGTTCCGGGCGGCCCGAGACGTAGCACGGCGGGTTTCCCGAGCGGCCAAAGGGATCTGACTGTAAATCAGACGCGTAAGCTTCGGGGGTTCGAATCCCTCACCCGCCACGCGCATCATCGCGCAATGCGTGATTGGCTTCACCAGCGAGGCTGCGATCCTGCATGGATGGCAGCCCCCCTTCGTTGATAGGCTGATCTGCGCTGCCCCGATAGCTCAGTCGGCAGAGCGTCTCCATGGTAAGGAGAAGGTCAAGGGTTCGATTCCCTTTCGGGGCTCCATCGCCGAGGACGTCGGCGAGATGAGGCGGGGTAGCTCAGACGGTCAGAGCGCACGACTCATAATCGTGAGGTCGCGGGTTCAATCCCCGCCCCCGCTACGGTGCGGAACGGCGAGCCGTTCCGCGAACGACCAAGAGGAGCTGGAAAAGTGGCAAGCAAGTCGCAGGATGTGCGCCCCAAGATCACCCTCGCCTGCGAGGAGTGCAAGGAGCGCAACTACATCACCAAGAAGAACCGGCGCAATACGCCCGACCGCCTCGAGCTGAGCAAGTTCTGCCCGAGGTGCAACAGGTCGACGGCGCACCGGGAGACCCGCTGAGCCCACCGTCCGCTCCGGACTCGGTCCCGGAAGCCGATTCGACGCCTCGATCACCGTTCGCGAAAGCCCGAGGAAGACACTCGCCTTCCCCGGGCTTTCGTCGCCTCGTCCCGACACCGCGCCCTGTCGCCCCGCTGCCCGCGCCCGCCGCCGGACGGTGCTGGTAGGCTCGCGACGTGAGCAGCAACATCCCCGAACGACCCGCCCCCTCCCTCCCCTCGGCTCCCGTGCCCGCCGACCGGCGCAGCCCCGGAGCCGGCGCATTCGCCGAGCTCACGACGATCGGCGCGGGAGGCGGATTCCGGGAGCTCGTCGAGGCGTCCAGCGAGGAGGAGATCGTCGAAGCCGTCCGCGCCGCCGACGCAGAGGGCCGCCCCCTCATGATGCTCGGCGGGGGGTCGAACGTTCTCGCCTCCGACGACTACTTCGACGGAGTCGTCGTCAGGGACGCCCGGCAGGACGTCGTCCTCGTTCAAGAGGGGGGCTGCGAGGGCGCGAACCTCAGGGTGACGGCCGGAACGCCCTGGGACGCTTTCGTCGTCCACACGATCGAACGCGAATGGATGGGCCTGGAGGCCCTCTCCGGCATCCCCGGCACGGTCGGCGCGGCGCCGGTCCAGAACATCGGCGCCTACGGGCGGGACGTGGCCGGAAGCATCGCGCGCGTGCACGTCTACGACCGGCTGGCCGGGCGCCCGGACGATCTGCCGGCGGAGGCCCTCGGCTTCGGGTACCGGACGAGCCTGATCAAGCGGTCGCTGCTCGACTGGGGGCCCAGCCCGCGCTACATCGTCCTGTCCGTCGACTTCCAGCTCCGCCTGGCGTCCCTGTCCGCCCCCGTCCAGTACGGCCAGCTGGCGCGTCTCCTCGGCGTTCAGCCGGGAGGGCGGGTCCCGTCGGCGGACCTGCGCGAGGCCGTTCTGGAGCTGCGCCGCTCCAAGGGGATGGTCCTCGACGACGCCGACCGCGACACGTACTCCTGCGGCAGCTTCTTCACCAATCCCGTCCTCACCGAGGAACAGGCGGCCCGGCTGCCCGAAGGCGCGCCGCGCTTCGGCGTCGCGGACGGGTCGCGCGCCGCTCTCGGCGCGGCGGCCCCTGCGGCCCGGGGACAGGTCAAGACATCGGCCGCCTGGCTCATCGACCGGGCGGGCTTCCCCGCGGGGTACGGCATGCCCGGCCCCGCGGCCCTGTCGACCAAGCACTGCCTGGCCGTGACCAACCGCGGCGGCGCCAGCGCCGCGCAGCTGCGCGCCCTCGCGCGCACGGTCCGCGACGGTGTCTGCGAGGCCTTCGACGTGACCTTGGAGGCCGAGCCCGTCGTCATCGGAGAGCCGTTGTAGGGGCGGCGGGGCCCGGCCGTGAAAGCCGCGGAAGGCAGCGTCGGGCGTCGGCCCGGTCCCGTCGGGCGTGCGCGTCCCGGCATGGTGCTCCGCCGCTCAGTCCTCCGCGGCGAGCCAGGCGTCGATTTCGGCGAGCCACGTCCGCTTCGACGCCTCACAGGCGAAGCTGGCCCGGACGGAGCCTGCCGCCAGGCCGGCCAGTTCGGCGTCGGTGAAGCCCTGGGCGCGCAGCGCCTCGTACTGGTCTGTCAGGCGGGAGAGGAACAGGAGCGGGTCGTCGGCGCCGAGGGCGACCGTCGCCCCCGCGTCCACGAGGTCGCGCACGGGAACGCGGTGGGAATCGGGGTAGACCCCGAGCGACACGTTGGACGCCGGGCAGACCTCCAGGGCTATGCCCGCGTCGACGATCCTGCCCAGGAGATCGGAGTCCTCGCTGCTGCGCACGCCGTGGCCGATCCGCGTCGGAGCCAGGTGGTCGATGACCTCGCGCACGTGCTCGGGCCCCAAGAGCTCGCCGCCGTGGGGGACGGCGGGCAGCCCGGCTTTGCGGGCGATGCGGAAGGCCGACGCCCACTGCGAGGTCGTTCCCCGGCGTTCGTCGTTCGACAGCCCGAAGCCGACGACGTCGCCCGGCCCGTCCCCGGCGTGGCGGGCCGCCAGGCGCGCCAGCGTGCGCGCCTCGAGAGGGTGGCGGATGCGGGAGGCGGCGACGATGACGGCGATCTCGACTCCGGTCGCGGCGTTGGCCGCCTTCGCCTCGTCGAGGACGATCTCGAGCGCAGGGGTGATCCCTCCGAGGAAGGGCGCGTAGGACGTCGGGTCGATCTGGATCTCCAGGCGCCGCGAGCTCTCCGCGGCGTCGTCCTCGGCGGCCTCGCGGACGATCGTGCGCATGCTCTCCTCGCTGCGCACGACCTTGCGGGCGGCGTCGTAGGCGCGTTGGAAGCGGAACCACCCGCGCTGATCCGACGGCACGTGGAGGGCGCGGTTGTCCGTCAGCCCTTCGGGCAGGCGCATCCCCTGCCGTTCTGCCAGACGTTCGAGGGTGGCCACGCGCATCGACCCCGTGAAATGCAGATGGAGGTGTGCCTTGGGGAGCAGGTTGAGATCGCGCACGGTTCGATTTTCCCACACGCCGCATCCGGGCGGCGCGACGCGAAAGTGTAGGGCTAGCCCTACTACGATTGGCCGGGACGCAGGATACTCAGCGCGGCGTCGGCGCGGGAGAGTGGAGGCATGAGCACAACGGACACGCATACGAAGGCGGAAGCGGCCGTCGCGTCCCAGGCCGCGATCCGCGGGGACAGGCGCGAATCCGTCTCCGCGCGCTTCAAGTGGACGACGGCCTGCGCGATCTACATGCTGCTCGCCTTCCCCCTCCACTTCGCATTCTTCATCATGGTCGTGATCTTCTGGGCCGTGGGCGTCCCGCTGACCATCCTGTGGGTGGGCTTCCCCCTCCTCTACGCAGCGGTCATGCTGGCGCGAACGCTGGCAGTCGTCCAGCGTCGCGTCAACCGGGCGTTCGCGGGGGATCGGACCCCGCGATCGGTTCTCTCGTTCTTCGACAGGGAGGAGGCCTACAACGGCTTCGCCTACCCCGCGCCCGAAGGCGTCGACCGGTTCCGCCGGCTCCTCTACCCGTTGCGCGATCTCCAGTCGTGGCTCGACATCACGTGGGTCGTCACCTCATTCCCCATCACCGTCTTCAACTGGTGCGTGACCTTCACATGGACGGTCACCGTTCCGCTCGCCTTGAGCGCGCCGATCTCCATTCCGATCCTGGAGAGCCTGCCCGGCGCCTGGTACAACGGCATCGGCGGCCTACTCCGCATCCCGCATCCGATGGTCTTCGACATCGTCCTGTTCTTCCTCGGCGGCCTGGTCATGCTGGTCGCCGCGCCGTCCGTCCTCCAGGGGCTGGCCAGGCTCCAGTTCGTCTACGCCGACCTGCTGCTGTCGCGTCGGGCGCGGAACCGGGCGGACATCGAGCGACTGACCCAGTCGCGGGCCGCCGCACGGAAGGCGGAGAGCGCCGCGCTGCGGAAGCTGGAGCGGGACCTGCACGACGGTCCGCAGCAGCGGCTCGTGCGGTTGAACATGGACCTGGCCCGCGCCAAGCGCCAGGCCGGAAGCGATCCGGTCAAGACACAGGCGATCCTGGAGGAGGCGATGGTCCAGACGCAGGACACCCTGGCCGAGCTTCGCCAGCTGTCCCGGGGCATCGCCCCGCCGGTCCTCGTCGATCGCGGCCTGGCGGCGGCGGTCGCGGAGGTCGCGGCCCGCTCCGCGGTTCCCGTGACGGTCCACGCGGACGTCCCCGAGATTCCCGATCACGTCGCGTCGGCCGCCTATTACGTCGTGGCGGAGGCGCTCGTCAACGTCAACAAGCACGCCGGGGCCGGATCGGCCGACGTCGTCGTCGGGGTGCGCGACGGCTATCTGCGCGTCACCGTCGTCGACGACGGTGAGGGCGGAGCCGACCGGTCCAAGGGCCACGGCCTGGCCGGCCTGGAGGAGCGCCTGAAGTCGGTGGACGGCGCCTTGGCGATCGCCTCTCCCCAGGGCGGCCCGACCGTCGTCAAGGCGGTGATCCCTTGCGCGTCCTGATCGCCGACGATTCGGTGCTGTTGCGCGAGGGCCTGGCCTTGATCCTCGCCGACGGCGGGCACGAGGTGGTCGGCGGCGTCGGCACCGGCGACGAGCTCGTCTCGCGCTGCCTGAGCCTGCGCCCCGATCTGACCATCAGCGACATCAGGATGCCGCCGTCGCACACCGACGAGGGACTGCGCGCCTGCGTCCGCATCCGCGAGACGTGGGCGCAGGCCCCGATCCTGCTGCTCAGCCAGTACATCGTGCTGAGCTATGCGACGGAGCTGCTCTCCTCGGGCTCGGGGTCCATCGGCTACCTTCTCAAGGACCGGGTCAGCGACCTCGACTCGTTCTTCGATGCGGTCGAGAGGGTCGGCGGCGGAGGAATGGTCCTGGACCCCGAGGTGGTCGCCCAGCTCATGGGCCGCGGGCGCCGAGACGACCCCGTCGCCGCCCTGACGCCCCGGGAGCGCGAGGTGCTGGAGCTCATGGCGGAGGGGCACACGAATGCGGGCATCGCGCGCCGGCTCGTCGTCTCCGAGGGGGCCGTGGAGAAGCACAACCAGAGGATTTTCGCCAAACTCGGCCTCCACGCCAACGGCGACGTCCATCGCAGGGTGTCGGCGGTGCTGACCCTCCTCGGCGCGTGATGGGAAGCCGTGCTCGGGCCGGTTCCTGACACTGCGGCCTTCGGTGCGGTAGAACTGACGTATGAGCATCCCAGGGCAAGACCGAGAGCGAGCGGATCTTGCGCTTCTCACCGGCACTGGCGCCGGTGAACTCCTGCGAAGTGCTCTCATGGAGATGGGGCAGTTGGCAGTCATCCGCGGGTGGAAGGTCCACTCGATACATCACCGTCCGGGAGCGGGCGTGACCGTCGGCTACGCGCTGACGGTCGACCGCATCCTCGACGACGGCGAGCACGTCCGGGGGGAGGAGTACATGTGCGCGTCGACCGCGCACATCTCGCATCCCAACACGCCCGGGCTCGTCCGTCTGACCTCCCGGGGGGCGACCGCCTGGGTGTGGCGCTATCCCGGCGACCCCGAGCTGCCGGCCCTGCACATCGCCTGCTCGCCCCGCGAGATGAGCGCGCTCCTGGGAACGCCCGTGTCGGTGGAGCTCATGAGCTACCGTCCGACCCGTCGTGCGGTCGTGCGGGTGCGGGGGGCCAACGGGGTGAGCTACGGAAAGGTCGCCCGCCCTCCGCAGGTCGACTCCCTCGCCAAGCGCCACACGATGCTCACGCGGGCGGGGGTTTCCTCGCCCGGCGTCCTCCTGCACGATTCACGGGGGCTTCTCGTCATCGAGAGCGCCGTGGGCATACCGCTGTCCAACGCCATCTCCCATGGCCTGAAGAACCGGGCGTCGGCCCTCCTCTTCTCCCTGACGGAGCTGCTCGACTCGCTTCCCATGGAGGCCGTCGGCTTGACGCACCGGCCCGCGTGGGCGGACCGATGCGAGCACTACGCCCACGCGGCCGCGACGGCCCTGCCCGACGAGCGCCCGCGATGCGAGACGATATCCCGGGGCATCCGCGACATCCTAGCCCGTTCGGACTCCGGCCCCATCCAGCCCGTCCACGGTGACTTCTACGAGGCGAACATCTTCGTCTCCCCCGACGCCTCGCATGTGACCGGCGTCATCGACGTCGACTCCCTCGGGCCCGGCCACCGCGTCGACGACTGGGCGTGCCTGCTGGGGCACATGAGCGTCCTGCCGCATCTGGCGCCCCAGTCCTATCCACATGTGGAGGCCGACCTCCCGGTGTGGAGGGACATGTGCGAGCGCATGGTCGACCCCGCGGCGCTGTGCGTGCGCACCGCCGGCGTCGTCCTCTCACTCATCGCCGGAGCCAAGCGGGTCGACGGCCGCGAGTGGCATCACGACGCCCTCGGCAGGCTGGCCACCGCGGAATCGTGGCTCGAACGGGCCTACGGGCACTTGTGAGGCCGGGGCCGGACGCCGTCGGGCCGGGATCCGGCGGTTCGCCCGTCGGGAGCCCGGCCCGCGCCGGCGATTCGGCGGTTCCGGCCCGCGTCCGGCGGCGCTGAGGCTGTCCGGCCAGGAGATCCTTATCCGGCCAAGAGAACCTGGATTATCCGGCGAGGAGATCCTGGATGCGCGAGACGCCCTCGACCAGGTCGTCGTCGGAGAGGGCGTAGGACAGTCGCAGGAAACCCGAGGGGCCGAACGCCTCGCCCGGGACCGCCGCCACTTCGGTTTCCTCGAGGATGATCGCCGCCAGTTCGGACGATGTGGCCGCCGTCCTGCCGCGGATGTCGCGCCCGAGGAGGCCTTCGACGTTCGGGTAGACGTAGAAGGCGCCCTTGGGCTCGGGGACGGCCATGCCCTCGACCTCCCGCAGCATCCGGACCATCGTGCGGCGGCGCCGGTCGAAGGCCTGGCGCATCTCCTCGACGACGCCCTGGTCTCCGGTCAGCGCGGCGATCGCCGCCCGCTGGGAGACGTTGGCGACGTTGGAGGTGGCGTGCGACTGCATGTTCGCGGCGGCCTTCACGGCGTCGGCCGGGCCGTGCATCCAGCCCACGCGCCAGCCGGTCATGGCGTAGGTCTTGGCCACGCCGTTGAGCGCGATCGCCTGGTTCGCCAGTTCCGGCACCTCGGCCAGAAGGTAGGCCATCGGCGTTCCGTCGTAGACGAGGTGCTCGTAGATCTCGTCGGTGACCACCCACAGGCCGTTCGCCGCCGCCCACTGGCCGATGGAGCGGATCTCCTCGGGGGAGTACACGGATCCCGTCGGGTTCGACGGCGAGCATAGCAGCAGGGCCTTCGTCGCCGGGGTCCGGGCCGCCTCCAGCTGGTCGACGGCGACCTTGTAGTCTTGCCCCGCTCCGGCGAACACCTTGACCGGAACGCCCCCGGCCAGGCGGATCGCCTCGGGGTAGGTCGTCCAGTAGGGGGTGGGGAGGAGGACTTCGTCGCCGTCGTCCACGATCGCCGCGAAGGCTTCGAAGACGGCCTGCTTGCCGCCGTTCGTCACGAGGATGTCGTCGGGGGAGACCGTCACCCCGCTGTCGGCCAGGGCGCGCGCCGCGATGGCCTCGCGGAGTTCGGGGAGGCCCTTGGCGGGGGTGTACTTGTGGTTCTTCGGATCGCGTGCGGCGGCCACCGCAGCCTCGACGATGAAGCCGGGCGTGGGGAAGTCGGGCTCGCCGGCGCCGAAGCCGATCACCGGGCGGCCGGCGGCCTTGAGCGCCTTCGCCTTCGCGTCGACGGCGAGCGTCGCGGATTCTTGGATCGCTGCGAGCCGAGCCGAGACTCGGCGAGCGGGGGAGATGTTGCTCATACCGGGATTTTCCCATGGCGAACGTCGCTGAGGTCTCCCATTCCGCTGTGGGAATGCTCAAGCCGGGTGCCGCAGAATGCGCCCCGCCCGGCGGCTTCCGGGGCGGATCGACGGAGCCGATTGTGTGACAAGCCCCTCCGCGCGGGTGACGGCGGCCTGGAATTCCGGGTATCCTCACAGGGGTTGCGGCCGGCTTTCTGGAATGTGCCCGTCGATTAGGGCATAATGTCTAGAGCTAAACAGCCGAAGGGTAGTGGCGCAATCGGTAGCGCATCGGTCTCCAAAACCGACGGTTGGGGGTTCGAGTCCCTCCTACCCTGCAAGGCGGCTCATCGGTGAATGGGCCGCCTTTAACAATTCGAACGACACTCTGACGGGTAAGGACGCGAGTTGACCAAGGCAGCTTCGAAGGCCGAGCGCAAGGATTCGGCTGAAAAACTCGGTTTCTTCGGGCGCATCGTGCGCTTCATACACGAGATCTTCGCCGAGCTCAAGAAGGTTCAGCGTCCCACGCGCGAGGAACTCGGGCAGATGTTCTCGACCGTCATCATTTTCGTCGCGGTCATCATGATCTTCGTCGGCGTCATCGATACTCTCTCCGCGCGCCTGGCCTTCTGGGTCTTCGCGTAGCCCGGGCGGGTCAGCGCGCATCGAGCACAGCGCGCATCGAGCACAACGTAGGAAAGCAGGGATATTGTGACTGACGAGATTTTCGGTTCCGCGGACGCCGCAGGCCAGGCTCCGGCCTTTCCGGGCGATTCCCGGTCCGCGGCCGAAGAGGACGCGGCGCCTCAGGCGGCGCCCGGTGCGCCGGAGTGGGCCGCCGGGGATGCCGGCGCCGAATCGGTTCCGCCCGAGCCGTCCCGCGAGTCCGGTGGGCCTCAGGCGGAGGGGCGGGCGGCCGCCGGCCCGAAGCCGAAGAGCGGGGACGCCCCTTCCGCCCCCGGCCAGTTGACCGAGGACGACGTCCGGGCCAAGCTCAAGGGTCTCGACGGCCGCTGGTACGTCCTGCACACCTACTCCGGCTACGAGAAGAGGGTCAAGCAGGACCTCGAGGTCCGCATGCACTCGATGAACATGGAGGACTACATCTTCCAGATCGAAGTGCCGATGGAGGAGGTCTTCGAGATCCGCCGCGGCCAGCGCAAGCTCGTCTCCCGCGTGCGCATGCCCGGGTACGTGCTCATCCGCATGGAGCTGACGGACGATTCCTGGCGAGTCGTGCAGTCGACCAACGGCGTGACGGGATTCGTCGGCAACGGCCGCACGCCCGTGGCCCTCTCGGAGGACGAAGTCGTCAGCATGCTCACCCCGGTCATCGAGGCCGAGGCGGCGGCCGAAGCCGTCGCGGCGGGACTGCCCACGGGCACGAAGCCCGCTACGGTCTCGCCGTTCGAGGTCGGCGACGCCGTGACCCTGACATCCGAGCCCTGGGCCGGGATGCCGGCCACCGTCTCGGAGATCGACGCCGCAAACCAGCGTCTGACGGTGCTCATGACGCTCGTCGGCCAGGAGACGCCGGTCGAGCTGTCCTTCGGCCAGGTGCGCAAGGACGACTGAGAGGTCGCCCCGCGCCTTCCCCGCCTTTTCCATGCAGTTCCTCTGGCGCGGTGCCCTTGGCGGGCGGACGGGGAGGATGCGCTGAAGGCCGTGCGCCCGGGTGCGGGTTCGCCGTTGAGGCCCGTCCAGCCGGGCGGCGGTTGGTCGCCTCGCCCAAGATCACGCCTCGCCGTCTTGAGCCGTGCGTCGAAGCCGCGTAGTGTTGGCGGTTGGTCGCCGCCTCTGCCATTGCGGCGATGATCAAGAAGAAAAGGACCCTACATGCCTCCCAAGAAGAAGGTCGCAGGTTACATCAAGCTCCAGATCCAGGCTGGCGCCGCCACGCCCGCCCCGCCGATCGGCCCCGCGCTGGGCCAGCACGGCGTCAACATCATGGAGTTCTGCAAGGCGTACAACGCCGCCACCGAATCGCAGCGCGGGAACATCGTGCCGGTCGAGATCACGGTGTACGAAGACCGTTCGTTCACCTTCGTCACGAAGACCCCTCCCGCCGCCGAGCTCATCAAGAAGGCTGCCGGGGTCTCCAAGGGATCGGCCACCCCGCACACGGACAAGGTCGGCCATCTGAGCGCCGACCAGCTCCGCGAGATAGCCAGGACCAAGGAGCCGGACCTGAACGCCAACGATATCGACAACGCCGCCCGCACTATCGCGGGCACCGCTCGCTCGATGGGAATCACCACCGACGAGATCTGAGCCCGCCGAAGAGGCGGGCAGTGGAAGGGCCGCGCGGGCCCGATGACCACAAACTGTTGTAAGGAGAACAGTCAATGGCAAAGCGCTCAAAGAATTACCGCAAGGCTGCCCAGAAGGTCGCCGACGGCGTCCACTACAGTCCTCTGGAGGCCATGCGTCTGGCGAAGGAGACCTCCACCGCCAAATTTGACGCCACGGTCGAGGTCATGTACCGCCTGGGCGTCGATCCCCGCAAGGCCGACCAGATGGTCCGCGGCACAGTCAACCTTCCGCACGGCACCGGCAAGACCGCCCGGGTCCTGGTCTTCGCCGTCGGCCCCCGCGCCCAGGAGGCCATCGACGCCGGTGCGGACGAAGTCGGCGGCGACGAGCTCATCGCGAAGGTCGCGGGCGGCTATACCGATTTCGACGCCGCCGTGGCCACTCCCGATCTCATGGGCAAAGTCGGCCGCCTCGGCCGCGTCCTCGGCCCCCGCGGCCTCATGCCCAACCCGAAGACGGGCACGGTGACGATGGACGTCGCCAAGGCCGTCTCCGACATCAAGGGCGGCCGCATCGAGTTCCGGGTGGACAAGAACGGGAACCTCGCCTTCGTCGTCGGCAAGGCGTCGTTCACGGCTGAGCAGCTCGTTGAAAACTACGCCGCCGCCCAGGAGGAGATCCTTCGTCTGAAGCCGTCGACGTCCAAGGGCCGCTATGTCCTCAAGGGCACTGTCGCGACAACCATGGGCCCGGGCATCCCGCTGGACACCACCAAGACTCGCAATCTCGTCTCTGAGAACGCCTCCTGACGATAGCTCCAGGCACGCGAGTGCATGGACGCTACGAACGTTCATTTCCGAATCTGAAGTCGAGGCATTCCCTGGATGCCTCCGACTCGTTTCCGATTGTCTGTGGGTCCGCCAATTTGGCGGGCCCACAGACATTATCTTTACACTCGTCGAGTCGGTTGGTAGGCAGGCGTCGAAGTGCGATCGGAGTGGAAAGGATCTACGACGCCCTCGGGCGATGTCTCGAGAGGATCTGGCTGCCCTTAAGGATCATGGGAGCGTTTAATATATTGGATTATATTTTATCAGTTATATTTCTAAGTTATATTTTGGTTTATTAGGTGTTTCACATTTTATATTTTTGAATTTACGATATTAAGAATGAACATTTTGTTTTGCATGTTTAATTGAAAATGGGAAGCTTTACTGGGAATAAAGTTCTGTATATGTTATTCAGGTGCTTATTACTGTTTCGTACTTGGTATAATTGTCACTTAACGTCCCAAACTATTTTACTCTGACTGGAAAAATTTTGAAAAGATCAATCATACTTAATTGATGGATTTTAGGCGAGTTTATCCTATCTTATCGCATGTACGCTTCGTTGCGGGATAGCCAAGTTGCCTCCGCGATAGCGAATAGGCGTTTCTGCCCGGTAGGCATGCGAATCCAATAGGGAAAATAAGGCAAGTCGCCGATAGCCGTCGTATCGACCGAGCGAAGCTTCGCAACGTGAAAGTTGGGGACTGAATCGTGACGAAGGGCCGTATCCGATTGGAACATGCCGCTTCCAAAGAAGCTGTTCCCGAAAGGCCGCTCTTTCGCGTCACACCCGAAAGAGCCCTGCTTTCGCAGGCGTGGCAATAACGGATATAGGGTAAACTCCGGTATTATGCTCACAATTTCAGCGTCATGGTAGTGGAATCCGCGAATCTCGCGTAATGCAATCTGGTCTTTTTCTCTTCCACCGCCGGCCGTATTCAGCTATGGTAGAAACAGCCAAGGGAAGCGAGGTACACGATGGTTGACGAGCTGGTATTTGACCGTGACGCCGTAGGCGTCATCAGTAGCAGCAATTGGAGCGACTCCCTATAGATTTGACGGTGTGGCCCGAGGTTTCAATGACCCTATTTTTACAACATCGACGGCTTTTACCGGGAAGCTCTTAGAAGAGGCGGGTATAAGCAAACTCGCGACAAATCTTGGTGAGTTTCTCACTCTCAGCCAGAATTGCGCGAAAGAGCTTGCTGACGCTGCCGCTTCCTTGGGGTCGGGATCGGCTAGCGCAATTGAAAATTTTGACGAACAAGAAGCAATGACTGTCATGCAGTATACTATGATGCGTTTACTTATCGGTCAGTCTGTATTAGGAGATGACTGATGCCTGGCAAAGATGTCATGCCGCAACTCCCCGATATCGCGGACGACCTAAGTGATATCATGTCGGACCTCCAAGGCATCGGCGGAGGTCTGTCAGATGCTCAAATCGTGCAACAAACCGTCCCATCGGAAGTGTGGAAGGGTGCTTCAGCCCATGCTTATACACAGGAATTAGATACTCTTAAGAATAAAGTCAGTACTCTTTCAGGAAAAGCCTACGCTTGTGCTCAAGATTTACAGCCTTTCCGAGAAAAATTATCTGAAATTCGACATAAAATAACTACCTGGCAAAATGATTACGATGAAGCGGAAAACAATTATGTGAGCGCTGTGATGACGGACGCCGCTTTTGCGAAGGTGGAAAATTGGACGCAGGCTCAATGCGATGCTGCTGAAGCGAAACATAGAAGAGAAAGAGATGAAAAACAAACAGGTTTAATGCTCAACTATAGAGCAGCACTTAGCGAACTCGATACCATAGGAAAAGGGATTGCTAATAAAACAGCATATTATATGAATGAACTTGTTCCCGCTGACAGTCGTGGTAGTCGTGAAGCTGTTGGTAAAGCTTACCTTGCTGATATGCCCCTCGCGGGTGGCAAGGCTCGACTTGACTATGAAAGGAAGCGGGCCAAAGAAGCCAAGAATGACCTTGAAGCTGTAATTGACAACAAGTCTCCGAATTTTAAAGAATTCAATGCAAAATGGGGCAATGAGTTGGCGAATAATTCTTATTTTGCTCTTTCGTTTATGGTTGAACTCAAAGGCGCGGGACTGGACCGGAATATGAGGAAATTGTTAGGAAACGGTTGGAGAGAAGGTGCGATTGATCAAGATCAATTTATGGAGAATATTGGCAGTGCATATATTATAGCTTCAGGAAGTCGACGTGATAGCGATTTTGATGAGGCAACTCCTGCTACGGCTGCAAAATGGCGCTCTACTTCATGGTTTCCTGAATTGCGTGCATCGAAAATGCATGAAGCTTTAGGGAAAGCTGTTCAGTCGCAAAGTGCTCGTCACACGGACGCTGCCGCTATGGCTATGACTTCTGAATATTTGAATTCCTATGTCGATTTGACGGGAGGTAATCGCTCTTCAGGTTATCAATTATATGACACAATGAATAAAGTGATTCAAACAAAGGAAATTGGTAATGATCTTAAAACGAGTAGAGTATATATATATCAAATATTATGTCAAATAATATAAATGATGTTAGTGCGACATTTGAAAGTAATACTAATACAGATAGTCTCCAAAAAGGTATTGCGGTAAAAGATGGCCACATAAGTTTAAGGTTTAATTTTAATAGTAGTAAAAAAGGTTTTAGTTCATTAATAGATGAACTAGCGAAGGATAGGCCGGGAAATTTAGATATAGGTGTTGCTAGGAGCGATAACGGAAAATTTGTTATACATGATCAAAATAAATTAAATGATTTTAAAACTAAGCCCACTGCTTTACAGCGTATTATTCTTGCTTCCATTAATGAATCAGGCAGCCAAGTCGAGAAAAATATTGGTGGAAGAAATACAACTAGTATGGAAAAAATTGCGGAAGGCCATTCAAATCTCTTAAAATACGTTACAGGGGCTGATAGTACTGTAAAAGGAGAAATTGCAAAACATAAGGATGATATCAATAGTTTCATGGCGTCTGCGGCAGAAGCAGGCCTTGGACTTTTGCCCCTCCCTGGTGGCCCGATTGTGTCCCGTATAGGCTCTTTTGGTCTTTCACAAGCTGGTGGACAACTGATGGAAACGATCTTTCCAACGGATAACCAAGCAAAAACACTTAAAGATAGCTCTAATACAAACGACTACGTAGAAAAGCTTTTCAATCAGTCTGTTACACGTAGCATTATTAAACGAGCAGACTATCACGATATATCTACACCGAGTGAGTATGGTATTTGGTATGCGAAGAATTATGGTACAAATGTTAATGATATTAAATTTTGGTACACTGATTCTTCTGGATCCATGAAACTTATGGATCCGGAAGACATCAAAAAATGTAATCCAAATACAAAAGCCGCATACTACGATTATATAAATTAGGTTGGCAAAAATGGAGAACCGAGAGGTTTGCGAGCAAAGTATTCGGCGGTATACGAAAAAATTCACGATAACTTTAAGTAGAAAGCTGCTATGTTAACTAATTTTGTTTTTCTCAAATTGTTTAAAAAGTATTTCATATCATTTATGTGTATTATGATTTCGTTTATTTCCTGTAGCGGATTTGATGGTTCGTTTGTAACTGGCAACTTTATTAAAGTAATTTCTGCTCGTTATTCTGTTTGCGCTTTGACTTCTAATGGTGATGTATATTGTTGGGGTGCTAATTCTCATGGCCAACTAGGTAATGCAGATGATAAAGGTAATGACATTCAACATCCTAAAAAGATTGCTTTATCTATTTCAATACGTGATATCTCGGCTTCGGGCGATCATATATGTGCTTTGTCTAGAAGTAATTATGTATATTGTTGGGGATATAATGGCTCGCATGAAGTTTCTTCTTCAGATAAAGATAGCGTTTTCCGACCGGTAAAAGTGCCGCTTCCAGGGCCAAGTGTATCAGTTAAAACTGGCTCTTATTCGTCTTGTTCAATTTTAAAAAATAAAAAAATATATTGTTGGGGTTCAAATTATTATGGAATATTGGATCCCAAGGATTCTTCATCTAAATTTTCATATCCTCGCCAAATATTGTCAAATAAGTCTGTTTTAGATTTTAAAATTGCTTTGGGATATTTGTGTTATATAGATTACAAAGGAAAAGTATTTTGTCGTGGTGAAGGAACAGATAATGCTTCTGCGTATAACTTCGATAATTTCATCGAAATTCCCTTTTCTTCATTTGCTTTAAAGTTTTTTGCTACTTCTTATTTATTTTGTGTTGTTTTAAAAAATAAAACAGTGCAATGTTGGGATGATTATAAATTGGATTCTGCTAATATGAGTAAACAACGTATTGAAAGTTCTACAGGAACTTATGCTAACTTTTCTCCTTTTAATTCTGACCCAAATGCTATAAGTGGAAAAGGATTTTGTACGTTAACAGATTCGAAAATTGTTTGTAAAAATGAACTATCTAATGATCTTAGTCGATATGCTAACAAACTATATGCTATATCATCCGCTGTGATAGTGCCAGATCATGATAATGATTATGCTTGTGCTGTAACTAAATTTGGCGATCTTTATTGTTGGCGAAGAGCGGGTTTAATTCCAATACTTCCGAAAAATTCTGTTAACGGAGAACTTGTTCATTTGGGTGGTCCAAAAAAGAAGTGAATTCTATGATTTCCATTTTGTGCTGTATACGTATAAATGCTGATTAAACAATGTTTTCACTATGTGACCGGCCAATGGCGGTGACTCGTGTCGTTGAGGCCGGTGAATCCGTGGGTCGAGGGACGGAATCGGGAAGGTCGAGTCGCCGGTGCACGTCCGGCGCCCCGTGACCTAACCTGGACTGGTGGAGAAATGCGAGGGCCGCAGCCGCCGGCATGGGCTTTTCCGGACGGGTCTCGGACGTGCGGGGGAGGAACGGTTCGCACCTGCGGCGAGGCGATGTGAGGCGGAGAAACGGCAGGCCTCCTGTGCCAGGTAGTGCACGGCGTGAAAGCCCTTTCACCCGAGTGGGGGAGTGGCTCGAAGGGACTGCGAGGACGTGGCTCAGACGTGACGGCGTGCTGGCCGTGCTGCTGGCCCTGCTCAGCCTGATCTGGAGCGCCGTCGCGATCGGCAACGGCCCGGCCGTCAGCCGGTACGACGAATGGACCTACATCGACTACTCGCGCAAAATCGCCGATGGGCACGTCCCCGTACGCGGCGAGAAGCTGGCGACGGCGAGCCTGGAAGACTGGTCCTGCCGGGGCATGGAGGGCAGGATCCGGGGCGTCGCCCCACCCCCGTGCAAAGCGGCCGAGGCCGGAAGGAACCCCGCGAAATGGCCCTTGAAGGGTGAGAACTACAACGGCTTCCATCCGCCCCTCTATTTCGCCGCGGCCGGATACGGGGGGAAGGCCGTCGCGGCCGTAGCCGGCACCGGATTCGTCACCGGCGCCCGATGGATCTCGGCGCTCTTCGTCGCCGGAGGAGTCGCCGTTCTGTTCCTGGCGATCCGCGCCTGGAAGGCCTCCCGTGTGGCGGCCTTCGGCGGAGCGCTCCTCGGCTTGGCGACGCCCGCCGTCGCGGCGTCGGCCGCCATCGTCCACAACGACGCCGTCACCCTCCTGGCCGGCGCGGCCGCCGTGTGGGTCGGAGCGCGCATCTTCGTGCACCGCCGTCTGGGGTGGGGTGCGCCGGCGGCCCTGACGGCCGCCATAGCGTGCACGCGGGTCATCTCGCTGGCCGCCATGGTGACCGTCACGATCGTCGTCGCCCTGGCCGCGCTCGCACCGGAACGCTTCGGCCTGTGCCGGGAAGAGTGCGACAGGCGGCAGGTGCGTCGCAGGCTCGTGCGCGTCGTCCTCGCGAACGCGCTCGCCACGGCCGGGCCCTACTTGGCGTGGACCGCGTGGCAGAACGCCCGCACGCCGGCGGGCTACATCCCGGCGATCAGCGGCCTGTCGACGGCGTCTGTCGATGAGAACGGGTTGCGCTACGTGCTGCCGAGCATCCTCGACGCCTACGGGCTGACGGACCCGCGCACGGACTTCTACTTCCAGCCGGGCATCAAATCCGGTACGACCTTCCTGTGGGCCGACCTGCTCTACGTCTTCTACTCGCTCCTGCCGGTGGTCGCCCTCATCGGTCTCTGGCATTCCCGCCAGCGCAGGGCGGTCGCCCTCGCGACCGGAGGAGGGCCGGCCGTCGCCGCCGGAATCGTCCAAGCGCGCGAGCTGGCGACCTCCGCATCGTATTTCCGCACCGTTTCCGGTCGCTACGCCGTGAGCATCGCAGCCCTCTACTGCGCCGCCGCGAGCCTCATCGCCGACCGTCCGCGATGGCGATGGGGACTGGTCGGCTTCGCCGTCGCAGGATACCTCCTCCTCATGCTCGGAGTGGTCGGCGCTTCCAGCCTGGAGGAGGTGAACGAGGATCTGCGCCGCTGAGACCCGCGGCCGCAGGGGGCCCACGACTGCGGATTCGAGACGGCCAGGCCCGCCGTCCGGCGAGTCGGGACCGGGTCGGGGACTGGCAGCCACTCGGCAAAGCGCCGCCCCGCGGAACGAGAGCCGGTCCAATTCCGCGGCGCGGCCGGCGCGCATTGCACCACGTGCCCGGCCGTCGGATACTGTTGCCGTCGACGTTCGCGGAGGAGGGCTCGGTATGACGCTCGTGGTCGGAGTGGCCGGCGGCACCGGCAGCGGCAAGACGACCCTGACGAACAGGCTCTTGGAGCGGTTCTCCGGCGAGGCGTCCGTGATCTTCCACGACAACTACTACAAGGCCCACGACGAGCTCACCTACGAGGAGCGCTGCCTGCTCAACTACGACCACCCCGACGCCTTCGACAACGCCCTCATGGTCCGCCAGCTCGAACGGCTCGTGGCCGGGCAGGCCGTCGACTGCCCCGTCTACGACTATTCCGCGCACAATCGCTCCTGCGAGACCACGCGAATCCTGCCCGCGCCCGTCGTGATCGTCGAGGGCATACTCATCTACGCCGAGCCGGCGATCTGCGATCTGATCGACATCAAGATCTTCGTCGACACCGACGCCGACGTGCGCATCCTGCGCCGGATCAAGCGCGACGTCGTCGAGCGCGGGCGAACACTCGAATCCGTGGAACGGCAATACCTGACGACCGTCAAGCCCATGCACGAGCTGTACGTCGAGCCGTCCAAGCGCAACGCGGACCTGATCATCCCCGAAGGAGGGCACAACCTCGTCGCCCTCGACATGCTCGTCCGCAGAATCTCCCAGGCCATCAGCTGACCGCCTCTCCCGGAGGCTGGCTTTCGCTCTGCGGGGAGGAGCTGTATCACAGAACGCGATCGCCGGCATTGACGCCCGGCTTTCGCTTCGCGGGGATCTGTATGTCCACGGTGCGCTTGGAGTAGTGCTCGAGAGCGGCTGGCCTTCATCCCCGCGGCGCCAGTGGTGGACATCGTCTGTGGCAGCTTTCCGCGATCTCACGGGGAGCGTGGTGTGACGAGGGGAACTTCCTGTCCGACAGTCCGGATTGGCGCGGCCGCCTTCGCATCCGATAGGCTGTTCTCCGCCAAAGACCGCAGGTCCCCCGTCTTCGGGCGGGAGTTAAACCCGTGAGGGCCGGCGCAGGTGAGAATCGAGTTCAGCCGAGCGGATTCGGCCGAGCCCCGTGCACGCCTGCGCGGGGCTTTTTGCTATGGGCGTCCTGCGACACACGACCGAAGGGAGGCCCAATGGCACGGACCGACAAGTCGGCGGCGATCGCTGAACTCAAGGAGAAGTTCGAAAACTCCTCAGCTATCCTGCTCACTGAATACCGCGGGCTCACCGTCGCGGCGATGCAGACGCTTCGCCGCTCGCTCGGCGCCAACGCGGAGTACAAGGTCGCCAAGAACACGCTCACCGCCATCGCGGCTAAGCAGGCCGGCGTCGAAGGCCTCGACGACGCCCTCGCCGGTCCGACGGCGATCGCGTTCGTAACCGGTGAAGTCTCCGAGGCCGCCAAGGCGATCCGCGACTTCGCCAAGGACAACCCTGCGCTCGTCGTCAAGGGTGGCGTTCTGGAGGGCACCGTGCTCTCGGCCGGAGACGTCGCCAAGCTTGCCGACCTCGAGTCCCGCGAAGTGCTCCTGGCCAAGGCCGCGGGTGTGCTCAAGGCTGCCCTGTTCCAGGCGGCATACGTTTTCCAGGCGCCCGTCTCCAAGACGGTGCGCACCATCGACGCGCTGCGCGCGAAGGAAGAAGCGGCCGCCTGACCGGGCGCCGCGCAATCAACGGATACATCTGCTCGCGTAGCAGGCATCAGGAAGGAAGGCCATCATGGCTAAGCTCTCCACCGAAGAGCTCATCGCAGCTTTCAAAGAGCTCACCCTCGTCGAGCTCAACGATTTCGTCAAGGCGTTCGAAGAGGAGTTCGACGTCACCGCCGCGGCTCCCGTCGCAGCCGTCGCCGCAGCCGCTCCCGCCGCGGGCGAGGAGGCTCCCGCCGAGGAGGAGAAGGACTCCTTCGACGTCGTCCTCGAATCAGTCGGTGACAAGAAGGTCCCGGTCATCAAGGAAGTGCGCGCCCTGACCAGCCTCGGCCTCAAGGAAGCCAAGGACCTCGTCGACTCGGCTCCCAAGGCCGTTCTCGAGGGCGTCAACAAGGAAGCCGCCGAGAAGGCCAAGGAGCAGCTCGAAGGGGCTGGCGCAACCGTCACCCTCAAGTGACCCGAGCGGCGTGAGCCATCGATCTCAGTGGGGCGCGGCAACAGCCGCGCCCCACACTCATTCCGGGGCGGTTCGGTCCCAGACGGAAGTGAGCCAACGACTTCGTGAATTAGCGTTTGAACCGCACGCGCGGGTCCAGACGGGGGCGAGAAGGCGATGACTTAGAATCAGCGGGCGGGCGCCCGGCCGCCGTGTGGGATCGGTCAGTTCGAGGTTCCGAAAGCCCGAGCGGCCGCCGCGGCCGGAAGGCGAGCTCCGGCGGGAGGAACCCGGAATTCCCAGAGCCGTTCAGGGATCGCAGCGCGATGAGGATCCTCGCGGGGGATCTCACAACTGTCCCCGGTCGCCGAAAGGGCGTCGCCCCGGTCTACGAGAAGGAGTGAAAAGCCATGGCAAAGAAACCGGAGATCATCCTCGACCCCCTGACCAACCGCGGCACCGCGTTCACCCACGCCCAGCGCGCCCGGATCGGCCTGACCGGACGCCTCCCCTCGGCGGTGGAAACCCTCGACCAGCAGGCCAGGCGCGCATGGAAGCAACTCGAACGCCACGAGACGGACCTGGAAAAGTACGTCTTCCTCGATCAGCTCCACGACCGCAACGAAGTGCTCTACTTCCGCCTCCTCGTCGACCACCTGGCCGAGCTGCTCCCGATCGTCTATGACCCGACGGTGGGGGAGGCCATCGAGAAGTGGAGTCAGGACTACCGGCGTTCGCGCGCCGTCTACCTGTCCATCGACCGACCCGAGGACGTCGAGGCGTCCTTCGACACCCTCGGGCTCGGACCCGACGACGTCGACCTCATCGTCGTCTCCGACGCCGAAGCCATCCTCGGCATCGGAGACTGGGGCGTCAACGGCACCGACATCTCGGTGGGCAAGCTCGCGGTCTACACGGCTGCCGCAGGCGTCGATCCGTCCCGCGTCATCGCAGTCAACCTCGACGTCGGGACCGACAACGAGAGACTCCTCAACGACCCGTTCTACCTGGGCAACCGCCACGCCCGCGTGCGCGGCGAAGCCTACGACGACTTCATCGAGCTCTACCTGCGGACCGCGGCGAAACTGTACCCCCGCGCCCTCCTTCACTTCGAAGACTTCGGCGCTGCCAACGCCCGCCGCATACTCGTGAACCACCGCGACGAATACCGGATTTTCAACGACGATATGCAGGGGACCGGAGCCATCGTCATGGCCGCCGTCATATCGGGTCTCAAAGTCACCGGGGAGTCCTTCTCCGATCAGCGCCTCGTGGTGTTCGGAGCCGGCACCGCGGGCACCGGCATGGCCGACCAGATCCACGCCGCGATGGTCCGCGACGGACTCAACGAAGCCGATGCGCGCGCCCGAATCTGGCTCGTCGACCGCGACGGGCTCGTGACCGACGATATGGACGCTCTGCCCGACTACCAGCAGGCCTACGCCCGGCCCGCGTCCGAGGTCGCCTCATGGAAACGACATGGGCGAAGGATCGAGCTCCTCGACGTCGTCGAACGGGTAGAGCCCACCATTCTCATCGGCACGTCGACCTTGCACAATGCGTTCACTGAGGAGGTCGTCACCGCGCTTGCGAGGGGAGTCGAACGGCCGATCCTCCTGCCGTTGTCTAACCCGACGTCCCGCATCGAAGTCTCCCCTGAGGACGCCATCCGGTGGAGCGACGGCCGTGCCCTCCTGGCCACCGGAATCCCCGTGCCGCCGATCGAATACGAAGGCACGGCCTTCCACATCGGCCAAGGCAACAACGCCCTGCTATACCCGGGCCTGGGACTCGGAACGATCGTCGCCGGAGCGAGCAGCATAACCGACGGAATGCTCCTCGCCGCCGCCCGAGCCGTGGCGGGCCAAGTCGACCCGACTCCTCTCGGGTCCTCGCTGCTCCCTGCAGTGGAGGATCTGCGCGCGTCCTCCGCAACCGTGGCGGTCGCCGTCATCGAGGCCGCCCAGGCCGACGGCGTCGCCGCCGCCGACGTCGGCGATCCCGTCCAAGCGGTCCTGGACGCCATGTGGCAGCCCGTCTACCCTGACGATCTCGGATGACGTGAGGCTCTGCCGGGTCTGGGACGGAATCGCCCAGACCCGGCGAACATGGAACCTGCCGACCGCGGCCTCACGTCGAGGTCGGCCGGTTCACAGAGCCGTGCGGGTTATCCTGACGAACCAGAACTCGGGGCCGTCCTGAAGGACCTCGTAGTCGAAGGCTCCCGGCAGCCGATCGACCTGCGCCAGTAGCGGAGCGGGCAAGTGGGATGCCTTGATCGTCAGGGAGAAGCCGGGGTTGAGCGAGCTGAGAGCCCCCAGTATCGCGGCATGGCGCACGAAATGGGGAATCGCTTGTACGTCGAGGACGGCGTCCTGCGAGGTGTCGTGCAGGGCGTGGCTGTGCACGGGAAGGGAGTGACGGGTCTGGTCGCGGCCGTCTTCCCGGCCGGGATTGGGTCGTTCGGACATCGAGATCCTCCTTAGGAATCGCCGCGTCCACCGTATGCCGCGAAGGCTTCTCGGGGAAGTGTGACGTCGATTCCCGACTCGCCCTGAGGTCCCGCCCCTGAGGCGGACGCTCACCTCGGCCGGTGCGCGGACGCACTGGGTTCGAGGCCGGAGCGCACGGTGCGGAGCGCTTCGGCCATCGTCTCGCGCTTCGGCCAGACCGGAAGGCGCAGGTGCCGGTTCCACCGGCCCGTCCGGGAGAACAGCCGCCCCGGTGCGAGCCGGATTCCCGCGCGAGCGGCGCGCTGTTCCAGGATCGTGGCGTCGCCTCGCGTGTCCACCCACATTCCGGTGCCCCCGGCCGGCTGGTCCCACGTCCACGACGGGAAGATCTCCCGCACGGTCGCCGCGGCCTCCGTGTAGCGCGCCAGGAGCACGGCTCTCCGTTTGCGGAGCTGGGTCCGGCTGTGGGGAAGCAAGAGGGTCGCGGCGAGCTGATCCGGCACGGCCGCCCCCAGGTCGGCGGCGCTCTTCAACGTCCCGAGCTGGCGGATGAGCGGGGAGGGGCCGCGTATCCACCCGATGCGCAAGCCTCCCCAGAACAGCTTCGACAGGGTGGCGATGGTCAGGAGCCGATCGGGGTCGGCGAAGGCTTCCATTCCCGGCGCAGGGGAGGAACGGAACCAAGGAAGGTCGGCCTGGGAGTGGTCGTCGACGACGATGGCCGGGCACCGTCCCGCGATCTCGCCGATCGCGCGCCGGTGTCGGGAGGGGTAGTGGAGACCGGTCGGGTTGTGGATCGGGCTTTGAACGTAGAGGACCGCGGCGCCGCGCACGCCGTCGCGCAGCGCCTCCAGGTCGAGATGCCCGTTGTCGAAGGGCACGCCGCGAACACGGCCGCCGGCGCCGGCGAAAGCCTCCAGAGCGCCGCGGTAGGTGGGGTCCTCTAGCAGGGTGAGCGTGCCTGGTCCCGCCAAGGCGTTGGCGATGAGCCAGACCGCCTGCTGTGCGCCGGCGGTGACGAGGATCTGCTCGGGCGATGTCGCCAGGCCTGCGTTCGTGTGCCGTTCGGCGATCAGACTCCGCAGCTCTGGCAGCCCCGAGGGAGAGTAGCCCGGGGAGGCCAGGCGGTCCCCGCTGAGCATCGGCCCCACGGCGCCTATCGCCTCGGCGACGAGTTCGTCGCCCGGCAGGGCCCCGGAGGATAGGTCGACGGCGGGGGAGCGGTCCGCGAAGGACAGGAGGCGCCCGTCGATGTCGGACCCGACCGCCCGCGGCCGCGCGACATAGTTCCCCGAGCCGCGCCTAGGCTCCAGGCGGCCGGATTCATGGAGGATCCCGTACGCCCGCACAACGGTCCCCCGGGCCACGCCCAGAGCGGAGGCCAATCGGCGTTGGCTCGGCAGGACGTGGGCTGCGGGCAGGAGCGATCCGTCGATGAGGCTGGTCAGCCCGTGGGCGAGCGCGCGATAGTCGGGGAGCGTCTGTGAGCGCCATGCGCCCAGGAATCGGGCGACTTTGGCCGGGTCGATGCGTGTGTCCATCGGTGCTCCGTATGTCGACGCGTATGCGCTGGCGGACGGTCAGGCGGTGGAACGGCGGCGGTGCCGTGGCGCGCGGACGCCGGGCGGGAGGCATCGATCGCGCCGTCGGCGTGAAAGACGGCGCCGCCTGCCCGGCGTTTGTGGACCACTTTAGCGGAAATGGTCCACAAACGCCCTCGATGCGGCGGATACCGTGGACGGGCAGGCCGCAACGACGCGGTCACCCCGTGTGGAGGAGGAATACATGGCAACAGTCGGATTGATTGGAACTTTCGACACGAAGCGCGTGGAATGCGAGTACCTCGCCGCGTGCATTCGGGCGCGGGGAGCCGCGGTCCTGACGATCGACGTCGGCCCTCTGTCCGACGCCGAGACCGACGTGACCGCCGCCGACGTGGCTCGGGCTGCAGGCGAGGACATCGCGGACCTGCGCAGGCGCGCCGATCGGGGCGCGGCTATGGACGTCATGGCGCGTGGCGCCGCGGCGGTCGTCGCGGCCCGGGCTCGCGGCGGGGACATCGACGCGGTTCTGGCCGCCGGCGGCTCGGGCGGGTCGTCCGTGGCCTCCAGGGCGATGCGGGCACTTCCCGTCGGCTTCCCGAAACTCCTCGTCTCGACCATGGCCTGCGGCGACGTCTCGCCCTACGTCGGGCAAACCGACATCGCGATGGTGTACTCGGTGGTGGACGTGGCGGGAATCAACAGCGTGTCCAGCCAGGTCTTCGGCAACGCCGCGGCCGCAGCGGCCGGCATGGCCGAGGAGTACGAGTGGCGGCGGGCGGAGGGCGGCCGGCAGGCCAAGCCGGCCGTCGCGCTGT
>NZ_KE951461.1:35268-99913 GCF_000466165.1 Actinobaculum sp. oral taxon 183 str. F0552
GGGCGGAGGGCGGCCGGCAGGCCAAGCCGGTCGTCGCGCTGTCGATGTTCGGGCTGACGACGCCCGCCGTCGACGAGGCGCGCGAAGTCCTCGGCGGCCTCGGGTACGAGACCTTGGTCTTCCACGCCACCGGCTCCGGAGGACGGGCGTTGGAGAAGCTCGCCGCCGACGGCCGGCTCGCGGGAGTCCTCGACCTGACGACCACCGAGCTCGCCGACGAGCTCGTCGGCGGGATCCTCACCGCGGGCCCGGATCGCCTGACCGCTGCCGGCGCCGCGGGGATTCCCCAGGTCGTCTCCTTCGGAGCCCTCGACATGGTCAACTTCGGGCCGCGCGAGGATGTGCCGGAGAGATTCGAGGGGCGGACCTTCGTCGTCCACAATCCCGTGGTCACTCTCATGCGGACCACTCCGGGGGAGAACGCCGAACTCGGCAGGCGGATAGGGGAGAAGGCTCTCGGCGCCCGCGGCCCGGTCGCGCTCGTGCTGCCGCTGAGGGGCGTGAGCGGGATCGACGCCGAGGCCGGCCCCTTCCGGGACGAGGAGGCCGACGCCGCGCTCTTCGAGGCCGTGAGGCGAACCGTCGCCGGATCCCCGGCCGGCGATGTGCGGATCGTCGAATGCGACGCGCACATCAACGATCCCGGCTTCGGAGCGCGATCCGCGCGCCTCCTGCACCGGATGATCGAGGAGTCTGCGCCCGCGGGCCGCAGCGGCTCCGCGGCCTGACGGAATGCCGTGGGCTTGCAGAGCCCGCGGCGCAAGGAGCAAGAAGAAAGGACGAACGATGGAACGTTCACAAGTACTCGCCCGACTCCGGGCGAAAGTCGCCGAGGGCCGCCCGGTCATCGGCGGCGGCGCGGGCACGGGCATATCGGCCAAGTCCGCCGAAGCGGGCGGAATCGACCTGCTGGTCATCTACAACTCGGGCCGTTTCCGCATGGCCGGCCGGGGCTCGCTCTCCGGGCTGCTGGCCTACGGGGACGCCAACGCGATCGTCATGGAGATGGCCAACGAAGTCCTCCCCGTCGTCAAGGACACGCCTGTGCTCGCGGGGGTCAACGGCACGGACCCCTTCCGGGTGATGGGCCGCTTCCTCGACGAGGTGAAGGCCGCCGGATTCTCCGGCGTCCAGAACTTCCCGACCGTCGGGCTCATCGACGGCGTCTTCCGCCAGAACCTCGAGGAGACGGGGATGGGCTACGACCTCGAGCTGGAGATGATCCGGCAAGCCCGCGAACGCGACCTGGTCACGTCCCCGTACGTGTTCGACGTCGAGCAGGCGAGGGCCATGGCCGAGGCCGGCGCGGACATCCTCGTGCCCCACATGGGTTTGACGACGAAGGGGACGATCGGCGCCTCCACGGCGCTCACGCTCGACGAATGCGTGGAGCGCGTGCAGGCCATGCATGACGCCGCCGTCGAGATCGATCCCGACATCCTCGTCCTCTGCCACGGCGGGCCGATCGCCGAGCCGCAGGACGCGCAGTACGTGCTCAGCCGGACGGAGGGCGTGGTCGGATTCTACGGGGCCAGCTCGATCGAGCGCCTTCCCACCGAGGTGGCGATCAAGGAGCAGACCGAGGCCTTCACCCGCATAGCCTTCTAGTCCTTCCGGCGGGCGAAGCCCTTCACAAGGGCTTCGCCCGCTCCACGCGCATGCCCGCCTCGTACATGCCGCCCAGGAGGTTGCCGTCCAGCGCTTCATCCAACAGCGCTCCCTGATCGCAGGCGAAGGCCGTTATCACGTCCACTCCGTAGTCGAAGAGAATCGGCGAAGCCGGAGTGGAGGGCCCGATCATGACGGTCGTCGCATTGCGGGAGAGCTCGAGCAGGCGCGGGATCGTCTTGTTGACGAAGGACGACCCGGTGATGAAGACGTAGTCGCATTCGGGCAGGAGGTATTCGCTGGCCGAGTCGGGATAGTCGCCTTCGACGGGATTGCGCTCGAAGACGAACAGCTCCCCGGCCTCGGACAGTGCTGCGGGGGCGAAGGGGAAATGTCCGATCACGGCGACCTTCCGCCCGCGCGTCGCCTCGCGGTAGGGATGGAAGCTCTTCGCCCAGTTGTTGTCCGCGCACGGTGCGAAGCCGTTCGCGCGTGCCCGCGCGGGCAGGCTGTGCCACGAGTTGACCGCGGCCATCCCCATTCCCGCCTCGGCCAGATTCCAGCTCTTGGCGAGTTGCGCTACGTCGCGCAGGCGCGCTCCGACGAACTCCCCGTTCTCGTGAAGCGCGGGCCGCGTGCTCGCGGGCATGGAGAAGGCCATTCCCGCGCCGCCTTCGCAGGACGTTATGCGACACCACTTCGGCCCCACGCTCGCCGCTGTGACGGTGAGGTCCTCGGGGATCGGATCGATGAGTCGGTCGTACAACGTCCACGGGTTTGCCATGAGATCTCCTATTCGGCGGGAATGAATCCGGGTTCCGACACTGATGCTAAGGGCAACCTTACCTTCTTCGCCTTCTTCGGTCGTCTCTGCGCCACGTGGGTGCGGGCGTGCCTGGGACGCCATCCGGAGACGCCCGCATTGTGAGCTATTTCATTTTCCTCTTCCATGACGTGGTATTCGTTGTTTAACTGATGCGCAGCGAGAAGCCGCTGGCCCGTCCGGCGTCCGCACGTTGTCGATGAGCTCGGAAAGGAAATAACGATGAAAGGCTTTGCGATGCGCTCCATCGGCCGGATCGGCTGGGTGGAGAAGGAGCGCCCCGTCTGCGGCCCCCTCGACGCGATCGTGCGTCCCTTGGCCGTGGCGCCGTGCACCTCCGACGTGCACACGTGCTGGGAGGGGGCGATCGGCGAGCGCACGGACATGATCCTCGGCCACGAAGCGTGTGGTGAAGTCGTCGAGGTGGGGGCGCTCGTCAAGGACTTCAAGCCGGGAGACCACGTCTTGATCCCCGCCATCACGCCGGACTGGTCCTCGACCGAGACGCAGTCGGGATATCCCATGCACTCGGGCGGCATGCTCTCCGGTTGGAAGTTCTCCAACTTCAAAGACGGAGTCTTCGGCGAGTACTTCCACGTCAACGACGCGGACGGCAACCTGGCCCTCATCCCCGAGAATGTCTCGCCCGCCGAGGCCTGCATGCTCTCCGACATGGTGCCCACCGGCCTGCACGGCGTCGAGTTGGCCCAGGTCACCTTCGGCGACGACGTCTTGGTCGTCGGGATCGGGCCGGTCGGATTGATGGCCGTGGCGGGCGCGAACCTCCACGGCGCGGCCCACATCATCGGCGTCGGCTCCCGTCCGGTCTGCCAGGAGGCGGCCCGCTCCTACGGCGCGACGGATCTCGTCAACTACAGGGACGGCGCCATCGAGGATCAGGTCATGAGCTTGACCGACGGACGGGGCGTGGACAAGGTCGTCATCGCGGGAGGCGACAACGACACCTTCGCCTCCGCCGTGAAATCCGTTCGCCCCGGAGGCATCATCGGAAACGTCAACTACCTGGGCGACGGCGAGTACGTGAGGATTCCGCGCGTCGAATGGGGAGTGGGAATGGGGCACATAACGATCACCGGCGGCCTCATGCCCGGCGGACGCCTGCGAATGGAGAAGCTGGCCCGTCTGGTGTCCCTGGGCAAGCTCAACGTCTCCCGCCTGATCACCCATCGCTTCCAGGGCTTCGAACACGTGGAGGAGGCGCTCTGGCTGATGAAGGACAAGCCCGCAGACCTCATCAAGCCGGTAGTCGTCCTCTGACGCGAGCGCCCGTCGCCGCGGCTCTCCGCCCTTCGAGAGCGGCCGACGCTCTGCGCTACGTACGCGAAGATCGTCGCCTGAAGGCGACGGGGAGGGCAGCACGGCTTCGCTCGGTCGGGGAATCGCGTTGGCGAGGAAGTTCGATGATCCCGTTGCAGCGCGGACCGCTCGCGGGCGAAGGCGTCAGCCTGGGCGGGTCGGCCGACCCGCCCAGGGCCGCCGGGCTGCCTACGCGGGGCGCATGCTGTCCAAGTTCCTCTGCAGGTCGTCGGCCTCCTGGGCGTTGCGCGCGTTTATCGTGATGTTCCAGGTGGTTCCCTCGACTTCGACGATGAAGATGCGGCTGAGTCGTCCGTTTTCCGTGGTGAACTCCACTCCTACAGCTTTGTACGCGCCCAATCGGTCCAGGCTGTAAATTCCTTTGGGCTGCAAATTCGAAGCTTTGAGATCAGTGAGTACTTGATCCATGTTCGGTAGCCTATAGAATACTGTGTCCGGCATTATTATATAATTTATATAGCTATCAGCCGGGTCGTAAACTATTGCAGCGTCGAGAATCTTTTTACCATTTTTTTGTGGATTGTTATCGAATCTGAAATGCTTCGGGACGTCGAATTTGGCTTTTTCCTTCTTTCCGGGTGTGTTGAAGAAAATGGTGTTTTGTGAAAATATGTATCTATTGAGGGTGCTTGGTCGATCGGATGTGGCTGAAGATGACCTCTGATAGGCTGAAGAGTTTGAGTTTCCGTATAGGGATGAACTCTGCCTATTCGAGGAAGAAGAAGCGTTTTTACTTGGTTGGCTGGGCTTTTGGGAACTGGGCGAGGGGCTTGCCGAACGCGACGCGTCATTCAGAAAGGACGCATCGGAGTTCGAGTCCGAGCAGGCCGAAAGCTGTGCTCCGGCGAGGAGCAGGCCCACGGCGGTGACGATCGCCGGATGTCGTCTGGTCATCGTGGCCTCCTTAGTGTCCGGTGCCTCTGCTGCGAAGGAGTCGCGGGAGAGCCGCACTCCGGATGTTCACATCCATACGATAGCCCGAATCGACTTCGGCGCTGCCTCGCACAGGTGGGAAGGTGAACCGCTCCCCGGCGCAGGCCTTCGGCTGGCCCGGACCGCGGCCGGCCAGGAGGAGGTTTCTACCGATCCGACCGGCCGACGGGATGCGCGGCCGGGGAGCGGACGAGGGGGACGGCAGGGGCCGACCTCTCGCGAAGCGGACGGATCGGCGCGCGCCCGCCCCTTCCGGCCTCCGGCGGGGGCTGTGCGCAACACGCCGTGACGTGTAGTCGCACTTGCATGTCGGGCCGGGCTGTGCAACAGTGTGTGACGGCAGGCCCGCGCGACGTCCGCACGCGGCGGCTGCCGCGGACAGAGTCGTCCCGTGACGCCTTCCACAGGGTTTGGCGTAGCGCTCGCATTCTCTATGGGTGTAATGTAGGTACTCGCGCCGTGTACCCATCACTGTGCCCAAAAGTCGCCCGCCCGGCTCGACGCCGCGGTCCGGCGACCGGTCCGGCCGGGGGAGTGCCGGTGCCGACCGCCTTACCAACGTCAGGGAAGGAACCCCCTTTGGCTGCTTCGCGCACCTATTCGCTCTCCGCTCTCAAAGGCAAGCCGGTCGTAGACCGGGTGTCGTTCGCCAAGATTCACGAGCCCCTTCAGGTTCCCGATCTTCTCGGACTCCAGACCGACAGCTTCGGCTGGCTCATAGGCTCCGAGGCCTGGGCCCGGAAGAGCCCGGGTGAGCAGTCCGGCCTCGAAGAGATCTTCGAGGAGATCTCTCCGATCGAGAACGCAGCCCAGACGATGGGGCTCGTGCTCTCCACCCCCCACCTCGAAGACCCCAAGTACTCCATCGCCGAATGCCGCGAGCGCGATCTGACGTACGCCGCTCCGCTATACGTGACGGCCGAGTTCCAGAACTACGAGACCGGCGAGATCAAGAGCCAGACGACCTTCATCGGCGACTTCCCGCTCATGACCGAGCGCGGCACTTTCATCATCAACGGGACCGAGCGCGTCGTCGTCTCCCAGCTGGTGCGCTCGCCCGGCGTCTACTTCGAGCGCGTGGCCGACAAGACCTCCGACAAGGACGTCTTCTCGACGAAAGTCATCCCCTCGCGCGGAGCCTGGCTCGAATTCGAGATCGACAAGCGCGACGCCGTGGGCGTGCGGGTGGATCGCAAGCGCAAGCAGTCCGTGACGGTGTTCCTCAAGGCCCTGGGCATGGCCGAATCGGAGATCCGCGAGATCTTCGCCGACTTCCCAGCCCTCATCGAGACCCTCGAGAAGGACACGGTGCACACCCAGGAAGAGGCTCTGACCGACCTCTACCGCAAGCTGCGTCCCGGCGAGCCGCCGACGGCCGAGGCGGGCCGCACGCTCCTCAACAACTTCTACTTCAACACCAAACGCTACGACACGGCCAAGGTCGGGCGCTTCAAGATCAACAAGAAGCTGGGCCTGGATCCCTCCGGCGACTCCCGCCAGCTCGGCATCTCGGACATCACGGCCGTCCTGCGCTATCTTCTGGCTCTTCACGCCGGGCAGGCCGAGGTGGTGTGCGCCGAAGGGGCCGCGTCCGTGGCCGTCGAGACGGACGACATCGACCACTTCGGCAACCGCCGCATCCGCGCCGTCGGCGAGCTCATCCAGAACCAGGTCCGCACGGGCCTGTCCCGTCTGGACCGAATGGTGCGCGAGCGCATGACGACCCAGGAGGCCGAGGCCATCACGCCGTCCTCGCTGATCAACATCCGGCCGATCGTCGCTGCGATCAAGGAGTTCTTCGGCACGTCCCAGCTCTCGCAGTTCATGGACCAGAACAATCCGCTCGCGGGTCTGACGCACAAGCGCCGCCTCTCCGCGCTGGGCCCCGGCGGGCTCTCGCGCGACCGCGCGGGCATGGAGGTGCGAGACGTCCACCCCTCCCACTACGGCCGCATGTGCCCGATCGAGACGCCCGAAGGCCCGAACATCGGTCTGATCGGCTCGCTCGCGTCCTTCGCGCGCATCAACTCCTTCGGCTTCATCGAGACGCCCTACCGGCGGGTCGTCGACGGGGTCGCCACCGACGAGATCGTCTACCTCCAGGCCGACGACGAGGATCGCGCCGTCATCGCGCAGGCCGAGGCCCCGCTCGACGCGGGCGGACGCTTCCTCGACGAGGAGGCCCTGTGCCGCATGCCCGGCGGCGAGCCCGCTCTCGTGCCGGTGAAGGAGATCGATTACATGGACGTCTCGGCACGGCAGATGTGCTCGGTCGGAACGGCCATGATCCCCTTCCTGGAGCACGACGACGCCAACCGCGCCCTCATGGGGGCGAACATGCAGCGCCAGGCCGTTCCGCTCATCCGTCCCGTCGCCCCCTACGTGGGCACGGGCATGGAGATGCGCGCCGCGGTCGACGCGGGCGACGTGACGGCGGCCAGCGCCCCCGGCGTCGTCCTGGAGGTCGACGCCGACTCCGTAGTCGTCGAGCAGGACAACGGACGGCACGTTACGTACAAGATGACTAAGTTCGAGCGGTCCAACCCCGGCAATTGCATCAACCAGAAGGTCGTCGTCAAGCCCGGGGACCGTCTGGAGGCCGGAACGCTCATCGCCGACGGCCCCGCCACCGAGGGAGGCGAGCTCGCGCTCGGGCAGAACCTCCTGGTCGCCTTCATGACGTGGAACGGCTTCAACTACGAGGACGCGATCATCCTCTCCGAGCGCTGCGTGAAGGACGACCTGCTCACCTCGATCCACATCGAGGAGCACGAAGTCGACGCGCGCGACACGAAGCTCGGGCCCGAGGAGATCACCCGGGACATCCCCAATGTCTCGGATGAGATGCTTTCGCACCTCGACGAGCACGGCGTCATCCGCATCGGCGCCGAGGTGCAGGCCGGGGACATCCTCGTCGGCAAGATCACGCCCAAAGGGGAGACCGAGCTGACCAGCGAGGAGAGGCTCCTGCGCGCGATCTTCGGCGAGAAGGCCAAGGAGGTCCGCGACACGTCGCTGCGCGTGCCCCACGGCGAGTCGGGCATCGTCATCGGCGTGCGCCAGTTCACCCAGGAGAACAACGACGAGCTCGCCTCCGACGTCAACGAGACGGTTCGCGTCTACATCGCCCAGCGCCGCAAGATCACCATCGGCGACAAGATGGCCGGGCGTCACGGAAACAAAGGCGTCATCTCGCGGATCCTGCCGATCGAGGACATGCCCTTCATGGAGGACGGCACCCCCGTGGACATCATCCTCAACCCGTTGGGCGTTCCCGGGCGCATGAACCTGGGCCAGGTCTACGAGCTGCACCTGGGGTGGATCGCCAGCCAGGGATGGGACGCCTCGGCCGCCCGCGAGTCGGGCGAGGAATGGGCGGCCCGTCTGCCCGAGGACACCGTGGTGGGAGCGCCGGGGGCCCAGGTCGCCACGCCGGTGTTCGACGGCGTCCGGGGCGACGAGCTCTCCGGGCTGCTGTCGGCGACTCTGCCCAACCGCGACGGCGAGATCCTCGTCGACGGCCAGGGCAAGGCGCGACTGTTCGACGGACGTTCCGGCGAGCCCTTCCCGGAGCCGATATCGGTGGGCTACATGTACATGCTCAAGCTCCACCACCTCGTCGACGACAAGATCCACGCCCGTTCGACCGGCCCCTACTCGATGGTCACGCAGCAGCCGCTCGGCGGAAAGGCCCAGTTCGGCGGCCAGCGCTTCGGCGAGATGGAGGTATGGGCCCTGGAGGCCTACGGCGCCTCCCACACGCTGCAGGAGATGCTGACGATCAAGTCCGACGACACGGTCGGCCGCGTCAAGGTCTACGAAGCCATCGTCAAGGGGGACAACGTCCCCGAGGCGGGCATCCCCGAATCCTTCAAGGTCCTCATCCAGGAGATGCGCTCCCTGTGCCTGAACGTCGAGGCCCTCGACGCGGCAGGCCAGTCGATCAACCTCCAGGACACCGAGGAGGACCAGTTCCAGACCCTCGAGCCGCTGGCCATGCCGACCGGCCTGGAGGATCTCACGTCGGGCGCCGACTTCTGACGCGGCGGCCCGGCCGAGCGCCCGCCGGGCCGTCCAGTCCGCCCATTGACAACATGTATCGGTGCTTCATCAGGAAGAGGAACCTTGCTCGACGTCAACCGCTTCGACCAGCTCCACATCTCTCTGGCAACCTCCGACGACGTGCGCACCTGGTCGCACGGCGAGGTCAAGAAACCGGAGACCATCAACTACCGCACGCTCAAACCTGAGCGCGACGGGCTGTTCTGCGAGCGCATCTTCGGCCCCACCCGCGACTGGGAGTGCGCCTGCGGCAAGTACAAGCGCCCCCGCTTCAAGGGCATCGTCTGCGAACGCTGCGGCGTGGAGGTCACCCGTTCGAAGGTGCGCCGCGAGCGCATGGGCCACATCGAGCTCGCCGCTCCCGTGACCCACATCTGGTACTTCAAGGGCGTTCCCTCGCGACTGGGGTACCTGCTCGACATCGCGCCCAAGGACTTGGAGAAGGTCATCTACTTCGCGGCCTACATGGTGACCTCCGTCGACGAGGAGAACCGCCGCCAGGACCTTCCCTCCCTCCAGTCCGAGTACGAGCTCGAGCGCTCGGCCATCGAGAAGCAGTTGGCCGTCGACCTGGAGGAGCGCCAGAAGAGGCTCGAGGCCGATCTGGCCGAGGCCGAGGGCGACAAGCAGAAGTCCGACGCCAAGAGCAAGATCAAGCGCGCCGCCGAAACCGATCTAGCCCGCATCCGCAAGCGCGCCGACCTCGACCTGGAGCGCCTGGACGCCGTGTGGGAGCGCTTCACCAAGCTCAAGGTCGGCGATCTCGAAGGGGACGAGGACCTCTACCGCGAGATGGAGGCGCGCTACTCCGACTACTTCGAGGCGTTCCGGGGCGCCGAGGCCATCAAGCGGCGCCTGGAGTCCTTCGATCTGCAGGCCGAGCGCGACCACCTCGTCGAGGTCATCGAGTCCGGCACCGCCCAGCGCAAGGCCCGCGCCCTCAAGCGCATCAAGGTCATCAACGCCTTCCTGCACTCGGGGACCAAGCCCACGGCCATGGTGCTCGACGCCCTTCCGGTCATCCCGCCCGACCTGCGCCCCATGGTGCAGCTCGACGGCGGCCGCTTCGCCACCTCCGACCTCAACGACCTCTATCGCCGCGTCATCAACCGCAACAACCGCCTCAAGCGCATGCTCGACCTCGGGGCCCCCGAGATCATGGTGAACAACGAGAAGCGCATGCTCCAGGAGGCCGTGGACGCCCTCTTCGACAACGGCCGACGCGGCCGCCCCGTCCAGGGCGCCGGCAACCGGCCGCTGAAGTCCCTGTCCGACATGCTCAAGGGCAAGCAGGGGCGCTTCCGCCAGAACCTTCTGGGCAAGCGCGTGGATTACTCTGGTCGCAGCGTCATCGTCGTGGGTCCGACCCTCAAACTCCACCAGTGCGGCCTGCCGACGATCATGGCGCTCGAGCTGTTCAAGCCCTTCGTCCAGAAGAGGCTCGTGGACCTCGACGTCGCCAAGAACGTCAAGGCGGCTAAGCGTCTCATCGACCGGCAGCGTCCCGAAGTGTGGGACGTCCTCGAAGAGGTCATCCAGGAACACCCCGTCCTCCTCAACCGGGCGCCGACGCTTCACCGCCTGGGCATCCAGGCCTTCGAGCCGCAGCTCATCGAGGGCAAGGCCATCCGCCTGCACCCGCTCGTGTGCGGCGCCTTCAACGCCGACTTCGACGGGGACCAGATGGCCGTCCATCTGCCGCTGTCGGTGGAGGCCCAGGCCGAGGCGCGCGTCCTCATGCTCTCCTCGAACAACATCCTCAAACCCTCGGACGGCCGTCCGGTGACCATGCCCTCCCAGGACATGATCATCGGGCTGTTCCACCTGACGAGCGTGCGCGACGGCCTGCCCGGCGAGGGGAGGTACTTCTCCTCCGTCGCCGAGGCTCGGATGGCGATGGACCTCGGCCAGCTCGACCTGAACGCGCGGTGCTTCATCCGCTTCGAGGGGGACGTCGCCGCGCCCGTGGACTTCCAGGCCCCCGATGGCCGCGCCGACGGCGAGCCCTTCCGCCTGGAGACGAGTCTGGGCCGCGCGATCTTCAACGACACGCTCCCCGTGGACTTCCCCTACGTCAACGAGCCGGTCGACAAGAAGGTCCTCGGCCGGATCGTCAACGCCCTGGCCGAGCGGTACGAGAAGGTCGCCGTCGGCGCTTCGCTCGACGCCCTGAAGGAGGCGGGCTTCTACTGGGCGGGACGCTCGGGCGCGACCATCGCCGTGTCGGACGTCGTCGTCCCCGGGACGAAGCGCGAGATCCTCGACAATGCGGAGGCCGACGCCTCCCGGATCGAGCATCAGTTCCTCACCGGACGCATCGAGGACGAGGACCGCCGCCGCGACCTCGTCGACCTGTGGTCCGCGGTGACCGACCGGATCGCCCGGGAGATGCGCACCAATTTCGAGGAGATGAACACCGTCAACCGCATGGTCTCCTCGGGGGCGCGAGGCAACTGGGAGCAGGTCCGCCAGATCGCGGGCATGCGAGGCCTCGTCGCCGACCCGAAGGGGGCGATCATCCCCCGCCCGATCAAGTCGAACTACCGCGAGGGCCTGTCGGTCCTGGAGTACTTCATCGCCACGCACGGCGCCCGCAAGGGCCTGGCGGACACCGCTCTGCGCACGGCCGACTCGGGGTATCTGACGCGGCGCCTGGTCGACGTCTCCCAGGACGTCATCGTCCGCGAGGACAACTGCGGCACGCGGCGCGGCCTGACCAAGGTCATCGCGCACCGCGACGCATCCGGCGCCCTCGTGCCCGACGAACAGCTCGACACCACCGTCTACGCCCGCACCCTCGCCCGGGACATCGTCGGCGAGGACGGCGAGGTCATCGTCGCCGCGGGAACCGACCTGGGCGACGTCGTCATCGAGAGGCTCATCGCGGCGGGCGTCACCGAGGTCGCGGTCCGCTCCGTGCTGACCTGCGAGTCGCGCATCGGCACCTGCGCCATGTGCTACGGCCGCTCGATGGCCACCGGCAAGCTCGTGGACATCGGCGAGGCCGTCGGGATCGTCGCGGCCCAGTCGATCGGCGAGCCGGGAACACAGCTGACGATGCGCACCTTCCACACGGGCGGCTCGGCCTCCGCCGACGACATCACCCAGGGCCTGCCTCGCGTGCAGGAACTCTTCGAGGCTCGGACCCCCAAGGGGGAGGCGCCGATCGCCGAGGCCCCCGGGCGACTCAAGGTGGAGGACGGCGAGCGCACCCGCCGCCTCATCGTCGTGCGCGACGACGGCGACGAAGACCTCGTCTACCAGGTCTCCAAGCGCGCCAAGCTGCTCGTCTCCGAGGACAGCCGAGTCCAGGTCGGCCAGCAGCTCGTCGAGGGATCGGTCGACCCCAAGAAGGTACTGCGCATCTCGGGTCGCCGTTCGGCCCAGGAGCACATCGTCTCCGAGGTCCAGAGCGTCTACCGTTCGCAGGGCGTGGAGATCCACGACAAGCACATCGAGGTCATCGTCCGCCAGATGCTGCGCCGCGTGACCATCCTCGAAGCGGGAACCACGAAGCTGCTCCCCGGCGAGCTCGTCGACGTGGCCATCTTCGAGGACGAGAATCGGACCGCGATGGCCGAGGGCGGCAAGCCGGCCTCCGGGCGCCCCGAGCTCATGGGCATCACGAAGGCCTCCCTGGCGACCGACTCCTGGCTGTCCGCCGCCTCCTTCCAGGAGACGACGAAGGTCCTCACGGAGGCCGCCCTCAACGCCAAGAGCGACCCGTTGTCCGGCTTGAAGGAGAACGTCATCCTCGGCAAGCTCATACCCGCCGGGACCGGACTGGAGCAGCTGCGCAACGTGCGCGTCGAGCCGACGTCCGAGGCCCGCATCGAATTCGAGAAGAACAACGGCTTCAGCCACCGCGACCTGGAGGCCTTCGACGACGGCTTCGGCTACGGCGACTTCCCGGACTTCGATCTGAGCGCAGGGTACCCGGCCTTCTGACCGTGTCCCGCGCGCCGTCGGCACGGCGGCGCGCGGGAGCGTGGGCAGGAGGGGCGCATGACGCGCCCCTCCTCGTAATCACCGCCACACACGGGATTCTTTGACGGATCCGCGACCCTGCGGCTATTCTTGCTTAGGTTGCCCATATCCGGGTGTGTCCATCCTCAGTCCGCGACATTCCGCGGATAAGCGCGCGAAGTGGGGCCCGTGCCTCGTTCGCCCGCATCACGATTGAACAGAACATTTTCAGGAGTCCACAGTGCCCACAATTCAGCAGCTGGTCCGCAAGGGCCGCTCGAGCAAAGTCGGGAAGTCCAAGACCCCGGCGCTCAAGGGGAGTCCCCAGCGCCGCGGCGTGTGCACCCGCGTCTTCACCACCACCCCGAAGAAGCCGAATTCGGCCCTTCGCAAGGTCGCCCGCGTCCGCCTGTCCTCCGGTATAGAGGTCACGGCCTACATTCCCGGCGAGGGGCACAATCTCCAGGAGCATTCGATCGTCCTCGTCCGCGGGGGCCGCGTCCGCGACCTCCCGGGTGTGCGCTACAGGATCGTCCGTGGCGCCCTCGACACCCAGGGAGTCAAGAACCGTCAGCAGGCCCGCAGCCGCTACGGCGCGAAGAAGGAGAAGAAGTAATGCCCCGCAAAGGACCGGCCCGCAAGCGCCCCATCGTCAACGACCCCGTCTACGGCTCGCCGATGGTGACCCAGCTCGTCAACCGGGTTCTCCTCGACGGAAAGAAGTCCACGGCCGAGCGGATCGTCTACGGGGCCCTCGAAGGAGTCGGGGAGAAGTCCGGCCAGGATCCCCTGACGGTCCTCAAGCGCGCGATGGACAACATCCGCCCGTCGCTGGAGGTCCGCTCCCGTCGCGTCGGAGGCGCCACCTACCAGGTGCCCGTGGAGGTCAAGGCGGGTCGCGCGACGACCCTCGCCCTGCGATGGCTGGTCGACTACGCTCGCCAGCGCCGCGAGAAGACCATGACCGAGCGCCTCCTCAACGAGATCCTCGACGCATCCAACGGCCTGGGCGCCGCTGTCAAGCGTCGCGAAGACACGCACCGAATGGCGGAGTCCAACAGGGCCTTCGCTCACTACCGCTGGTAACGACGAACGGGCGCGACTGGCCGCCGTCAGCGCGCCCTCAAGGAAGAAGAGAGCCAAAACGTGGCACTTGACGTGCTGACAGACCTCAAGCAGGTCCGCAATATCGGAATCATGGCGCACATCGACGCTGGCAAGACCACCGTCACCGAGCGCATCCTGTACTACACGGGCATCAACTACAAGATCGGGGAGACGCACGACGGCGCCTCGACCACCGACTGGATGGAGCAGGAGAAGGAGCGCGGCATCACCATCACGTCCGCGGCCGTCACCGCCTTCTGGAAGGGCACCCAGATCAACATCATCGACACGCCCGGACACGTGGACTTCACCGTCGAGGTCGAGCGCTCCTTGCGCGTCCTCGACGGAGCGGTCGCCGTCTTCGACGGCAAGGAGGGCGTCGAGCCCCAGTCGGAGACCGTGTGGCGCCAGGCCGACAAGTACAACGTCCCGCGCATCTGCTTCATCAACAAGATGGACAAGCTGGGCGCGAACTTCGACTTCTCAGTCCAGACGATCAAGGACCGCCTTCAGGCCACGCCGATCGTCGTGACCTTCCCGATCGGGGTCGAGAGCGACTTCGACGGCGTGATCGACGTCCTGAAGATGAAGGCGATCCGCTTCCCGGAGAAAGACGCCAAGGGCCAGGACACGAAGGGCATCGTCGTCGCCGAGGAGGAGATTCCGGCCGACCTCCTGGAGAAGGCGGAGGCCTACCACCTCGAAGCGGTCGAGGCCGCGGCCGAAGCCAACGAGGAGCTCATGGAGAAGTACCTCGAAGGCGGCGAGCTCACCCTCGACGAGATCAAGAGGGGACTGCGCATCCGCACGATCGCCGGCGAGGTCTACCCCGTCTTCTGCGGTTCGGCCTACAAGAACAAGGGCGTCCAGCCCATGCTCGACGGGGTCGTGGACTACCTGCCCTCGCCGCTCGACATCCCCGCCACGGAGGGCTTCCTCCCCGGCCGCGAGGACGAGCCCGACACCCGCGAGGCGAACGAGAACGAGCCCTTCGCAGCCCTCGCCTTCAAGATCGCCGTCCACCCCTTCTACGGCAAGCTCACCTACATCCGCGTCTACTCCGGCAAGGTGGGTCAGGGCATGCAGGTGCTCAACGCCACGAAGGGCAAGAAGGAGCGCATCGGGAAGATGTTCCAGATGCACTCCAATCGCGAGAACCCGGTGGAGGCCGCGCATGCCGGCCACATCTACGCCTTCGTCGGTCTCAAGGAGACGACGACGGGCGATACTCTGTGCGCGATCGACAAGCCCATCGTCCTGGAGTCCATGACGTTCCCGGACCCCGTCATCCACGTGGCCATCGAGCCCAGGTCGAAGAACGACCAGGAGAAGCTCTCGACGGCCATCCAGAAGCTGGCCGACGAAGACCCGACCTTCACCGTCCGCCAAGACGAGGAGACCGGTCAGACCGTCATCGGCGGAATGGGCGAGCTCCACCTCGACATCCTCGTGGATCGCATGAAGCGCGAGTTCAAGGTGGACGCGAACGTCGGCGCGCCGATGGTCGCCTACCGCGAGACCATCCGCAGGAAGGTCGACAAGGTCGAGTACACCCACAAGAAGCAGACGGGTGGCTCCGGCCAGTTCGCTCGCGTCCTCGTGACCTTCGAACCCCTCGTCGACGCGGAGGACGGCGCGATCTACGAGTTCGCGAACGCCGTCACCGGCGGGCGCGTGCCCCGTGAATACATCCCCTCGGTCGACGCGGGCATTCAGGAGGCGATGCAGACCGGCGTTCTCGCCGGCTACCCCATGGTGGGGATCAAGGCGACCCTCGAAGACGGCGCCTACCACGAAGTCGACTCGTCGGAAATGGCCTTCAAAATCGCCGGGAACATGGTGCTGCGGGAGGGTGCGAGGCGCGCCAACCCGGTGCTCCTCGAACCGGTCATGGATGTGGAGGTCCGCACTCCCGAGGAGTACATGGGCGATGTCATCGGCGACCTCAATTCGCGGCGTGGCATGATTAAGTCCATGGAGGACGCGACCGGTGTGAAGATCGTTCGCGCCCTGGTCCCGCTCAGTGAGATGTTCGGATACGTCGGCGACCTCCGCTCCAAGACCCAGGGGCGTGCGGTCTATACGATGCAGTTCGACTCGTACGCCGAGGTTCCCAAGAACGTCTCCGAGGAGATCATCAAGAAGACCCGGGGCGAATGAGTCCCAACGGTCCTGTACAATCCGCAACCGACCATAAGACACATAGGCCGGGTCTGATGCTTTCCCGCATCTCACTCACCTGAAAGTCAATCTAGAGTCCCAGGAGGGCCCCAAGTGGCAAAGGCCAAGTACGACAAGTCCAAGCCGCACATGAACATCGGTACGATCGGTCACGTCGACCATGGTAAGACGACGCTGACCGCGGCCATCACCAAGGTTCTGGCCGACAAGTACCCGGAGCTGAACGAGTTCACTCCGTTCGACGAAGTCGACAACGCTCCCGAGGAGCGCCAGCGCGGCATCACCATCAACGTCGCCCACGTGGAGTACCAGACGGACAAGCGTCACTACGCCCACGTCGACGCGCCCGGCCACGCCGACTACATCAAGAACATGATCACCGGCGCGGCCCAGATGGACGGCGCCATCCTCGTGGTCGCGGCGACCGACGGCCCGATGGCCCAGACCCGCGAGCACGTGCTGCTCGCCCGCCAGGTGGGCGTGCCCGACCTCATCGTCGCCCTCAACAAGGCCGACATGGTCGAGGACGAGGAGCTCCTCGAGCTCGTCGAGATGGAGGTCCGCGATCTCCTCTCCTCCCAGGAGTACGACGGCGACAACATCCCCGTCATCCGCGTCTCCGCGCTCAAGGCGCTCGAGGGCGACGCCGAGTGGACGGCCGCCGTCGAGCAGCTCATCGATCAGATCGACACCTACTTCCCGGATCCGATCCGCGACCTCGACAGGCCGTTCCTCATGCCCATCGAGGACGTCTTCACGATCACCGGCCGCGGCACCGTCGTGACCGGCCGCGTCGAGCGCGGTCAGCTCAAGCTGAATGAGGAAGTCGAGATCCTCGGCATCCGCCCGACCCAGAAGACCACCGTCACCGGCATCGAGATGTTCCACAAGCAGATGGACTACGCCGAGGCCGGCGAGAACTGCGGTCTGCTCCTGCGCGGCACTAAGCGAGAGGAGGTCGAGCGCGGCCAGGTCGTCGCCAAGCCCGGCACGATCACCCCGCACACCCAGTTCGAGGCCCAGGTCTACGTGCTGAAGAAGGAAGAGGGCGGACGCCACAACCCCTTCTTCTCCAACTACCGTCCGCAGTTCTACTTCCGGACCACCGACGTCACCGGTATCATCACCCTGCCCGAGGGCACCGAGATGGTCATGCCCGGCGACAACACCGAGATGACCGTCGAGCTCATCCAGCCGATCGCCATGGAAGAGGGCCTCGGCTTCGCCATCCGCGAAGGCGGCCACACCGTCGGCTCCGGCCGCGTCATCAAGATCCTCAAGTGACCTGTTGAGCCGCTGAACGGGAGGGCCCGCCGCCTTGAGCGGCGGGCCCTCCCTCGTCGGCTCGCCGCCGGCGGCAGGACGTTGGGGGCAGACGGCCGCGGAACTGCGGGCCCCGCAGCGGTCCGTGCGGGAACCGAGCGGTTCGCGGCGCTCAGTCGACGAGCCGGGTAGAGCTCACGCGTTGAACGCGAGGGAGCCCTATGCCGTCGAAGGCGCCGTTATCCCGGAGCGTTTCTCGAATATCTCGCGTTCCCGCTGCATGTCCGCATCCGTCAGCGGAACGTAGCGGCCGCTCTCTCGGGTCGCGCCATGGGCCACGCCCCAGTACCAGATGGCCTCGCACCGCGCAACGAGTTTCTCCTGCCTTCGCTGGAACCCGCCCAACGCCACGCCGGCGCCGTCCAAAGCGACGGGCCGCCCTTGACGATCGGCGAGGAAGATCCTGTCTCCGGCTACGAACAGGCTTGAGCGGGACGCGGGCCATGGGAAGCTCCTGCCTGCGGTGCGAATCCCCTCAGGGGTGACAACCACCCGTCGAAAGCATGTGCGGCTCTTATACGCCGGATACGCGATGAGGGCGCCGCCGGAAAGCAAGAGAATCCCTTCAACGGCTGCATTCCGGCTTTCAGAATCGATGTCCGATGAGTCCAGAGAAAAAGCCAAAAGGCATAATGCCCCCATGCAGATGCAAAACAGCTCGCGATCGCAGAGACCTTCCTTCATTCTGCGCCACATCGGTGTGAAGAAGGTCAGTCGCGCCTTGTCGGCCATCTTCTCGCCCCCATGGTTTAGGCGCGCCTGCAGCAGTCCGATGTCCGGCTTTATATCCTTCACATCGAAGGCATTCCACTTCCGCCGGGATATGAAGTACTTCAAGCCGTAGAGGGCGGATCTTCCCCTCGTTCGTGAGTTCTTGGAAACACTGGAACCGATAAGGCAACCGGGCAACCGGATGACGTCATCCGAGGCGCCATTCACCAATACGATCCGAGTCCGATCGATACGACCTTCTGCTGCTTCGCCTTTCATTTCAATCGTCGACAGTTCGAACCTCGAAAGAACCGACGTCCACGGCCGCCGCTCGGTGAACAGCAGCCGCCGCATCTCGACGCCGTCTTCGCTCAGGACGGTTCGGCGCCGCAGTGCATTAGCCGCCCAGATCCCCGGCACACCGAGCAAGACGAGGAGCGAGAAGCCCTCGAGCGGATCGAGGTCGGTCGGGAAACGGCTGACCCACTTCGACATCCCATAGGCAGCCCATGCCGCACAGACGGTGAGCATGAGAACTGCAGCGATTCTGATGCCATTGGAGCGGTGTAGGACCACCTTGCAATCGGAGGCGTCGTCGCCTTGCAGTGTCGCCCAATTCCTCAAAGCTTTGGGCAGGGACGGGGGACGGGCGGCCCGTCGTCCCCGCGCCGCGCTCATCTCGTCATCGGTGTTCGAAGCGTCCATGCATCCGTCTCTCCGCTCCTCGGCGCCTCAACGCCGCTGCTAACGCGTATCCCCGGGCCGCGCCGGATGCCGCGGGGACCGTGCCCGCTCGCCCGGCTTCGGGCCGGGCTGTCCCCACTGTACTCCGGCGCCCTGTCGCCGCAGCCGTCGATGCGGAGAACGCGGCGGCGAACGGACGGGGACGGCGGTCCACCCCTCTCGTGGCCATAGTCACTTCCCGGGGGTCGGATCGCCCGTCCGAGACGGGATAAGATGGTTTACGCAACACGGCCCTTATGTAAATCAATGGGAGCAAGGATGCCTACAACGCCCGTCGCACAATCGGATTTCTTCACGGGTATTTTCGACAAACTGCCGATCTTGGAGGCCGCCACGACATCGCGGGTGGTCGTCAACAACGAGGTGCTGCGGCACGTCGTCTTCAGCTTCGACGCCGGCCAGGTCCTCACGGAGCATTCCTCGCCCCGCGCCGTCGTCGTCCAGCAGATGAGCGGAAGGATGCGATTCACCGTCAACGGCGAGACGAAGGACATCGTCGCAGGCGACGTCGTCTACCTCGCCCCGGGCGCCCGCCACGCGCTCGAAGCGCTCGAGCCCTGCCACATGGCCCTCACACTGGTCGACGTCTCCAAGTCGAGGCACGCCGTCGAGGGCGAGGACGGTGGGGAATGAGCCCGTCCCAGCCCGAGGAGACGCCGAGCGACGACCAGAAGACTCTACCCGAGACGAAGGGAGACGGACGCAGCGACCCTCCCGGGAGGGACACCCGGGAGGGGGACGCGAAGGACGGAGCGCCCGCTCGCGGAAGCCGCTCGGGCCCCGCTGAGAAGCGGCTCCAGGGGCACTGGCTCCTGGCCAAGATGGGCAAGAGGGTGCTGCGCCCCGGCGGCATCGAACTGACCAGGCGGGTCATCGCCGAGGCCGATCCCACGAGCGAGGATCGCATCGTCGAATTCGGCCCGGGAGTGGGGCGGACCGCCGAAATCCTCCTAGCCGTCGAACCACGGCAGTACACCGGGGTGGACCCGAAGAACTCCCAGGGGGCGCCGCAGCTGCTCGAAGTGCTCAAGGCCCACCCGCAGGCCCGGCTCCAGACCGCCGACGCCAGGCAGACCGGGCTTCCCGACGCCTGCGCGGACCTCGTCGTCGGCGAGGCCCTGCTGACGATGCAGTCCGACCAGGACAAGCTCGCCATCATGCGCGAAGCCTTCCGGATCCTCGCCCCCGGCGGACGGTACGCGATCCACGAACTCGGATTCCGCCCCGACGACGTCCCCGAGGAAGTCGTCGCCGAAGTCTCCCGTGCGCTGTCGCGCACGATCAAGGTCGGGGCGCGGCCGCTGACCAGCGCGAACTGGCAGAGGCTCCTGCGCGAAGCCGGGTTCGAGATCGACTACGCCGACTCCAACCCGATGGCCCTCCTGGAGTCCAAACGGCTCGTGTCCGACGAGGGCCTGTTCGGCGCCCTCCGGTTCGGATGGAACGTCTTGCGCAACAGAGCGGCCCGCGAGAGGATCCGCGCGATGCGCGCAGTCTTCCGCAAGCACCGCGACAACATGAACGCGGTCGGCTTCGTAGCCCGCAGACCCGCCGCATGAGCGGGATGGAGCGCGGCGTCGGGCAAGCGCCCGCCGCCGAGATCACGCAGAGCGCGGACCTCGTGCTCCTCGACGTCGACGTGTACCGGCGCTCGCTCCACCTCATCGACTGCCTGACCCTGGCGGTCGGGCCGGGGCGGATCCTCGGCGTCTCCGGGGCGTCCGGGGCGGGCAAGACGACCCTGCTGCGCATCATGGCCGGAATCACGCACGACTACGCCGGGAGCGTCATCCGCCCCGAAGGCCGAACGGCCTTCGTCTTCCAAGAACCGCGCCTGCTGCCCTGGCTCAGCGCGCGGAAGAACGTCGAGCTCACGCTCGCCCCCGACACGGCCGGCAAGCTCTTCGTCGCCGAAGAATGGCTGGAACGGGTGGGCCTGGCCGACGCCATGGACCTCTATCCCGCGCAGATGTCGGGCGGGATGCGCCAGAGGGTCGCGATAGCCCGCGCCATGGCGACCGATCCAGCGCTGCTGCTGGTCGACGAACCGTTCTCCGCGCTCGACAAACCGCTGGCGCGCGCACTGCGCGACGACCTGAGGGCCATCGTCGCCCAGTCCGACCTCGTCACGGTGTGGGTCTCCCACGATCCGGGCGAACTCGACGCGATCTCCTCGACGCGTCTCCACCTCGACGGCCCTCCCGGCGGCTGGCGCATCGACTAGCGCGGCCGCCTCACGCATCCACAACGAAGGAGTCACATGTTCACCAAACGCCTCACGGCCGTCATAGCCGCCTGCGCCATGGCCCTGACGGCATGCGCCGGCAGCTTCACATCCCAGGAGACGAAGGGCGCCTCCTCGGCCGCCCCCGTGAAGATGGAGCAGATCCGGGCCATCGTCCCCACGACGATGGCCTTCGGCGCTCCCATGACAGGCTTCGGGACGGAGGGAAACCTGAAGTCCTTCTCCTCGAAGGTGAGCGTGAAGAACTGGGACAGCCTCGAGCAGCTGAAGTCCTCGCTCATGAAGAACGAAGCCGAAGTCGCCGCGACGCCCGCCTACGTCGCCGCCAATCTCTACAACAAGGGCGTGGACGTCAGGTTCGTCGGCCCCGTCGTGTGGGGGATGCTGTACGTGCTCGGCCCCTCGGGCGCGCCGACCGGGGACTGGAAGTCCCTGAAGGGCAAGAAGGTCGCGGTGACGATGCCCGGGAACATGCCCGACCTGGTCTTCTCCTACCTGCTGAAGAAGAACGGACTGAGCAAATCCGACATCGAGGTCGTCCAGGCCCAGGACGGCCAGCAGGCCATCCAACTCCTGGCGACCGGCAGGGCCGAGTACGCCATCCTGCCCGAACACGCGGCGACCCTCGCGGAGACGAAGCTCGCCCAGCAGGGCAAGACGGTCACGCGGGCCTTGAACCTCCAGGAGGAGTGGGCCAAGGCGACGGGCAAGAAAGCGCGGTTCCCCATGGCCGGCCTGGTCGTCCCCGGCAAAGTCGCCGACGCCAACCCCGCCCTGATCCCCGCGGTTCGCAAGGAAGTCGCGGCCACGATCGCCAAAGCCAACGCAGGCGACGAGCAGACCCTCCAGAAGATCGCCGACCACTACAAGCTCCCCGTCGGCGTGGTCAAACAGGTGATTCCGCGCCTCCAACTCGACATGGCCCCCGCCGCCCAGACCCGGTCCGAATACGAGGACTTCCTCAAGCGCATCGGCGAGGGCAACCCGGCCATCTACGGCGGCAAACTGCCCAATGCCAAGTTCTACGCCAAGTGAGCCGGCCGTGGCCGCGCCTGCATCCGGGGAGGACGGGCGCGTCGGACGGGGCACCGCCCGACGCGCCTCTCCGAGGCGGAACGGCCCGGAGAGGAGGCGGCGCAGCCTGCTCCACAAGGCCGAGCGGGCCTGGTGGGTCTTCCTCGGCGCATGCGCCTGCGTCGCGATCTGGGCCTACCTGGCCGGCGGCCAGCAGGAGTACATGCTGCCCGGCCCGGACAAAACCGCACGCGCCCTGGGGAGCATCCTCTCCACTTCGGACTTCTGGTCGGCCCTCGGCCAGACGATCGGGCGGGCGCTGACCGGCCTGGCCATCGCGATCGTCGGGGGAGTGGCATGGGGGTCGGCCATCGGGAAGTCGCTCCACCTGGACTGGCTATGCCGGAGCCTCCTCCAGATCCTCCTCTCCACGCCCGCCGTCATCTTCGTCATCATCGGCATCGTGTGGTTCGAAGGCAACAGCGCCGTCGTCGTCTTCGTCGTCGCGATCGTGACGACGCCCCTGCTGACGACGGCGACGGCCTCGGCCGTGCGGGCCATCGACACCGACCTCGTCGAGATGGCCAGGATCTTCGGTCTCGGCCGGATGAAGACGGCCTGGCGGGTGACGTTCCCGATGGTCGCGGTGCCCGTGCTCGCCGCCGCGACGGTCGCGCTGGGCCAATCGATCCGCGTCTCCGTCATGGCCGAGCTCCTGTCCACAGCCTCGGGCATGGGAGGCGCGATCCGGCTCGCCCAGATCAACATCGAAACCCCGCAGATCTTCGCCTACGCCGTCGTCATGACGGCCGTGACCTTCACCCTGGAGGCCGTATTCGTCGCGCCGATCCGCGGGAGACTGCAGGCTCACCGCGTCGCCGGCGCCTGAGGGCCGCGGTCCCGGGCAGGCCCGGCTCCGCCAGTCTCCAGCCGTCAGCCCTGCGAGCGCGCGCGGAGCTGGTCGACCAGCGAGGGGCCCCGCGAGGTTCCGAGCCGAGTGGCGCCCGCATCCAGGAACGCCAGGGCCGCGTCGAGGTCGCGGATGCCTCCGGCGGCCTTGACCCCCACTCCGTCGCCGACGACGTCCTTCATGAGCTTGACGTCGTCGAGGGTGGCGCCCCCGGGGCCGAAACCAGTCGAGGTCTTCACGAAGTCGGGCCGGACCTCCGCGGCGATTCCGGCGAGGGCCCGCTTCTCCTCCTCGTCGAGATAGCAGTTCTCGAAAATGACCTTCGAGACGGCTCCCGCCTCGCGGCACACGGCGACGATCCTCTCCATCTCCTCGCGGACGTAGGAGAGGTTGCCGTCCTTGAGCTCGACGAGGTTGACGACGTAGTCGATCTCGTCGGCGCCGTCGCCGATCGCCCGCGCTGTCTCGGACACCTTGTCCCGGATCGTCGTCTGACCGAGCGGGAAGGCGATCGCCGCGCCGACGTGAACGGACGTTCCCTTCACGAGCTCGGCGCACAGCGCCACCGGGTAGGGGTTGACCGCCACCATCGCGAAACCGTACTCGACGGCGTCCCCGCACAGTGCGGCGAACTGCTCCTTCGACGCGTCGGGGGACAGGAGCGTGTGGTCGATCAGCCGGGAGAGCCCGGCTGCAGTGATGGTCATCGCGTCACCTCTTCGTTTCGTTCGATCGTCGGGCGGTGTGCGCTCAGGGTGCGATGCCCCCCGTCCGGCACGGCCTCCTCGGCCCAGAAACCGCCCGGCTCGAACAGCGAGTCGACGACGGAGTGCAGCAGCCCCGTGGCGAAGAGCACGTCGAGCACCGTGTACCGGCTGCGGATCGTCTGCGCTTGGTAATAGGTGCGGCGCAGCTTGTCCAGGGAGATGCCGACCTGCGCCGGATGGTGGACGGCGCCGGCCGCCCTGAGCATGTCGCGCGTGCGCGCCGCCGTCGGGACCTGCTCCCGCAGGCGCGCCCGCAAACCCGGCCAGACCCGCTGGATCGCGAGGACGTGTTCGCGCACCTGCCCGCGGGGGATGTACTTCCCATCGGACTGCGCGACGGCGGCGTCCGCTATCGCGGGGATATCCTGCAGGGCGCGCACGCGCGCCTCGTTCTGCTCCGGGGTCGGCCATCCCTCCACGACGGCGTCGGGGTCGACGGCCGAGAAGTCGGCGTCGATCACGGCGTCGTACACGGCCGCGATCGCAATCGCCCCCAGCCCTACCTTGGCCCCGTGGGACAGGGGCAGGGGCCAGTCCAGCCCGTAGCCCTCCATCTCCCACTGGTGGGAGAAGTTGTGCCCCGCGCCCGATCCGGGGCGCGAGGATTGGTGGGCCTGGATCGCCAGCCCCGAGAGCATGATCTCGACCACGAGCGCCTCGAAGGCGTCGGGATCGCCCGCCGCCAGGGCCTGCGGACGCGACATCGCCTCGTCGAGCGGGCCCTGGACCAGGTTCCACGCCTCGGGATCGATCGCCTCGATCCCGAGGGCGTCGGCCACGATCCAGTCGGCGCCGCCCGGATACTTCTCGATGAGGTCGGCGTAGCCGTTGGCCAGCATCCGCCCGGGCGCCGTCGCCATGACGTCCAGGTCGGCCACGATCCCCGCGGGCGCGGGGCAGGTGCGCGTGATCTTGAACCCGTCCTTCGTGATGGCCGCGCCGAAGGCGGCGTACCCGTCCATCGACGCGGCGGTGCAGACGTGGACGTAGGGACGCGCGAGCTCGCCGGAGGCCAGCTTGGTCAGGTCCGAGATCGTGCCGGAGCCGATCGAGCAGGCGGCGGCGCCGGTAGACCGGAGGCGCTCGCGGACGCGGGAGACGTTCTCGTACCCGGCGTACACCGGCGGACGGCTCGGAAAGACCAGCGGGTCGGCGAGATCGACGCCGTGCGCCCGCAGGGAGGCGGCGACGGCCGGCCCCGCGAGCCGCCAGGTCGTCTCGTCGGCGACGACGACAGCCGTTCCGGCGCCGCCGACGGTTTCCGCGAACACCTCGCCCGCCGCCTGAAGGACGTCGCGGCCGATCACGATTCGCTTGGTGTCCGTGGCGGACGCCAGGGCCCGAAGAACGCGCTGCGAAGACATGCCGTCACCCTAACTGCTGTAGTGGTCGGTCACACGAGCCATGAGGTCCTTCATGCTCTCGTAGGAGTCCTTGTACGCCTGGTAGTTGAACATGTATTCCTCATGGGCCTGCGGGTCGGGCTGGATGACGTCGCTGACCTTCGTCATGGCCAGGGAGGCGGCGGGGATGTCCTCGTACCACCCTGCGCCGACGGCGGCGACCATGGCCGAGCCGAGCGCAGGCCCCTCAGTCACGTCGGTGAGGATGAGCGGGACGTTGGAGACGTCCGCGTGCATCTGCAGCCACAGCCTGTTCTTCGTCGCGCCCCCGGAGACGATGATCTCCTCGACCGGCACGCCCTGGGCGCGCATCGCCTCGAAGATGGCCTCGGTGCCGAAGCAGATGCCCTCGAGGATGGCTCGGAACATGTGGGCTTCGGTGTGATGCAGGGTCAGACCCCAGAACATGCCGCGCGAACGCCCGTCGAAATGCGGGGCGCGGTTGCCCTGGAAGTGGTCGAGCGAGAGCAGGCCGTCGCAGCCGATCGGCACCCTGCCCGCCTCGCGGGTGAGGATGTCGTAGATGTTCTCGCCCGTCTGCGCGGCCTCCGCCCGGGAGGCCCCGGCCAAGTTCTTCAAGAACCATTCGACCAGGACCCCGGTGGAGACCTGACCGCCGTCGATCGTGTAGTACCCGGGGACGGTGGCGTTCGTGTAGGAGCCCCACAGGCCCTTCGTGTAGACGGGTTCGGCCAGCTGGCCGGTGATGACGTGGCTCGATCCGGTGATCAGGGCCAGGCGCCCGGGGGCCGCCACGCCCAGGCCGATGGCGCCCATGTACGCGTCGATCCCGCCCTCGACCACGGCGACGCCCTCGGGGAGGCCGAACTCCCGCGCGACGTCGGGCAGAAGCGGGCCGACGACGTCTCCGACCTGGGTGATGCGCGTGGGGTAGCGTTCGAGGATGTCCAGGGCGTCGAGCCTCCGATAGAGCGAGACCGGCCACCCGCCGTACTCCTCGTCGTAGAAGTACTTGCCCGCCGCATGGGAGACGGACATCGTCCAGCGTCCGGTCAGTCTGTGGACGAGCCAGTCGGTCTCGTCGCAGATCGTGGCCGTGCGGGCGAAGGCCTCCGGCTCGTTCTTCTTCACCCACAGCGCCTTCGGCAGGCCCCACTCCGCGGAGACGGGCCCCTGACCGCACAGGCGGAGCGCGGGGTCCCCCGTCGCGTGGACCTCTTCGGCCTCCTCGACCGAGCGGACGTCCATCCACAGTATCGCCGGGCGGACGACCTCGTCCTCGCCGTCGAGGCAGACGACGGTGCACGACGTCGCGTCCATGGAGACGGCGCGCACCTCCGCCGGGTCGACGCTCGAGTCGGCGACGGCGGCGCGCACCGCCGCGACGGTCTGCCTCCACCATTCATGCGGGTCCTGTTCGGCCCATCCGGGTTGCGGATAGGCGGTCGTCCAGGCGGCCGTTCCGAAGCCGACCTGGCGGCCGCGGGCGTCGAACACGCCGGCTCTGGCGGATCCGGTGCCCATGTCTATTCCTATGACGTAGCCGTCGTTGGCCATGACTGTATCCTTCCCTCGGTGTCCCCGCGTCATTGCGGGGGAGTCAGACGCTGGATCGCTCCGCTGGCTATGGACGCGTTCCCCGCGCAGACGATCCGCACCGCGGCGAGTCCGTCCTCGCCCGACACGCGCACGGGCGTCCCCTCGGCGATCGCCTGGGCGAAGGCCCGATCCTCGGCGATGTAGGCCTCGCGGTAGAGGTCGCGCCAGGAGGCCACGATGTCCCGGCTGGAGCGCCCTGTCTCCTCGTGGACGACGACTCGGTCGGCCGAGACGTCCCCGATGTCGATGCGGCCGTGGGTGCCGTGTATCTCCACCCTGTTGTCGTAGCCATATCGGACCCCGTGCGCGCCGTCGACGTGGCCGAGCGCGCCGTTGGCGAAGCGCGCGTTGACCATCACGGTGTCGTAGAAGTCGGGGAACTCCGCCCGCGCGTCGGGGCAGCGGTAGTTGCCGGCGAAGGCCTGAAGGTCGACCACCTCGGAGCCGCTGAGCCAGCGGATCGCGTCGATGTCGTGGCTGGAGACCTCGGCGAGGGGGCCGTTGCTGGCTTTGAGGTCGTACATCCACGGGTGGGGGACGCTCGGGCCGTGGGTCAGGGACTTGACGGCGACGACCTCGCCGATCGCGCCGTCCTCGACGAGCCGCTTGGCGTGGACGTGCCCCGCGTCGAAGCGGCGCATGAATCCTATCTGGAGCTTGACCGCGGCGCGCTCGGCGGCCTCGATCATGTCGCGGCACTCGTCTTCGCTGATCGCCATGGGCTTCTCGCACAGGACGTGCTTGCCCGCCGCTGCGGCGTCGACGGCGATCTGCCGGTGGTACTTCGTCGGCGTGGCGATGACGACGGCGTCGACGTCCGCGGCCAGGAGCTCGCGGTAGTCGGCGAAGCCCGCGACGCCGCCGAGCCGGCTGCGCGCCGCCGAGAGCGCCTCGGGGCCCGGGTCGCAGATCGCCGTGAGCCGCGCTGCCGGGATGTGCCCTTGGAATGCCCTGGCGTGGATGAGGCCCGCACGGCCCGTCCCGATCACGCCTATGCGAATGGTCATGGAAACCTCCTGTGACGTGTGGCGTCGTTGCCACTGTCCCTTGCGTGAGACCTGGTTTCGTTTCGCCCACCATACACCTGTACGGACAACCGGACAAGAGGTTCGCCGTTGCGTCTCACTGAACGGAAGGGTCTGCGGACGCCCGGCCCGGGAGACGGGGACGGGCGGGGAGGGCGCGTTATCATGGGAGCATGAACGCCGGATCGGGAGAGGCGGACGATGCCGACGCGATCGACCAGGAATCCGTCCTGCCGTACTATCACCAGCTCAAGCGGATCCTGCGGACGAGGATCGCGCGGGACGGCTTGAACGAAGGGGATCGGCTGTGGTCCGATCGCGAGGTGGGCGATCGGTACGGAGTGTCGCGGAGCGTCGTCCGACAGGCGATGGCCGAACTCGAGAGCGAGGGGGTCCTCCACCGGGTCAAGGGCAAGGGGACGTTCCTCGCCCCGGCGAAGATCGACCACGGCCTCGCCCTCTCGCTCCAGGGGCTCTTCGCCCACGCGCGCAGCCAGGGGCACACGCTGAAGAGCGAGATCCTGCGCCAGGAGATCGCGCCGATGGACGAGCACGCGGCCGCGATCCTCGAAGTGCCCGCGGGCTCTCCCGGATTCGTGCTCGAACGCATCCGGCGCGTCGACGGCGAGCCGTGGGCCCACACGATCACGTGGATTCCCGCCGGCCGCGTGCCGGGAATCGAGAAAGAGGACTTCACGTCGAGCTCCCTCTACCAGTGCCTGACCGACGTGCACGGCATCGCCTTCGGCCAGGCTTCGCGGAGCATCGAGGCCGTGCCCGCGAGCGAAGACGTCGCCGCGGCGCTCGACGGCGACGTGGGCGCGCCGATCCTGCGGATGCGCTCGACGCTGCGGGACGCGGACGGGGTGCCCGTCGAAACCTTCATCGCCCATCACCGGGGCGATCGCAGCCGTTTCGACGTCCTTCTGGGCACGGAGTCGGACATCGCCTCCCTGCATCTGCGGCCCTGAGCGGGCCGGGTCTGGATGTCACGCCTGCCACTGTTGAGCAGGCCGACTTGCCGCGGCAGTGCGAATTCTGGCAAACTAAACAAGTTGCCCGGCAGGACCGGGCCAGGAACTTCGCCGGGAAGGACATCGCCCGGCGTTTCACAAGGGTTCGTCGAAATCTGCAATATGGGCTTGGGATCGCTGCGGCAGGCGCGACACGCCCGGATGCGGGGACCGGCGATCGCCGAGGTAGAAAAGAGGTAACGACGGCATGGCTGGACAGAAAATCCGCATCCGGCTCAAGTCATACGACCATGAGGTCATTGACAGTGCGGCCAAGAAGCTTGTCGACGAAGTGACGCGCACCGGAGCGACGGTTGTCGGCCCTGTGCCGCTCCCGACCGAGAAGAACGTCTTCTGCGTCATTCGCTCACCCCACAAGTACAAGGACAGCCGCGAGCACTTCGAGATGCGCACCCACAAGCGGCTCATCGACATCGTCGATCCGACCCTGAAGACCATCGACACGCTTCGCCGTCTCGATCTTCCGGCGGACGTCAACGTGGAAATCAAGCTCTGAGGTAACAACGCACCATGAACTCCAAGCAAGCCGCCGTCGGCGCGCCCGTCAAGGCGCTGCTCGGCACCAAACTGGGGATGACCCAGCTGTGGGATGAGTCGGGACGCCTCGTTCCCATCACCGTCGTTCGCGTCGGCACGAACGTCGTGACCCAGATCCGCACCCCCGAGACCGACGGCTACTCGGCCGTCCAGCTGGCCTCCGGCGAGCTGAAGACCAAGAACGTCACGAAGCCCCTCCAGGGCCACTTCGACAAGGCCGGCGTCGCACCCCGCCGCAGGCTCGCCGAGGTCCGCACGCCCGACGCCTCCGAATACGAGCTCGGTCAGGAGCTCACCGCCGACCTGTTCGAGGCGGGCCAGAAGGTCGACGTCATCGGCACGTCCAAGGGCAAGGGCTTCGCCGGCGTCATGAAGCGCCACGGCTTCGGCGGCGTCTCCGCCTCCCACGGCGCGCACCGCAACCACCGCAAGCCCGGCTCCATCGGCGCCTGCGCCACCCCCTCGCGCGTCTTCCGCGGCCTGCGCATGGCCGGCCGCATGGGATCCGACCGCGTGACCGTCATGAATCTTTCCATCCACGCCGTCGACGCCGAGAAGGGAATCCTCCTCGTCGCCGGAGCCATCCCGGGCAACAAGGGTGGCACGGTCGTGGTCCGCACCGCCGTGAAGGGAGCCTGACCATGCCGCAGTCCCTCAAGGTTGACGTCCTCGACGCCGAAGGCGCGGTGGCCGGCAGCGCCGACCTGCCCGCCGAGCTCTTCGACGTCGACGCCAACATCCCCCTCATCCACCAGGTCGTCACCGCCCAGTTGGCCGCGGCCCGCCAGGGAACCCACGCCACCAAGACGCGCGGGCAGGTCTCCGGCGGCGGCCGCAAGCCCTTCAAGCAGAAGGGCACCGGCCGGGCCCGCCAAGGCTCGATCCGCGCGCCGCAGTTCACCGGCGGCGGCACCGTGCACGGTCCGCAACCGCGGGACTACTCGCAGCGCACCCCGAAGAAGATGATCGCCGCGGCACTGCGCCAGTCTCTGTCGGACCGCGCGCGGGCGGGCCGCGTCCACGTCGTCACGGCCTTCGTCGAGGGGGCCAGGCCCTCAACCTCCGCGGCGCTGGGGCTTCTGCGCAAGGTGATCGACGATCGCTCGGCCCTCGTGGCCGTCTCCCGCGGCGACGACCTGACCGTCCTCTCGCTGCGCAACGCGGTGGAGGCCAGCGTCGTCTACGCCGACCAGCTCAACAGCTACGACGTCCTCGTCGCCGACGACGTCGTCTTCACCGAGTCGGCCCTCGCGGAGTTCGTCTCGAAGAACGGCAAGGAGGAGAAATGACCGAGGCAGCGAGTTTCTGGAACAGGGATCCGCACGACGTCATCCTTCAACCGGTGGCGTCCGAGAAGTCGGCCCGCCTGGAGGACGAGGGCAAGTACGTCTTCCTCGTCGACCCGCGGGCCAGCAAGACGGAGATCAAGCAGGCCGTCGAGGCCGTCTTCGACGTGAAAGTCGCGTCGGTCAACACCCAGAACCGCCAGGGCAAGACTCGCCGGACCCGCGATGGCGTCGGCCGCCGCAAGGACACCAAGCGCGCGATCGTCACGCTGCGCGAGGGAACCATCGACATCTACGGCTGACGGAAAGACTGAGGATCGAAACCCATGGGAATTCGTAAGTACAAGCCGACGACCCCCGGCCGTCGCGGTGCGAGCGTCGCCGATTTCGCCGAGATCACTCGGTCGACGCCGGAGAAGTCGTTGCTGCGCCCGCTGCACAAGACCGGCGGCCGCAACAACACCGGCCGCATCACGACCAGGCACAGGGGCGGCGGCCACAAGCGCCAGTACCGGCTCATCGACTTCCGTCGCTGGGACAAGGACGGCGTGCCCGCCAAGGTCGCGCACATCGAGTACGACCCGAACCGCACGGCCCGCATCGCCCTGCTCCACTACGTCGACGGCGAGAAGCGCTACATCGTCGCTCCGAAGAACCTCCGTCAGGGCGACACGGTGGAGAACGGCCCGGCGGCGGACATCAAGCCCGGCAACAACCTTCCGCTGAGGAACATCCCCGTCGGAACCACCGTGTACTGCGTCGAACTCCGCCCCCTCGGCGGGGCGAAGATCGGGCGCTCCGCCGGAGCCTCCGTACAGCTCGTGGCCCGCGAGGGCAAGTATGCGCAGCTGCGCATGCCTTCCGGCGAGATCCGCAACGTGGACGCGCGCTGCCGCGCGAGCGTCGGCGAGGTCGGCAACGCCGAGCAGTCGAACATCAGCTGGGGCAAGGCAGGCCGCATGCGCTGGAAGGGCGTCCGCCCGACCGTCCGCGGCGTGGTCATGAACCCGGTGGACCACCCCCACGGCGGTGGCGAGGGCAAGACGTCGGGAGGCCGCCATCCGGTCAGCCCGTGGGGCAAGCCCGAAGGCCGCACCCGCCGTCCCAAGAAGGCCAGCGACAAGCTCATAGTGCGCCGTCGCAAGACCGGCAACAAGCGCTGAGAGAGGATGAGCTGAATGCCGCGTAGTCTGAAGAAGGGGCCCTTCGTCGACGATCACCTCCAGAAGAAGGTCGACGAGCAGAACGAGAAGGGCACGAAGAACGTCATCAAGACCTGGTCGCGTCGGTCGGTCATCACCCCCGACTTCCTGGGCCATACCTTTGCCGTGCACGACGGCCGCAAGCACGTTCCGGTGTTCATCACCGAGTCGATGGTCGGCCACAAGCTCGGCGAGTTCGCCCCGACCCGCACGTTCCGCGGGCACGAGAAGGACGACCGTAAGGGCCGGCGCCGCTGAGGGGCCGTCCGACGAGCACAGAGAGTAAGGCAGGAACATGGAAGCCAAGGCGCAGGCGCGATTCGTGCGCGTCACGCCCCAGAAGGCCCGCCGCGTCGTGGACGTCATCCGCGGCAGGCGCGCCCTGGAGGCCGTCGACGTGCTGCGCTACGCACCCCAGGGGGCGGCTGAGACCGTCCGGAAGATCGTCGATTCGGCTATCGCCAACGCCCGTTACAGCGCGGACGAGCTCGGCGAGCGTTTCAACGAGGACGACCTGTTCATCCAGGCGGCCTACGTCGACGAGGGGCCGACGATGAAGCGCATCCAGCCTCGTGCGCAGGGACGCGCGAACCGCATCCTCAAGCGCACGAGCCACATCACCGTCATCGTCGGCGACGACGTCGCCGCAGTGAAGAACAAGGCAAAGAAGAGGAGGACCCGATAGTGGGGCAGAAGGTCAACCCGACCGGGTTCCGACTCGGAATCACCACGAACCACCGCTCGAAGTGGTTCGCCGACTCGCCCAAGGCCGGTCAGCGATACGCCGACTTCGTCCAGGAGGACATCCAGATCCGCAGGATGATCGAGAAGACGCTCGACCGCGCGGGGATCTCGCGCGTCAACATCGAGCGGCGCGCCGAGCGCGTCATCGTGGACATCCACACGGCCCGGCCCGGCATCGTCATCGGCCGTCGCGGCGCGGAGGCCGACCGCCTGCGCGCCGATCTGGAGAAGCTGACGGGCAAGTCGATCCAGCTCAACATCCTCGAGGTCAAGAACCCCGAAGCCGACGCCCAGCTCGTCGCGCAGGGCATCGCCGAGCAGATCGCCTCGCGCGTCTCCTCCCGGCGCGCCATGCGCAAGGGCATCCAGTCCGCCGAGCGCGCGGGCGCCAGGGGCATCCGGGTGCAGTGCTCGGGTCGTCTGGGCGGCGCCGAGATGTCCCGCTCGGAGTTCTACCGCGAGGGCCGCGTGCCCCTGCACACGCTCCGCGCGAACATCGACTACGGGTTCTACGAGGCGCGCACGACCTTCGGCCGCATCGGCGTGAAAGTGTGGATCTACCGCGGCGACGTCACCGACGCCGAGTACTACCGCACGCTCGCCGAGGCTCCTCGCGGACGCGGCCGCGGAGACCGCCGCGGACGCGGGCGCGGCAATCGCGGCGGCCAGCACAACCAGCAGCATGCCCAGGCCGCGACCGCCTCCTCGGGAACCGCAACCACAGGATCGGAGGCCTGACCCATGCTGATACCCCGTCGCACCAAGTGGCGCAAGCAGCACCGTCCCGGCCGGACCGGCATGTCCAAAGGCGGCAACCAGCTGGCCTTCGGCTCGTACGGCATTCAGGCCCTGGAGCCGGCCTACGTGACGAACCGCCAGATCGAGGCGGCCCGTATCGCCATGACCCGTCACGTCAAGCGCGGCGGCAAGATCTGGATCAACATCTTCCCGGACCGCCCCCTGACGAAGAAGGCCCTCGGCCTGCGCATGGGCTCGGGCAAGGGCCCGGTGGAGACCTGGGTCGCCAACGTCAAGCCCGGCCGCGTCATGTTCGAGATGGACGGCGTCGACGTCGGCCTCGCCCGCGAGGCCATGCTGCGCGCCATGCACAAGCTGCCGATGAAGACCCGTTTCGTCACCCGAGAGGACGGTGAATGATGGCCAAGGGAATCTCGACGGAGGAGCTCGACGCCATGACCGACGCCGAGCTCCTCGAGAAGCTCAAGGAATCCAAGGAGGAGCTCTTCAACCTCCGTTTCTCGGCGGTCACCCATCGCCTCGAGGACACCGGGCGCCTCAAGGAGGTCCGCCGCGACATCGCTCGCATCTACACGGTCAAACGTGAGCGCGAGCTCAATATCCGCACCGCGCCCACGACTGAGAAGTGAGGTAGAAGTTGAGCGACAACAGCACCGGCGCTCCCGTCCGCAATCACCGCAAGGTCCAGCGCGGCTACGTGGTCAGCGACAAGATGGACAAGACCGTCGTGGTGGAGGTGGAGGACCGCCGCAAGCACCCGCTGTACGGCAAGGTCGTCACCCATACGAAGCGCGTCAAAGCCCACGATGAGAACAACGAAGTGCGCGTCGGCGACCTCGTCCGCATTATGGAGACTCGCCCGCTGAGCGCCACCAAGCACTTCCGCGTGGTCGAAATCATCGAGAAGGCCAAGTGACCGCCGAGGTCACCACGAGACCCCCATCCGTTCGGCAAGGCTCGCCAGGCGAGAACCGGCACGACGACAGGAGAAACCAGAAATGATCCAGCAGGAGACGCGGCTCAGCGTCGCCGACAACACGGGTGCCAAGGAGATCCTGTGCATCCGGGTGCTCGGCGGCTCAGGCCGGCGCTACGCCGGAATCGGCGACACGATCGTCGCCACCGTCAAGGACGCCATCCCTGGCGGGAATGTTAGGAAGGGCGACGTGGTCAAAGCCGTCGTCGTCCGCGCGAGGAAGGAAACCCGTCGCGTCGACGGCTCCTACATCCGCTTCGACGAGAACGCGGCTGTGCTGCTCAAGAACGACGGCGAACCCCGCGGCACCCGCATCTTCGGCCCCGTGGGCCGCGAGTTGCGCGAGAAGAAGTTCATGCGAATCGTCTCGCTGGCACCGGAGGTGATCTGATATGGCGAAGATCAAGAAAGGCGATCTGGTCCAGGTCATCGCAGGGCGGACCTCGGACGCGAAGAAGCTCGAAGAGCGCAACGCGCGCCGCGCGGAACTCGGCCTCGATCCGCTCAAACCGGGCGACAGAGGAAGGCAGGGCGTCGTCCTGTCCGTCGACCGCCGCCGCAACCGCGTCGTGGTCGAGGGCGTCAATCGCGTGACGCGCCACGTCAAGGCCGGCCCGAACGGCGGAGGTGGCATCGAAACCGTCGAGGCCCCGATCCACATGTCCAAGGTCGCGCTCGTCGGCCCGGACAAGAAGCCGGTCCGCGTCGGCTTCCGCGAGGTCGAGGTCGAACGCGACGGCCGCACCAAGGTGATGCGCGAGCGCATCGGCCGCCGCGCAGGTAAGGAGATCGAGCTGTGACACCCCGCCTCAAAGTCAAATACCGCGAGGACATCGTCCCCGCGCTGACGGCCGAGTTCAAGCACGGCAACCTCCACGAGGTCGCCAAGCTCGAGAAGATCGTCGTCAACATGGGCGTCGGTGACGCGGCCCGCGACTCCAAGGTCCTGGAGGGCGCGATGGCCGACATGGCCGTCATCACCGGGCAGAAGCCCCAGGTCTCCAGGGCCAGGAAGTCCATCGCCCAGTTCAAGCTGCGCGAAGGCCAGGCCATCGGCTGCCACGTCACGCTCCGCGGCGACCGCATGTGGGAATTCCTCGACCGTCTGCTGTCGACCGCGCTGCCGCGCATCCGGGATTTCCGCGGGCTTTCCCCCAAGCAGTTCGACGGCCACGGCAACTACACCTTCGGACTGACCGAGCAGACCGTGTTCCACGAGATCGACATGGACAAGATCGACCGCGTGCGCGGCATGGACGTCACGGTCGTCACGACCGCCTCGACCGACGAGGAAGGCCGGTTCCTCCTGCGTCGGCTCGGCTTCCCCTTCAAGGAGGCGTGACGATGGCCAAGACCGCTCTGAAGAAGAAGCAGGCGCGCGAACCCAAGTTCGGGGTCCGCGCCTACACCCGGTGCAATCGCTGTGGCCGGCCGCACTCCGTCTACCGCAAGTTCGGCCTGTGCCGCGTCTGCATCCGCGAACTGGCCCTGCGAGGCGAGCTTCCGGGTGTCACCAAGTCCAGCTGGTAAACGCTACGTCGCAGGTCCGGAAGGGAAACCGCGACGAGGAAGGGCAAGCGCCCAATGTCAATGACTGACCCCATCGCAGACATGCTGACGCGTCTGCGCAACGCCAACTCGGCGTTCCACGATTCGGTGTCGATGCCGTACTCGAAGCTCAAGGCGAACATCGCCGGGATCCTCGAGCGCGAGGGCTACATCGCCGGATTCGACGTCGAAGAGGCGAAAGTGGGCAAGACGCTCACACTCAATCTGAAGTTCGGTTCCAACCGCGAGCGCGCGCTCGCCGGCGTTCGGCGCGTGTCGAAGCCGGGCCTGCGCGTGTACGCGAAGTCCACCAATCTGCCCAGGGTTCTCGGCGGCCTCGGCGTGGCGATCCTCTCCACGTCCTCCGGCCTGCTGACGGACCGCGAGGCCAAGGACAAGGGCGTCGGCGGGGAAGTCCTCGCCTACGTCTGGTGACGGGAGGGATTATGTCGCGTATTGGCAAACAGCCCGTCGCGGTTCCGGCCGGCGTCGATGTCTCCATCGACGGCCAGCACGTCACCGTCAAGGGCCCCAAGGGAACGCTCGAGCACACCGTCGCCGAGCCCATCGCCGTGAAGCTGGAGGACGGCGCCGTCTCGGTGACCCGCCCCGACGACGAGCGCACGTCGCGCTCGCTGCACGGCCTGACCCGCACGCTCATCGACAACATGGTCGTCGGCGTGACCCAGGGCTACTCGAAGGCCATGGAGATCGTCGGCACGGGCTACCGCGTCGTGGCGAAGGGAGGCGACTTGGAGTTCTCCCTCGGCTACTCGCACACGATCCTCGTCAAGGCCCCCGAGGGCATCACCTTCACGGTCGAGTCCCCGACGAGGTTCTCGGTCAACGGGATCGACAAGCAGCAGGTCGGCGAGCTGGCGGCCAACATCCGCAAGCTCCGCAAGCCCGAGCCCTACAAGGGCAAGGGCGTCAGGTATGCCGACGAAGTCGTGCGCCGCAAGGCTGGAAAGGCTGGTAAGTGATGGCCGTAACCGTCAAGGGCAAGGGCAAGCACGTCTCCCGCGCGCGCCGCCATTTCCGTCTCCGCAAGAAGGTCGCCGGCACCCCCGAGCGCCCCCGCCTCGTCGTCTCCCGATCCAATCGGCACATGATGGCCCAGATCATCGACGACTCCGTCGGTCACACGCTCGTGTCCGCCTCGACTCTGGAGAGCGGGCTTCGCGGGCTGGCCGGGAACAAGGTAGACAAGTCCCGCAAGGTCGGGGAGCTGGTCGCCGAGCGAGCCCTGGAAGCCGGGATCTCGGCGGTCGTCTTCGACCGCGGAGGCAACAAGTACCACGGTCGAGTGGCCGCTGTGGCAGAGGGCGCCCGCTCCGCCGGGCTGACACTGTGAGCGCCGAGAGCGAGGAGAGGTTGTAATGGCTGCACAGCAGCGTGGACGGGCCGCAGGAGGCCCGGAAGAGAACTCCGGCGAGCGCCGCGGGCGTCGCGACTCGCGTCGCGGTGACCGCCGCGAACGCCGCAACGACGACAGGAACGCCTACATCGAGCGCGTCGTCGCCATCAACCGCGTGGCGAAGACCGTCAAGGGCGGACGCCGCATGTCCTTCACCGCGCTCGTCGTGGTCGGGGACGGCAACGGCACCGTCGGCGTCGGCTACGGGAAGGCCAAGGAGGTGCCGGTGGCCATCGCCAAGGGCACCGAGGAGGCCAAGAAGAGCTTCTTCAAGGTTCCCCGCATCGGCAAGACGATTCCCCACCTGGTTCAGGGCGAGGACGCCGCGGGCATCGTCCTGCTCCGTCCCGCATCCCCCGGAACGGGCGTGATCGCCGGCGGCCCCGTGCGGGCCATCATGGAGTGCGCGGGCATCCACGACGTCCTGAGCAAGTCGCTCGGGTCGTCCAACGCCATCAACATCGTGCACGCCACGGTCGCGGCCCTCAAGGGCCTCGAGCAGCCCGAGTCGGTCGCCGCCCGCCGCGGCCTGCCGCTCGAACGCGTGGCGCCCGAGGCGATGCTGCGGGCTCGCGCCGAGGCCGACGCCAAGGAGCGCGCCGACAAGCAGGTCGAGGCCGTCAAGGCCGAGAACGAGGCCGCCGTCGCGGGAGTTGGTGCATGATGGCGCAGTTGAAGATCACACAGGTCAGATCCACCATCGGTGGAAGGCAGAATCAGAAGGACACCCTTCGCACCCTCGGTCTGCGCCGGATCGGCCAGTCCGTGGTTCGCGAAGACCGTCCCGAGGTGCGCGGCGCCGTCCGCACCGTGGCGCACCTCGTCACCGTGGAGGAGGTTGACTGATGGCTGATGGGAAGTCTCAGGCCCGGTCCGCCCGCGTGCTCAAGGTGCACCACCTGCGCCCCGCACCGGGGGCCAAGACCGCCAAGACCCGCGTGGGCCGCGGCGAAGGGTCGAAGGGCAAGACGGCCGGACGCGGCACGAAGGGCACGAAGGCGCGGTATCAGGTTCCCGCCCGCTTCGAAGGCGGGCAGATGCCGATCCACATGCGTCTGCCCAAGCTGCGCGGATTCAAGAATCCGTTCCGCGTGGAGTACCAGGTCGTCAACGTCTCGGCCCTCGGCGAATTGTTCCCGCAGGGCGGGGAGGTCACGGTCGAGGACCTTGTCGCCAAGGGGGCCGTGCGCGACGGACATCCGGTGAAGATCCTCGGACAGGGCGACCTGGCGGTCAAGCTCGACGTGACCGCCGACGCATGGTCGGCCTCCGCCAAGGAGAAGATCGAAGCCGCCGGAGGAAGCGTCGCCGGCCGCTGATCCGACGGTAATGCCCCCGCTCGCCCGCGGGGGCATTACCCTTTGACACATGTTTCCCGCGAGCGGGCGCTCCCGGGTATAGTTAGCGAGGTGGCGCGGGGACGCCACCGGCAATATGCTTCTCGTCAGGCGGGTACACCGTCCGCCGGAATCTGGGCGGCGCTCATAGCAATCGAATGCGGTCATACCGCAATCTGGAGGAACCTTGATCAAGGCGTTCGCGGCCGCGTTCCGCACCCCCGATCTCAGGCGCAAGCTACTGTTCACCGTGGCCATCATGGCTATCTACCGCATCGGCACGTTCGTGCCCGCGCCCTTCGTCTCGCTCGCCAACGTCCGGGAGTGCACGGAGAAGGCGGGCGACGACGGATTCCTCGGGATGCTCAACATGTTCTCCGGAGGGGCGATGCTCCAACTGTCGGTCTTCGCCCTGGGGATCATGCCCTACATCACGGCTTCCATCATCATCCAGCTGCTGGGCGTGGTCATCCCCCGGTTCGAGCAGCTGCGCAAGGAAGGCCAGTCGGGCACGGCCAAACTCACCGAATACACCCGCTACGTGACGATCGGACTGGCCCTCCTGCAATCCTCGGTGTTCATCTCCCTGGCCAACACCACGCTGTTCCGGGACTGCAAGTCCCAGATCATCCCCGCGGCCTCGCCCATGAAGTACGCCATGGCGGTCCTGGCCATGACAGCGGGAACCGGCCTGATCATGTGGCTCGCCGAGCTCATCACCGAGCGCGGCGTCGGCAACGGCATGTCGATCCTCATCTTCACCGGCATCTGCGCGAATTTCCCGGGGATGCTGTACGGAGTGGTCAAGTCCGACGGCGGCTGGGTGCGCGCCGTGATCGTCGTGACCGTCTTCCTGGCCATCACAGCCGTGGTGGTCTTCGTCGAACAGTGCCAGAGGCGCGTCCCCGTCCAATACGCCAAACGCGTGATCGGACGCCGCACCATCGGGGGGTCGACCACCTATCTCCCGATCAAGATCAACATGGCCAACGTCATCCCGGTCATCTTCGCCTCCTCCATCCTGGCGCTCCCCCAGATGATCTCCTCCTTCGGAAGCCAGAACTCGGGGTGGGTGCAGTTCATCAACCGCCACTTCCTCGACCATCAGAGCTGGAGCTACTTCACTTTCTACGCCCTGCTGATCTTCGGGTTCACGTTCTTCTACGTGGCGATCACCTTCGACACGGACGAAGTGGCGGACAACATGAAGCGCTACGGCGGCTTCATCCCCGGAGTGAGAGCCGGGGCACCGACCGCCGAGTACCTCAAGCGCATCTCCTCGCGCATCACCTGGGTGGGCGCCACTTACCTGACGATCGTGGCCCTCGTCCCGACGATCATGTTCGCGCAGATGGGCGTCCTCCGGGGCGGATTCGGCGGAACTTCGATCATGATCCTCGTGGGCGTCGGGCTCCAGACGGTCAAAGACATCAACGCTCAGCTTCAGCAGCGCCATTACGAGGGATTCCTGCGCTAGGGCGCAGCGCGCCGAGGGAGAGGGAAGGTCTCAATGTCTGTACGAATGGTCCTCGTCGGTCCCCCCGGTGCGGGCAAGGGAACCCAGGCCGAGGCGGTCACCCGCAAGTTCGGCGTCCCCGCCGTCTCCACGGGGGCGATCTTCCGCGCCCACACCGAGGCGGGCGACGAACTCGGCCGGCTCGCGGACTCCTTCACGTCCCGCGGCGAGCTCGTGCCCGACGAAGTGACGGATCGCATGGTCGAGGCGCGCCTCGACCAGCCCGACGCCGCCGGGGGCTTCCTGCTGGACGGATACCCCCGCAATCTCCACCAGGTGGCCAGTCTCGACGCCATGCTGGCCAGGCGCGGCACCGCTCTCGACGTCGTCCTGGAGATCACGGCGGACGACGAGGCGGTCGTGGCGCGGCTCCTGGGCCGAGCCGCCCAAGAAGGCCGCAAAGACGACACCGAGAAGGTCATCCGCCACCGGATCGCCCTCTACCACGAGACCACCGAGCCGCTCATCGCCGAATACCGCTCCAGGGGCGTCCTCGTGTCCGTCGACGGGATCGGCGGGATCGACGAGGTCGCCTCCAGGGTCTGCGACGCGCTGGACGCCTACCTCGAATCGCGCTGACGGCCGTCGAGTACAGCCGATGCCCATCGAGTACAAGTCCGACGGGGACATCCTCGGCATGCGCGCCGCGGGACTCGTCGTGGCCCGGATCCACGAGGCGCTTCGCGCCGCGGCCCGCCCGGGGGCGACGACCGCCGAGATGGACGCCGTCGCCCTCGACGTCCTCGCCTCCAGCGGGGCTCGGTCGAATTTCCACGGGTACCGGGGCTATCCTGCGCAGATCTGCGTGTCCGTCAACGACGAGATCGTCCACGGCATCCCGGGGGAGAGGGTTCTCCAGGCGGGCGACCTCGTCTCCTTCGACTGCGGAGCCGTCCTCGACGGATGGCACGGCGACGCCGCGTTCTCCGTCGTCCTCGACGGAGGCGACAGATCGACGCGGCAAGCCAGGGAGCGCCTGTGCGCCGTCACTCGCGAGGCCATGTGGCGGGGTGTCGCCGCACTCGCCGCGGGACGGCGCATCGGCGACGTCGGCAGGGCCATCGACGACTACGTCGTGAGCCTGCCCGATCCTCCGGGCATCGTCGAGGACTACGTGGGGCACGGCATCGGCTCGGCCATGCACCAGGAGCCCGACGTCCCCAACTACCGCACCCGTTCGCGCGGTCCCAAGCTCAGGGCCGGCATGGTGCTGTGCGTCGAGCCGATGCTGACCGCCGGCGATCAGGCCAACCGGACGCTGGAGGACGGGTGGACCGTCGTCACCGCCGACGGCTCGGACGCATGCCACTGGGAGCACGAGGTGGCCGTCCACTCCGGCGGAATCTGGGTGCTCACATCGCCCGACGGGGGAGCGCAGGCCCTCGCGCCCTTCGGGGTGACCCCCGTTCCCCTCGGGTGACCGGTGACAGAGCGCACGACCGGTGACCGAGCGCACCGAAACCCGGCTTTCCCCGAACTCGATGGAGATGTAGCATAGATCTTTGGCACGTTCTGCCCGCAGGCGGATCGGCCTCGGCCTCGCGCAACCCGGTGCGGGTCCGATTGTAGCGTTAGCGAGGGTTATGGCGAAAAAAGATGGCGTCATCGAAGTGGAGGGATCGGTCGTCGAGGCCCTTCCCAACGCGATGTTCCGCGTCGAACTGGAGAACGGGCATATCGTGCTCGCGCACATCTCCGGCAAGATGCGCCAGCATTACATCAAGATCCTGCCGGAGGACCGCGTGGTGGTCGAACTGACCCCCTACGACCTGTCCCGCGGCCGGATCGTGTACCGCTATAAGTGATCCCGAGTGTCGACCGCCCGAACCGGCGGCGAGGAAGTGCAAGAATGAAGGTCAAGCCCAGCGTCAAGAAGATCTGCGACAAGTGCAAGGTGATCCGTCGCCACGCGCGCGTCATGGTGATCTGCGAGAATCCTCGGCACAAGCAGCGTCAGGGATAGTCCGGCGCGGCGGGCGCCCCGCCCGCATCCACGCACTGCATGCCTGAGGCACACCTCCGGTCCGAAGGCCGGGGCCTCGCGGTTCGAACCGCGGAGGGTCGCAGTGCTCCACACCTTCGGAATGACAATAGGAGCTGAGAAATTGGCACGTCTGTCCGGCGTCGATCTGCCCCGCGAGAAGCGGATCGAGATCGCGCTCACCTACATCTACGGCATCGGCCGCACCCGTTCGGCCGAGACGCTCGCCGCCACCGGCATCAGCCCGGACGTCCGCGTGCGTGACCTGACCGAAGACGATCTGGTCAAGCTGAAGAACCACATCGACGAGAACTACAAGGTGGAGGGCGATCTTCGCCGCGAAGTCCAGTCCGACATCCGCCGCAAGATCGAGATCGGCTGCTACCAGGGCCTGCGGCACCGCCGCGGCCTGCCCGTGCGCGGCCAGCGCACGAAGACGAATGCGCGCACCCGCAAGGGCCCCAAGCGCACCGTCGCAGGCAAGAAGAAGAAGTAAGCAGACCGGGAGAAGAAAGTAGACCATGCCTTCGAAGACTCGTCAGGCCTCCGCCGGCAACCGCCGTCCGCGTCGCAAGGAGCGTCGCAACATCGCCGTCGGCCAGGCCCACATCAAGTCGACCTTCAACAACACCATCGTCTCGATCACGGACCCGACGGGCGCCGTCATCGCCTCCTGCTCCTCCGGGCAGGTCGGGTTCAAGGGCTCGCGCAAGTCCACGCCGTACGCCGCGCAGCTGGCGGCGGAGAACGCGGCCCGCGCCGCCATGGACCAGGGGATGAAGAAGGTGGACGTATTCGTCAAGGGCCCGGGTTCGGGCCGCGAGACCGCGATCCGCTCGCTCACCGCGTCCGGCCTCGAAGTCACGTCGATCTCTGATGTGACCCCCCAGGCATTCAACGGCTGCCGTCCGCCCAAGCGTCGCCGGGTGTGACGGACCGGATGCCGGCCGCGGGACCGCCGTCGCGCCTCCCGGGCCGGCCATCGGCGGGGTCCCCCGCCGTCTTCCGCTGGTCGGACAGAGGGCCGCGGGAAGGATGGACGTCAAATAGCGGGCGTCCTCGAAAGGAAATGAATCGTGCTGATCGCACAGCGTCCCGTCCTCACTGAGGAGCAAGTCTCCGAGCGCCGCTCGCGCTTCCTGCTCGAGCCCCTCGAGCCGGGCTTCGGCTACACGCTCGGCAATTCCATGCGTCGCACGCTGCTGTCGTCGATTCCCGGCGCGGCAGTCACGTCGGTCCGCATCGACGGGGTCCTCCACGAATTCTCCACGATAGCGGGAGTGAAGGAGGACGTCGCGGACATCATCCTGAACCTCAAGGACCTCGTCGTCTCCTCGGAGAACGACGAGCCGGTGCTCATGTACCTGCACAAGCAGGGGCCCGGCGAGGTGACGGCCGCCGACATCACCCCGCCGTCCGGCGTGGAGATCCACAACCCCGACCTGCACATCGCCACCCTCAACGACAAGGGCAAGATCGAGATCGACCTGACCGTCGAGCGTGGCCGAGGCTACGTCTCGGCGGCCCAGAACAAGGGCTTCGACGACGAGATCGGACGCATCCCCATCGACTCGATCTACTCACCGGTCCTCAAGGTGTCGTACAAGGTCGAGGCGACCCGCGTCGAGCAGCGCACCGATTTCGACAAGCTCATCGTCGACGTCGAGGTCAAGCCGTCCACGACGCCTCGCGACGCGCTCGCCTCCGCGGGCAAGACCCTCGTCGAGCTGTTCGGCCTGTGCGTCGACCTCAACAACGAGGCCGAGGGCATCGAAATCGGCCCCGCTCCGGTGGTGGAGACCCAGTCCTCCGACCTTCAGCGCCCGATCACGATCCTCAACCTCCCCGCCCGTTCGCAGAACTGCCTGCAGCGCGAAGGGATCCGAACCATCGGCGAACTCATCCAGCGCTCCGAAGCCGACCTCCTGGACATCCGGAACTTCGGCGCGAAGTCGATCGAGGACGTCAAGGACGAGCTCGCGAAACTGGATCTGCGGCTCAAGGACTCGCCGGCCGGATTCGTGTCCACCTACGGCGACGAAAGCTACACGATGCAGTTCAGCGACGACTCGCAGGCCTGAAGCCCGCACTTTTCATAGGAGACACTACAATGCCCAAGCCCAGTAAGGGCCCCCGCCTGGGCGGTTCGGCCGCCCACCAGCGCCACATCATCGCCAACCTGTGCAAGGACCTCATCCGCCACGAGGCGGTGACCACCACGCAGGCGCGCGCCAAGGTCGTACAGCCCCACATGGAGAGACTCATCTCCAAAGCCAAGCGCGGCGACACCCACAACCGCCGCCTGGCCCTGAGGACCCTCGGCGATCGCGAACTGGCCTACATCCTCTTCGAGGAGCTCGCCCCCAAATTCGCCGAGCGCGACGGCGGCTACACCCGCGTCGTCAAACTCGGCAATCGCAGAGGCGACAACGCGCCCCTGGCGCGCATCGAACTCGTGACGGAGAAGGTCTCGCCGAAGCAGGCGGCCGTCCGCGAAGCCGAGAAGGCCGCCAAGAGGGCCGCCGCTGCCGAGGACGGGAAGGCCGAGGACGAGGAGGCGACGCGGGAGCCCGAGGCCTCCCAGACGGACGCCGAACCCGAGGCGCAGGACGCCTCGACGCAGGCCGGAGCCTGACGGGCGGCGGCCAAGCCGGCGTTTCGACGGCGGGCGGAGCATCGAGGGATGTCCCGCCCGCCGTCCTTTACATCCCCTGCCGCCCTCTCACGCCTTTGAGGCGCCGCCCCCGTGGTTCGGCGGCCGCCTGCGGACGGCGCCGCGCGGATAGTCTGGATAGGCTGGCCCATCGCGCAACCCGCGGCCGCCGTGGCAGACTCCGGCCGAAGGAGGAAACGTATGAGTCTCAGCCCCGGATGGTACCCCGATCAAGAAGACGGCTCCTACGAGCGCTACTGGAACGGCGTCGAATGGAGGGACCGCCGCCCTCGCGGCGCGGCACAGCGATGGGAGGCCGACGACGCCGGAGCCGGAGGCTCCCCGGGGGCGCCGGCCTGGAACGCGGAGGGCTCCCAGCCGTCCCTGGCGCGCGGCGACGCCTACGGCGACGAGGCCCAGGGGTGGAACTCCCAGTCGTCCCTGGCGCGCGGCGAGGGCCTGTCGAAAAGCCGGCGGCGGCGGGAACCGATCAGCACCCTCATCGAGGGAATCGTCCTCATCGTCATCATGCTGTCGGTAGTGTGCCTCCTGGGCTTCATCCTGTTCACCGCCATCTCCGACGGTTCCGTCGGCCTGAACGCCGGCTTCGCGGTCCTAGCCGGCATAGCCCTCCTCTCTTCGGCGTTCCTAGTCATCGGAATCGTCAATGTCGTCAGATGGTTCTCCAGCCACAGGCGGCGGCGATAGCCGGCTCGCCGCTCGGGCGGCCGGCCACCCCCCTCTACCCGGCCATCACCGATCGAGGCGTGCTCATTGCGACGTCGCGGTCACCCCCTTCTGCCCGGCCGCGCGAGCGCCCACGCCCGCACTCCGCCGTTCATGCCCGCGGCATTCGGGATGAAGATGACGTTCTCGTCGAACTTGGCCCGCACGCCCGTGCTGATCCGCGCGGAATTGCCGCCGCCGATGTAGAGCTTGTCCCACCGGAAGACGGGCCACAGGCTGTCGATCGCGCGCAGGACCCGCCGAGACCACGCGGAGTCGCCGAGCCGGATGCGCTCGGCCTCGCCGACGACGTCGTCGTACGTCAGCCCCCATCGCGCCTGCGCGTGGGACACCTCCAGGTGGGGGGCGAGCCGCCCGTCGTCGACGAGGGCCGTGCCCAGGCCCGTGCCCAGCGTGAGGACGAGCTCGCAGCCGCGGCCCGAGACGACGCCCGCCGCGGCGATCTCGGCGTCGTTGAGCACCAGCGCGGGCACGTCGAAGCGCTCGGCGAGCGCCTCCTCCATGTCCAGGCGGTCCCACGCCGCCGCCAGCTCCGGTTCGACCTTCGTGTGCGGGCCGGCCCTGCGGATGTAGTGCGGCGTGTAGACGACGACTCCCCGCCGGATCATCCCGGGCATGCCAAGCGTCATCCGCTCGAAGCCGTCGAAGGCCTGCGCATGGGAAGTGACGATGCGCAGCAGATCCGCGGGGGAGAAGGGGTAGCGCACGGCCGTGCGCTGGGCCGTGCCGAGTTGGAAGCCCGCCCTGTCGAAGAGCGAGCTCTTGATGCCGCCGCCGCCGCAGTCCACGGCCAGCGTCCTCGGCGCGAGCCCCGCGGCGGAGGCGTCCGCCCGCCGGGCGTGTTCGCGGCCCGCCGCGCCTGCGCGCTCCGGCGAGTCCGCGATCTGAAGGCCCTCCGCGCTCGGATCGGGGGGGCCGGGAGGCCGCGTGTGGGAAACTGGCGTCATGGACTCGACGGTATCGCATTCGCTCCGCCTGCGCTTCGACCTCGCCTACGACGGGACCGATTTCCACGGCTGGGCACGGCAGGAGGGGCTGAGGACCGTCGAGGGCCTCCTCGCCGCGGCCCTCGACACCGCCACCGGGGCGGCGCACCGCTTGACGGTCGCCGGCAGGACGGACGCCGGCGTCCACGCCCGGGGGCAGGTCGTCCACGTCGACGTCGGCGAGGCCGAACTCGACAGAGCCGTCGGACGCTCGGGCCTGGAGGCGACCGAGGCCCTGCGCCGGCGGCTGGCCGCGCTGCTCGCCCGCGAATCGGACGGCCCGAGGGGGACGTCGGACCTCGTCGTCACGAAGGTCTCCTACGCGCCCGCCGGCTTCGACGCCCGCTTCTCCGCCCTCTCGCGCAGCTACACCTACCGGATCTGCGACGACCCGCGCTCCTACGACCCGCTCCGCCGCCGCGACGTCCTGTGGCTAGGGGAGCGCCTCGACGTCGACGCGATGAACCGCGCGGCGCGCCCGCTGCTAGGCGAGCACGACTTCCTCTCCTACTGCAAGCCGCGGGAGGGGGCGACGACGATCCGCGAGCTCCAACGCCTGGAGGCCGTGCGCACCGCGGGGCTCGTTGAGGTGACCGCCCAGGCGGACGCCTTCTGCCACTCGATGGTCCGCGCGCTCGTCGGCGCGCTCATGCGCGTCGGGACGGGACGCCGCGGCGAGGACTGGCCCTCCAGGCGCCTCGCGGAGCGCTCGCGGGACACGGGAGAAGCGGTGGTCGCCCCGCCGCACCCGCTCACGCTCGAATCCGTTCGCTACCCGCCCGACGGCGAGTTGGCCGGCCGCGCCCGCCTGACCCGGGCCCGCCGGGACTGCGGCTGACCCGGCCGCGGCTGACCGGCTCGAAAGCGCGGCCTTCCGGGATTCCAGGCGTTGACGCAGCCCACGGGCGCCGCGGATACTGGGGATGACCGAACTATGTCTACCAAGGGAGCGAGACAAGATGAGTGCGGCATTCATGGGGATCGACCTGGGCACCGGCGGATGCAGGGTCGGCCTCTTCGACGACGAGGGGACGCCCCTCGCATTTCACGACACCCCCGTGGCGTCCCTGTATCCGCGGCCCAGCTGGGTGGAGCAGGACGTCGACGAATGGTGGGCGGCCCTGCGGAGCTCGGTCCGCGGGGCCTTGGACGCCTCGGGGGTCAGCCCCCGCGACATCGCCGGCATCGGCTACGACGCGACCTCCGCGACCCTCGTGGCCCTCGACGGCGAGAACCGCCCGCTGCGCAACGCCATCATGTGGTCCGACGTGCGTGCGAGGGAGCAAGCGCGCCGGGCTTCGGCCATCGACCACTGGGCGCGGCTCTACAACGGCGGCGGCGGAGACGACGCCTCGGCGGAGTGGTTCGTCTTCAAGGCGATGTGGATGAAGGAGGAGGAGCCCGCGCTGTGGGAGAGAGCGCGCTGGGTGCTCGACGCCCCCGACTGGCTCGGTCTCCTCCTGACCGGCGTGGCGAGGACCAATCTGACGTCCGCCTCCCTGAAGATGTACCACAACGCCGACCACGGCGGCTTCCCGCTCGACTTCTACGCCGAGCTCGGCATCGGCGACCTCATGGACAAGCTCCCCGGCGACGTCCAGCCCATGGGCGCCGGCCTGGGACGGCTGACCGCATGGGCCGCCCGGGAGCTCGGGCTGCACGAGGGCGTCCCCGTCGCCCAGGGCGGAATCGACGCCGAGGCGGGGATGATCGGAATGGACGTCCTGCGGCCGGGACGGTCGGCCCTCATCACGGGCTCGAGCAACTGCCTCCTGTCCCAGAGCGCGACTCCCCTGTACGGGCCTGGGATCGTGGGCGCGCACACCGACGCGCTCGTCATCGGCCAGTACACGCTGGAGGCCTCGCAGGTCTCGACCGGATCGATCAAGCGCTGGTTCATGGAGACGATGGCCAAAGACCTGGTCGAGGCCTCCACGAGGGGAGGCCCCTCCCCCTACGAGGTCATGAACGACCTGTCGAAGGACATTCCGCCCGGCTCGGACGGAATCCTGATCGCCGAGCACTTCCAGGGCAACCGCAGCCCCTACACGGACGCCAGAGCCCGGGGGACGATCACCGGCCTGAGCCTGCACCACCGCCGCGAGCACATCTACCACGCCATACAGGAGGCGACCTGCTACGGGCTGGAGTTGAACCTGCGCACGCTGCGCGCGGCGGGATACGAGCCGACGTCGATCGTGGCCTGCGGCGGCGCCCTCTCCAGCGCCCAATGGCTGCAGATGCACGCGGACGTCACCGGCCTGGGCATCACCGTCACGCAGGTCCAGGACGGGCCCGCCCTCGGCTCGGCGATGATGGGGGCCGTCGCCGCCGGACGGTTCGCCGACCTGCACGAGGCGGCCGCGGCGATGGTCCATGACCGGGACGTCATAGAGCCCGACCCCGCCCGGCACGAGGAGTACCGGTTCTGGATGGAGCAGTACGAGGCGATCTACCCGGCCCTGCGCCCCGTCCAGCACGCCGTGGCCGAGCACCTGTCCGGCGCAGACGAGCCGGGACGATGAGAGGAGCAACGATGAAGAATGACGACACCGTCGCCAGGGGCCTCGCCCAGGCCGAGAGCACGAAGACGATCGAGGTCGGACGCGGCGTCCTCGCCGACAGCGGCCGAATCCTCGCCGACACCCTCCTAGCCGGCGGGCGGCCGGCCCTGCTCGTCGCCGACGAGCGGACCTGGGCGGCCGCCGGCGCCGCAGTCGAGGAACGGCTGCGCCGGGCGGGGGCCCGCCTCGCCGAGCCGATGGTCTTCCCGGGCAGCCCGACCCTCTACGCCTCCTACGACAACTGCGAGGAGATCCGCGAGCGCCTGCGCGAAACCGGGGCACTCGGCGTGGCTGTGGGCTCGGGGACCGTCAACGACCTCGTCAAACTGGCCTCGGGCGAACTCCGCCAGCCCTACGCCGTCGTCGCGACCGCGGCCTCCATGGACGGCTACACCGGTTTCGGAGCTCCCATGACCCGCGGCGGGCTGAAGATCACGATGCCCTGCCCCGCGCCGCTGGCCGTGATCTTCGACCTCGACGTGGCCGCCGCCGCCCCGCGCCCGATGGCCGCCTCGGGGTACGGCGACCTGTCGGCGAAGATCCCCGCCGGCGCCGACTGGATGTACGCCGACGCCCTGGGCGTCGAGGCGATCCACCCGCTCGCCTGGGAGCTCGTCCAGGGAGGGGTGCGCGAAGCCCTGGCGCAGCCGGGAGAGCTCGCGGCGGGCGTGCCCGAGGCCTACGAGGGGCTGTGCTCCGGCCTGGTCATGTCGGGGTTGGCCATGCAGGTGGCCAGAGGGACCCGCCCGGCCTCCGGAGCCGAGCACTACTTCAGCCACCTGTGGGAGCTCGACCACCTGGGCGCCGAACTCGACCCTCCGCTCAGCCACGGCTTCAAAGTGGCGATCGGGACCCTGGCGATGACCTCCTTCCACGAACGATTCCTCGCCCGAGACCTCGCCGGCCTCGACGTGGATGCCGCCGTCGGGCGGTGGCCGTCCTGGGAGGAGATCGAGCGGGACATCCGAGGCACGATGTCGGGGCCGCTCATCGACAAGGGCATCAACGAGACCCGCGAGAAATACGTGGACGCCGACGCCCTGCGCGTGAGGATCGACCGGCTCGTGGAGTCGTGGCCGCGGCTGCGGTCCCGGCTGCGCGATCAGCTCATGCCCGCCGAACGCCTCCAGCGGATGCTGGGGGAGGCGGGCGCCCCCACTCGGCCGGAGGACATCGGCCTGTCCGTCGACGACGTCCGCCAGGCCTTCCCGCGGGCGATGTACTACCGCTCCCGGTACACGGTGCTCGACGTGGCCCGCGAACTGGGGTGGTTCGAGGAGATCACGGAAGAGGTCTTCGCCCCGGGAGGCGTCTGGACGTGAGCCGCTCCCTCGCCGCGCGCGGGCGGTGCTGCCGCCCAGCGAGATACCGCCATTGAGACTGTGCCCCCGTACATGCGCAGGCGGTGCGGGGGCACAGATGGGGCTTCGGCCTCACGCGAGGCGGGACCCGGACAGGTCGGAGAACTCCGTGCCGACCCTGGCCACCGCCTCCGCGATCGGCGTGGGACCGTCCTGGAAGGGGATCACCTTGCCCGCGGTGCTCGCGTCGGCCAGCACCGCCGCGACGACCTCCGCGACGTTCGCCCGGGATGTGCGGGCAGGGCCGTCCGCGCCCTGGGACGGGCGCCCCACCGCGATCCGGCCCGTCGGCTCATCGGCGGTCAGGGTTCCGGGCCCGAGGATCGTCCAGGCCAGACCGGTGGACTGAAGGTACCGGTCCGCCGCGATCTTGGCCTTCGCGTAAGCGTGGAGCGGATGGTCGGCCGGCACGGGGTCGTCGCCGAACGAGCCGTTCCACGAGACCATGACGTAGCGAGGCACGCCCGCCTGGAGGGCCGCCTCCATACTGCGGATCGCCGCGACCCGGTCGACGGCGTCGGTGCGACCCGGACCGCCCTTGCCGCCGGCCCCCGCCGACCAGACGACGGCGTCCGCACCGTCGAAGGCCGAGACGAGCTCGGCGGTCGAGGCGGTCTCGACCGAGAGCGCCAACGGCGCGGCGCCCGTCCGGGCGACGTCCGCGGACTGGCCCGGATCGCGGATGAGGGAGACGACTTCGTCGCCGCGCGCCGCGAGGATGGGCGCGAGGAGGAGAGCCACCTTGCCGTGGCCGCCGACGATGACGATGCGGGACATGCTGAACTCCTCACTGTGGGCTTCCACGATCATCCACCGGCGGGCCGGCGCCGAGCCACGGCTCTCAGCGCACGGCGAACGCTCCCGCGATGCGACAATGGGGGCATGGCCTACGAGAACGAGGAGGCGCCGAGCGCAGGCGAAGCACCCGCGTCGCGACGCCCGGGCGCCGGCGTCGACCCACGGCCCGTCCGGGCCGTGGAGCGCACCCCGTCCGAGCGGTACCCGGTTCCCGTCGGGCGCCCCCGCTACGCGAGTGCGCCCAGGAAGGTCAGCGGGCGCCGCAGGACTCCCGTCTGGGACGCGGTCGCCTCGGTTTTCGTCGTCGTGGCCCTCGCCCTCGTCCTGTGGTTCGCAGGCGAGATCCTCATGAGGGGACGCCCGGGGGACCCCGCCTGGGGCGCCTACCTCGTCGTCTTCTGGGGGCTCGTCGCCTACCTGGCGCTGCCCCGGATCCACCAGCTGTTCACAGTCCTCTACGTCCCCGACTATTTCATCGGGCGGACCCGCACGGGCGACGGCATCCTCGGCGACCCCGTCAACCTCGCCTTCGACGGCGCGCCCGAGGACGTCCACGCGGCCATGCAGGCGGCGGGCTGGACCCTCGCCGACGACGTGACCCTGCGTTCCTCCTGGAGGATCGTGAAATCCTCTCTGCTGCGCCGCTCCTACCCGAACGCCCCCGTCTCCGACCTCTTCCTCTTCGGCAGGCGGCAGTCCTTCGCCTATCAGCAGGAAGTGGACGGCCACCCCTCGCAGCGCCACCACGTGCGCTTCTGGCCCACGCCCGAAGGGTGGCGCCTTCCCGGCGGCCAGCGCGTCGACTTCCTCGCGGCGGGAACCTACGACCGCTCCGTCGGCCTGTCGAGCTTCACCGGGCAGATCACCCACAGGATCGACGCGGACACCGACGCCGAACGCGACTACGTCGTCGACACGCTGAGATACGCCGACCACGGCGTGGACGTGCGCGTGATCGACGGATTCTCCACCGCCTACCACTCCCGCAGCGGCGGGGGAGACGCCATCGAAACCGACGGCGACCTTCCCGTCGTCGACGTCTCCGACGCGGCGGAGAGGAATCCCGAGCCGGAGGCGCCCGCCGCCGAGACGGGGCTCGCCCGCCATCACGTCCCGCCGACGCCGCTGTTGGTCACGGGCATGCTGTCCGCAGGAGGGCTCCTCCTCCAGGCCGGCTTCGTCTTCGCTGGCCGGACTCCCGCCGCGGCTCTGCTCACGTCGGGCTTGAACGCCGCCCTCTTCCTCTTCACGGCCGCCCGCTTCCGGTGGGCGTGGGTGGGGCTCATGGCGGTTTCGTCCTCGACCTGCGCGATGCGCCTGGCCCTCGTCGGCGGGGCCGAGAGCGAAGCCTTCGTCGACGCGGGCTTCTCCGTGCTCGTCGTGCTCGCCGTGAGCTCCTCCTCGGTGCGCGCCTGGGTGCGCGAGTAGAGAGGAATCCGCGAGGGGAGGAGGGAGAGGCGCGGAGGCCGGCGAGGCGCCGAGCCGGAGCAGGTGCCATAATGGCACCGTGAGCCCGCGCCGTGTGTCCGTCGTGCTGTTCGACGGATTCGAACTCCTCGACGTCTTCGGACCGGTGGAGCTGTTCGGCATGGTCCCCGGCAAGGTCGACGTCGAATTCGTCGGTCCGCAGGCGGGGGCCGTCGCCAGCGGTCAGGGCGCGCAGGCGATCGCGACCAGCGGCTACGCCGCCGCCGCGCCTGCGGACATCGTCCTCGTTCCCGGAGGCCGGGGCACGAGACGCCTCGTCGCCGACGGCCGCTTCCTCTCCTGGCTGCGCGGCTGGGCGGGTTCCGCCTCCCTCGTGACGTCGGTGTGCACGGGGTCGGCGCTCTTGGCCGCCGCGGGCCTGCTCGACGGCTACGACGCCACCTCGAACAAGCGGGCCTTCGACTGGGTGCGGACGCACGGGGAGGACGTCCGCTGGATCCGGCGGGCGCGCTGGGTGGAAGACCGCGACCGCTGGACGTCCTCGGGCGTCGCGGCGGGGATGGACATGGCCGTCGCTCTGCTCGGACGCCTCTTCGGCGACGCCGTCGCCCGCGAGGCGGCGTCCCGAGCCGAGCTCGACGTGCACGGGGACCCGTCCTGGGATCCCTTCGCGCAGACCGCGGATCCCCCGCCGCCGGGCCGCACCGGCGATAGCCCGGCGGAGCCGGCAGACGGCTCCGGGCTCCCCGCACGGCCTGCGACGGGAGCGCGTGCGACTTCACACCCCGGGTTTTGACCGGCCGCGGCGGGGGGGCGTAGGATTTACCCTTGTTGTGCATGCTGCATGCGCGGCGCCTTCCCACTCGCCGCCTCAGCGTCCACCACATCTCTAAGCTAAACCCGTGGGTGCCGCACGCTTCTTTTCAGCGGCCCCGATATGAGAAACGAAGGCTACGCCCGTGCGCACGTATTCACCGAAGCCCGGCGACGTCGAGTCCACGTGGTATCTCATCGATGCCGCAGACGTCGTCCTTGGCCGACTGGCAACGCAGGTTGCCGCTCTGCTCCGTGGGAAGCACAAGCCGACCTATGCTCCGCACCACGACGGGGGCGATTTCGTCATCGTCGTCAACGCCGACAAGGTCGTGTTGACCGGAAGCAAGCACGAGCAGAAATTCGCCTATCACCATTCCGGGTACCCGGGTGGCCTGAAGGCGACCTCCTACACGGAGCTGCTCGCCACCCATCCCGAGCGCGCCGTTACGAAGGCGGTCCGGGGGATGCTCCCCAAGACGCGCCTCGGCCGCAAACAGCTGACCAAGCTGAGGGTCTACGCGGGGGCCGAGCACCCCCACCAGGCACAGCAGCCCGAGCCCTTCGAGCTCAAGAAGATCACTCAGTGAATTTTTCCCGAACAGGACACAATTAATGGCTGAGACCACAATCGACACCGAGCTGGCTGAGGAATTCAGCGGCTCATACACATCGGAGAGCGAAGCTCCCCGAGTCGGCCGGGGATCCTCCCTGACCGCCCCGGGCCAGGCGCTCGGCCGCCGCAAGGAAGCCGTCGCCCGCGTCCGCCTCATTCCCGGAAGCGGCGAATGGAAGATCAACGGGCGCACGCTCGACGACTACTTCCCGAACAAGCTGCACCAGCAGCTCGTCCGCTCGCCCTTCGCACTCCTCGACCTGGAGGGCCGCTTCGACGTCGTCGCCCGCATCAACGGCGGAGGCGTCTCCGGCCAGGCCGGCGCACTCCGCCTGGGCATCGCGCGCGCCCTCAACGACATCGATCGCGACTCGAACCGTCCCGCACTCAAGAAGGCCGGTTTCCTGACCCGCGACGCCCGCGCCGTCGAACGCAAGAAGGCCGGGCTGAAGAAGGCCCGCAAGGCCTCCCAGTTCTCCAAGCGCTGACGCGCCTCCCTCCTTTCGATACGGGCCCCGCCGAGCGGGGCCCGTACGCGTGCGCGGCCAGCGGCGGAGGCTGCGTTCGGCCGGGCCGTGCACGGCGGCCCCAGCCGCCGGGCCGCCCGTGGGACGCCTGGAGCGCGGCCCGCCGTCGGTGCCATACTGGACGCACACCTACCGGAGAGGAATGAGCGACAATGGCCCGACTGTTTGGCACCGACGGCGTGCGAGGACTCGCGAACCGGGATCTGACCCCGCGCCTGGCGATGGACCTGGGGGATGCGGCCGCACGAGTCCTCGTCGGCGCCGGCGGCGGGCGAGCCCGCAGGCCGCGCGCGGTCGTCGCCCGCGACACGCGCCTGTCGGGCGCCATGCTCGCCCAGGCGGTCGCCGCGGGTCTCGCGGGGGCCGGCGTGGACGTCGAGGGCGTGGACGTGCTGCCGACCCCCGGCCTGGCCTATCTGACGGCCAGCCAGGACGTCGACCTGGGCGTCATGATCTCCGCCTCCCACAATCCCATGCCCGACAACGGCATCAAATTCTTCGCCCGCGGAGGCTACAAACTCGAGGACTCCCTCGAAGACGGGATCGAATCCATCCTCGGCGGGCAGTGGCAGCGGCCCGTCGGCGAGGCCGTCGGGCGCATCGAGGACGCCGCGGAGATGTCCGGCGCCTACGTCGACCACCTGGTCGGCTCGATCGACGCATCCCTGGCCGGGCTGCGCATCGTCGTCGACTGCGCGAACGGCGCCACGAGCGACGTGGCGCCCGAAGCCCTGCGCCGGGCGGGGGCGGACGTCGTCGTCATCAACGCGTCTCCCGACGGGATCAACATCAACGCCTCGTGCGGATCCACCCACCCCGAGCAGCTCCAGGCGGCGGTCGTGGCCTCCGGCGCCGACTTCGGCATGGCTTTCGACGGGGACGCCGACCGCTGCCTCGCCGTGGACGCCGAGGGCAGGCTCGTCGACGGCGACCAGATCATGGGGCTGCTGGCCATCGCGATGAAAGCCCGCGGCGAACTCGACTCCAACGCGCTCGTCGTCACCGTCATGTCCAACCTCGGCCTCATCCTGGCCATGCGGGAGGCGGGGATCGCCACCGTCCAGACCGCCGTCGGCGACCGGTACGTGCTGGAGGCCATGCGCATGGGCGGCTACGTCCTGGGCGGCGAGCAGTCGGGGCACGTCATCAACCTCAACCACGCGACCACGGGGGACGGCACGCTCACGGCCCTCCTCGTCGCCGCCGAGGTCGCCCGCACGGGCAGGACGCTCGCCGAACTCGCCGGGGTGGTCCGGCGGCTGCCGCAGACCCTCGTCAACGTCTCCGGGGTCGATCGCGCCGCCGCGTCGACCGACCCCCGGCTCGCAGACGCCGTGCACGCCGCAGAAGAGAGACTCGGCACTACCGGGCGGGTTCTTCTGCGCCCGTCGGGAACCGAACCACTCGTTCGTGTTATGGTCGAAGCCGCAACTCAGGACGAAGCCGACGCCATAGCCCACGAGTTGGCAGACGTTGTCAAGGAACGGCTCAGCCTGTGACCTTCGGGCGTCGACACCGCGGCCGTCCGAGGGCCGGCTCGCGCGCAGACGCGGGCCGGGCGCATTGTTTGTTCGCATTGGTCGCGCGCTTGAAACGGAGAACGCTGTGGAAGCCTTCCTGGCGATAGAAGAATGGGTCGTGCGCATGGGCGCCTCGTACTGGGCGCTCGCATGCCTCCTCGTCTTCTGCATAATCGACGGCCTGCTCCCGATTCTGCCGTCCGAAACGCTCATCATCGCCCTGGCCGCCCTCATCCCCTTCGGAGACGGGCCGAACCTCATCCTCCTCATCGCCACCGGCGCCTTGGGAGCGCTCGTCGGCGACCAGTTCGCCTTCGCCGTCGGGCGGCGGTTCAACGTGGAGAGGACCCGGTTCTTCCAGCACGGAACGGGCAAGCGGGCCGCCGACGCCGCACGGCGGGGCCTGGCCCGGCGCGGCCCGATCTACATCCTGGCCGCCAGGTTCATACCCATCGGCCGGGTGGCCGTCAACCTCATCGCGGGCGCCACGCACTATCCGCGCCACCGCTTCATCCCGCTGACGATCATCTCGGGGCCGATCTGGGCCACGTACTCCGCCCTCATCGGGCTGCTCGCCGGCCACGTCCTGGAAGGCCACCCCCTCGTCTCGATGCTGATCGGAGTGGCGGGCGGAATCCTCCTCGGCTTCGCCATGAACTGGATGATCGAACGCTTCTTCTCCCCGAAGGACGCGCAGGACGACGCCGGCGGCGGGGGCGGCGAGAAGCGCGGAGACGGGCCGCACCGGGCCGGCGACGCATCGACGCCCGAGGGCACCGGCAGGCAAGAGGCCCCGGTCCAGGCGTAGACGGTTCGATCCGCGCTCGGACGGCTCGGGCTCGCGTGAAGTCGAGCCCCTCGAATAGGTTCCTCTCCGCTATGGCCGCGCTCGGGCCCGTATGGGGTCTCCGGCACCTCGCGGTCCGGCACCCGGCGGCTCCGAGCGCCGGTCCGCCGGGTGCCGGACCCGTCCGGCGTCGGCGCCCGCTCAGAGCTTGCGCAGCAGCACCCGCTCGATGACGTGGTCGGGCCCCTTGCGCAGCACGATGTGGGCGCGCGAGCGCGTCGGGGCGATGTTCTCCAGGAGATTAGGGCGGTTGATCGCATTCCAGATGCCCGTGGCCCGCTCGACGAGCTCGTCGACCGGCATGTCCGCGAACTGGTGGAAGTACGCGCCGGGCTGGTTGAAGGCCACGTCGCGGAGCTTGACGATCCGGTCCAGGTACCAGCTCATGATGTCCGCCTCGTCGGCGTCGACGTAGATCGACAGGTCGAAGAAGTCCGAGACCGCCAGCGGCTCGCTCGCCCCCGGCCTGGGCGGCTGGAGGACGTTGAGCCCTTCGAGGATGAGGATGTCGGGGCGGTGGACCTCGATGTGCGCGTCGGGGACGATGTCGTAGGTGACATGGTCGTAGATGGGCGCGCGTACGCGGTTCCGGCCCCCCTTGACCGCCCTGAGGAAGTCGATGAGGGCGTGGCGGTCGTAGGACTCGGGGAATCCCTTGCGCTCCATGAGCCCGCGCCGCTCCAGCTCCGCGTTCGGATAGAGGAACCCGTCGGTCGTCACCAGCTCCACCCGCGGCGTCGCGGGCCAGCGACGCAGGAGCTCGCGCAGAAGGCGGGCCGTCGTCGACTTGCCGACCGCCACCGACCCGGCGATGCCGATGACGAAGGGGGTGCGGCCCTCCTTCAGCCCGAGGAACGCCGATGTCTTGGAGTGCAGAGCCCCGACCTCGGCCGTGTACATCTGCAGGAGCGCCGACAGCGGACGGTAGACGGCGTCCGCCTGGCGCAGGTCGATGGGGTCTCCCAGGGCGGACAGGCGCCGGATGTCGGAATGCGTCAGGGGCAGTGGCGTCGCCTGGGCCAGCGCGGCCCACTGGTCGTGGCTGAAGGTGACCACGTGCGACGACGGTGCGGATAGGTCCATGGTGAACGAGTGTACGTGAGTCGCCGGACTTCGCTCAGACGGCGTGGTTAGACTGGCCCTATGTGTGGAATCGTAGGATACGTTGGTTCAAGCGCGGCAGGCCCTCGCCCGCTTGACGTGATTCTCGAGGGCTTGGCCCTCCTCGAATACCGCGGGTACGACAGCGCGGGCGTCGCCGTCATCGGCGAGGAGGGGATGCGCACGGCCAAGAAGGCCGGGCGACTGGACAATCTGCGCTCCGCGTTGGAGGCCGCGCCGCTCCCGCCCGCCAAGGCGGCGATCGGCCACACCCGGTGGGCGACCCACGGCGGTCCCACCGACGTCAACGCTCACCCCCATGTCAGCTTCGACGGCCGGGTGGCCGTCGTCCACAACGGGATCATCGAGAACTACCGGGAGCTCGCCGAACAGCTCGCCGGCCGGGGCATCAAGCTCGCCTCCGAGACCGACACCGAGATAGCCGCTCACCATCTGGCCCTCGAGCTGGAGAAGGACGGCGACCTCCTGGCCGCTATGTGCCGCCTCGCCTCGCGCCTGGAGGGATCCTTCACGCTCGTCGGCGTCGACGGCGAGGACCCCGGGCAGATAGTGGCCGCCCGGCGCAACTCGCCGCTCGTCGTCGGCCTGGGGCGGGGGGAGAACTTCCTCGGCTCGGACGTGGCGGCCTTCGTCCGCTACACGGACCAGGCCCTGGAGCTCGGCCAGGACACGGTCGTCCGCATCACGCCCGAGGATGTCACGGTCGTCGACTTCGACGGCGCGCCCGCCCAAGGCAAGCGCTTCGAGGTCAACTGGGACGTCTCGGCGGCCGTCAAGGGCGGCTACGAGACCTTCATGGACAAGGAGATCCACGAGGAGCCGCGCGCCGTGGCCGAGACTCTGCGCGGCCGGACGGGCGACGGCGGCCGGCTCCACCTCGACGAGCTGCGCATCGACGAGTCGGTGCTGCGCGCGGTCGACAAGATCATCGTGGTGGCCTGCGGAACCGCCGCCTACGCCGGGCACGTCGCCAAATACGCCATCGAGCACTGGTGCCGCATCCCCGTCGAGGTCGAGCTCGCCCACGAGTTCCGCTACCGCGACCCGGTCGTCAACGAGAAGACCCTCGTCGTGGCGATCTCCCAGTCGGGCGAGACGATGGACACCCTCATGGCCATCCGCCACGCGCGCGAACAGGGGTCGAAGGTGCTCGCGATCGTCAACACCCACGGATCGACCATCGCGCGCGAATCGGACGCCGTGCTCTACACCCACGCCGGGCCCGAGGTGGCCGTCGCCTCCACGAAGGCCTTCATCGCCCAGATCGCGGCCTGCTATCTTCTGGGCCTGTACCTGGCCGAGCTGCGCGGCAACAAGTACGTCGACGAAGTCGCCACCTACCTGGACGAGCTGGGAAGGATGCCTGACCGCATCTCCCAGGTCCTCACCTCCGAGGAGGAGGTGCGCGACCTCGCCCGCTCGATGGCCGACGTCACCTCGGTGCTCTTTCTGGGCCGCCACGTCGGATTCCCAGTCGCTCTGGAGGGCGCGCTCAAACTCAAGGAGCTCGCCTACATCCATGCGGAGGGCTTCGCGGCCGGCGAGCTCAAGCACGGGCCGATCGCCCTGATCGAGGAGGGCCTCCCCGTCTTCTTCATCGTGCCCACCCCGCGCCGCCCCCTCCTGCACGCCAAGGTCATCTCCAACCTCCAGGAGGTCCGCGCCCGCGGCGCCCGCACGATCGTCATCGCCGAGGAGGGCGACGGGGAGGTCCTCACCCACGCCAGCCGCGTCTTCTGGGTCCCCCGCACGACCCCGACCCTGATGATGCCGCTCGTGACGGTCATACCGCTGCAGATCTTCGCCTGCGAACTGGCCAAGGTCAAAGGCTACGACGTGGACAAGCCGCGCAACCTCGCCAAGTCGGTCACGGTCGAATGACGGAGGACAGCCGATGATCAAGGCCTACCGCGCCGCCGACGTCCGCGCCGCCGAAGCCCCTCTCCTGGCGGCCGGCGAGCCTCTCATGGAGAGGGCGTCCGGGGCGCTGGCGCTCGCGACGATCCGCGAAGTGAGCGCCAGCGGGCGGCCCGTCTACGGATGCCGTGTCTTCGTCCTGGCGGGCGGCGGCGACAACGGAGGCGACGCCCTCTACGCGGCCGCCCGCCTGGCCGCCCGCGGCATGTCCGTCAAGGCCTTCGTCCCGGGCCGCGCCCACGAAGGGGGCCTCGCCGCGGCCCTGAGAGCCGGAGTGCGCCTGGCCGAGCTCGACGAGGCCCGCCGGGCCGACGTGTGGATCGACGGGCTCGTCGGGATCGGGGCGCGCGGCCCGCTGCGCGAGCCCCTCGCCTCGCACGTGCGCGCCCTGTCGGGCATGCGCAGCGGACAGCGCGTGGTCGCCGTGGACGTCCCCTCGGGCATCGGGGCCGACGACGGCACCGTCCCCGGCCCCGTCCTGGACTGCGACCTCACCGTGACCATGGGCGCGCCCAAACCGGGGCTCTACCTGGAGCCCGCGCGCAGACACGCGGGACGCGTCGAAGTCGCCGACATCGGCCTCTCGCTCGGCGAGCCCGCCCTCGTCAGCCTCCAGGAGGAGGACGCGCGCGGCATGTGGCCGGTTCCCGGCCCCGACTCGCACAAGTACACCCGCGGAGTGCTCGGGGTCATGGCCGGCTCCCGGCGCTACCCCGGCGCCGGGTTCCTGTGCGCGGACGCCGCCCTGGCCGCCGGCCCGGGAATGGTCCGATACGCCGGGCCGCGCGACCTCGCCGACCGTGTGGCGGCGCGCCATCCCGAATGCGTTCTGGGCGAGGGGCGGGTCGACGCATGGGTCATCGGACCGGGAGTGGACATGGACGACGAGCGCGCCGCGTCCGAGGCGGCCAGGCGGCTGCAGCTGGCCGCCGCCGAGTCGCTGCCCGTCGTTCTCGACGCCGGGGCGATCGCCCTGGCCGCCACCGCCGAATGCGACGAGCGCGTCGTCCTCACCCCGCACGCCGGGGAGCTCGCGAATCTCCTCACGTCGCTGGGGGAGGCGGTCTCCCGGCGGGAGATCGAGGCGGTGCCCGCCCGGGCCGCCCGTCTGGCGGCGGCCGCCACCGGCGCGACGGTGCTCCTGAAGGGCCCGGTCGACGTCGCCTGCACGGCCGACGGACCGCTCTACGCGCAGTCCGGCCCCGCGTGGCGCGCCACCGCCGGAGCGGGCGACGTCCTCGCGGGCCTGCTGGGCGCCGTCCTCGCCCAAGGGATCGCCCCCCTCCCGGCCGCCGCCCTGGCCGCCTTCGTCCACGGGCGGGCGTGCCCCCGCCGTCCCGTCCGCGCGGGCGACATCGCGGCGGCCGTCGCGCCCACTCTGGCAGACTTGACTCTGTGATCCCATACCCCGCTCGAGCCCGAATAGACCTGACCGCCATTGGCGACAACCTCGCGCGCGTGCGCGAGGTTGTCGGCGACCGCGCCGTCCTCGCCGTCGTCAAGGCCGACGCCTACGGGCACGGCCGCGGACCCGTGGCCGCGGCCGCCCTGGAGAAGGCCGACTACCTCGGCGTCGCCCAGGTCGGCGAAGCCCTCCGGCTGCGCGCCGAGGTCGGCCCGGGCCCGCGCATCCTCGCCTGGATCTACGCCCCCGGATACGACCTGGGCGAGGCGCTCGCAGCGGACGTCGACCTGTCCGTCGGCGCCTTCTGGGCGATCGAGGCGATCCGCCGGGCGACGTCCCTCACCGGCGTCCAGGCGCGCCTCCATCTCAAAGTGGACACGGGGATGGCCCGAGGCGGCTTCGACCCGGCCGATCTGCCCGCCGCCGCCGCCCGGCTGCGCGAGCTGGAAGCCGAAGGGCGGGTGGCCGTCATCGGGCTGTGGAGCCACCTCGCCCGAGCAGACGAGCCGGACTGCGGGCAAACCGAGAGGCAGATCGCGGTCTTCGAGGAGGCCCGGGCCGCGGCCAGCAGGGCCGGACTGACCCCGCAGCTGTGCCATCTGGCGGCCTCCGGAGGCGCCTTCTGGCATCCGGCCGCGCGATACGACATGGTCCGGCCCGGCATCGCCATGTACGGCCTGTCGCCCAACCCCGCCGTCGCCACGGCGCAGGCCATGGGCCTGCGCCCGGCCATGACCCTGTCCGCCGACCTCATCGTCGACCGGGACGTCCCCGAGAACACAGGGATCTCCTACGGCCACACCGACGTGACGGCGGCGCCCGCCCGCCTGGGCGTCGTCCCGCTCGGATACGCCGACGGAATACCGCGGGCGGCGTCGAACCGGGGCCCTCTCGTCGTCGGCGGGATGCGCACGAGGATCCGCGGCCGGGTGTGCATGGACCAGTTCGTCACCGAGATCCCCCGCGCCTGCCAGGCGGGCGACACCGCCTACCTCTTCGGCGGCGGCGACCTGCCGACGGCCGACGACTGGGCCGAGGCTGCGCAGACGATCGGGTACGAGATCGTCTCGCGTCTTGGGGCGCGTGTCCCCCGCAGCTATCATGGGTGACGATATGGACACGGCTATGGACATCACCATTCGCGAAGCGGATGGCATGCGCGAGTTCGGGGCGAGGCTCGGCGCACTGCTCCTCGAAGGGGATCTGGTCGTCCTCGACGGCCCCCTCGGCGCGGGCAAGACGACCCTCACGCAGGGGATCGCCGAGGGAATGGGGGTTCGCGGACGCGTCACCTCGCCCACCTTCACCATCGCCCGGGTGCACCCCGCGCTCGGCGCCGGGCCCGACCTCGTCCACGTCGACGCCTACAGGATCGGCGCCCTGGAGGAGGTCGACGCGCTCGACCTCGACGCGTCCGCCGACACATCGGCGACGGTCGTCGAATGGGGGGCGGGCAAGGTCGAAGCCCTCGCCCCTGACCGCCTGACCGTGCGCATCGCCCGCCCGGAGGGCGGCGGGCAGGGGGCCGACGACCTCTTCGGGGACTCTCCGCGCGACGTGTCCGTCTCGGCTTCCGGGCCGCGGTCGCGGAGCATCGTCGAATCCCTGAGGGCGGCGGTCTCCGAGGGAGACGAATGAGGCGTCGTGGACTGCGCGGCCTGTGCGCCGCCATAGCTCTGTGCCTGGCGGGGGGCGCGAACGTCGCCCAGGCCTCCGTCGGCGCATTGCCGAGCGAGACTCAGGCGACGTCCAGCCCCGACGGCGCCGGGACGGCCCCCGCGGGCCAGGCCGAGGCCCACGAGTGGTTCGCGGGCGAGGGGACGGCCTACGTCCGCAAGAAGGCCGCCGAGGTGTTCAAGGGCGCCGACTACGCCGAAGCCTCCGCCTTCCACCTCGGCACTCCGGTCAACGCGAGGGTCTTCGAGAAGGCTGGCGCGGGAGGCGAGCCGAAGGTCGCGGCGTCGGGCTACTGGGTCGCCCCCCTGTACAGGGACGTGGAGCCGGTCGGCACCCTGGCGGTCGAGCTGGTCGGCGGTAAGGCGGGGAAGGCGGTCATCACCGACGTCCCCGACTTCGCCAAGGACGTCGCCAACCTCGACGCCGCAACGGCGGTCGTCGTCGATCCGGAGACGAAGGGGTGGTATCTGGTCACCGAATCGCGGCAGGTCAGCCCTCTCGACCGGCGTGCCCGCCAGGTCCTGGCCGGGACGGTCTCGCTCAGGGACTTCGAGACCGTCCGGCAAACCCTCCGCAAGTCGAGCGGGAAGCCGGGCCAGACCACGACCGGCCCGGTCGAGGACGAAACCGAGCGCCGCGGGTTCTCGCGCGCCCTCCTTCTGGGGATCATGGTCCTGCTGTTGCTGGCGGGCGTCGCGGTGTGGCTGCGCCACGACGCCGCGAGGCGGGAGAAGGCCGACGGCGACGACGCCGCGAAGGGCGATCCGCCCTCCGGGCGCGACGCCGGCCCCCGGACGATCCTCACCGAGACCGGGGAGATGGTCCGCGTCTACGAGCGCCCGACGAGGGGCGCCAGGAAAGAGGCGGAAGAGACGGAAGGGGATGCGAAGGGCCCATGAGAATCCTGACGGTGGACACGTCCGACCGTTCGATCGTCGGGCTGGTGAGTTTCGAGGGAGGGGTCTTCGCGGAGGAGTCCTCCTACCGCGCTCCCGACGCGCGCCGGCACGTCGAGGCGCTCGCCCCGGCCGTCGAGCGGGTGACGGCCGGGGCCAGGCCCGACGCCGTCGTCGTGGGCACGGGCCCGGCGGCCTTCACGGGCCTGCGCGCGGGGCTCGTGACAGCGCGGGCTCTGGCCCGCGGATGGGGCGTCCCGGTCTACGGGGTGTCGTCTCTGGAGGCGCTCGCCCTGGGCGTCGGCGAGGGCGACGTCCTCGCCGCGATCGACGCCAAGCGCCGGGAGCTCTTCGTGCTCCGAGCCTGCCCCATGGGCGCCGACGACGTCTCGGTCCTCTCCGGCCCTCGGATCGTGGCGCCCGAGGCTCTGCCGGGGATCCTCCGAGCCGAGCCCGCGGTGGTGGCGACCCCCGACCCCGGCCTCCACCCCGAGTTGGCCGGGGCTCTCCAAGCGGTCTGCGAACCCGTGCCGATGGCCCGCCTCGCCCTCTCCCGCCTGCGGCGCTCCCAGGCCGGGGAGGACGTCTGCCTGGGCACCGCCCCGCAGTATCTGCGGCGTCCCGACGTCCACGGCGGAAGATGAGGCCGGGCGCCGCGGCGCCCGGCGGACGCGAGGCCCAGCGCGGCGCACCGCCCGCCGGGCCGGTCCG
>NZ_KE951462.1 GCF_000466165.1 Actinobaculum sp. oral taxon 183 str. F0552
AGGGCCCCGGCGGCCAGCGGGGCCGCGACCGGGCCCCCGCCGCCCGAGGCGATGGCGGACGGCAGGCTCACCAGGCCCGCGGGCGAATACCGGCCGGGTTCGGCGAGCGCCAGCAGCGTGCACACGACGTACACGCCGATGCTCGCGCCCACCGCGCCCAGGGTCGAGCCGATCATCGCCGACAGCCCCACCGAGATCGCGAGGAACGCGAGGGCGCAGGCGATCCAGGAGCAGCTCGCGGCTGCGAGCGGGGCGACGGGCGCCTCGGAGTAGGCGGCGAACGTCCCGACCCACACGACGGCGGCGCCGGCCAGGCACGACGAGCCCACCACCAGCGCCCGGGCGAGGAAGGCCGCGACGGGCTGGGCCGCCCGGGAGACGGGGCGAACGGCCAGGAGCTGGGCCCTCCCGCTCGATATGAGGGCCGACGTCGCGCCGGCGCCCGAGAAGATGACGAGGAAGACGCCCGTCTGGGTGAGGTTCTTCGCCCATTGGGCGTAGGACTGGTCCGGGCTCGGCTCGGGGAGCTCGATCTGGAAGCCCTCTCCTGCGAGGGCCTTGAACAGCTCGGGGGCGAAGCGCGAGAGCGCCACCGACAGCGCCGCGAGGAAGACGAGCACGACGGGCAGGGCGTAGCGGTGCCAGGTCCGCCACATCGTCCGCGCCTCCACGGCGAACAGGGATGCGAATCCGGTCATCGGTCCTCTCCTCTCTGCGGAGCCGCGCCCCGCCCGTGATCGCCCGGCCGGGATGCGGTGGGGGACTCCGGACGGTCCTCCGCGGTCGGGGCCCCCGGCCGGACCGCGCCCCGTTGATCCGACGTCAGGGCCAGGAACACGTCTTCCAGGCTTCGCTCCAGGGGGATGAGGGCCCTGACGCCCCAGGAGCGTTCGGCGGCGAGCGCCGGGATCGAGTGGGCGGCTGCGTCTTCGTCGCAGACCAGGAGGACGAGGTCCCCGCCCTCGCGGCGCACGCCCTTGCACCACGGCTGGCGGGCCAGGACCGCGTCCGCGTCGGCGTCCGCGTCCGCGCGCAGCAGCAGGGACAGCGCGCCGGCGCGTCGCCGCAGATCCGCCACGGGCGAGGACGCCAGCACCCGCCCCGCCCTCAGGACGACGGCGTGCGTGGCGACCCGGTCGGCCTCGGCGAGGTTGTGCGAGGACAGGAGGACGGTCGTGCGCCCCGAGAGGCGTTCGATGAGCTCCAGGACCTCCCGGTGCCCCGCCGGGTCGAGCGCCGAGGTCGGCTCGTCGAGCACGAGCAGACCGGGTGCGCCGATGAGCGCCTGGGCGATGCCGAGCCGCTGCCTCATGCCGCGCGAGTACCCTCCGATGCGCTGGCGGACCGAGGAGAGGCCCGCCGTCTCCAGCAGGGCGTCGATCCGCCGGCCAGCCGTCGAAGCGGGAACGCCGGCGAGCCGCGCGCTCGCCTCCAGGTACTCCCGGGCGGTCATCCAGGCGGGGAAGGCGGGGACGTCCGGGAGGTATCCGAGGCGGGAGCGCGCCGCCAGGCTGCCGGGCCGCTCGCCGAGCACCGAGATCTCGCCGGCGTCCGTGCGGGCCAGTCCGAGCAGGGCCCTTATCGCCGTCGTCTTCCCCGCGCCGTTGGGGCCGAGCAGCGCGCACACCGAGTTCTCCGGCACCTGGAAGCTCACGTCCGCGAGCGCCCGCGTCCTCCCGAAGCTCCGGGAGACTCCGGTGAAGGAGACCGCCGCGCTCATCGCGGCTCCCCGTCCCCGTATAAGGCGTCGACCGTCCCGGACAGCGTCTCTGCGCGCCCGGGGTCCCCGCCAGGCGGCTCGGCGACGGCCTCCCGGGCCCTGCGGGCCGCTGCGGCGCGCAGGGCGAGGAAGAGGATCGGCCCGCCTATCTGCACCATGACGATGACGGCGGCCCACACGGCCCTGCCCGGGGAGGGCATGAGGTCGGCGGGAGTGCGCCACCACACGACCAGCGCGACGACGGCCAGGAGGAGCTGGCAGGCGACGGCGACGAGCATGAAGGCCTTGATCTGCGGGGACAGGTCGCTCCACGGCCGGGCGACTATGACGGCGGCGTTCACGGCCGGCCTCCTTCCCGGCTCGACGCGCCCTCGTCCGAAGCGGCGCCGTCGGAGGCTGCGACCCGTCGGAGCCCGGCCTTCGTCGCCAGGAGGAGGACCGCGCCTTCGACGCAGACGGAGGCGGCCGTCAGCGCGAGGAAGGCCGACGGCCTGACGCGCCCGTCCCTCTGCGTGAAGCCCAGCAGGGCGCTGGCCAGTATCCCCGCGTTGAGGGAGGCGATCCTGGCGCTGCGCGTGAGCAGAGTCATCCGGTCCGCGGCGGGGACGACGGAGACGGACCCGAGGGCGGCCGCGGGGACGGCGATCAGGGCGGCGCCCCACGCGGGCGACGCGCTCGACTTGATCCGGCCGGCCAGGGAGGCCCGCAGGGGGACGCGGATCCGCCGCCGCCGGATCGCCTCCGCCGCCGCGAGCGAGGCTGCGGCGAAGCCCGCGGGGAGCCATCGCACGACGGCCATCGTGGAGTCGGGGATCGCGGCCAGGACGTCCTCGTCGACGTCGTCGGGGCGAAGGAGGCCGAGCCTGGCGGCGATCCCTCCCCAGGCGAGGTTCGAGCCGCCGCCGCGGGGCTTGGGCGCGAGGAGCCTGCCGCTGGCCGGGTCCCAGACGCCCGAGCCGCCGGGATCGCGGGCTCCGTCCGCGCCGTCGGCCGCCTCGGCGTAGGCCGAGACGACGTCTTCCGCGGCTCCGACGGCCGCGGGGCTCGCTCCTGCGGTCAGTAGTTCGCGCACGTTCGCCAGCAGTTCGCCCCGCTGCCTTTCCGGCAGGTCGGCGGAGGCGAGTTCGCGTGCGATTGCGTCGAGGTAGCTCTTTGCCGCCGCGTCGAGGCGGCGGTCTGCTTCACCCGGCATGTCGTCCTCCTAGGATCGAATCGAGGGCGGCCGCCATGTCTCGCCACACGGCGGCCTGGATGGCGAGGGCCGTCCGGCCCTTCGCGGTGATCGTGTAGTACTTGCGCGGCGGCCCGCTGGGCGACTGCTCCCACGCCGTCGTCACGAGTCCCGACTGGGCGAGCCGCGACAGGAGCGGGTAGACCGTGCCCGGCTTGGCGGCCAGCCCTTTCGTGGATGCCAAGGACGCGACGATCTCGGCGCCGTACATCCGGCTGGGCTCCAGGAGCGCGAGCGTGGCCAGCTCGAGCACTCCCTTGCGCAACTGGGTCGCTTCGACGGCCATGGGTCTCCGATCCGTCGGTAATTGGTCACGCCAGTATATATGCATTGCCAAGTAGATGGCAATGCCAAGTTTCCGCCGGCTCCGCCCGTCCTCCCCGCGCGCCGCCGGACGCGCCGCTAGACTGATGGGCCATGGACGGTGGAATCGACGACCCGATGCTCGGCCACGCCGCGGATCTCCGCGGGTTCATCGAATCCTCGCCGAGCTCGTACCACGCGGCGCACGAGGCGTCTCGGCGGCTCGACGCGGCCGGATACGCCCGCCAACGCGAAGAGGAGCCGTGGTCTGCACGGCCGGGAGGGCACTACCTCCGGCGGGGCGGGGCCGTGGTCGCCTGGTGGGTGCCGGAGGGCGCCGGGCCGTCCAGCCGGTTCCGCGTCGTCGGCTCGCACACCGATTCGCCCAGCCTCAAGCTCAAGCCGCAGCCGCACTCCCGCGCTCACGGATTCTCGCAGGTGGACGTCGAACCCTACGGCGGGCTCGTCCCCAACGCCTGGCTCAACCGCGACCTGGGCGTCGCCGGGCGCCTGATCTGCGCCGACGGCGCCGAGCGCCTCTTCTCGACCGGGGAACCGGTCATGTTCGTCCCGCAGCTCGCCCCGCACCTGCACCGCGAGGACGCGCTGACGCTCGACCGCCAGCGGCATCTGCACCCGGTCTGGGCGACGGGGGACCGTTCCATCCTCGGGCGGATCGCCCAGGCCGCCGGGGCGGCCCCCGGCGACGTCGTCGGCATGGACGCCTACGCCTACGACACCCAGGCCCCGGCCGTCGTCGGCTCGGAGTTCCTCGCCGCCCAGCGGCAGGACAACCTCGTCTCGGTCCACGCCTCGCTGACCGCCCTGCTCGCCGCCGACAGCCGCGAGATCGCCGTCCTGGCGGCCTTCGACCACGAGGAGGTCGGCTCCTCGACGACGACGGGCGCCAACGGCCCGCTCCTCGAGCGCGTCCTCCAGCGCACCGCTCTGGCCCTGGGCGCGAGCTGGGACGAGTACTTCCGCATGCTCGCCGGATCGAGCTGCGTGAGCGCCGACGCCGGGCATTCGGTCAACCCGAACTACCCGGAGTACTACGAGCCCTGCCACTATCCGGTGGCGGGCGGGGGCCCCGTGGTCAAGCTCAACGCCAATCAGCGCTACGCCTCCGACGGGCCCGGCCAGGCCCTGTGGCTGCGGGCCTGCCGCCGGGCCGGCCAGCCCACCCAGGAGTTCGTGTCCAACAACGCGGTTCCCTGCGGTTCGACCATCGGCCCGTCCACGGCCACGCGCCTGGGGATCGACACCGTCGACGTCGGCGTCCCGCTGCTGTCCATGCACTCCGTGCGCGAGGTCTCTCATCTCCGCGACTCGTGGGCCCTGGCCGCGATCCTCCGGGGGTACTGGGAGCTCGACTGACCCTCGCAGGCGCTCAAGCCCCCTCGACCGGGGGTGCGCGGTGCCCGCCGCGCCCGATCTTCGCGCGGCGAGGCGGGAGATCGGTACCCCCGTTCCGATCGGAGCCCGCGGTGGGCCGCGCTCCGCGGCGCCCGGCCGTCAGGCGCAGCCGCGTCCGGCTCCGGCGTGCCCGGCC
>NZ_KE951463.1 GCF_000466165.1 Actinobaculum sp. oral taxon 183 str. F0552
CCCCTCGACTCGACTTCCCTCGACTCGCCTGTCCCGCCGCTGGAGGACATCGCGGCGCAGTCCGCGCGGCGCGAGCTGCCGCTGGAGGGCCTGCGGATCGGCGTCGTCGGCGAGCTCTCCGGCGAGGGATACCAGGAAGGCGTCCTCGCGGCCTTCGACGCCGCGGTCGAGCGCATGCGGGAACTGGGAGCGCAGATCGTCGAGGTCTCCTGCCCCTCGCTCGACTACGCGCTCGCGGCCTACTACCTGATCATGCCCGCCGAGGTCTCCTCCAACCTCGCCCGGTTCGACGGCATGCGCTACGGCATCCGCGTCGAGCCGAAGGAGGGGCCGGTGACCGCGGAAACCGTCATGGCCGCCACTCGCGGCGCCGGCTTCGGGGACGAGGTCAAGCGGCGGATCATCCTCGGCACGCACGTCCTGTCCTCCGGGTACTACGACGCCTACTACGGCAGCGCCCAGAAGGTGCGCACCCTCGTTCAGCGGGACTTCGACGCTGCCTTCGGCGAGGTGGACGCGATTGTCTCGCCGACCTCGCCGGTGACGGCCTTCCCCCTGGGGTCGAAGCTCGACGACCCCCTGGCGATGTATCTTCTCGACGTGACGACGATTCCGGCGAATCTGGCTGGGATCCCGGGCATCTCCCTGCCGTGCGGGCTGGCCGGCGACGGTCTGCCCGTGGGCCTGCAGGTCCTCGCCCCGGCGCACGCCGACGACGTCATGTACCGAATCGCCGGAGCGGTCGAGGCGGGGCTCGGGGAGCCCCTCGCCTCGAGCTGCCCGGCCGCGACCTGGGAGGAGCGGGCCTGATGGACGCACTCATGGACTTCGACGAGGCCGTCTCGCGCTTCGATCCCGTCATCGGCCTGGAGGTGCACGTCGAACTGGGCACGGCGACCAAGATGTTCGACGGCGCGCCCAACGCCTTCGGCGGCGAGGCCAACACGAACATCACGCCCGTCTCCCTGGGGCTGCCGGGCTCCCTTCCCGTCGTCAACGCGAAGGCCGTCGAATACGCCGTCAAGATCGGCCTCGCCCTCAACTGCGAGATCGCGCGGACGTGCCGTTTCGCCAGGAAGAACTACTTCTACCCCGATCTGACCAAAGCCTTCCAGACCTCGCAGTCCGACGAGCCGATCGCCTTCGACGGGCATCTCGACGTGGACTTGGCCGACGGATCGACGTACCGCTTCCCGATCGAACGCGCCCACATGGAGGAGGACGCGGGGAAGAACACCCATGTCGGCGGCCAGGACGGGCGCATCCAGGGGGCGCGGTACTCCTTGGTCGACTACAACCGCGCGGGCGTGCCGCTCGTGGAGATCGTCTCCCGTCCCGCGACCGGCGCCGGAGCCCGCGCTCCGGAGATCGCCGCCGCCTACGTGCGCTCGCTTCGCGATGTCTTCCGCGCGCTGGGCGTCTCCGAGGCGCGGATGGAGCGCGGAAACGTCCGCGCCGACGTCAACGTCTCCCTCCGGGAGGGCCCCGACTCCCCGTTGGGCGTCCGCACCGAGACGAAGAACGTCAACTCCTTCCGCGGCATCGAGAGCGCCGTGCGCTACGAGATCCGGCGTCAGGCGGCCATTCTGGCCGATGGCGGGCAGGTGGTCCAGGAGACCCGGCACTATCACGAGGCGGACGGCTCGACCTCCTCGGGCAGGGTGAAGTCCGACGCCGAGGACTACCGGTACTTCCCCGAGCCGGATCTCGTGCCCGTCGCGCCCCCGCGGGAGTGGGTCGCCGAACTGCGCGCGGGCATGCCCGAGCTTCCAGCCGCCCGGCGGCGGCGCGTCAAGGAGGAGTGGGGGCTGTCCGACGAGGAGCTCCGCGATCTCGTCAACGCAGGGGCCATCGACGTCGTCGAGGCGACCGTTCGCGCCGGCGCCGAACCGGCAGGCGCGCGCAAATGGTGGATGGGAGACATCGCCCGATACGCGAAGGAAGCCGAGGTCGAATTGGAGGACGTTCCGATCGCGCCCGCGGACGTGGCCGAGCTCGACGGCCTCGTCCGCGACGGCAAGCTCACTGACAAACTCGCGCGTCAGGCCCTCGAGGGCGTCCTGGCCGGCGAGGGGAGCCCCGTCGAAGTCGTGGCCGCACGCGGTTTGGAGGTCGTGAGTGACGACGGCGCCCTGGCCGCGGCCGTCGATGCCGCCCTGGCCGCCAACCCCGGCGTCGCGGACAGGATCCGCGCAGGCAAGGTGCAAGCGGCCGGCGCGATCGTCGGCGCCGTCATGAAGGCGACGGGCGGCAAGGCGAATGCCGCGCGCGTCCGCGAACTCGTCATGGAGCGCTGCGGCGGATAGCCCTGCGGTGGATCGAATCGCGCCCGTGACCGCCGGAAGGCCTTCCGGCGGTCACGGCTTGTCATGCCGATTCCGAGCCGGCCCCGAGAGTCTCAGGTTAAAGAATCGTTAAAGTCTGGGTATCGATTGCCTGTAGGATGCGGCTAACGGTTTCGCGGCTCGAAACGGTTCCATGACTCGAGAGGAGACGGAAAGTGTCGGATCAGACATACCAGATAACGGCCATTCTGTTGTATTTCGCCGGCATGCTGGGCATCGGCTACTACGCTTACCGTCGGACTGCGAACGTCGACGGCTACATGCTGGCCGAACGTCAGCTGACCCCGACCATGGCGGCGCTCTCCGCCAACGCCGCGGACATGTCGGGTTGGCTCCTCATGGGCCTGCCGGGCGCCATCTACACCGCGGGCCTCATCAAGGCCTGGATAGCCATCGGCCTGACCGTCGGCGCCTGGGTCAACTGGCGTTTCATCGCTCCGCGGCTGCGGGCATATTCGGAGATCACGGACAACGCGATCACGATCCCGAGTTTCTTCGCCAAGAGGCTCAAGCGGAACTCGCGGCAGCTGCGGATAGTGGCGGCTCTGGTCATCCTCGTCTTCTTCACCTTCTACGTGTCGTCGGGCATGGTCGCCGCAGGGAAGTTCTTCGTCAGCTCCTTCGGCTGGAACTACTTCGTCGGGATGTTCGTCGTCGCCCTCATCACGCTGGCCTACACCCTGTTCGGCGGCTTCCTGGGCGCCACCCTCACCGACGTCGCCCAGGGCCTCCTCATGCTGGCGGCGCTCATAGCGGTGCCGATCGTCACCGTCGTCGAGCTCGGCGGGTGGTCTGAGGCCACCGATCGAATCGCGGACGTCAAACACGAGGCCTTCAATCTGTTCTCCGGATTCTCCGGCAACGCCTTCGTGTGGATCGTCGCGACGATATCCACGGCGGCATGGGGATTGGGATACTTCGGGCAGCCGCACATCATCGTCCGTTTCATGGCCTTGCGCTCCCCGGGAGAGGCGAAGACCGCTCGCAGGATAAGCCTCTTCTGGATGGTGCTGACCGCCTCGGGCGCGATTTTCACCGCGCTCATCGGGATCGGGTACTTCGCCGGCTCTCCGGAGATAAAACTCGGAAAAAACGAGTCCGAAGAGGTCTTCTTGGTCATGAGCAGGATCTTCTTCCATCCGTTCGTCGCGGGCCTCGTGCTGGCCGCGGTGCTGGCGGCGATCATGTCCACGATGTCGAGTCAGATGATCGTGTGCGCGTCCGCTTTGGTCGAGGACCTCTATTCGATCATGGGGCGTCGAGTGTCTGCGAGGAATCTGCTCGTTCTCAGCCGGCTCAGCGTGCTCGCCGTCGCCGTGGTGGCGGCGTTCATGGCGCTCGACCGCAATTCGGCCATACTCAAGCTGGTCGAATTCGCCTGGGCCGGCTTCGGCGCGGCCTTCGGGCCCCTCGTCGTCCTCTGCCTTTACTGGAGGAAGCTGACCGCCACCGGTGCCCTCGCCGGGCTGGTCACCGGCGCGGTGACGGTCTTCGTATGGGCGAACGTCGACGTCCTGAAGACGCATATGTACGAGATAGTCCCAGGATTTCTCCTCAACCTCATCGTGGCGATCCTCGTCAGCCGGCTCACCTATGAGGACGATCCCGAGGTGGATCGGGAATTCGCCCGCATGAAGGCGGCGATCGGAGCCCGTTCCCGGTGACCTATCTCGCCGATCTCGCCGAGGTCTTTCCCCGTCTCGACGGACGGGGAAAGACCTCGGCGATGCCCGCTCGGCAAGCTCCTCCCATCCCTCCCGACGGGGGAGATTCGGAGTCGGGGCCTCGACCGCCGGCCGCGAAGCCGACCGACCGACGAGGCCTCAGACGAATTCGGAAAAGTGACCCGATTCACATAATCGGGGTTTGACGGAGTGGATGCGTGGGGGTAGTCTATATACCCGTCGCCTGAAGTAATCGCTATAAGCGGCAGCATGAAGCCGAAAGTTCGATGACTCCAGTGCGCATGAGCTTCAAAGCTGGTGATGTGGGTCGCTGAATCTGCGTTTGACAGATCGGAATCCTGCACTAGACTATAGAA
>NZ_KE951464.1 GCF_000466165.1 Actinobaculum sp. oral taxon 183 str. F0552
GCCGGGCCGGCCGGGAGGTCCCCCGCGACCGCGGGCGCAGCGGCCGGCCTGGGGGCCACGGTCCGGGCGTCGGTCGTGCTGTTGACGGCGCGCTTGTGGCAGGTGTCCACGCTGAGATACCGTTGGGTCCCCGAACCGTAGACGCGCGCCTCGAGGACCCGGACGCCCTCGGAGAGCGTCGTGATGACGGGGAAGAGGTCGTCGTCGGCGCGCAGCGTCACGACGACCATGCGGGCTCCCGCCGACGCCGTGGCCGGCGAGGATTCCCGGAACGTCTGCCAGGCCGAGTCGAAGGCGGCCTGGCCGCCCGGGTACATCGCGACGATCTCGCGGCGGGACATGCTGGAGTAGCGCCCGGCCAGGCTCAGAGCCTCGAAGAGGCTCACTGCGGAGAAATGCGCGCGTATGCTGACGATGACGGTGTTGCCGGCGGAGTCCATGGTGAGCAGGTGAGACTCTCCGGGCTGCCGGTCGGCCTGCTCCCACACGATGGGAAACAGCGGCACGCCCACAATGTCGAGGGCGCGCTCGCGAAGCGCGCCCAACACTTCCGTCGCAGACGTGCCGTCTAGCTCGACTGCCTGAGCTGGCACAATGCGGCCGCCTGACAGGGCAAAAAGCGCCATCGTGCGGGACCTCCTTCAAGAAACAATGCGTGATGCTCCTAGGGTAGCCCACGGCAGACCCGCTCCACTAGCTACCGAATCGGAATTCCCCCGGCGGGGCGCTTTATTCCCATTTTCCATCAGCTTCCTCCCCGTCTCCTGGCCGCCTCCGCCCCGTCGCGTATGAGCTCGGCGAGGTGGATCCCCCGCGATCCGGCCAGCTGGCCGGCCTGCGTCCGGCAGGAGAATCCGTCGGCCAAAAATACCGCGTCGCGGCCGGCCTCGGACAGGGCGGGCACGAGCCTGGCCTGGGCGACTTTCACGGACACCTCGTAATGCCCTTTTTCCATGCCGAAATTGCCCGCCAGCCCGCAGCATCCGGTAACCTTCGTCACAGACGCGCCGGCCTTCCGCAGGAGGTCCTCGTCGGCGGCCCACCCCATGACGGAATAGTGATGGCAGTGGGGCTGCGCGACGACTTCCACGCCCGCCAGGTCGGGCATGCGCCATCCCCGGCCGGGCCCGACCGGCTCGGGGGCCGTGAGGAGCTCGGCGAGCGTGTACGTCATCGCCTTGACCAGCGGGGCCCTCGCGTCGTCCGGGAGGAGGTCCTCCAGGTCGGAACGCAGGACGGCGGTGCACGAGGGCTCGACGCCGACTATCGGCACCCCGCTCGCGGCGAAGGGCGCGAGCGTGGACAGCAGCCTGTCCAGCTTCCTCTTGGCCGTGCCGAGCTGGCCGGTGGATATCCAGGTCAGCCCGCAGCAGGCTTGGCCGGACGGCAGCAGCACGGTGTATCCGGCGGCCTGGAGGACGTCGACGGCGGCCCTCGCCCCGCGCGTGTCGAGCGTCTCGGAGAAGGAGTCGACCCACAGGACGACGTGGCGGCCGTCGGCCAGGCCTCGCCCGGGCGGGCCGTCCGCGCCGAGCCCGCGGGCCTGGGCGGTCCTGGAGAACCGCCGGGTCGCGAACCCGGGCATCCCCCGGCGGGCGTCGACTCCGGCCAGGCGGAAGCCGAGCCTGCGCAGCGGCCCGATCCCCATGACCGCGTTCGCCAGGCGTGCCAGGCCAGGGACCTTCGTGACGAGGCCCGCCAGGCGGGGCAGGTTGCCGAGCGTGTAGTGCGTCATCGGCCGGCGCCTGCCCCTGTAGGCCCGGTAGAGGGCTTCGGAGCGGTAGCGGGCGACGTCGACGCCCGTCGGGCAGTCCCGCGAGCAGGCTTTGCACGCCAGGCACAGGTCCAGGGACTCCAGGACCCCCGGCGCCGTCCAGTCGAGCAGGCCGCCGTTGGCCACCTCCTGCAGGACGCGGACGCGCCCCCGGGTCGCGTCCTTCTCGTCGCGCGTGGCCTCGTAGGAGGGGCACATGAACATCCCGATGTCGAAGCGGGCGGCGCGGCAGTTGCCCACGCCCGTGCAGCGGTGGACGGCCCGGGTCATGTCGCCGTGGTCGTCGGCGAAGTGGAAGCCTCCCGCGTACTCGATCCGGCGGGCGTCCGGGCGGCGCATGTGCGCGTCGAGGGGGTCGGGGCGCACGAGGACTCCCGGATTGAGGACGCCTGCGGGGTCGAACAGGCTTTTGACCCGGCCGAACAGGCGGAGGATCTCCGGGCCGTACATGCGGCCGAGCAGTTCGGAGCGGGCCCGGCCGTCGCCGTGCTCGCCGGAGAGCGAGCCGCCGAAGCGGGCGGCGAGGTCCGCCGCCTCCTCCATGAAGGCCCGGAACCTCGGCCGCCCGTCGTCCGCTTCGAAGGGGAAGTCGATGCGGATGTGCAAGCAGCCGTCGCCGAAGTGCCCGTAGAGGAGGCCTGCCAGGCCGTGCGATCCGAGAAGCGCCTCGAATTCGCGGATGTAGGCGCCGAGGTTCTCCGGCGGAACGGCCGAATCCTCCCATCCCGGCCAGGCGGGGTTGCCCGCCGGGGTGCGGCCGCCCAAGCCCGCGCCGTCGGCGCGGATGCGCCACAGCTCCCGCGCTTCGGGCCCGGCGGGGCGGATGTCCACGGCGTCGGTCGCCGCTGCGTCGGCCAGGGCTCGCGCCCTCGTCATGGCGTCGACGCCCCCCTCGGCCCCGACTTCGACGAAGAGCCACCCGGCTCCGGCGGGCAGTGCGGGCACGGAGCCCTTGGCCCGCCTGACCGCGTCGACGAGTTGGGCGTCCAGGCCTTCGACGGCCAGCGGGCCATGGGCCAGGAGGGGCACGGTGTCGTCGGCGGCGGAGGCCATATCCGGATATCCGAGGATGACGAGCACCGGCGAGGCCTGGCGGGGAACGAGCCGGACCGTCGCCTCGCAGACCAGGGCCAGGGTTCCCTCGCTGCCGACGAGGAAGGAGGCGAGGTCGCGCCCGTTCTCGGGCAGGAGGTGCTCCAGCGAGTAGCCGGAGACCTGGCGTTTGAAACGGCCGAGGCCGGTGCGGATGGCCGCGAGGTTGGCTGCGACGAGTTCGGCCAGGCCGTCGACGGCGTCCACGCCCAGGCCGTCGGGGCCGGCCGCGATCTCCCGCCCGTCGGCCAGGAGCAGGCGCAGCCGGTCGACGTTGTCCGCGGTCCGTCCGAAGGCGACGGCGTGGGGGCCGCAGGCGTTGTTGCCGATCATGCCGCCGAAGGTCGCCCGGTTCTGCGTGGAGGGGTCGGGCCCGAAGCGCAGCCCGAAGGGGGCCGCGGCCTTCTGCAGGTCGGACATGACCACGCCCGGCTGGACGCGGGCGGTGCGGGAATCGGGGTCGACGTCGAGGATGGCGTTCATGTGACGGGAGAAGTCGAGGACGATCCCCGGGCCGATGGAGTTGCCGGCGCAGGATGTGCCGCCGCCGCGCCCCGTGACCGGTACGCCGAGTTCGCGGGCGACGGCCAGGGCGGCGGCGACGTCCTGGGCGTCGGCCGGGCAGACGACCGCGCGCGGCGGTATCCGGTAGTTCGAGGCGTCCGTGGCGTATTCGGCCCGGCGGCGCGCACTGGCGTCCACCTCTCCGCGCACGGCCTCGCGGAGCCGGCCGAGCAGCTCGTCCGGCTCGTCGGAGCGCCTTCGGCTCACCACGTCCATTGCGCCATTGTGCCAGTTCCGCGCGGCGTCCAACGGGCCCGCCCGCCATGCGGACCCAGCCTGCGTCCCGGCGGCGCGGCCGTCGGGCGGTCCGCCGGCCGGCTCGGCACACCGTTCGGAGGCCCCCAGCCGGCGCTGCCTCCCGCGTCCGAGCATCCCGAACGCCGCGATGCTCGGCTCGGCCGCTCATGCAGAGCGACCGAACGGCTGGACGACGCGCGGTTGAACGACGAACGGCCAGACGGCGGCATCGCTAGACGCTAGATGACGAGCGGGCACCCCGCGCAGGCGACCCTCGCCTCGTCGGTCAGCTCGGTGGTCGAGCAGGCTCCGAGGCCGGAAGAGCACAGCGAGTTCGCCTCGTCGAGTAGGCCGAGCCGCTCGAAGTGGTCGAGCATCGTGGAGACGAAGACTTCGGAGACCCCGCTCGTCGCGGCGATGGCACGGACGGTCCTGCCCTCGCGAAGCTGACGGAGCACGCGGTCGGTCACCGAGCCGACCGGGCCCGCGGGGGTCCTCCGCGTCGATGCGCCGCCCTGCCGGGGCGTCTCGACGCGGGGGCGATCGCCTCCCGGCCGGCCGTGTCGGCCGCCCCGGTCGACACGCCAGCCGTTTCCCGGCA
>NZ_KE951465.1 GCF_000466165.1 Actinobaculum sp. oral taxon 183 str. F0552
GCGTCGCGGTCCGGGCGCCCGCCGGCCGCCGAACGGCTCGGTCCGCGGCGCGCCCGGACGCGGCGGCCTTGCGGCGATTCTTCTTGGACATGCTGTTCCTCCTCGGGATTCCAGGCTCAGGATACGCGACCCGGCATGCGCGCGGGAATCCGGCGCCCGGCCGTGAGCTACAGCCCCGGTGGCGTCACAGCCCCAGCGTCCGCGCCACCCAGGCGGTGACTTCCCGCGTGTACAGTTCGCGGGCGGGCCTTTCGGACAGGGCGAGGTCGTGGCGCCCGCCTGGGACCTCGAGCGTCTCGACGTCGGGGGAGAGCAGCGGCGCCAGGCGCTTCATATCCTCGACGCCGAGCACGCAGTCCCTGTTCGCCAGTTCCCTCCTCCTCGGGAGCTTCGGGTGGCCGGAGGCGTCTGAGTGGGCGACGAGCAGCGGCGCGTCGATGCGCACCCCTCCGGCGGCCACGCGCGCCTGGGCGCGGCGGACCGTGCGGAAGAAACCCGCCCGGACGGGGGTGACGACCAGCGGTTTGTGCGCGGGGTCGAAGTCGAACTCGCCGCCGTAGTCCCTGTGGAGGGAGCGCGCGTAGCGCGGCAGCAGCCAGCTGATCGGAGTGGACGGGGAGCGCGCGCCGAGGCGGTCGACGGCGCGGGTGAGCGGCCCGCGTTCCAGGCGCGACCCGTAATGGTCCAGCCACGGCGAGTTCAAGACGACCGCGTCCACCGTGCCGGGGTGGTCCGCCGCCCACAGCGCGGCCTGCAGGCCGCCGGTCGAATGCCCGATGAGGACGATGCGTTCGGCGCCGAGCTCGCGCAGGCGGTCGAGCGCCAAGCCGATCTCCTCTTCGCGGACGTAGATGTCGCGGAGGTCGTCGCGGGAGGCCGCCGACCTGGTCGCGCGCCCGCACCGGCGCATGTCCAGGCCGGCCAGCGGGACGCCCAGGGCGCGGAAGGCGGCCGCCTGGCCGACGTGGCAGAAGGTGTCGAGGAAGCCCGGCAGGTAGAGGGCCGCCGCCTTCGATTCGGCCGCCAGGCGCCCGGCGTCGCGTTCGTGCACGAGCACGGCGACGTCGGGCCTGCCGGGCGGGCGGCCGCCGTCGTCCTCGGACAGGGCGAAGGACGTGGCGACCCATTCGGGGCCGAGGTAGTCCGGGCCGGACAGACGGCTTCCGGGCGCGGGCGCCTGTCCGGGCCCCGACGGCCTCCCGGCCGGTGCGGGCTGAGCCGGTGCGGACGTGCGGGTTCGGGCGAATGCCTCGCCTCGGCGCGGCCTCCCGCGCGACGCGCGCGGCGAGGGCCCGGCCGGTGCGGACGTGCGGCTTTCGAACATGGCCGGCGGCTGCGGGGCTACAGGCCGGTCACGGCCGCGAGCGCTCCGAACAGGATGCCCGGCATGTTGGCCACGGCGATGGGCCAGTCCCGCTTGGGGCGCCACAGCCCGTAGATCGTCCACAGGGTGCAGTTGATCATCGTGACGAAGGGCTGGAGCGGGTTGGTCTTGTGGCCGTCGAGGTTGTTCATGATCTGCGGGATGTAGGAGACGAACATCGCGATCGCCATGACCGAGGCGATGGGGCCGATGATCCGTATGGCCCGCTGCTGCACGGGGCCGCCGCGCCGCTCGTAGGCCGTGCGCGGCCGGTCCGCCTCCTGCGCATGGGCCGATTCCTGGACGTGGGCGGGCTGGTCGGATGCCGGGGCGGTGTCGCCCGAATCCGCATCGGGGGTGTGACGTGGTGCCATCGAATTTTCCTTAGTCCGTGAGGTTGGCGCATATCTAGCATGTCACGGTTCGATGGCGATGGCACGGGGTTTCGCCCGGCGGTTAGGTGCCGGCTCACAGGGTTGGACGGCTCGCAGGGGTGGTGTGGACGGGCCGGGGAGGCGTGGACGGGCCGGCGGCCGGCTCTCCGGCCGGCCCCGCCCGCACGTCGAGTATGAAGGCGCAACCTTGCGATACACTGCCTGGAACTTGGGATTCCCATGGGAAGGGGCCGCCGGCCCTACCCGCCGGCTTTCATGGGGGTTCGGACCGTCGGCCCGGTTCTGCCCGTCGCGGGGTTCGGACCGCTAGTCCACGACGCCGTAGAGGCGGTCTCCTGCGTCGCCCAGCCCCGGGACGATGTAGCCGCGGTCGTTGAGGCGCTCGTCGATCGCGGCGACGACGATCGTCACCTCCGCCCGCCCGCCGACGGCCTCCGTGACGTTGGCCAGCCCCTCGGGCGCGGCGAGCAGGCAGACGCACGTGACGTCCCGGGCGCCGCGTTCGAGCAGGTAGTTGATCGAGTCGATGAGGGTGTGGCCGGTCGCGAGCATCGGATCGAGGATGTAGCACTGGCGGCCCGACAGGTCGTCGGGCAGGCGGTTGGCGTAGGTGACGGCCTCGAGGGTCTCCTCGTCGCGCTTCATCCCTAGGAAGCCGACCTCCGCGGTGGGCAGGAGCTTGACCATGCCTTCCAGCATTCCCAGGCCCGCGCGCAGGATCGGGACGACGATCGGGCGCGGGGTGGCGAGTTTGACGCCTGTGGCCGAAGCGACGGGGGTGTCGATCGCGACGTCCCGGACCGCCACGTCGCGGGTGGCCTCGTAGGCGAGGAGGGTGACCAGCTCGTCGACGAGCTGTCGGAAGACGGGGGAGGGAGTCGAGCGCTCCCGCAGAAGCGTGAGTTTGTGGGCGACGAGTGGATGGTCGATGACTCGGGTGCGCATGTGCCGATCGTATCAGCGGGGCGGCGGTGAACGGCTCGCGCACCCGGCGTGCATAGACGTAGGGATTCATAGATGGATTCCTAGCTCGCTCCACTCGCCGCCCGTCCGCGCGGGCGGCCGGCGGCGCGCTCCGTGCAACGACGTCCGCACGAAGATACTCGCGTTTTGGCGGGGAAACTTCGCGCCTTCCGTGCAAGACTTGGACCATGTTCGAGGTGGAGTACGAGTGGATCGGCCATGCGATGGAATTGGCCGAATTAGCCGAGGCCACGGGGGATGTGCCGGTCGGCGCGCTCGTCGTGTGGGAGGGGCAGTCGATCGGTTGCGGATACAACACGAGGGAGGCAGAAGACGACCCCGCCGGGCACGCCGAGATCACGGCGTTGCGGCGCGCCGCCTCCGCCATGTGCGACTGGCGGCTGCCGAACTGCGACCTGTACGTCACGCTCGAGCCGTGCACGATGTGCGCGGGGGCGATCGTGGCCGCACGCATACGGCGCGTGGTCTTCGGCGCGTGGGACCCGAAGGCGGGTGCGGCGGGGTCGGTGCGCGACGTGCTGCGCGACGCTCGCTCCAACCACCGGGTCGAGGTGATCGGGGGGGTGCGCGAGGACGAATGCGCGGCCCAGCTCACGGCCTTCTTCAGGCGTCAGGGGAAGAAGGCCGTCGGCCGAGTCGGGTGAACGGCCGGGGTCGGGCGAGCCCGGACCTCGCGCTTCCGGCCCGGACGGGCCAGAAGCGGCATGCCTCACTCGTAGTCGCCGAGGGGCTCCAAGGAGTCCGAGGTGATGTATACGGCGTAGGCCGCGGCTCTGGCGTCGAGTTCGGCGGCGGACATCGAGACGGCGCCCGCCGTGACGAAGGGTTTGGCGAACGTGGTGCCGATGAGGTTGCTCGTCGCCTGGAATGGGCGCAGGAGCTCGGTGACCTCGTATTTGGCTGCGCCGTCGCGGCGGTAGGCCGCGCCGGGGGCACCGGGGGAGACGGCGACGACCATCTCCTTGCCGTGCAGGGCGTCGCCCGTCGGGCCGTAGGCCCATCCGTAGGTCAGGACGTCGTCCTCCCACTTCTTCAGCAGCGGCGGGCAAGAGTACCAGTACATCGGGAATTGGAGGACGATGCGGTCGCTGGCCGTCAGCGCGGCCTGTTCGGCGGCGACGTCGATCCGGAAGTCCGGGTAGAGGTCGTAGAGGCGGCGGACGGTGACGCCGTCCTGCTTCTCGGCCTCGGCCGCGAGCCGCGCGTTGACGGTGGAAGCGGCGAAGTTCGGGTGGAAGACGAAGACCGTGGTGGCCATCGGATGCCTTTCGGAGAGGGGAAAGCGGACGGTTCGACAGTAGGGGTCGGCCGGTCCGGGATCAAAGTCGGCCGGTCCGGGATCAAAGGGGTGTCGGAGATTTCGCCGACGGCGTGCCAGCGCCGAGCGCGGCGAGGTCGGGCGCGTTCGGAGGGCTCGGCGTGCCGGCCGGGCGGCGTCGCCCGGTTTCGCGGCGGGCCCGCATGCCGGGGTGCCTGCGACGGTCGGC
>NZ_KE951466.1 GCF_000466165.1 Actinobaculum sp. oral taxon 183 str. F0552
GTCTCGGCTGCGCCCGCAGCCCCGGCCGCACCGGCGGCCCCGGCGGCCCCGGCGGACGTGCCCGACGCCGAGTTCACCGCGGGCGACGCCCTCGACGCGCTCCTCGCCCTGCACACGAAGATCCGTCCCGAGCAGATCGCCGACGCGGACTCCGTGGAGACCCTGGCCAACGGCGTCTCCTCCAAGCGCAACCAGATCCTCATGGACCTGACGGCCGAATTCGGACTGGCCTCCATGGACGGGGCCGCCGAGGCGCCCCTGTCCAAGCTGCGGCCCGGAGTGGTCGCGGGAGCCCACGGGTACAAGCCCTTCGGCAAGTACCTGACCGAGGCGATCTCCGGCAAGCTCCGGCAGGTCGCGGGCGCGGCGGGCGCCAAGCCCTCCCGCGTGGCCGACTACCTCTCCTCGGCGTGGGGCCTCGGCCCGGGCTGGGCGACGCACGTCAGCGTGGCGCTCGTCCTGGGCAGCCGCGAGGGCAAGTCGATGCGCGGAGGCGATCTCGCCACGATCGCCCCGTCGAAGAAGTTCGACGCGATGATCGACGAGGCCGTCGCCCAGGTCGCGGCCCGCCGCGGCGTCGCCCTCGCCAAGCCCTCGGCGGGCTCGAGCGGGGGAACCGTCGACCCGGCCGCCCTCCAGGCCGTCACCGGCCACCTGACCGACGCGCTCGCCGAATCCGCCCGCACCCTCCTCGCCCGCCTCGGCAAGGAGCAGCCCGCAGCCGAGACGCCCGACGGCGAGGACCTCGCCCTGCGCGAGGCCGTGTCGGCCGAGCTCGGCGACGGCTGGGAGTCGTTCGTCAAGCCGGCCTTCGACCCCGATCGCGCCGTGCGCCTGAACGACCGGTGGGCGAGTGCGCGCGAAGACGTCGCACGCATCGCCGCCGGATACGAGGTCGACGGCAACTTCGAAGGCGTCGGGGAGGAAGTCGCCCGGCAGGCCCGCTGGCACGCCAAGCGCCGCCCCGAGCACGCCGAGCGCCTCGAGGCCATAGCCCGGGCCGCCGCAGACGCGACCCCGGGAGCCTTCTCCGGGCAGGTCGCGGTCATCACCGGCGCCGCCCCCGGCTCGATCGCCGGCGCGGTGGCCGCCAGGCTCCTGGCCGGCGGGGCGACCGTCATCGCCACGTCCTCGCGGGTCGACCCCGCACGGCTGACGTGGGCCGCCGGGCTCTACCGGGAGAGCGCCCGGGGCGACGCCGAACTCTGGCTCGTCCCGGCCAACCTGGCCAGCCTGCGCGACATCGACGCGCTCATCGAATGGGTCGGGGCCGAGCAGAGGGCGACCATCGGAGCCTCCTCGACCGTCCTCAAGCCCGCCATGGTCCCCGACATCCTCTTCCCCTTCGCCGCCCCTCCGGTCTCCGGATCGCTCGAGGAGGCCGGGACGGCCGCCGAGAACCAGGCCCGCGTCCTGCTGTGGGGCGTCGAACGGCTCATCGGCGGGCTTTCGCGCATCGGCGAGGACACCCACGTCGGCCACCGCCTGCACGTCGTCCTGCCCGGCTCGCCCAACCGCGGAACCTTCGGCGGGGACGGAGCCTACGGCGAGGTCAAGGCGGCCTTCGACGCCATCGTCAACAAGTGGGCCGTCGAACGGTGGGGCAGGCGCGTGTCCATCGCCCACGCCATCATCGGCTGGGTGCGGGGCACCGGGCTCATGGGACGCAACGACCCGCTCGTGGCCGCCGTCGAGGCGGCGGGCGTGCGCACGTGGGACACCTCCGAGATCTCGGCCGAACTGGTCGGCCTGTGCGCGGGCGAGGCCCGCGAGGCGGCCGTGCGCGAGCCGGTCGTCGCCGACTTCACCGGCGGCCTGGACAAGGTCGACCTGCGCCGGCTGCGCCCCGACTTCCCCGCCCCCGCGGTGGACGCCGCGCCCGAGGCGCGCACCGTGCCCGCCCTGGCGAACGTCGACGGGCCGGAAGAGCACGCAGCCCCCCGCGAGGCCTTCGCCTCCGGCACGGCCCGACCCGAGGACCTCGTGGTCGTGGTCGGCGTGGCCGAGGTGGGCCCGTGGGGGTCCTCGCGCACGCGGCTCGCCGCCGAGCTGGGCATCCAGCGCTCCGGCGACGTCGAGATGACCGCCGCGGGCGTCCTCGAACTGGCGTGGATGATGGGCCTGCTCACCTGGCACGACACTCCGAAGTCGGGCTGGTACGACGCCTCCGGCGCGCTCGTCCCCGAGGAGGAGGTCTACGAGCGCTACCGCGACGAGGTCGTCGCCCGTTGCGGCATCCGCTCGTTCATCGACGACGGGCCGCTGGCCGACCTGGGGTCCATCGACATCGCGCCGGTGCGCCTGGAGTCGGACGTGACCTTCACCGTCGCCGACGAGGCCGCCGCCCGCGCGCACGCCGAAGCCGACCCCGAGACGACAACCGTCGCCCTCGTCGACGACGAGTGGACGGTCACCCGCAAGGCCGGCGCCCTGACGTACGTGCCGCGCCGCACGACGCTCTCCCGCACCGTGGGCGGGCAGATCCCGACCGGCTTCGACCCGTCGCACTGGGGCTTCCCGGCCTCGATGATCGAGTCGATCGACCGCATGGCCATCTGGAACATGCTGACGACCGTGGACGCCTTCGTCGGCGCGGGCTTCTCCCCGGGCGAGCTGCTGCAGGCCGTCCACCCCAGCGAGGTCGCCTCCACCCAGGGCACCGGCTTCGGCGGCATGACCTCCATGCGCCGCTTCTACATCGACCGGTTCCGGGGCCGGGAGCGCCCCCAGGACCTCCTCCAGGAGGCGCTCGCCAACGTCATCGCCGCGCACACGATGCAGTCCTTCGTCGGCGGGTACGGGTCGATGATCCACCCGGTCGGCGCCTGCGCGACCGCCGCGGTCTCGGTCGAGGAGGCGGTCGACAAGATCGCCGCCGGCAAGGCTTCGTTCGTGGTGGCCGGCGGCATCGACGACATCAGCATCGAGTCGGTGACCGGCTTCGGCGACATGAGCGCGACGGCCGACACGGCCGCGCTGGCCGCCAAGGGCATCCCCGAGCGCTTCTACTCTCGCGCCGGCGACCTGCGCCGCGGCGGCTTCATCGAGGGCCAGGGCGGAGGCACCGTCCTGCTGGCCCGCGGGGACCTGGCCGAGGAGCTCGGCCTGCCCGTGCTCGCCGTGGTCGGCTACGCCCAGTCCTTCGCCGACGGCGCCCACACCTCGATCCCGGCCCCCGGCCTGGGAGCGCTGGCCGCCGCCCGCGGCGGACGGGACTCGCGCCTGGCGGGCAACCTCGCGGCCCTGGGAGTCTCCGCGGACGACATCTCGGTCGTCTCCAAGCACGACACGTCGACGAACGCCAACGACCCCAACGAGGCCGAACTGCACTCCCTGATCGCCCAGGCGCTGGGCCGCAGCGAAGGCAACCCGCTCTACGTCGTCTCCCAGAAGACCCTCACGGGGCATTCCAAGGGCGGCGCCGCGCTCTTCCAGCTGGCGGGCCTGACCCAGATCTTCGCCAGCGGCCTGATCCCCGGCAACATGGCGCTGGACTGCATGGATCCCGTCTTCGAGGAGGACTCCTTCCTCGTCTGGCCGCGCAGCCCCTTCCAGCACGAGGGCGTCAAGGCGGGCCTGATCTCCTCGCTCGGCTTCGGCCACGTCTCGGCGCTCCTGGCGCTGGCCGCCCCCGGAGCCTTCGAGGCCGCCGTCGAACGCGCCCACGGCGCCGACCGCGTCGAGGAGTGGAAGCGTCGGGCGGCTGGGCGGACCCGGGCCGGGCAGCGTCTGCTCGAGGAGGCCATGCTCGGCCGCGTCAGCCTGTACGAGCCCATCAAGGACCGCCGCTTCTCCGGCGGGGGCGCCCACGCCGACGAGGTGGCCATGCTCCTGGACGGATCGGCTCGCCTGGGCTCCGACGGCTTCTACCCGAAGGCTCGGTGACCCCGGGCGTGGGAATCCTCGGCACGGGCCTCGACGTCGTCGACGTCGAGGCCTTCGCCGCGCAGCTGAACGAACCGGGCACGTCCTTCGCGCGCGTCTTCACCGCCCGCGAACGGCGCGAGGCCCGCTCGCGGGCAGCCGCGCACGCCCCCGGTGGCGCCGGGTCGGGACGGTGCGATCCGGGGTCGGACGGCGCCGTACCCTGCCGGGAGGCCCCCGGGCCGGCAGACGCGAACG
>NZ_KE951467.1 GCF_000466165.1 Actinobaculum sp. oral taxon 183 str. F0552
ATCGCGGGGAGGCTGCCGGAGACGAGTGCGGGGCGGGGCCCGACCGGCTCCCGCCCCGCAGGTCGAGGCTCTACAGGTCGAAGTACAGGGCGAACTCGTAGGGGTGCGGACGCTGGCGCAGCGGAGCGATCTCGTGCTCCATCTTGTAGTCGATCCACGTGTGGACGAGGTCCTCGGTGAAGACGTCGCCCTCGGTCAGGTAGTCGTGGTCGTCCTCGAGAGCGCGCAGCGCGTCTTCGAAGGACTCGGGCACCTGGGCGATCTGGGCGTGCTCCTCCGGAGGGAGCTCGTAGAGGTCTTTGTCGATCGGATCGGCCGGCTCGACGCGGTTCTTGACGCCGTCCAGGCCCGCCATGAGCTGGGCCGCGAAGGCCAGGTACGGGTTGGCGGAGGGGTCGGGGACCCGGAACTCCAGGCGCTTGGCCTTGGGGGAGGCGCCCGTCACCGGGATCCGGATGCACGCGGAGCGGTTGCGGGCCGAGTAGACGAGGTTGACGGGAGCCTCGAATCCCGGGACGAGGCGGTGGTAGGAGTTGACCGACGGGTTCGTGAAGGCCAGAAGGGAGGGGGCGTGGGCGAGGAGGCCGCCGATGTACCAACGTGCCAGGTCGGACAGGCCGCCGTAGCCCTTCTCGTCGGCGAAGAGGGGCTTGCCGCCCTTCCACAGGGACTGGTGGCAGTGCATGCCCGAACCGTTGTCGGCGTACAGCGGCTTGGGCATGAAAGTGGCCGTCTTGCCGAACTCCCAGGCGCAGTTCTTGATGACGTACTTGAACTTCATGAGGTCGTCCGCCGCCGCCTTGAGCGTGCTGAAGGTGTAGTTGATCTCCTGCTGGCCTCCCGTGCCGACTTCGTGGTGGGCCCGTTCGACTTTCAGGCCCACGTCGGCCATGCGCACGCACATGGCGTCCCTCAGGTCGCAGTACTGGTCGTTGGGGGCCACCGGGAAGTAGCCGCCCTTCAGGCGGGTCTTGTAGCCGAGGTTGCCCCCCGGCTCCTGGCGATCGGTGTTCCACCATCCCTCGTCGGAGTCGACGGAGTAGAACGACGAGTGCACGTCGGAGTGGAAGCGGATGTCGTCGAAGACGTAGAACTCCGCTTCTGCGCCGAAGTAGACGGTGTCGGCGATGCCCGTGGAGCGCACGTAGTCCTCCGCCTTCTGCGCGATGTTGCGGGGGTCGCGGGCGTAGACCTCGTCGGTGAAGGGGTCGACGACGGAGAAGTTCATGACGAGGGTCTTCTCGGACCGGAACGGATCGACGAAGGCGGAGGCGACGTCGGGGACGAGCTTCATGTCGGACTCGTGGATCGCCTGGAACCCCCGGATGGACGAGCCGTCGAACATGAGGCCGTCGGTGAAGACGTCGTCTTTGAAGGCGTCCACCGGGATGGTGAAATGCTGCATGACGCCGGGCAGGTCGCAGAATCGGACGTCGATGAACCTGACGTCCCGATCCCGGGTGAACGCGACGGCTTCGTCGGCAGTGGAAAACATTCGTACTCCTTACCATCGTCCGCGAGTCGTCTCCCGCGGCCGACACAAGGCTACCGCCGGCGGGTTTCCCTGGAAGGTCCCTCGCGTTTCAGGCGTGTTTCGGCTTGGTGGATCACTTGCCGCGCATGGCCCGGCGATCGGGGCGCGCCTTGTAGGGGTCGATCCCCTTGGGGATGGGCAGGGACTTCTGGCTGAGGGCCTCCAGGCGGCGCGCCAGAGCGGCGACCTCCTGGCTGGTGATGCCGCGGGGGAGCCGTCTCATTGCCTTGTTGAGGTCGATCAGCCGCGTCTGGCCCTCGTCGTTACCGACGTTGATGACGTGGACCGGGGCGTTGGGCGCCACGCGCTTGATGGCCCGCCGCTCTTCGGCGACGAGGCGTTCGACCCGGGGCGTCGGCCCCTCGGTGATGAGCACGATCCCCGGCCGTCCGATGGCGCGGAAGACCATGTCCTGGCTGCGGGCGTTGAAGCGGACGGGCTCGGCCTGGACCGTCCATCCCCGTCTGATGCGGTCGAGGACGGCGGAGACGGCGCCCGGCATGCCGTCGATCTGCTTGTAGCTGGCCGTGCGGACCATGCGGGTGAGCGTGATCATGGGGAGGATGAAGGCGAAGAGGACCGCGAAGATCCCCCATGTGATCCACCGCCCCGTGGCGATGGCCGGAACGACGCCGATGGCCGCCCCCGCAGCCGCCGCGCCGAGAAGCGCCCAACGGGCCCAGGGGTAGGTGCGCTTGGCGACCCTGTAGGCTTCGCCGAGCACTTTGTACCAGCGCTGTTTCTTCGGGGCTTTCTTCGAGCCCCCGTCCTTCGCCATTTTCGTCCTTCCGCCTCGGCGCCCGAGGTGATTCTAACGGATGGCGGGGGTTTGGCCAATGCTCGGCGCTCCGTCTGCGAGCGGGTGGGGCGCCCGCCCCGCCCGCGCGGGTCAGATGCCCAGGTCCGACTCGAAGTCGCCGCCTTCCAGGCGTCCCTTCAGCTCGGAGAGGTAGCGGCCGGCGTCGGCGCCGTCCACGAGACGGTGGTCGTAGCTCAGCGCCAGGTAGACCATCGAACGCAGGCCTATGGTCTCGTTGCCGTCGGCGTCGCGCACGACCGCGGGACGCTTGACGATCGTCCCCACTCCGAGGATCGCCACCTCGGGCTGGTTGATGATCGGCGTGTCGAAGAGGGCTCCGGCCGAGCCGGTGTTCGTGACCGTGAAGGTCGAACCCGACAGCTCCTCCGGCTTGACGTCTCCGCTGCGGGTGCGGGCGGCCAGGTCGCCGATCGACTTGGCGATGCCGGTGATGTTGAGGTCCCCGGCGTCGCGGATGACGGGGACCATGAGGCCCCTGGGGGCGTCCACGGCGATGCCGACGTGCTCGTGGTCCCAGTAGTGGACGCTCTTGCCCTCGATCGAGGCGTTTATCTTGGGGTGCGACTTCAGCGCGTCGACGGCGGCCTTGACGAAGAAGGGCAGGAAGGTCAGCTTCGCGCCGGTCTTGGCCTGGAACTCCTCCTTCTTGGCGTTGCGGAGGGCGACGATCCGCGTCACGTCGGCCTCTACGACCGTCGTCAGCTGTGCCGAGGTCTGAAGGGACTGGACCATGCGCTCGGAGATCACCTGGCGCAGACGGCTGAGCTTCTGAGTGGTGCCGCGCAGTCGGGACGCCTCGGGGGACGGCGTGGACGCCGGCGCTCTGGCCGGTCCGGCCATTCCGGCCGGCGCTGGGCCTTCCGCTTTCCGCGCCTCCTCGGCTTTTCGGGCCTCCTCCGCTTGGCGCGCGGCTTCGGCCCGGCGGGCGGCTTCGTCGACGTCTTGTCGGCGGATCCTGCCGCCGACACCGGTTCCGGCGACCGAGGCGAGGTCCACGCCCAATTCCCTGGCGTACTTCCTGACGATCGGCGTGACGTAGCCACCCGGTTCGGATTCCGCGGCCGCGGGGGAGGGCGTGGACGGCGCGGCGCCGGCCTGCGGCCGCGACTGCGCACCCGGGGGGACGGCGGGCGAAGGAGCGGGGACCGCAGGCGGTCGAGCCCGGGCAG
>NZ_KE951468.1 GCF_000466165.1 Actinobaculum sp. oral taxon 183 str. F0552
GGACGGCCGGCCGCCGGCCGCCCGGGCGAAACGCGGAGCCCACGCGGCGCAGGACGCCCCGGCGGACGACGACGCCCATGGCTGAGGCCGGCCCCGGCGTCCGTCTGGGGGACCTCGTCCTGGGGACGCCGGTCATGCTCGCCCCCATGGCCGGGGTGACGAACCCGCCCTTCCGGCGGCTGTGCCGCGAGGAGGCCGAGAGGGGGCTCGCCGAGGCGGGGGTCGATCCGGCTGGGCGCTCCCAGCCGCCCGGCGCGTTCGCCCCCGCGGGGCTGTGGGTGTGCGAGATGACGACCGCCCGCGCCCTCGTCGAAGGCAAGGCCGAGACCGTGAACATGGTCAAACCCGACCCCGACGACCCGGTCCGCTCGATCCAGCTGTACGGCGTCGAACCGGCGACGACGGCCGCAGCCGTGGACATGCTCGTCCGCGAAGGCCTGGCCGACCACGTCGACCTCAACTTCGGATGCCCCGCCCCCAAGGTGACGCGCAGGGGCGGAGGGTCCGCCCTCCCGTGGAAACTCGACCTCTTCGCCGAAATCGTCGCGGCGGCCGTGACAGCCGCCCGGCGGGCCAGCGCCTCGCGGGACTTCGAGATCCCCGTGACCGCCAAGATCCGCATCGGCATCGACGAGGAGCACCCCACGTTCATGGACGCGGCTCGGATCGCCGGCGAGGAGGGGATCGCGGGGCTCACCCTCCACGCGCGCACGACCGCCCAGCACTACGCGGGGCGTGCGCGGTGGGAGGCGATCGGCGAGCTTGTCCAGGCGACCGGCCTGCCCGTGTTCGGCAACGGGGACGTCTTCGAGGCGGAGGACGCCCGGCGCATGATGTCGGCGACCGGATGCGCAGGCGTGGCGATCGGCCGCGGCTGCCAGGGACGGCCGTGGCTCTTCAGGGACCTGGCCGCCGCCATGCACGGCTCGCCCGTCAGGGCCCGCCCGGGCCTGGCCGAGGTCGCGGCTGCCATCCTCCGCCACGCGGAGCTGTCCGTCGAGCACTTCAACGGCGACGAGCGTCGGGCCCTCAGGGAGATGCGCAAGCACACGGCCTGGTACCTGCGCGGTTTCTCCGTCGGGGGACGGGCCCGCGCCGAGCTCTCCCTGGTCTCCACGCTCGAGGAGCTCCGTTCCCGGCTCGACGCGCTCGACCTCGCCCAACCCCACCCCGACGCCGCAACCGGGCCCCGCGGACGGGCCGGACGCCCCAAAAGGCCGCGCCTGCCCGAGGGCTGGCTCGATTCGCGCAGCCTCACGCCCGCCCAGCGGGAAAGGGTCGCCCAGGCCGAGATCGCCGTCTCCGGCGGCTGAGACGGGGAGCCCGGTTGCGCCGCCGACACCGCCGGCGAGCGGGCGCCCGGCGATCCGGCGCCCGAACGGTGGCCGGCCCGCGGCGCTCGCGGGTATGGTGGCGCCATGGACGCACACGAACGGTGGGTGGCCGAGCCTGACAAAGACCCGAGCAGAACCGAGTTCGAACGCGACCGAGGACGGGTCCTCCACTCCTCCGCGCTGCGCAGGCTGGGCGCCAAGACCCAGGTGCTCGGCCCCGAGTCCGACGACTTCATCCGGACCCGTCTCACCCACTCCCTGGAGGTCGCCCAGATCGGGCGCGCCCTGGCCACCAACCTCGGCGCCGACCCCGACGTGGTCGAGACCTCCTGCCTCTCCCACGACCTCGGACACCCTCCCTACGGGCACAACGGCGAACGCGCCCTGGCGGAGGTGGCCGAACCCTGCGGCGGGTTCGAGGGCAACGCCCAGACTCTGCGGATCCTCACCCGGCTCGAGCCCAAACGGACGTCTCCCGGCGGCCGCCCCGTCGGCTTGAACCTCACCCGCGCCACCCTGGACGCAGTCGTCAAGTACCCGTGGGGGCCGGGCAGGGGGCCGACCCGCCCCGACGGCAGCACCTCGCCGAAATTCGGCGTCTACGACGAGGACCGCGACGTCTTCTCGTGGATACGGGCGGGTCGGGGAGCCGAGCGGTGCATCGAAGCCCAGATGATGGACCTCGCCGACGACATCGCCTACTCGGTCCACGACGTCGAAGACGGCGTCGTCCGCGGCCTCATCGACGCCTCGGCCCTGTGGGATCCGGCCGAGCAGGAGCGCGTCGTCGCCGACACCACCGCCTGGTACGGCCTCGCCGACGGGGCGGCGCTGGGCGACGCCCTCGACAGGCTCCTGGGGGAGGAGGCCTGGCCCGCCCACTTCGAGGGCACCTACCCGCAGCTCGCCGCCGTCAAGGACCTCTCGAGCGACCTCATCGGGCGCTTCGTCTCCAGCGTGTGCGAGGCGACGATCGCGGCCCACGGGCCGGGGCCCCTGCGGCGGTACGCGGGCGACGTCGTCGTCCCCGAGCGGACGCGGGCCGAGATCGCCCTGCTCAAGGGCCTCGCCGTCACCTACGTCATGCTGCCTCGGGAGAGCGAGCCCCGGTATTACGAGCAGAGGACCGTGCTCTTCGACCTCGTCGACGCCCTCGTCGAGAACCCCCGCGCCCTCGAGCCGCACTTCTTCGAAGCCTGGAAGGCCCGCGACGAATCGGGGCGGCTGCGCGTGATCGTCGACCAGGTCGCCTCCCTGACCGACCAGTCGGCACGCCAATGGCATTCCCGGCTGTGCGGATTCCTCAGGAACTGAGCCGCCCCGGCGCCGGCCCCGCTCCCGTCCGCCTGGGCCACGGCACCGCCACCGGGCGCCTGCCCGATGCGCGGGCGCCCGGTG
>NZ_KE951469.1 GCF_000466165.1 Actinobaculum sp. oral taxon 183 str. F0552
GGCCGGTTCGACCCGCCGGGGCCCTCCGCCGCTCCGCGCCGCCGAGGCCACCGCCTGGCGCACGGTGGCCTCGTCCATGCCGAGCCAGCCCCCCAGCTGGCGCGTGTACTCGCCGCGCAGCACCCTGTCGCGAATGGAGGCGACCATCGGAGCGGCCGCCCGCAGCCCGGCGGTGCGCCCCTCGGCCGTGGCCAGGGAGACGCCGGCGAGCACGGACTGGATGGCGAACTCGAAGAGGGGACGCCGGGAGGCGACGAGGTTGCGAACAGCCGCGTCCCCGTGGGACATGCGCAGCTCGCAGGGGTCCATGCCCTCGGGCGCGACGGCCACGAAGGTCTGCGCGGCGAAGGACTGGTCCTCCTGGAAGGCCTTGAGTGCGGCTTTCTGCCCGGCGGCGTCGCCGTCGAAGGTGAAGACGACTTCGCCCCCGTAGGCGCTGCCGTCGGCGAGCATGACCCCGGCCGCGGGGTCGGCCCGGTCCCCTATGAGGCGGCGCACGATCCGCACGTGTTCGGCGCCGAACGCCGTCCCGCACGTGGCGACGGCGCATTCCACGCCCGCCAGCTGGGCGGCCATCACGTCCGTGTAGCCTTCGACCACGACGACCCGGCGCTGGCTGGAGATGGCCTTCCTGGCCATGTCCAGCCCGTAGAGAACCTGCGATTTCCTGTAGATCGCCGTCTCGGGGGTGTTGAGGTACTTCGGGCCGCGGTCCTCCTCGCCCAGGCGCCGCGCGCCGAAGCCTATCGGGTCGCCCGTCATCGAGGCGATCGGCCACATGAGACGGCCGCGGAAGCGATCGTAGAGACCCCGGTTCCCCCGGCTCGCCAGACCGGAGGCGGCTATCTCCCCCTCCGTGAATCCGTGGCGGCGCAGCTCGGTCAACAGGCCGTCCCAGGAGGCGGGCGAGTAGCCGATCCTGTACCGGGCGAGGGCCTCCTCGTCGAATCCCCGCTCGGCGAGCATCCGCCTCCCCGGCTCGGCCTCGTCGCTCGCCAGGTGCCGGACGTAGAAGTCGAGGGCGACGCGGTGGGCGTCGACGAGCCTGTGGCGGGCGGGGCCGTCCGGGCGCCGCTCGGCGCGCCCGGAGTCCTCGTAGCGCAGATCCACCCCGACCTTGCGCGCCAGGAGCTCGACGGCCTCGACGAACGGGATGCGCTCGATCCTCTCGACGAAGGAGATGACGTCGCCCCCCTCGCCGCAACCGAAGCAGTGCCAGCGCCCCACGCTCGGACGGACGTGGAAGGACGGGGTCTTCTCGTCGTGGAAGGGGCACAGGCCCTTGTGGGAGTCGGCCCCCGCCGGGCGCAGGGAGACGTACTGGGAGACGACGTCCTCGATGCGCGTTCGCGAACGGACCTCGTCGATGTCCTCACGCCTGATGAGACCCGGCATGAGGACGATTCTACAGCCGCGCATCCGGGCGGGCCTGCGGGGCGGAGGCGTTCTGGACCGGCGGCCGCACCGGGCGCCCGCGCATCGGGCAGGCGCCCGGTGGCGGTGCCGTGGCCCAGGCGGACGGGAGCGGG
>NZ_KE951470.1 GCF_000466165.1 Actinobaculum sp. oral taxon 183 str. F0552
ACCATCCGGGAACGTACACGAAAGATTCGACACCTTCCCGCCCTTGGCCACCACATCCTTGACGACCACGTTCTTCTCGGCCTCGCCCGACGTATTCCTCACTGTGAAGGACAACCGCGTCGAACCATTGGGAAGCATAGCCGACTCCCCCGCCGTATCGGCATCACGCCCCGACTCATCCGCCTTCTCAATATCAATCGACGGACGCGGCGGAACCTTCGCCTTATACGGATCCTCCGCATTGACGTTCTTTCCGCTGCCGTAGCCCACGCCTTCCACGGACGAGGTGTCCGTGTGAACCTGATCGGCGGTGACGCCGGTGAGCTTGGCCGTGCACGGGAAGCTCGCCCCGGCGGCGAAGGCGGCCGGATCGGCGTCCTTCCACGAGGCGTCCCACTTGACCGTCCACTTCTTGGACGCCGCGTCGTAGACGCCCTTCGTCGGAGCGTTCTCACTCGGGAACGTGCAGGCCATCGACTCCACCGTCCCCGAACCCGACGTCGCATCCGTCACCACGACCTGCTTGAGATCCTCGGTGCCCGGATTGGTCACCGTGAACTTGAGGTCGGTCGAACCCTTTCCGTCGGAGTCCAAGTTCTTCCCGAGCAGATTCACCGGGCCGGTGTTGGCGTCGTTGCCCGCCGCGTCCTTCTTGACGATGGACACCTTGGGCGAGGGCGGCTTGGCGTTGTAGGGATTCTCATCCTTGACGCCCTTGCCCGACAACGCACCCGTAGCCGAGGTGATCGCCTTGTCGGTGTGGACGGTTGCGGCGACGCCGGTCAGGCGGGCGGTGCAGCCGAAGCTGCCTCCCACCGCGAAGGTCTTGGGGTTCTGCCCGAAGGAGGCGGCCCACTTGACCGTCCACTTCTTGGCCTTGGCGTCGTAGACGCCGGCGGTCGGAGCGTTCTCACCCGGGAACGTGCACTGCATCGACTCCACCGTGCCGGAATCGGTCGTGGTCTCATCGACCACTTCAACGCCCTTGAGCGGGTCGGCGCCCGAATTCCTCACCGTGAACACCAGATCGGTCTGACCGCGGGCAAGGAGCGGGCCGGCATCGGCCGTGTCAGCGGCATTGCCCGCCTTGTCCTTCTTGTCCACCGAAATGCCCGGTTCGGGTGGGCGGTGTGCGTTGTAGGGATCGGTGTCAGAAGTGTGCAGACCCGAGATCGCCCCATCAGCCTCAACCGACGCCGTGTCCTGATGAGTACTGCCCGACTCACCGGTACGCACCGGCACACCCGACAAATCAGCCGAACACGTAAACGACGCACCCTTGGCGAACACCGCCGGCTGAGCCGCGAACGACTTCTCCCACCGAAC
>NZ_KE951471.1 GCF_000466165.1 Actinobaculum sp. oral taxon 183 str. F0552
GGCGCGGACGGCCGACGGGTCCCCTCCACGCCGGCCGGAGAGCGGCGTGGATCCCGCCGCAGTGACGCGGGACCGGAGGAGTCCTCGGCCGTCAACGACCTGCGGATGGGTCGGGGCCGGGCCCGAACGGCGGGCGGAGTGGGCGCGCAGGGGCCGGGCGCCGTGCCGGGCAGGGCCGCGGTCACTCCGTGACCGGGGCGTTGGGGGCCGAGACATCGTACTTCTTGGCTTCCTGTTTGAGCAGTATTCTCAGGACCGCGGCCTTGCGCTCGTTGTCCCTGGCCACTCCCCACACGACCGTGGCGCCGGATCGGAGGGTGAAGGACACCTGGTCGGTGCCGTCGATCGAGACGGTGTCGACTGCCTGCCGAATCGGCTGGTCGAGCACGGCGAGGACCGTCGCCATGGCCTTCGCGGCGCGGGCGGCGTCCGTCCCGCCGAGTCTGAGCTTGGGGAGCTTGGCCGTCGTCGCCTGCGGCAGGCTCAGGCGCACCCCTTCGGCGTCGACGGCCGTGCACCCCTGCGACGCCTGCAGGCAGGCCACCGGCGTGCGGGCGGTCACCCTCACCGACAGGCCGTGGGGGAACCTCCGGGAGACGTCGGCGCTCTTGACCTGTGGCACGGCCTTCTTGACCGCGGCTTCGGCGGCTCGCGCGTCCAGGCGGACGAGGGGCGTTCCGTCGAAGCCGTCGAGGGCCCTGCCGACGTCCTTCGACGGCACGGAGCCCGCCGCCTCCCCGCTGACCTCGACGTCTCCCGAGCGGAAGGCCAGGAAGGGGCTGAAGCCGACGACCCAGACGAGCAGGACCGCGACCGCGGCGCACGCCCCGGCGACGGACCAGCGCCGGGTGAGGATCCTCCTCCTCTCCGCGCGGCGCTCCCGGCGCCTGGCGGACAGCTCGGACGGCGCCGACTCCCGCCCGGGGATGCGAGCCCTGACGCGCTCGGCCCACGCGGGGCGCGTGGCCTCGACCTCCTCGACGACGAGCCCCGCCGGCCGCTCCCCTCGACCGGAAGGGGCCGCCGGCCCAGAGGGCGCGCTCGGCCGGACGGCCCCGCGGCCGGCCCCCTCCTCCCCTGCAGCCTTGCCGCGTCGGCGCGACGGGCCGCTGGCCGGCCTCTGTCCGCCCGCATCGCGCGGGCTCCCGCCGTTCGCGTCCCGAGGGTCTGCGTCGGCCGCTTCGCGCGGATTCGCACGGCCGGCCCCGCGCCGGGGCCCGCCCGCCTTGCA
>NZ_KE951472.1 GCF_000466165.1 Actinobaculum sp. oral taxon 183 str. F0552
GCGCCGGACCCGCCACGAGAGGCCCGCTGCGACCCGCCGGCGATCGCCATCCCCCCGGCAGCGCCCGCCGCGCCCATCAACGCCCCACCGCTGCCCGACGACAGGGCACCCACCGCGGGGACGATGAACTTCATGATGGCCGACAAGGCGAGAACCGACAGCAAAAGGAAAATGAGCCCCTGAAGAAATCCCGTGAGATTCTCCATCAGATCAGACTTCAAATGACTGAATTCCTTCGGATGCTTTTCAATACACTTCGCATAGTCATCCGATGTCGGGTTATCCACATTGCAGATATCCTTGATCTTCTCATTGAGTGTCTTCACATCGACGCCGGACGTTTTAAGCATCCGCAGTCCGAATGAGAATATGATCGCCACCGTCGGCTTGTAGGCGACGAAAGCGACGATCCAAGAGACCGATTTCTGGAACCATTGCCGTCCCCAGTCGGTGTTCGTCGCCGACGCCGACAAAGGGAAGACCCCTGCCATCAACTGCAGAAAGATCGTTCTGACTATGAGAAGACCCACCTGGATGAGGCCGCCGACGATGGAGAAAAGCCCCAGAATGATGATTAGGAAGGCGCCCAGACCGCCGGCCGCGGCCAAGAAGAGGGTCATGTTGCCCGCCAACGTCTCCATCCCGTCCGACCGGCTCAGCAGCCAGGACGAGAACTGGTCGGCAGCCGTGGTAGCCAGATTGATGGCTGTGACCCCGGCGGCCGAGACGACGACCAGCGTGGCCAGCGACCGGGCGAGGTCCCTGACCGGCGAGCCCCTCTGATGCCAGATCATCATCCCTCCGGCGGCCAGGACCGAGACCAGCGCCAGGATCGAGGTCAACCAGTGCAGATTGCTCTGCAGCCACGACACGGACGGGGAGGCGCCGACATTCGCGCCGCCCATCGACACCAACGCCTTGGCCATGAAACTCAACACGCTCTCCGTCGCTGTGGCGATCGCGGAAGCGACCATGTCCACAACCGACTCCGCGACGGCTTTCACCCCGCCGGCCAACCAACCCTTCGCCCAGCAGACAGGACTGATCCCACACTCCGAAAACGACGGCATACCCCTACTCCTACTTCTTTCGCTCTGCTAAAAACCCCACGAGGTGAAACCCTCACGAGTCAGATTCTTCACCGGGCTCATCTCCCACCCAGTTTCGGTGTCCATCGGCTCAACCTTCCAATCGTGGTCACGCCACCTCACCGTCACCGACCACGCCACCAGCGCCTCGGGATTCGACGGGAACTCCACCGCCACGGCGACGCGGACCTCGCCTGCGCTGGCCGTCGTGACGACTTTGAACCCCTTCACCGTCGCCTGCCGCTCCGCAGCTGGCGGACGACGTCGGGCATCGGCCACCATGACATCCGTCCCCGGTCCCGGCACCTGCAAAGCCGCCATCACCTCGGCCAAGCGCCCACCGCCCCTGGACAGCAGCGAGACGTAATTGAGAGCGGCCAACGTCGCCCCCTTCGGCGAGAACACGTAACCCCTCGGGATATCGCCCGCCACGCGACACGGACCGACCCCGCCCAACTCGGCGATCCGCGCCCCCGACCCCAACACCCTCGCATGCGCGGGAAAATCCGCGGTGGGCTTGTCAAAGTCACGAGCCGACACCCCGCACAGCGACGTATAGGCACTCCTGCTCGAGGCCGTCACCGCCGCTTGGTGCCCCGGTTTGGTGGTCCGACCATCCCGCCAGGTCATCACCGAGATCGCCACGCCCGCCGCGATCAGGACGAACAAGAGCCCCGCGCCGATCGCCAGACGCCCCGTCCAAACGGACTCATCGTCCCCGCCGCGTACACGGGTCTCATTCTCGCTCTCACGCCGCCTCATACCAGCAACCCCACGATCGCCGACGCCGCCGAGACCAGGATGAGCCCGCCCAAAACCGATCCGAGCTTCGTCGTCGCGTTCGATCCCTCACCACGGTCATTGCGGAACATCAGATAGGCGCCCACCAGGATGATCCCCACCACGCCCAACGCAGTGACGATCCACGCCGCCCAGTTAATCAACTGGCTGATCTTGTCAGCCCCGGGAGGCGGCACCGGCTTGACCGGCGGCGGCGCCGCGATCACAGAAGTCACCAAGTTGAACATCGCTCTATTTCCTTTCCGTAGAGAGCCCGGCCAGCTCCTCGATCACCCGCGCGGTTCGCGCGGGAAGCCTCTCACCACACCGATGCGTCCCATCCCTGAGGCGTTCCACCCACCCCACGCGCCAGCACGCCGGATAGGCACCCGCCACCAGATCGGCCGCCGACGCCAGCACCCCAGGCAGACGGCGACCAGGAGCATCAGCCACCAGCACCAACCCCATCAACGCCACACCCCCGATCTGCCCGGCGTAATAGCGCATCGCCGCGTCCCGCGCCGCCTCCAAACCATGCGCGTGCGTACGCGCCACGATCACCACCGCGTTCGCCCTCCCCGACGACGCCGGCCACGCCCGCTCCCCGTCTTCGAGCCCGGACAGCCGCGCCAACGTGCTGCACCCCGCACCGCCATGCGCGCCCACCAGACACACCCCCGCGCGCGCCGGCGACGCGACCACGGGGAGATAGCCCGTCCCAGCCACCGGAATCCCCGGATCAAAACCCCACACCGGAACTGCCACATCCGACCCGGCTGCCTCGGCCGCCTCGGCGGGCGTCTGGCACGCAGACAGCCACGGATTCGCCGCCTCGACATCCATGCCGCAGCCCTCCTTTCCTCACCCGGACATGTGCCCGACCCCACGCACATGCCAGACGAACGTGCATCCCACCACAAGGAGATAGTCATGGACGCATGGCCGACCGGCGCCGCCGTCATCGCCGACGACATCGTCACGATCACCCTGGCCGGACTAACCCGCACGCTCCCCACCACCGACCTCGACGCCGACCGCGCCGCGGTCCAGCACCACATCGCCGCCTGGGCACGCCACCTCGACCGCCCGATCACTGTCACCGTCACTGACCAGGACGGCTCCTGGACCATCGCCATCGACCCCGACGGCGCCACCCACCCCCGCACGCGCAGAAAGCGCCGGTGACACCATGTCCCTGCCCCGCGACGTCGACGTCACCACCACCCCCGTCTGGATCCTCACAACCGACGGCCTGCCACCCTTCGCCACCCCAGCCGCCGGCCAGACCCTCTTCTTCGACTACGACGACGCCCACGACGCCAGACAAAACGCACCCGCCGGCGCCCGCCTATGGAAAGCCGAGCTGACCGCCACAGCCGCCCTATCCAAATGGCAAGAAGCCTAACCCCTCCCAGCCCGCCCGCGGTTTGTCGCTGTCTCTGAGCCCACGCCGCCAAAGGAGCCTGACCTCGCCCGCGCCGGCGACGCGACCACCTCCCTGGCCAACAGCGTGAACCGACGATCCTCATCCTCGGTGACCCCGCTCCCGCCAGCCGCCACACGCAAGATGAACGACGAGCCCGGACCACCCCTCCGACTCCCCACGATCAATGACATCCACGCCCCCGCCGCCACCGGCGAGATCCCCATGCACGCCACCTCCTCGTCAGCCCGCGCCCGAGTGATCCGCTCCCGATCCCCGCACGTCGCGGCGATCTCCACCATGCGCCGTGTCCCCCTCCACGCCAAACCCTGAGGAATCCCATAATCCACAAGACGATGGACAAACACCTGATGCGGCCCGCACCACGACGCCGACAACAACTCCTCAAGCAACACAGTCCCCACCCCATGCTCATAATCCAACGAAACCGCCGCATCCCCGACCTCCTCGACCGCCAGCTCGACACCCACACCCTGATCAGCGCGAGCAACCCGCTTCATCACGATCGACGTCACAAACCCCCACGGATTGTCTGCAGCCACGATTTTATCCGCACACTCACGCACCACCTCCCACACATGTCCCGCAATATCAGCGATTGCTTCCTCAAACCCCATCGCCCGGCGCCGCCGCGCGATCCATCCCAACCGGGCCCGCGCCTCGAACTCCGCCACACGCCCCAACAACTCACTCGACGGACCCGACCACCCCTCCGACGACGCTGCCCGGATCAACCGGCGCCCGCCTTCCGCCGACAGGCAATCCTCCATCGACACCACTCCAGCAGGGTTAGTGACGCGATTCACGCACATGGCAGGGGAGTGCCGATTTGAAACTTCCAAATCGAAACGTGTGTGATCCCGATCATCCTCGGGTGGGGGAAGGAGGCCAGGATCCAGTCGATACCGGGTTGCTCCCCGCTGACGGCCGAACGACCACCGCGACCGGCGCAGGAACCCGGCCTCCTCCAGGCGAGTCAGCACCCGTGACAACGTCGTATGCGAGACGTGAGCTCGACCCGCTAGCTCGTCCCACGTCATGACCACCTCGCCCGCCGGATCGGCATGCGTGGCCAACAACGCCAACACCAGCAAATCAGCCGCGGCCTGCACATCCCGGACCTGGCCCAGCACATAGGCGCCCATCCTCGCCGTCACGACGCACGCTCCCCACCAGCCCAGTCCACACCAGGCGAGGACGGAGCCTCCTCACGACCCCCGCACTCGGCGTCCTCGGGGTCCTTGTCAGGCGCTGCGGCAGAACCGGGCTGCTCCAGGCGGGCCAGCATCGAGGCGCGCAGCCTCTTCGGCAGACACGGATTCCGCTGAATCCGCCCCCTCACCACGGCCAGATCCTCCTGGCTCAACGGCGGACCACTGTCACCGCTGACAGGCGGGCCGCTCGGCGTCGGGGCTGGCCATGACCGCCGTGACGCCGGCGCTGGCGTCGAGGCGATCTCCCCGACCCGATGAATGACCAGCCCAGCCCCGTTGACGAGTTGATCCGGTAGGGGATTGCCGTTCAAGACGCGATGGATCTCAGCCCGCGTCCACCCCGCGGCCTGGGCCCGGCCCAACAAGCCCGTCACCCGCGCCGCGGCCCGCTCGGTCAACAGCGCCCGCATCGGCCTCGGCAGACACGCCCCCAGCAACCCCCAATCCGCGGCGCCTGACAAGGACCCCGAGGACGCCGAGCGCCTCCCGCGCGTCCCGGTTTGGGCCGGGCGGCGGCCCGAACCGGGAGGCGAGGCTGGGGCAGGATCACCATCCACACCACCCGGGCCGGGCGGCGGGTCCGACCCGGCCTGGTTGGTTGGTGGTTCTATTGATGGTTCAAAATCCCTATAAGGAAGCAAGGGGCCAAGGGTGGCCCCTAGCAGGGGGCCACCCTTGGCCCCTTGCGACTCCTCACCCGCTAAGGGCCAGATTGGCCCTTTGCAGTCCTGACGCGGCATATCCGGGTTTTCCACAGGAGAGTTATCCACAGGCTCCCCGCAAGGGGCCAGATTGGCCCTTTGCAGATCTGACGGGCAGTACTCCGCCCCGACCATCAACCGGTAGACGTTGCCCCGTCGCCCCTCCTGACTGGACCGGATCGTTGTCTCCACCAGACCCGCCCGACGCAGGAAAGCCACCGCCCGCTTGACCGAACGAACCGACATCCGTGACTTAGGCGCCAAAGTATCCAACCTCGGCCAGCACAGCCCCTCGTCATTCGCCTGATCCGCCAGCGCCAGTAACACCAGCGTCTCCTTCTGTGGAAGCTCCTCCAACCCCCACACCCACGTCATCGCCCTCACACTCATCGCCCGATACCCCCACACCCCAGCACCCCCGCATGTCGAGACCGAGGGCACCGTGCGGACCGGCCCCGCACACCGCACACCCCGCTCGAGCCGGAGGCAGGCACGGCACGACGCAGCCCGAACTCGCCGCGCCGGACCGGATCGACGACGCGCGCAGTCACGATCCCGCCCCCTCACCACGATCATCGCCGCCGCGCTCAGCCCGAACGGCCGACCGGGACCGGACGGACCCGGCCTGGACCGGGCCGCGGCCGCGGATGACCGCCCACTCGACACGAGTCCACCTGACCAACCTGGGAAACACCCACCACAAGGCAAGCACAGTGACGAAAAAAGAACGCGCATAAACAGGTATGACATACCATAAAGTAAGCAAACTCACCATGAGAACCACAGCACACATCATCGTCACCATAACAAGCACGAACCCGGTCACTAAGCGACCGATCGGCACACGACTTCGCACTCCACCAGGAGGGGAGGCCGACCGTAGCCGGCGAAGCGGACCGAGAGAATCATTCCCAGTGAACATTAACTACTCCTTAAAATCAGAACGAATATGAAACGAAAAATAAACTTCTACACGGCTGGCACCCCGACACCGCTAGTGTGACGCCGCTGGTCTCCGCCCTGGCCGTGGCGACCTGCCTGGCCGGCGAATACCGGGCCGAAACGGACGGCGCCGGCCTCGCGGCGCTCATGACCGACCCCTACCGCTGTAACGATGCGTGCGAATCGCACCCGTGGAATAAGTGATCGTGCAATCCCTGCCAAGCTCACGATGAGCCAAAGCACGATGCGAAGCAATACCCAAATGATGGAACCACCGAGCGCAGGTGTGGCAGTAGCAATCCGGCTCGCGCCGCCGGCGGCGCCTTGTCGTCATGGTTTGCCCCATCGACTGGTGCGGGCCGCCACCGGGCTAATGATCCGAGGACAAGTGAAATCGATCCTGGCGCGGCTGGCCGGGTCAGCAGGGTAGGAGGTCGTCGCCTCCACACCCAGCCAACCGGTCTGGCCGGCGCGGGCGGTGACGGCCGGCCAGAGCAGGCCCAGGACGCGGGCCACCTGCCCGTGAGAAAGCTCGAGCTCGACCTGCCCGGACGGGTCGTGACGGCCGGCCTGGAGACGGAGATGGAATCCGGTGATGCCCCACGCCGGCACCTCCCCGGCCGCCTGCAGGTGGATCTGGTCGTCTTCCAGGGCGAAGCCGACGTGCTCGTCTAGATCCAAGGCATCCTCGCCGACCCAGTCTCCGGGCCGGGTCTTGCGCCGCGGCGCCTGCCAGACCAGGAAAAACCCGCACCAGGCAATACGCCATCCCGTGACCGGATCAACAACGGGACAATCCCCGTCAAGCCCATACAAGACGTGGCAGCTGGCCGGGAACTCCCCGAACTCCTCCTCGAGGACCTCCCGACGCCGCCAGACCGCCCCGAGCACATCAAGCCGAGCCCGATCCTGGACAGACCACCCCGCCCACTCATCACCCACCGCCCTTTCAACAGGCCCCTGAGCCACGTGACTCATGCTCATTCTCCTTTCCGCCCCCGTGCGAACGTGAAACACGTCTCATATCCCGTATGCGACGCGTAGGGTGTGGGCGGACGCGAGTATTCCGCCTCGCGCCCACCCTAGCCAGACCACCACCAATGGCCTGACACCCGCCGGCCGAACATGCCTGATCCGGCCGGTCACGACACCATGCCCGGTGCCGCCTCCTCCCAAACCACACACAAAGCTCACCGGCTTGAAAGGAAGAACAATGGAATATGCGCAGATCCCTGGCACTCATACGCTCATCAGTGGCACGGATTGGGCCAAGCAATCCGCAACGGAACGTATCAAACCCATGGAATGCGGGGGTATCGCCGATCCGGGAGATGTCAGCCAGGTTGACCCCGGCGATGCCCCACGCCGGCAGACTCTCACTGTTTTCGACATGGAGGTGGATATGGTCGTCTTCCACGGTGAAGCTGACATGCGCATCGAAGTCGTTGGCCAACCAGCCGGCGTGGCCGGCCGTGCCGGGGACGACATCCTGGACCGTCTGCCAGACCAGGTAGAACCTGCAATAGACGATGTGCCAGCCCGTGACCGGATCAACAACAGGACGATCATCGTCACACCAACACAGAGTATAAGAATCAACCGGGAACTCCCCGAACTCCTCCCACAGGCTCCACCGACCACCGGCGCCCGGTCTCGGCCCGATCGATCCCGTACTCACGACCCCGCTCCTTTCCACGCATCACAGCTCCGGCGCCCACCGAGCCTGAGAAAACCCACAGCCCGGCCTGGCAAGCCCGGCACCGCCGGATGATTCTGAGACAATGAGACATGTGGTCCTGGACGCCGAGACGAACCAGAATCCGGCCAGTAACGACGCAGCAAGAACGTGACGCAGCCGTCGGCCTGCTGTCCGAAGAACTCCCCGAGCCATTGACTGTGCCCTTCCCGCCCTGGCCAATCCCGCACAAAAACGGTCTCCACCCCGAGATCTTTGGCGTATGGCAGAATCGCCGCCTTATAGGCGCCGGTTTCATCGGACCAGACATTGAAGACGCCCGGAACGTCCTGCGATCCAATCCCGCGGCCTACCAAGAGTCCAAGCAGATCCTCACGGACGTGGCAATGATCCATGGCATCGCCATCCACCCCAAATCCCGCAGGCAAGGCCTGGGCCTGGACCTCAAACTCGCCCTGACCCGCTGGGCAGAAACACACGGCGCGCAAGCCGTCATCTCCGTCCCAGTCACCGATCCGTCGCGCCGCCTCAACACACGCGCGGGTTACCTCGTCTTTGAACCGAATATCACGCTCATCATGCAATTCGAGAACTGCAAGACCCGAATCGCCCTGCCAATCATAGGAAACGCCACCTGGTCGATCTACCAACTCCGACAAACAAGCAAGCCTTCCCTGACCATCAGTCAGGCACCACCGATTCCCTGACCGGACGCACCCCCACACCCAATCAGCACACCCAGTGGCCGTCGGATCACCACTCGCCACGGCACCCATCATGCCTGCCTCCGCTCAACCAGGCCTCGGGCTACCAGCTCGTCGACGGCATCGGCAGTCTGGGCGGCGGTCAGACCCCGGCCGGCCAGCTGGGCGGGGTCGGCCACGCCGTCCGGGCAGGCCAGCAGCGCCAGATAGACGCCGACCGACGCATACGACACCCCCGCTGTACTGGCTAGTTCCGCCGGCAGGCCGATCCTCAAGACTGCTCGGGCGATTGCCCGATAAGCGTCTTTGACCGGCTCAGGCGCCCGATCAAAACCAGTAGGGAAGTCATACCACGGCGCCACCGCCTCAAACCCCGCCCGCGCAGCCGCCTCCAGACGATCGCCCGTACCCAGCGGCACGAGATCAAGGGCCAATAATCCTGTATCAGTCATGTTTGCTCTCTTTCATGAAAGTCATCCAATAAGTAGTGGGGGCAGTGCCCGTGTGACCGAACAGCGGGCGCTGATCGGTTAAGGCCAGGACGCGAAACAAGGGAATCTGGACCTCGGACCATTTGAAGATCAGCACGCCCTCGGGCCGTAAGACCCGGAAGCACTCCTCGAATCCCGCCTGGATCTCGTCTTCCCACGAAGCGACTAGCCGTCCGTACTTTTGCGCCAGCCATCCCCGTTTCCCGCAGTTGACCAGATGAGGCGGATCGAAAACCACGAGACGGAAAGACTCGTCGGGGAAAGGAAGGTCGGTGAAGTCAGCAGTGATTTCGGGAGCGACCTGGACAACCCTGCCATCGCATAAAGTGATGACCTCCCGGCGCCGGTCGGTGAACACGGCGCGGGAATCCGTTTTATCGAACCACATCGACCGAGCCCCGCACGTCGGATCGAGAACCACAGCCGACATCTCACACCCGCCCTGCCGGAGGTGAAATCTGGTAAGCCAGACGGATAGCCTGATCAAGCAGGTCCGCCAACTCATCCATATCATCCCCGACATCTTCCGGCCCCTGCTCGGACCGCAGGCCGTTCAATTCATCACGCGCCATATGCATCGACGCGCGAATATCAACCCACACCCCATGGCCATCCATCACGACTCCTCCAACCCCGGCAACGGCCTATCCGCACTCGCAGAACTTTCGCCGCCGGTGTCACCCCGCGGCTCAAGCAGTCGCAGAATGTCATCCCGCCGGAAAAACCGGCGACTGTGGGGAACAGGCTGAACGGAGGGGACCCAACCCTTCCTTGCCCACCGTATGAGAGTCGTGCGGCTGACCCCCATCTTCCCGGGCAAAAGAGCCACCGCCTCATCCACCGACAGAAGATCATCGATCCGATTATCAGATGTTTTGTGCAAATTTCGTAACTCCATACTTTCAGCATGCCAGCTAAAAACTTGAAATGCAAGGACGTGATTTGCGATTTTTGTACTTTTGAGCGATCATAAGATCATGGCGATTCCAGAAATTGAGCCGAGAGAAGCCGATTCCCCCGATGCCGTCATCGGAGAGCGGGTTCGTCTATGGCAGTTTCGTCGGCGTGTCACTCAAAAACAACTGGCCGAAGTCTTGGGGACGAAGCCGGCCGGCGTGTCGCGCCGCCTCAGCGGTCAGACAGGCTGGACCTCGACGGATTTAGTCCGTGTGGCGGCGTTTTTGGACGTCAGCCTCACTGACCTGCTGCCGGAGATTCTCGTCGAGTGGGAGAGGCGCAGGCGGGGCGGCGAAAACTCCGCACCGGGAGTCGTCTCGACCAGTGCGGAGCCTCGGCGCGCTCGAAGGGATTCGAACCCCCAACCTTCTGATCCGTAGTCAGATGCTCTATCCATTGAGCTACGAGCGCGTGCCTCGAATTCGGGACGTCGAAAATTTTACATCCGCCTCGGTGATAGGACCAAACCGACGAGAGTGGCGCCAATCACAGCGGGGCATTGATCTTATGAGCTGATCCGTCAGTCCGCTTCGGCGGAGTTTCGTCTTTTCGCGCCAGGGGTCTCGGCTTGAACACTGGTGTCGCCGCGTCACGACCGTGTCTCGTCTTTCCGCACTGGGAGCCTCGTCTCTTCACTTCGTCCCCTCCGGCCGACGGCACCCATCCGCTCCGGGCGATGGCGGAGTAGAAGGCGGCGCATTCGCTCAATCGATCTCATTGGACGCACATGCGGCGGCGGTGTTCGCGGCACGCGGGCGCGTTCGCGATGAGGGTGCCTACAATACCCGTATGACCGCGGAAGAATCCTGGAATGAATGGCGCAATCGCCGCAACTCGACCCTAGCTGACGAACACGGGTGGCTGAGCCTCGTCTCCCTTACGTGGATCACCCCTGAACCGGCGAATCTGCCGGATTTTCCAGGCCTTTGGCATGTTGTCGACGGCACCGTCCGCGCGGCGTTCTCCTCCGGAGATTCAGTGTTCCGGCACGGCGAGGCCCTCGCGGGGGAGGTGACCTTCACCTTTCCGAACGGTTCGGACATGTCGCTATCATCTGGAACGAAGGTCGCGGAAGTCGCTCGCCGTGGCGCCGGTTACCTGGTCAGGGTGCGTGACTCACAGGCGCCGACCTTGACGGCCTTCACCGGCGTGCCGACCTATGACTACGATCCCCAGGCCGTCGTCGCTGGTGAGTTCACGCCCTACAGTCGCCCCCGAGACGTCGCCATATCGACGGCCAATCCGGCGGTGTCTGGAACGACGCATCTCATAGGCGACGTGTCCTTCACTTACGCGGGCGTCTCGTCCCGCTTGGCGGTCCAAGGCGGTGATGGCGAGCTCACAGCCGTGTTCCACGACGGAACCAATGGAGTAGAGACGGCGGATTGGCGGTCTGTCAGCTTTCCCGCTCCCGCCGCCGGCGAAGCTGCCGTGACCATCGACTTCAACCGGGCGCTCAATTTCCCTGCGGCTTTCACGCCTTTCGGGACCTGCCCTCAACCGCCGGCTGGCAACGTGATAGAGGCGCCGGTGCGAGCGGGGGAACGCAGGCCGTAGCGCGACATGCCCGCAGACGATTGAGAGGAGTTGCCGGCCAGCCCGCGAAGACCTTCGATGCCTAGCCGGCGGGTTTGCTCTCCGGGGTGAACGGGCCCTGAGTCGTCCCCTCCGAACCGTCGTCGCGGATCCAGCACACAGTCAACGCTTCCCTGGCTCCGAAACGCGCCAGATGCCTGCCGATCACGGATTCGAAGTGTCCGATCTCATCAGAAGGGCACTTGAGCGACATCGTCAGCGCTTCATCGGAGGCGTGAAGGCCGACGGCGCAGGAGTCGGAGAACTCTAAGCTTCCCGACTCGCCGTCCCAGGAAGCGGATATCCTGCGCCCCATGTGGGCGGCGAGCTGCTTGCCGTATCTGGCGGCCCGAGATGTGGTCACGGTGGCAACGGATTCCATGATGAACCTCCTGGACGGCGTCTATTGCTCTTTTCAGCTCTTCAACTATTCGAGAACTCCCTGTGTGGGGGCGTTTTTAGCTTCGTCTGGAACTTTCAAACTCACATTAGCATCATCACTGATTTTAATATCATAAGTTAGAGAATAATTGCCGTAAGTTTTATCTTTCGAGCCCTTGATCTTCACTTTCATGGCTGTAAGTTTTTTACTGTTTTTAGCAATAGCGAACTCTATTTGCCCTTTTTCGGCGTCTTCAGCTTCCTCCTCGGCGCCATTGTCATCGAATTGCTTTGTCATAGACGTCAACGTGCCAGCCGGAGGCTCCGCGGACAGAATGTAGTAGTCGTCCGTGACTTCGACGTCGACATCGTCCGAATCCTCAATGAGCTGGTGCAGATCGGAAAGTCCCGCAGTCGCACCGGTGAGAGCGTTGTCAAAAGTCGTCTTGTTCAGAGTCTCCTTCGACCACAGGCCGTCTATATTCTCATAAGCGTTGTAATTGTTGTCATTCTTGACCAAGTAAATAGTGGAATTCTCGTCTGGAGAACTGGAAGTCGCCTTCAGCGTCGATGTTTCGGCGTCGTAGGAGATCTCCATACGGCCTCGAGTGGGCTCGGAAGTTTTCTGAGAGCGAATGACCATCTCGGCCTTCATGGTGAAATCTTTGCTCGGAAGCGCGTTGCCGCCGGTCGACAGAGGATTGTCCACTCCGTCGACGATTTCCAGAGCGGTTTCTTTGGAGGCGTCGTCGCGTCCATACGTACACCCAGAGACGAGTAGCGCGACTGAGGCGACGGCTGCCGCGATTTTCATCCGGTTCATGGATCCTCCTCGAGACCTCAAGATTGGATGATTAAATCTACACCACGAAGGAGCCTTTCTGTGGGGTATTCGCCTGTGACCCAGGTCTGATCGCAAAAGTGCCCCGTTCAGCGGCAGCCATCGAGCGGCGGACTGAGCTCGGGAAGGAGTCAAGCTACGAAGTGGGGCCGGCCCCGGGGCCGGCCCCACTGTCAGTCGGTTGGCATCAACCGACGGGTGACGGACTGAACGTTGAGCGGGAGCCCGAGAGCGGCTGTGCGTTCTTCGCGACGTCTGGCAACTTGATTGTGACGTTTGCTTTACGGTCAATCTTGAGTTTCAAACTGCCGTCTACGGAAGCACTACCGTCGGTAGTCTTCCCCTCGACCTGCAAGTCCAATGAGTTGAGTGCATAAGATTTCTTATCCACTTCGAATTCGAGGCTTGCTTTGATGCTCTTTTTATCAATATTGACTTTGGAACGTTGCGCATCGGTGATCAGTCGATCAATAACTTTGTCTTTTGGTGTGACTTTGATGACATAGTTGTCGCCTTTTTCACTGATTTTCACGTCCGCGTAGTCATTATTGGCGTAATTTGAAGGATTGATGCTTGGGATCGCCGAAGGATTCGAATTCCTCACTTTGTTCAGAGCCGAATCGATATTCTTCGACGGTGTGGTGGTCTTGACCCACATTCCGTTCATCGACCCGTAGAGATCATAGACGCTTCCGGCCTTGTGGGCATAGCCCTGGAGGTCCATTTTGTCATTGGTGAAACCTTTGCCGGGTACTTTGATCTTGCCCTTGAAAGAGGCGGAGGCGTCACCTGAATCGGCATCGTATTCGGCCTTGACCTTGCCGTCGATGTCGATGCTGTACGAATTGCTCGGCTCTTTGATCTTAAGCTTGACCTCACCATCGATCTTCGCGTCGGAGGATGGAATCGGCTTGTCCTTGTTCGCCTTGACGGCCTTGTCGATGATCTGGGATCGATCGGAGTCGCTTCCCTTAAATGGTGAATCGCTCTTGGAATCATCACTCTTGCATCCGGAGAGGGAGAGAGCGGTTACAACCGCCAAGGCGGCTGCTATTTTGCGAGACATGATTTCTCCTTGGAATGTTGCGTAAAGCGATGTCGACAGGCGGACACCCTCTTTCGCATTGTACGTGCTCGCCTCCCACCTGCCCAACCTTTCGCCCGTGTGGACCCCGCATTCCGGCGGGGGAGTTCTTCAAAGGCTCCTGGGTCGACAGGGTGTCTCGCGTATGGTAAGCGCCCTCGTGAAGTGAACGAGGTCACGCGGCTGGGGAAAGGTCGTGGGAATAGAGCCACCCCGTCGAGAGTTGAGCTTGTTGGACTCAAGGAAAGCGGAGTCGAGCGGATGTAAGATCCGACGGCGAGCGAACTTGAGGTAGCGCCCAGCAGGGCTACCTGAAGAAGTGAAAAGGAGAAACACTCTATGGCACGTGCAGTAGGCATCGACCTCGGCACCACGAACTCTTGCGTTTCCGTCCTGGAGGGCGGGGAGCCGACCGTCATCGCCAACGCGGAAGGGGCACGGACGACGCCCTCCGTGGTCGGCTTCTCCAAGAACGGAGAAGTCCTGGTCGGCGAAGTCGCCAAACGGCAGGCCGTCACGAACGTCGACCGGACCGTCTCCTCCGTCAAGCGGCACATGGGGACCGACTGGACCGTCGATATCGACGGAACGAAGTACACCGCGCAGCAGATCTCGGCCTTCATCCTTCAGAAACTGAAGAAGGACGCGGAAGCCTACCTCGGCGAACCCGTCACGGAGGCGGTTATCACCGTCCCCGCTTACTTCAATGACGCTCAGCGTCAGGCGACTAAAGACGCGGGCACCATCGCGGGCCTCAACGTGCAGCGCATCGTCAACGAGCCGACAGCCGCGGCTCTCGCCTACGGCCTGGAGAAGGGCAAGGAGGACGAGCTCATCCTCGTCTTCGACCTGGGCGGCGGCACTTTCGACGTCTCCCTCTTGGAGGTGGGCAAGGACGACGACGGCTTCTCGACCATCCAGGTGCGCGCCACCTCCGGCGACAACAAACTCGGAGGCGACGACTGGGACGAGCGCATCGTCAACTGGCTCGTCGAGCAGGTCAAGGCCTCGTCCGGCGTCGACCTCTCGAAGGACAAGATCGCCCTCCAGCGCCTGAAGGAAGCCGCTGAGAAAGCCAAGAAGGAGCTGTCCTCGACGACGTCGACGAACATCTCCCTCCCGTACATCTCCATGTCGGACTCGGGCCCGATCCACGTCGACGAGACGCTGACCCGAGCGAAGTTCGAGGAGATGGCCAAGGACCTCCTCGAGCGCACGAAGGCCCCCTTCCACAACGTCGTCCGCGATTCGGGCATCAAGGTCTCAGACATCGACCACGTTGTGCTCGTCGGCGGTTCGACCCGCATGCCCGCGGTGACGAACGTCGTCAAGGACCTGACGGGCGGCCGCGAGCCCAACAAGGGCGTCAATCCCGACGAAGTCGTGGCCATCGGCGCGGCTCTGCAGGCGGGCGTCATCTCCGGCGATCGATCCGACGTGCTGCTCATCGACGTCACGCCGCTCTCCCTCGGCATCGAGACGAGCCTGGGCGGGACCGGCGGGATCATGACCAAGCTCATCGAGCGCAACACGGCCATCCCGACCAAGCGGAGCGAGACCTTCTCGACCGCGACGGACAACCAGCCGTCTGTGACGATCCAGGTGTTCCAGGGCGAGCGCGAGTTCACCCGCGACAATAAGCCGCTGGGAACCTTCGACCTGACCGGTATCGCCCCGGCCCCTCGCGGCGTGCCGCAGATCGAGGTCACGTTCGACATCGACGCCAACGGCATCGTCCACGTCTCCGCGCGCGACAAGGCGACGGGCAAGGAGCAGTCCATGACCATCACCGGCGGTTCGGCCCTTCCCAAGGAGGAGATCGACCGCATGGTCAAGGAGGCCGAGGAGCACGCCGCCGAGGACACCAAGCGCCGTGAGGAGGCCGAAGTCCGCAACCAGGCCGAGCAGACCGTCTACTCCGTCGAGCAGCTCCTCAAGGAGAACAAGGACAAACTCCCCGACTCCGTTTCGACCACCGTCAAGGAAGCCGCGGACAAGGTGACCGAAGCCCTCAAGGGCGAAGACGTCGAAGCCGTCAAAAAGGCCCTTGACGAACTCAGCGAGAAGTCACAGGAGATCGGCAAGGCCCTCTACGCCTCCGGTCAGACCGGAACCGCTCAGACGTCATCCGCGAGCGGCGCTTCAGAAGACGTCGTGGACGCCGAGATCGTCGACGACGAGGAGAACAAGGAGAACAAGTGACGGATCCTCAGGCGCATCCCGAGGTCCCCGAGGAAGAGGCGGTCGGGGTCGACGCGGCGTCGACCGCCTCGGTCGGCGATGCCCACGCAGCCGGTGAGGCGGATGCCCCGGACGTCGACGCGACCGAGGCTGCCGCTGGGCAGGCGGAAGACGCCGCCGCTTCGAAGGACCGAACAGTGAAGAACGAAACCGGAGAAGGCGGGGATCCGGAGCGATCCGCCGCCGGCGTCCGGAAGGCGGATGCGGGCGATTCGTCTGATCCGCTCAGTGAGGCGATGGCGTCCATCGCCTCACTGGAGGATCAGCTTGCCCGGCGCACCGCCGACCTTTACAACGTCGAGCAGGAATACGGAAACTTCGTGCGCCGCTCCAAAGCGGAGGGCGCGGCGCGCCGGGAAGAGGGAGTCGTCTCCGTGATCACCGCCCTCCTCCCCGTGCTTGACGACGCCGAGCTGGCGCGTCAGCACGGCGACCTGACGGGACCCGTCGGAGCGATCCTCGACAAGGTGGAGCAGACCCTGCGGTCGGCCTTCGGCGTCGAGCGTTACGGCGCCGAAGGGGACGACTTCGACCCCCAGGTCCACGAGGCGCTCATGCACTCTTCGTCCGCGGACGTTCAGACGGAGCAGATCGGCACTCTCATCCAGCCGGGGTACCGGATCGGCGAGAAGATCGTCCGAGCGGCGCGCGTCGGAGTCGTCTCCCCCGAGTAGCGCATGCGTAGACGAACGGACAGGGATGAGATGCAGATGCACAGGAACGGGGAGGTGAGGCGCGATGGCTAGCCAGGACTGGATGGAGAAGGATTTCTACAAGGCGCTCGGAGTCTCCAAGGAGGCTACGGACGAGGAGATCAAGAAGGCCTATCGCAAGCTTGCGCGCCAATACCACCCCGATCGCAATCCGGGCGACAAAGCGGCGGAGGATCGTTTCAAGGAGGTCGGCGAGGCCTACCAGGTGCTGTCCAACGAGGCCGACCGCAAGGAATACGACGCGATTCGCGCCTTCGGAGCGGGCGGGCCACGGTTCACCGCAGGCAGCGGATCCTCCGCGGAGTTCGAGGACATGTTCGCCTCGATGTTCGGCGGAACTCAGTTCTCCGGTTCGGAAGGCTCGGGATTCCGCGCAGGCTCGTCCGGCGGTTTCGAGGACATTCTGGGAATGTTCGGTTCCGGAGGCGGGCGAAGCGGTCGGTTCGGCGGCTTCGGCTCCTCCCGCAGAGCCGTCCGTGGCGAGGACCTGACGGCCGGCATCTCGATTCCGCTGCGTAAGGCGGCGTCGGGCACGACCGTCAAAGTGACGACGGCGCGCGGGAAGTCGGTCACGGCGAAGATCCCGGCCGGAGTGACGGACGGGCAGAAAATCCGCATCCCCGGCAAGGGCGGCGAAGGCCTCAACGGCGGTCCCGACGGCGATATCATCGTCACGGTCAACGTCGAGAAGCATCCCGTCTACGAACTTCGCGGCAAGGACGTGTACGCCGATGTCCCGGTCTCCTTCCCCGAAGCCTCCCTGGGCGCCACGATCGAGGTTCCCACGCTCGACGGCAAGACCGTGAAGGTGAAGGTCCCCGAGGGATCCTCAACGGGGAAGCTTCTGCGGATACGCGGCAAGGGCGTCGGCACGGGCGATATGTACGTACGCCTCAAAGTGGCCGTGCCGAAGAGGCTGTCGGACGAAGCCAAGCGCGCCGTCGAACTCTTCGCTTCGGCGACCAGCGACGCCGACCCGCGCGGCGAGTTCGCGAAGATGGCGAGAAACTGACATGCCAGGGCGAGACGCGGCGGTTCTCACCGTTTCGGTGGCCGCACAGCTGTCCGGGATGCACCCCCAGACGGTCAGGCAGTATGACCGTCTGGGGCTCGTTCGCGCTCGCCGGACCCGTGGGGGAGGCCGCAGGTATTCCCTGGACGACGTCGACAGGCTTCTGGAGATCCAGCGGCTGTCGCAGCGGGAGGGGATCAATCTCGCGGGCATCGCCCAGATCATCGAGCTCCAAGACGAGAACGCGAGGTTGCGCGAACAAGTGGACAGCCTGTCGAGGCAGCTCGCCGCCGCCAGGGAGGCAGCTGAGCGTCAGCGCCTGTTGGACGAGCGGGTCTTCGCCGCCAGGGCTGACGGAACTGTCCTGGTTATGACGAGAGACGAACTGCGGTCTCGTCCGACGTCTGAAGAGACGGAGCTGGCGGACGAGGAAGCCGAGTGGTTCGAGCGGCAGAGCGAGGCGAAATCGGCGATCGTCGTGTGGCGGCCGCGCTGAGCGGAAGTCGCCGTTCGACGACCGGCCGAAAGCGCCTCCGCCCCCGGCCGTCCGCGTCATCTCTCCCAGTGGAAGGCCGTCTCACCGCCGCACATGACCGTGGACGAGCACTGTGGTTCGAGTGCGAGCCTGACGCGCAGGTCCTGATCCGGAGCGTCGCCGCTCACCCTGTACTCGATCCACGCGTTTTCCTTGGCGATCACTTTCAGACGGCCCTTCGACAACCACGGATTGCGGCGTCGCAGGCCGATGAGCCGCTGATAGATCCGATACATCCATTCGCCCGCGGGAGACAGCTCCGCCGGGGAAGCCGGCAACGGCGGGCGCAGCTCGTCGTCGGCGTGCAGGCCTTCGAGTTTCCGGCCCTGGAAAGCCTGTTCGTCGCCGTAGTAGACGGAGGGCATGCCGGGCAGCGTGAAGAGGGCCGTGGCGGCCAGGACGGCGCCGTCGTCGCCCACTTCGCTCGCGATCCGGGTGACGTCGTGATTCCCGATGAACGTCTGCGGCACGAAACCTCGGCACATCCCGGCGTGCCGGTCGAGCGCCCAGGCGAGCTCCCAGAAATTGCGGTCCTTGATCGAACTCCACGTGCCCTTCCACAGCTCGTATTGAGTGACGGTGTCCAGGCCGCTGGCCTCGACGAAGCCGGAGTAGTCCCCGTGGATCATCTCGCCTAGGAAGAGGACTCCGGGGAATTCACGGCGCACCCGCCCGGTGACCTCCCGCCAGAATTCCGGAGGCACCTCGTAGGCGACGTCGAGCCGCCACCCTGCGATGCCTCTGCGCAACCAGTGGAGCATGACTTCGGCTACCAGGTCGGCCACCTCGGAGTTGGAGTGGTCGAGGGCCGTGAGGCCGCCGTGCCCTTCCCATGAGCGGATGGCGCCGTCCTCGCCGCGGCGGGAGAGCCTGGCGGCGTCGGGGTGACTCGCCGCCACGTGGTTGAAGACTCCGTCGAGCAGGATGTTCAGGCCGCGCGCGCGGCATTCGGCCACGAGACGGTCGAAATCGTCCGCGTCGCCCAGGCGGGGATCGATGGCGAAGTGATCGAGCGTGTCGTACCCGTGGGAGACGGAGTCGAAGATGGGGCCGAGTAGAAGCCCTGAGCACCCCAGTTCGATCGCGTAGTCGAGCCAGGCGTCCAATCTTCTGAGACGGTGGCTGCTTTCGCTCCCGTTCCGCTCGTGGATCGGGGCGCCGAGGGCGCCGAGGGGGTAGACGTGCCACCAGATGGCGTCGTCGAGAAGAGACACGGATCCTCCTATTGAGTCAGTATCAACAGCGCTATTGAGTTTAACTCAATAGGGGTTAGGATGGGAAGTATGAACCCTGAGAGTCGCCGCAAGCGCAAGCGGATTCCGCAGCGGCGCCGGATGAGCGCCGAGGATCGGCGCCAGGTGATTCTCGGGGCCGCGGGCGAGGAGTTCGCGCAAACGAACTACGCGAGTGCCACGATGGCCGGCATAGCCGAAAGGGCTCAGACCTCCCAGGCGCTGGTCTTCCACTACTTCGGTTCGAAGGCCGAACTGTACGCCGCCGTGGTACGGGAGACCATCGGCGTCCTGGCCCGGGCCCAGCGCCGGGCGATCGCCGATCTCGGCCAGGTTGGCGCACGAGAGCGGGTGAAGGTGTCGCTTCTCGTCTACCTCGATCACATTGCGGGGCACCCCGATGCATGGGCGGTGCCTCTGCGCGGGGGAGACGAGCCTCCCGAGGCTCTGGGCGTCCGGGAACGGGCCAGGAAAGCCTACGTTCGCGAACTCTCGGAGCTCCTGGGAATCGGCGAATGGAAGCGGCACGGATACGCTGTGCGGGGCTATTTCGGGTTCCTCGACGCGGCCTGTTTGGCGTGGGTGGAGGCCGGTTGTCCCGCCGACGACCGGCATCTCCTCATCGACGCCGCCCTCGGCGCTCTGGAGGGGGCTTTGGGCGATTGGGGCGGTTGACAGCTCCCGTGCCCCAGGCGATTCTAGGCTTCCAGATCCTCGACGGTCCGATCGATGACGCTCTGGATGAGATCCCCGTACATTCGAATCGCCTGAGCCGAGCTCAGGGAGGTGGCGGCCTTCAGCCGGAGTGCATACCGAGTCAGGACCATCCCGGAGACAATGGCCTGGACTTGGGCCAGAGCCTCTAGTTTGGCAGCCGTACGTCCGGGGAAGAAGAGGTCGAAAGCGCGCCCCATCTGCCGTTCGACGACGCTTCCGTAGAGCTGGATGGTACCAGGGGCGTCGAGGAACGAGTTGAGGATGCCCTCGCCGGTGGAGGATTCCCAGATTCTGACGATGAGGGACGCGAGCCGCCGTCCGAGGGCCGAAGTGCCCAGCTCCGTGGCGTGCTTGAAGACCTTGTCCGGGTCGATGCCGATCTCCATGGACGCGAAAAAGAGGTTTTCCTTCGATGAGAAGTAGTGGTGGACGAGGGCCGGATCGACTTCAGCCTCCCGGGCTACCGCACGTAGGGAGGTTCTGTGGAAGCCGTCGCGCAGAAAGAGGCGCGAAGCCACATGCGCGATGTGGCTTCGCGTATCGGGGTTCCCCGGGCGGCGCCCCCTGTGAGGGCGATTGCGCGTGGGAGATTCGACGTTGCGCGGCGTTCCGCCATCGGAGGCGGGGTCGTCCGCCGGGAGGGCGGTCACGGCGTCCTCCTGCGGAGAGTGCGTGACGCCAATGCCAGAGCCAGTGCGGTGCATCCCACGACGATCCCCAAGCTCGACCAATAGTGCGAGGTCAGATTCGAGTGCTGAGCGACTTCTTCCAAGGCGTCCACAGACCACGACAGAGGCATCGCATTCGACAGCTGGTGAAGCCACTCGGCCATCTCGTCCCGCTCGCCCAGGAGCCCGCACAGCAGAACCTGCGGCACGATGATCGCGGGGGTCAGCTGCACCGCCTGGAACTCGTTGCGGGAGACGGCCGAGGCCAGGAGCCCCAGCGCGATCCCCAGGACGGCGGTGATGAAGGAGACCAGCAGGACGGCGAAGATGCTTCCCGTCAGGCGCATGTCCAGCGCCCAGTAGCAGAAGAGCGTGGTGAACGCCGACTGCACGAGGGCGAAGACGCCGTAGGCCAGGGTGTAGCCCAGGATGATGTCGGCCCTGTGTATCGGGGAGGCCATGAGGCTTTCCAGCGTTCCCGAAGTGCGTTCGCGCACAGTTGCCACCGCAGTCAGGAGGAACATGATAAACAGCGGGAAGACGGCAAGGATGGACAGTTCGATATGGGAGACCAGCGGCTCGGCTCCGGCGAAGATCTCGTGGAGGAGCGTGACGAGCACGATGGGGACCAAGGTGACGAGGGCGACGGAGCGCGGATCGTGCCGGAGTTGGCGTAGAACTCGACCCGCGATGGCGAATGTCAGCCGGCTCATGCTGCATGCTCCTTGATGAGATTGAGGAAGGCGGTGTCGAGGTCCTCGACTCCCGTGCGCTTGCGGATATCGTCGGGGCTGCCTGTGGCGAGTATCTCACCGTGGCGGATGAGCAGCAGTTTGTCGCAGCGGGCGGCCTCGTCCATGACGTGGGAGGAGACGAGGATCGTTGTGCCCGCTGCCGCTCGCTCTCGCAGAAAGTCCCAGATCTCCTCCCGCAGCACCGGGTCGAGCCCGACGGTGGGCTCGTCCAGGAGAAGCACGGGAGGATTGCCGACGAGTGCGCAGGCGAGGGCGACGCGAGAGGTCTGCCCGCCGGAGAGCCGTCCCGCCGGCTGGCCGGCCAGTGAGGCGAGATGAAGGTGCTCGATGACGGACTCGGCCTCGCCGCGCTCGGCCCCCGAGATGCGCGCCCAGTATGCGACGTTCTCGCGCACTGACAGGTCGGTGTATACCGAGGATGCCTGCGTCATGTATCCCAGACATCGTGCTGCGGCTCGGGTCCCGGCGGGATACCCGAGTATCTTCACAGTTCCCGAGTCGATGCGCTGAACTCCGGCGATCGAGCGGATGAGTGTGGACTTCCCCGAACCCGACGGGCCGAGAAGGCCCGTGACGGTTCCGGAGTCCAGCTGCGTGGACAGGCCCGGAAGCACGAGACGCCCTCCCCGGCTCACCCGCAAGTCGCGAACCTGGACTGGTGCTGTGTTCATGGCTTCAGACTAGGTGCGTTCGCGGCTGCGGACAAGGAATGGTGAATTAATGCAAAGGCTTCACCATCGCTATTTCATGGGGAAAACGGGATGAACGGAGACGGCGTTCACCACAGTGATGAATTACCGGAGATGCCGTCGGCACCGATAGGCGGCGAGTATGGGGGATACTACCCATATGCGGACGATGAATTCCTTCCTTTAGGGGATGTAACCTCGTCTCATGGCGGAAAGGTGTTCCTCTGACGTCAAGCGCGGTTGCGGCAAGGATTGCCGTCGACTTCGGGGAGCATCTGTCTGCACGGCTACCCGCGGGAGCGTGAACCGTTGGGCGTGTTTCCGCTTGCCGGTGCCTGTCGCCAATGCGTGAATGGCACACCCCCCGAGGCACCGGCTTCGAAGAATAAGGAATCGGTGCGAACCCCCCGTTCGCACCGATTCCCTTCGCGCGGTAAACGCGCGATCCCAATCTCTGTCTTCTCGATTGCGCATGTGTTGAGGTTGGGTTGAGGTGAGCGTGTGGGTTCCGGATTCAGAACCTTTCGCTGCTCTAGGAATAACCTTAGGGCTGGAAGGTTTCGAGCGCACTCCCCCTGCGGGATGATTTCCCGAGCTTGTGCAGGATTCTGTGGGCTACCCTTGACTTGGCCTGGAGATAGACCCGCCTTGGCCCGCAGTCAGAGCCGCCCCGCGTACCGCGCTCAGTTGGGCGCGGGCGGCTACGCTGATCTCAGGCAGGCCGTGAATCGGTATTCGGTTCGGGGCTGCGTGAGCGAGGGCGGCTATCGGCTTCTTCCCCGCGCTACCGGACTGGGCGCGTTCCAAAAGAACCAAGGTCGTGCTTCCGCAACGGCCCGCCAGCGCCTAACATGGGTAGTGCCATTTTGATGCGCCGGTCATCGCCGCAACGCTCACCCAGCTGCCGGAACGATGTTCCCTTCGCTGCCGAAACGAGAGCGTTTCCGGCGCTCGGAACGACGATTGCCCGGCGCAGGCCTGAAATGCTGCCGAAAGGGCAGCAGGAAGAGGAATGAACATGAATATCGCAAGGAAAAGGGGGCGTGGGCTGTCGCTGGTCGCCGGCGTCGCCATGCTCGCCTCACCGGCCATCGCCGTCTCGGCCTCGGCCACCACGTCGGGAGACGACATCGTCATCAACGAGGTCTACGCACACGGCGGCGAACGGGGCGCCGCCTACTCCTCTCAGTTCGTCGAACTGTACAACCCGACGGCACATCCTATTTCGCTCAATGGGATGGTCCTCGGCGTCAACGTCCCCGATCACAAGGAGCTCAAGGGCCTGACGAAGCTCACGGGGACGATCGCGCCGAAGGGCCATTACCTCATCAAGGGCGTGAGCAACGGAGAGGACGGCAAACCGCTGCCCGCCGTCGACGCCCAGACCCCTCTGGGCATTCCCGCAAACGGCGCAGTGGTTCTGGCTCGGGGCGAGGAGGGCGTCGCCGCGGCCAACGGGAAGTCCGACTTGGCCGGAACCCCGGGTGTGATCGACGCCGTGGGATGGAGTCACGGCGACAGGAAGGAGACCGAGGCCATCGACAAGTGCGTGGAGAAGCGGTGCGTCACCGAGAGCTTGGCGTACAGCCGCGTCGACGGCCGTGACACGGACAACAACAAAGCCGACTTCACGGTCGCCGCGCCGACGCCGGTCAACTCCTCCGGCGAAGGCGCTGCGCAGCCCGAACCTTCGCCGTCGACGAGCCCTCAGCCGTCAGCACAACCTTCGCCGTCGACGAGCCCGACCACCCCGGGCTCCACAGCCTCGCCTTCCGCGACGTCCGGGGCTTCGACGTCCCCCGGCGGCGCGACCTCCGAGCCGGCCCAACCGAGCACCGATCCGACGGGCACGCTCGGAGCCGGAGGCGTGCAACAGGATCCGGAGGGCAGGCCGTATACCGATCCCTGCCAGAAAGCGGGCACGTGCAACGTCTTCTTCATCAACAGCCTTACCAAGTACTACAGAGAATACGGGATGATCACGGTCAAGGGCGACGTCGTCGCAGGCAACTTCTTCGGCACCGGCTATGACACCGTGGCCGTGCGCCAGGGTGAGAAGTTCACCCTTTACGAGTCGAGGAGGTCGGATTCGAAGACGAAGACCTTCACCTTCACGGGCGGCGGCACCGGCCAGGTGCTCGCCGGAGACTTCAACGGCGACGGCAAGGACGACCTCGCCGTCAAGAACGGGAACGTCTTCTCCATCAAGTACGATCTGACGACCTCCGGTCCCGCCGACGCGACGGTCACCTACGGGCGGCCCGACGACGTCGGCCTCGCTGGCGACTGGGACGGCGACGGCAAGGACACGCTGGGCGTACGCCGCGGGAACATGAACTACCTGCGCAACAGCCTCTCCGGAGGCAAGGCCGACGTTGCTTACGCCTACGGGCGCGCCACCGATACCGCCGTCGCCGGCGACTGGGACGCCGACGGCAAAGACTCCGTGTGGGTCCGCCGCGGCAACGTCCTATACGTGCGCGACGTGCTCCAAGGCGGCGACGCCGACCTGACGCTCGCCTACGGGCGCGCTACCGACAAACTGATCGTGGGCGACTGGGAGAAGGACAAAACCGACACCATCGGGCTGGTCAGGCAGTGAAGACCAGGGGGCGGTCGTACCATTGACCTTGCCGATTGTGCGAGGCGCTGCGCGCCGTATCGCATTCTCGGGTCATGGAACGTACCGCCCCCGGGGCCGGATCGGGCGCACCCTTCGGTGCCGGGGAACACCCGCCCCTCGGGGCCCAAAGGAGGACCATTGCCGAACCATCCGGTGAACTCGGAGCTTCTCGCCTCGTTCGCCTCGGATTTCCGGGACGATCGCACTGCACGCATCGTCCAGAACGCCGTCGCCGAGACCGCGATTTCTAAGGTGGCGATCAACCGCGACGTCGTCAACTCGATCGACCCGTCGATGTCCGTGCGAGTCGACAAATGGCCGATCACCAACCAGAAGCGCTCCGGCCGCTGCTGGCTGTTCGCGGGACTGAACTCGCTCAAGCCGGCCGTCTACAAGCAGACCAAACTCGAGAGCTTCGAATTCTCGCAGAACTACCAGCATTTCTGGGACAAGCTCGAGAAAGCCAACTACTTCCTCACGTCGATGATCGACTTGGCGGACCGCCCACTCGACGACCGGACCGTCCACTACCTCCTCCACTATCCCATCGACGACGGCGGTCAGTGGAACATGTTCGCCGCGCTCGTCGAGAAGTACGGGGTCGTTCCGAAGTATGCGATGCCGGAGACCGAATCGTCCTCGAACACCGCGGAGATGAACCACACGCTTGAGATGCTGCTGCGCCGGGGAGCACGCGACGTCCGCGCGGCGGTGTCGGCAGGCGGGGACGCGCAGGCCGTCCGCGTGTCGGTGCTGCGGCAGGTCTACCGGGTCTTGGCGATCCACTTGGGCACGCCGCCCGAACGGTTCATCTGGCAGTGGCACGAGAAGGACGGTGACTTCCACCGCGAGGGCGAGTTCACGCCGCGCGAGTTCGCCGAACGCTATCTGCCCGATCTCGACCAGTACGTGTGCCTGGTCAACGATCCCCGTGAGACCTCGCCGTTCTACCGTTCCTTCACCGTCGACCGGCTCGGCAATGTGGTGGGGGCCAAGCCGGTCACCTATGTCAACGTGCCGATCGAGGTGATCCGCACGGCCGCCGTCGCCACCCTCGAAGCGGGCGATCCCGTGTGGATGGGGTGCGACACCGGCAAGCAGGCGGATCGCAATCGCGGATACTGGGACGGCAACCTCTACGAGTACGAAGTCACCTACGGCATCGATCTGGCGATGACGAAGGCTGAGGAGCTCGAATACGGCGAGGCCATGATGACCCACGCGATGGTCTTCACCGGCGTCGACCTGGTGGACGGCGAGCCCCGCCGGTGGCGCGTCGAGAACTCGTGGGGCGACGAAATCGCCGACAAGGGCTTCAACACGATGAACGACTCCTGGTTCGACCAACACGTCTTCGAGGTCGCGATCCGCAAAGACCGCCTGCCCGCCGACGTCCTGGCCGTTCTGGACACCGAGCCGATCGTCCTGCCCGCCTGGGACCCCATGGGCTCACTCGCATGAGGCCTGTGAGGCCCCGGCCGGCAGCCGGTAGGTGCTTAGAAGCCACAACGCGTGCCTGAGGCCGAGATTGTAGCGTACGCGATGCGGCGCTCACCGCACCTCGATGCCGGGAGGCACACGGGCGGGTGTGCTCGGTGACGCCCTGGCTGGGCGCCGCGCGGGGCGGCACGATCCGTCGAGTTGGATGTGGGGTGGGCTTCTGAGCCCACCCCACACGGCGTTCGTCAGGTGTGGCGACCGGCGTCGGCGATCGGTGCGAAGTGCGCCCTGACGGCTGCGGCCAGGTCCATCGGCGAAACGTCGATGGACAGGTCCCGCCTGCCGCCTGAGACGAGCACGGTGGGGAGCTCCCGCGCCGATTCGTCGATGACGATCGGGCTGGACGTGCGCTGGCCGAGCGGCGAGATGCCGCCGGTGACATAGCCGGTGAGTCGCTCGGCGTCCTGCGCCTGCATCATGCAGGCCTTCTTGCCTCCCACCGCTCTGGCGAGGGCTTTGAGATTGAGCATCCCGCTGGCCGGGACGACGGCGCACACCGGATCGCCGTCCACCTTCGCCATGAGGGTCTTGAATATCGTCGACGGATCGCGCTCGAGCACCCGCGCGGTGTCGAGGGCATAGCCTCCCTCCTGATGCTCGCTGTGCTGGACCTCCACCAGGGCATACTCCAGACCCGCTGCCTGAGCCGCATGGAGCGCGGGCGTCCCCGAAGGGCGATGCATCTTCTTCTTAGACACGCTTCGAGTCTATCGCGTCGATGGCGAGAATGGCTGTAGTGGACAGGCTTTCAACAGGCTAGAAACGCGCTGGCCTTATGTAATCACCAATCGCATTTAAGCGTCCGTCTTCGATTCCGCAATCCATCGCTTCGTCCAAGAGCTTCTGGATTTTCGAACCACGGCGCGAGTATCCGAAGAATTTCGAAGCGACTGCTCGCTGAATCTCATCCCGAGTCGCTCTTCGCAATGATCGTGTAACACTTATGATAGCATTAATAGTCTCAGCTAAACTCACAGAGTTATACCAACGCTGAGTGCCTCTGCGCACTCTGTAAGCTTTTCTGAATTTGTCGTATTTCTCGCCTGGAGGAAACACGGAACCATCACGTGGATCAATTGACAGACTAAGTGGGATTTTCCTGATGAGTTGGCGAAGCCTAGGCTCTGACACTCGTTCCAAACCGAGTTCTTGACCCGCGCGTTTGGCCAACCACCTTGCGGGCATGGGGCCCTCTGCTTCGAGGATGTCTCGAATGAGATCGCTGAATGTGCCATGTGAGGATGACACCGCGAAGTTGAAACCGTTGTCCAGATCCTCAACAGTGAGCCCGTAATTCGATCCATCGAATTTTGTAAAATTCTCGATGATAATAGTCGTATCATCAGTTTGATTAGAATTAGAGTTGATTTCATCAAATGAAATATTAATATTTGTTTTATTTATTTTTTCTTGCGATTTATTATTAGAAATTTCGATTTCATTGGTGTCATTCTTAGATTTCACTCCAATTATAGATTGAAATTCATGTAAAGCATTCCAGTTTGTGTTTTTATAATCATTAATTTTGAAGTCCGAATTTTCTATACTATTTTCAATATTAATTAATTTATTTTTATTATTAGACAATAAAATATGAGCAGAATTATTTTGAAGGACGGAAGAGGATGTTTGAAGCTCTTTTTGCTGTCGAATGCGATTTTGTGAAGCTTCCATAACCGCATTGTAGAGTCGGTTGACGACACTTTCTCTGTCTTCCAACCATTCTGGAAGCCATACGCGTTCAACAACAGGCCAACCCATGATTTGGTCCAGAACTGTCAATGGGAGGCCGTCTCTATCCACAACGGTCTTACGCTTATACCAAGATTCTCCGTCAAGCAATATAGCCATACATGGGTGATCAGGGTCTTCCGCAGAGGCCACTGCAAGATCGATCCGGAAATCGGAGATGCCGACGTCTGTCGACACGATAAGCCCCCGCTTTCGCAGCTCTTTGGCGATCTCATCCCGGTGGTTGTCGCGGTGGCTCCGTTTCCTCAAGTCGCCATCGGTGGACTCCGCGCCGTCACGAGCCGTAAGAAGATAGTCGCGCAGGTGCTTTATCCCTACGGAACTCGTATCGCCTACACGCAATTCCTCCGGTTCGAAACTGCAAAATAGGCGGATCTCGTGTCGTGCCCGTGTGATGGCGACATTGAGCCGACGCTCGCCACCAGCCTGCGAGAGGGGACCGAAATTGAGTGGAAGCGCACCTCTCTTGTTCTTGCTGAATGCAACAGAGAAGAAAATGACGTCACGCTCGTCCCCCTGGACGTTTTCAAGGTTTTTCACAAACAATCCATCGGGTGCTTCGAGGGCTTGGGTTATCCGTTCATCGTCTAGGTCTCGAAGCATTCTGTCGATAAGATCTCTCTGCTGGATGTTGAATGTGATGACTCCCAAAGATGGTCTTCTATCGGTTTCGGCGAAACGTGCTCGAATCGCCCTGACGATCGCCTTCGCCTCCTCAGGATTGGTTCGTTTTGCCCGACCTACGGAATCCCGCAGGAATTCGCCGTGAATCCGCTCGAAATGGAGGCCGGAACGTTTGTCTTCGGGCCGCGCGGGTCCCGGGAATGTCGAGAGACGACCTGCGTAATAGCGGTGATTCGAGAAGGCGATGAGCCCCTCGCTCTGACTGCGGTAATGCCATGACAGCCATTGGCGCGGCACCTGCGCATTGACGCACTCGCTCAGAATCGACTCTTCGTCGGCCACGGTGTCGCTGACGATCGCCTCCTCATCGATGGAAGTCTCAGCGACGGACGTGGGCGGCATCTGCTTGCTGTCTCCGACGACTACGACGGATTTTCCTCGGCCCATTGCGCCGATCGCGTCTGCGACCCGCACTTGGGAAGCTTCATCGAATACGACGATGTCGAACGGAGCGGTGTTTGCTGGGAAAAACTGGGCGACGGATGCAGGGCTCACTAGGACACATGGTGTAAGTTGAAGGATGATGTCTTCGAATTGTTCGAATAACTGCCGAATTTTCATCCCACCGCGCTGACGCGAGATTTCGCGTTTTAAGCGGCCGATTCGTCCGGCTTTCGAACCTGAATCAATCTTGCGTTTCTCTATGACACGTGCGGGTAAGACTTGAGCCATGTCAGCGCGGATCTCAGGGATGATGTTCATGAGATTGTCGATGTTCTTGCGTTGCGCCGTTAGATCGAAGGTTTCCATATGCTGGAGTTTTGTGCGTTCTTTCACAATAGCGTCGACGAGTGCGACTTCGAACTCGTTGTCGAGGATGTCGCAGCGTCGTCCTCCTTCGAGGATCGAATGTGCGAGATCGCCCAGGCCGAGTGGTTCTAAAGCCTCGACGGCGGCACTGAACTTCAACCAAGCCTGCAAAGAGGAATATGCGAGTTCCTCCGTTAAGAAGCCCGCCTCACGCTGAGACCAGCGAACGAGGAACGATTGGCCCCTCAGCCACACGTGGGTGTGGGGATTCTGAGAATCCATGTGGGAGGCTTTAACCAGTCCAGTCAGCGATGAGATGAGTTCCACAAGGGTCTGCCCGACTTGTGCGCATTGAGAGGTGCCTGCGATCGAATCCATGATGTTGCGGACAGCTCCGGGACGTTGGCTTTTGACAGCTTGATCGAGGCCCGAGGTAAGGATCCGGAATGTGTGTTCGCGCACTTGCGGATCGAACGGAGTCCATCCAGGTGGAAGGGAAATCCCCGTCAAATACTCAATGGAATGCCGAATGTCTTCGACGGCCCGGTGTGTCTTAGCCGTCTCGCGCAAATTGTCCGTCAGCTCGCTGAAAGCGACGTCGTCAATGCCTTGCGCGAGGAAGGGGATGATTTCCTCTGCTACGGCACGTCGTGCCTTCTTGCGGCCGAAGAGCCCCGCCGAATCCGCGGCGGCGGATCGCTCGATGAGACCATCGAGATCACAACCCAGGATTCCCATGTGAAAATGGGTACACCATTGTGGCATCGTCGAGAACTGCGGGCCTTTGAGGTCTGCAACGACTTCCTTTGCCATACGATGGGCTTCTGCATCGCGTAGACGTACCATGAGTTTCGGGTCAAGACCGGGCTGCTGGAGAATATTCGCCCAATCATCGATTTCATGCGTTTCAAGTCCCGCTTGGAGCAGTTCGGGAGTGAGTCCTACGGCGTTGAGCGCCTTCAAAGCGGTATCCAGGCGCTGTCCGAAGCGAACGACGGCTCCGGCGTCGATTCTCTCTGAAAGGGAACCTCGCACGAACCCCCACGGATGTTCGAAAACCGAGTGGACGTCCGAAGCCGACCGAGCGATGCGAGAGATCACAGACTTCGTCTTCTTGACGTCATCGGCGGTGCTGCGCGCGACGAACTCAATGGGAAGGGCGAAGCTCGAGGTGAATTCGCCGCGGAATCGAGCCGCCCTGTCATTGGCAGAGTACAGAGAGAGGCCAGCCCTGTTCGGTGCGTGTATCTTCTCGGCATAGGCATTGAGATCGGCGATGTACCTGCGAGCCTGGGTTTTCCGCATCTCGAAGATGTAGTCGATCTCGGGAGCCGGCAGCTCCAATGCATGTCCGAGTTTGCTCCGAAGGCGGGTGGGACGTGCCGTTCTGTCGTGAAGTTCGAGGACGAGATCCGCCAAACCGATCGACGCCATCCGCCTTTGCACGACTTCGAGCGCGGCCTTCTTCTCCGCGACGAACAGGACTTTCTTGCCTTCACGCATAGCGTGGGCGAGAAGATTCGTGATCGTCTGAGATTTGCCGGTGCCGGGAGGGCCCTCGAGCACGAATGTCCTGCCGGCGATCGCCTCGTTGATCGCGTGGAGTTGCGTCGCATCGGCCGAGATCGGTGAAATCATTCCAAGCCCGTCCAAATCGGCTCCCACGGGTTGATCGACGGGGTCTTCGAAGTCACCGGTTGGGTTGAACACCAGGTGATTGACCAGCGGATTCCTGGCGAGGTCTTCCCAGTGTTGGTCCAGGTCCCGCCACATGCCGAATTTGGCGAACTGCAGGATGGACAACGAGGCGCGCTCTTCGACGACGGCGTCGATTCGCGCTGCGATCAGAGCCTCGCGCAAGGTGTTGAAAACGGCATGGAGGTCTATCCCCGATTGGTCTTCAACTGGATCTTCGAATTCGGGAATCTTCAGTCCGAACTGCACGAACAGTTTTTCCAAGAGGCAAAAATTCGGTGTTGAAACACCTGACTCATCTATCGAGATGCTGAAAGATCGTCCCCTATTTCGCGTTGTCAGTGTAACGGGCACCAAGACCAATGGAGAGATGAGCTTTCTGGCATCTATTTGCCATCTTAAGATTCCGAATGTGAGATAAAGATTATTATTTCCTGTCTCTTCGATTATCGTTCGCATATTTCGACGAAGAATTGTCAAACGTCGGCCGTAAGCCGCTTCTGTAGCGGATACGTAAACGTCGTTTTCTTCGAAAAGGCTCTCGCGCAGCATCTCCTGCGGTAGATCGAAGGCCGATCGGATCCCGCGTTTTTTCTGCAAAGCGGAGATGTCGTCGGCTGCTCGCAAGCTCACTGCACGCCCCGAGCTCATGAGATCTTCGAAACGTGCAAGATCTCCATCGGGAATAGCTAGATGTAAAGCGTCGCTTTCTCGATAGTTGATAAGTTTATTGCGCAAGCTCAGATCTAAAAGAGTGTTTTTCCACTGTCTAACTCTTGGCGGGAGAGTTTTGCATTCTCCGTTTCGTTTTACTCCGTCATATTGTGTGTGTAAGTCATTAAAGTTGCGTCGAGAGTCCAAGCTGTATTCTTGGATAATGACTTGACCGTCACCATTCACTGTTCTGGAGGGCAAGGGAAGGATTCTCGTGTGCCTGGCGCGGATGACGTCTAGAATGCCGAGATGATCGATTCCATCGATCTCGTGGAGGCGTCGTTGGCCTTCGGCGGATGCCTGCTCGAAAGTTGCAGCCTCGGGACCCCCGGCGAACGACGTCGCTTCAACCATGACGATCTCTCCCAAATCGACCCGATTGATGAGTTCTTCGAGTTGAGTGTCGACGGCGACGTCCATCATCCGCTCGACTCGCCAGTAGCCGAACAGCGCATGGCCGTTGATCACCCAGACAAGGGGATGAATCCCTAATTGTTCGAGCAGACCGGCCATCGCCAGCGATAGATCGAGACACGTACCCATGCGGTTGGAGAGTACTTGGGCTACAGGACGGATCTTCTGGCCGGGCCCACTCCAGCTCGCAGGAGGCTCGGTATACCGGATATCGCGGGCGACGAGTGCGTCGTAAGCTGCATGAACGGTTTCGTCTACACGATCGCGGTCCATCGACTGATAGCCGTCGAGTGCTGAACGCCCAGTGCGTTCCCTGAGAAGATCCGACACTTGAAGCTGAAGCCCTTGCAGGTCCGATGCGTTCGGCTGGACGAAGGCTGCGAGCATCTCCAGGCCGAGCTGAAGCGGACTAGCCACCCACTGATTGCTGGCGAGAACGCGGACGCTTTTGGCCTCCTCTCCGATGGTCACACCTTCATCGTCGGTGAGCTCGACGTGAAGCGTTCCCATGGTCTCTTCATCCAACGAGTGCATGACCACACCGTCCAGCTTGACCGCGATGTCACGCAAATGCGTCGGGCTGTCGGGGATCAGATCGATTTTTCGTCGGAAATCCTCAGTGATCGTGCCGACGGGAGTGGAAATCCAGATTCGTATCTCAGCGCCCTGGTATTCGCGGGAAGCGCCTGAGATTACTACGTCTGAAGCAACCGAAACTGCATTGTGCGCGAGAGCATAGCTGACAACTTTCAATGAATCAATATGGATGGATGTATTGATGTTTCGATTTTTATTATTAGTTTTATAGTTATCTGATAAGTTTGATTGTCTTGATTCATTATCTAAATTGATATTTTCAATTTTTATTTGTTTTAAGTCAGTTGAATGGGACTCTGTTGCCATACGTGTGAGATTATCGATTGTTTGTTGAGGGTTTCTGAGCGGCCGTGAAGGACCATCAAAAGTGAGGGCGTCTCGATCGATTAGATTTCTGCCTCTTCGGCTCTTCCTCATCGAATGCGCCTCGGCACTGGCCGCCGAATTCCCTGTGGTGCGTGAAGGTCCTGCCGGCCCGTCTGAGTATTCCATTGTCTGTTCCTCCCGTGAGCGTCGGTGGCCTGTGAGCAAAGATAATAGCACCGGACTCCGATACCGACGGGGCGTCGTCCGCGGCCGAGAGGCCGGGGCATTTCGGAATGAGTTACGTTACGGGCTGCCGCCCTGCCCCGAAGAGCTCGAATCGATGAAACCGCTCGCCAATAGGCTGGTTCTCGGCGGGGCGAACTCGCCGAGAACCAGCCTGGGTTGTCGTCCTCCGTCGATCCGGGGTCTTGGGAGGGCGCCTATATATGCCTTACGCTTTACGCAGTCTGAGCGAGTTGCCGACCACGATCACCGAGGAGCTGGCCATGGCCGCCGCTGCCAGGCCCGGGACGATCACACCGAAGACGGCCAACGGAATGGCGATTACGTTGTAACCGAACGCCCACACCAGATTCTCCTTGATGATCCGGAGGGTTCGGGCCGAGATCCTCAACGCCGCGCCGATCGTGCGCACGTCGGAATTCACGATCGTCACATCCGAGGCGGCTTTGGCCACGTCGGTCCCCGATCCCATGGCGATCGACAGGTCGGCTCCGGCCAGGGCGGCGGCGTCGTTCACACCGTCTCCCACCATCGCGACCGTCCTGCCTTCGGCGTGGAGGCCTTCGACGACGGCGAGCTTGCCCTCGGGCAGGACGCCCGCCCGAACGTCGTCGACGCCTGCTTGTGCGGCGATGGCACGTGCCGTCGCCTCATTGTCGCCGGTCACGAGAATCGGCCTCAGGCCTAGGTCCTTGAGCTCCGCGACGGCTTCGGGGGTCTCGGTGCGGAGGGTGTCGCGCACGGCGAAGATCCCCAGAAGCCTCCCGTCGAGGCTGACGCCCACAAGGCTCGCTCCGGCCTCGGAAGGCGCCGCCGCGGCGGTAGCGGCCAGGCCGTGCGAACCGTCGGCGCCCTCCGGTGCGGCCATATCCGCTGCATCCGCGCTTTCGTCTCGGCACCTGACCCCGAGCGACTCGAGCCATGTCAGGCTTCCGGCGTGAACGACTCGGCCGTCCACCCGGCCGGAGATCCCGTGACCGGCCGCCGCCGCGGCATCGACCACCGGCGTGGGGGCTATGCTGCGTTCCCGGGCGTAGTCGACGATCGCCCTGGCGATGGGATGCTCGGAGCCGCGTTCGATCCCGGCTGCCAGAGCCACGAGCTCGTCCATGTCCCCGTCCAGAAGCCGGACGTCGGCGACGCCCATGGCCCCGGTCGTGATCGTCCCGGTCTTGTCGAAGATGATCGTGTCCGCGGCGTGGGCGCTCTCCAGGATCTCGGGGCCCTTGATGAGAGCCCCCAGCTTCGAGGCGCGCCCCGACCCCACCAGCAGGGCGGTCGGCGTCGCCAAACCGAGGGCACACGGGCAGGCGACCACCAACACGGTGATCGCGCTGGCCAGAGCCATCTCCAGCGGGTTGCCGAGGGCTAGGCGGACCGCGAAGGTCGCCGCCGCGATCGCGATGACCGCAGGCACGAAGACGGCCGAAATGCGGTCGGCGATCCGCTGGACGGGGGCCTTGCCCGTCTGCGCCTCCGTCAGAAGCCGCCCCATCTGGGCGAGGGTCGTCTCCTCGCCCACGCGCGTGGCCCGGACCGTCAGCACACCGTAGGTGTTGACAGTCGCTCCCGTCACGCTCGCCCCCGCGCTGACGTCGACCGGAACCGACTCGCCGGTCAGGAGCGAGGCGTCGACGGCCGAGGCGCCGTCGAGGACCACGCCGTCGGTTGCCACCTTCTCTCCCGGGCGGACGAGGAACTCGTCTCCGACCTCGATGCTCCCGGCTTCCACGACCTCCTCGACGGCGGTGCCGTCGGCCCGGCGCACGCGCGTCGCCTCCTGCGCTCCGAGCGAGAGAAGCGACCTCAGCGCGTCGCCGGCCGAACGCCGCGACCGCGCCTCCAGCCACCTCCCCAGCAGCAGGAAGGTCACGATCATCGCGGCGGTCTCGAAGTACAGGTGCGGCCGGCCCGCGTGCCCGAGGCCGTGGATGCCCGTCATGTGCATTGTGTAGCCGAACTCTCCGGCCCCGCCGACCAGCAGGGCCCACAGGCTCCACCCCATGGAGGCGACGATGCCCAGCGAGACCAGAGTGTCCATCGTCGTCGAGCCGTGCCGGCCTGCCCGCCACGCCGCCCGGTGGAACGGCCAGGCGCACCACAGAGCGACCGGGACCGACAGCGCCCCGAGGAACCACTGCCAACCGGAGAACTGCCAGGCCGGCGTCATGGAAACCGCGACGATCGGCGCCGACAGAGCCAGAGAGACGAAGAAACGACGCCGGAGGTCGGCCACGCGGGCGGACGAGGCCCGAGCGGCGGCGGCTTCCGCTTCGGCGGCGTCCACACCGGCGGACGCCTCACGCTGCCCGTCGGCTCCCACTCGGATGCGGCGCAGCACCGTGGCACCGTACCCGGCCTTCACCACCGTTCCGACGAGGATCGAATCCTCGACGTCTTCGGCCTGCGGTGACAGCTCGACGCGAGCCTTCTCCGTCGCTAAGTTGACGACCGCCGTGACTCCCGGAAGCTTGCCCAGCTTCTTCTCGACCCGGGCGACGCACGAGGCGCAGGTCATCCCCGAGATCGCCAGTTCGACCTCGACGGCCGGGGCCGCGGAGCCGTCAGTCTGAAGGGAGGCGTCCTGGCGGGACGTGAGGGGCAGGGCGGGCGCAGCGCCCCCGGAACCAGGGGCTCGACCTGTGGCTTCGAGAGGATCATCGACCATTCTCGTTTCCTTCTCTTTTGAGTTCGGCGCATGGCACCGGATCGTCCTGTGCCGCTTCCGGGGCTGACCGGGTGGAAGCCGGCCAGCCCCGGGTGGGGCATCAGCGCACGACGGATTCCAGGGTGTAATCGCCCGCTTCGGAGACCGCCTCGCGCAGGGTCTCGTCGGGGATGTCGTTGTTCGTGTACACGAGCACTTTCGAGACACCGCCCTTGGCGAGGGTGACCGAGACGTTGACGACGCCGTCGAGGGCCTCCAGCTCCTCGGTCACGTGAGTCACGCAGTGCCCGCAGGTCAGGCCTGTGACGCCGAGCTCGATGGTGCGGTCGAATGCCATGGATACTCTCCTTTACTAGTGACGTTGGGGTAAACGTACGACGGAGCGGAATATTTCTGGTGAAAAAGTGGCGAAGCAGCCACCCGTCGATCCGACTGGAACGGGCCTACTGCGCGTGAGCCGGGTGGATGGCTCCGCCTTCAGGATCCGGCCTGCCGTGCGCGCGTAGGAGGATCCAACGGCCCCGGACCGGCTCAGCCGAAACGCTGCGCCGCCCAGTCGGGAATCGATTCACGGGGGAAGAACGTCAGTTCCTCCTCCCAGTCGTGAGAGGTGATGGCGTCCGCGAACGGCGGTTCGTCCTCGAATTCGAGGTTGACGATTGACTCGCCGTCGGGCCTGCACTCCAGGATCAAAGTCAGCGGCGCACCCCGGTGGAGGTTGGCGTGGGTGGCTTTGAGCCGTCCCATGTACTGTACGAGGGCGGTCGGAAGATCGGGCGAGGGAACGGATTCCCCCTCGACCATCGCACTGGCGGTGAAATTCACCCGTGTGCCGACGATCTGCATGACGATCCTGGCCTCGGACCATCCGTGCGGGGCCGTCATGCCCACGATCGAATGGATCTCGCGCGTGAGCATGCCCGGATTGTCGTTGCTGCGCTCCTGGGTGGGGACCAGGGTTATCGCCTCGCGGTCCGCCATGTCCCAGGACATCGTCCGCACTTCGCGGGTCTGCTCGTCTGTGATGTCCTCGGAGGGGGCGTTGACCAGGTAGACGCCCGGCCCGTAGCGGTGGAAGCCCTTGCCTTGGGCGTACAGGCCGTCCACGAACACTGCCACGGCCTGAGCGTAGAGAGTGCTATCTTCGTCGCGCATGAGGCGGACGAGCCTGCAGGGGATCTCGCTGACCCTGCCGAGCAGCTCGTTCTCGTAGATGTCGAGGCCATCGTGGTACTCGATTCGCTTCGCCCATAGGCCCGAGGGGAGCCTCTCGAAGCCCTCCTCCGGGGGTTCGCTGGGGAAGACGAGCGTGACCGCGTCGGGAATGGGACCCTGCGCCTCGACCTCGACCGGGACGATGCCCCAGTCCCGGTCGACGACCGGGCCGATGAGTTGGGAGGGGGCCTCGGCCTGGAAGGTTCCCTTCGCCAAGGTCTCCCACCCCCAGGCGATGCCGTGGTAGACGCCGCGCAGCTCCGGTGTCCGGTTCCCGGGGTGGAAGCGCCACAGTTTGGCTCCCGCAGCCAGACGGGCCGGCTCGATCCACATGAGCGGCGTCTCCACGCCGGCCGCCTCCGCGATCCCCGTGCCGTCGTACGGCGGATATTCGGTGATGCCGCCCAGGAAGCTGTCGGGATGCAACGCGCCGACTGCACGGCGTACGTGGACGAAGGGGTGCGCGGGAGCGTGGAGGACGTCGATGGGCTCGTCGGGCGAGAAGAGCGAATACTCACCCGAACACTGGAAGAGGTCGATGAGGTCGGCGACCTCCGTGACGTTCTGGGCATCTCCGGCGTTCACGGCCAGTCCGAAGAAATGGTCGAATCCGCCGTCCAAATACGTTTCTGCTTGGAGTTCGGTTATCAATTGTTGGTAGACGACGCTCATGGCGATTCCCTGGATGTATAGATCGGCCCGGCATCCCGTGGTGCCTTGGTCTTCACTCTACAGCTGAAAATCGCCGTTGTCGCCGGATAATGGACGAATGGGGACTATTGCAATACCCCGTGGAGTCTATTCCAACATCCTGGACGCTCACTCGGAGACGTCTGCACTCTTGGCGTTGCGATTCGCCCGCAGACGAAGTGCAACCCACACGATGAGGGCGAGGACCACGAGAACGATGACGATTTTCGTGAAGACGCTGATGTAGCCCTCCACTTTGGTCCAGTTGCTGCCGAGTGCATAGCCGGCGTAGATGAGGACGGTGTTCCAGATGGCCGATCCTGCGGTCGTCAAAGCAGTGAACTTCCAGAAGGCCATGCGCGTCACGCCCGCCGGTATCGATATCAGCGATCGGAAGATGGGGATCATGCGGCCGAAGAACACCGTCCACATGCCCCGGCGGTCGAAGAACGCCTCCGTGCGCTCGATGTCCTCCGTCCTGACCAGGGGGAGTTTGCCCATGAGCCAGCGGGTGCGCTCGCGGCCCAGGAGCACCCCGACCCCGTAGAGAGCCCAGGCCCCGATGACCGAGCCGGCCGTGCACCACAGGATCGCGCCGATCAAAGTGAAGTTGCCGGAATTCGAGCCGGCTGAGAATCCGGTCAGAGGCAGGATCACCTCTGAGGGCAGTGGAGGGAAGAGATTCTCCAGCGCGATGAGCGAGGCGGCTCCCAGGCCGCCGAGCCTGTCGATGACGTCAACCGCCCAGCCGGCGAAGCCGGAGAGGCCCTGCGGATCCGTCGAGGCCGCCGCGGCTATGAATCGAATCAAGGTGTCTCCTTATGCTCGTTTAGCTCAACGCTGACTGAATGCCTTGAACAGTTTCGCATCCGCGCTTGAGGAATGCCTCGCATTCGCGTGTGATGCTTGTCCCTCCACCATGGGCGTGCCCGACGCCGAGGACTCCGACGAAGGGAGGCGGTTCGACTGACGCTCGCTGGCCAGGCGTCTCCGGTCAGCTCCGGGGCCGGCTACTCCGGTTGGCCGGCTTTGTCCAGGTATGCCACGAGTTGGGCGGCCAGGCCCGTGTAGGCGCCGGGCGTCAGCGAAGAGAGCCGGGCGGCGACGTCGTCGGGCATGCCGAGGGACGCGATCGCTTCGCGCATGTCCTGGGCTGTGACCGTTCGCCCGCGCGTCAGTTCCTTGAGGCGCTCGTAGGCGTTGCCCATGCCGGTCGCCCCCGCCAGGCCCGCGGCGCGCATCGCCTGCTGGATCGGCTCGGCCAGGACCTCCCACGAGGCGTCCAGATCCGCGGCGAGCTTCGCAGGGTTCGGCTCGACGCCGGCCAGGCCGCGGACGAGGTTGTCGAAGGCCAGAAGCGAATGCCCCAGCGCCGCGCCGACATTGCGCTGGGTCGTCGAATCCGTGAGGTCGCGCTGCATCCGGGACGTCACGAGCGTGGCGGCCAGCGTCTCCAGCAGAGCCGAGGATATCTCCAGGTTCGCCTCCGCGTTCTCGAAGCGGATCGGGTTGACCTTGTGAGGCATCGTCGAGGAGCCGGTCGACCCTTGAGCCGCCAGCCTCTGGTGGAAGTAGTCCAGCGAGATGTAGGTCCACATGTCGGTCGCCAGATTGTGCGCGATCCGGTTGGCGTGGGCGACGTCGGCGTACAGGTCGGCCTGCCAGTCGTGCGGCTCGATCTGCGTGGTGAGCGGATTCCACACCAATCCCAGGCTCTCGACGAAGGCCCGGGAGAGCGCCGGCCAGTCGGCTTCCGGGACCGCGACGACGTGGGCGCCGAAGGTCCCCGTCGCACCGTTGAGCTTGCCCAGGTACTCGGCGCCCTGGACGCGGCGGATCTGCCGCGACAGCCGTGCGGCGAAGACGGCCATCTCCTTGCCGACCGTCGTCGGAGTGGCCGTCTGCCCGTGCGTGTGGGAGAGCATGGGCAGGCCGGCGTGCTGACGCGCCAGAGCCGCCAGGGCGTCGGCCAGGGCTCGGGCTGCGGGAAGCCACACCTGCTCGATCGCCCCCTTGATGCACAGCGCATAGGCGAGATTGTTGACGTCTTCGCTCGTGCAGAAGGCGTGGACCATGTCGCTCAGAGCCGGCAGGACCGTTGCAGGGCCGAGGGTGGCCGGCGCTGCGTCGAGACGCCATCTGATGAAGTATTCGACCGCCTTGACGTCGTGGCGGGTCTCCGACTCGATCGCGGCGAGTTCTGCCACCTCGGCCTGTCCGAACGAGGTGGGGATGGACCGCAGGAAGCGCGTGTCGTCTTTGTCGACGACCGGAGCGCCGGGGACGACGCCTTCGCGGGACAGGAAGATGAGCCACTCGATCTCGACTCGGATGCGTTCGCGATTGAGGGCGGCTTCGGAAAGATAGGCGGTCAGCGGGGTGGTGGTGGCGCGGTAGCGTCCGTCGAGGGGGCCGAGAGCGAAAGTCATGCGGATATTGTTCCACGGTCATGGCGAGGGATACCCATTGTTCCTGCCCTGTGAGACCGATAGCCTCAAATCCGGCTAAGTCCGATCTTGCCGTGGATAACGAGAGGAAACGAGGAGTTTCATGTCCGAAGTCGCCGAACGGGCCCAACGTCTGAACGAAGCGAGAGAGCTGGAGGAGAGCGCCGACAGGATGGAGGAGTCAGTGAAGGGGCTCCTGGAGATGAACATGACGGAGGCGATGAGCAACGCGGCGAAGGGAATGCCGGGAACCTCGCTGGGAAAGCAGTCCTATGAGCTCGGGGTGGCATTGGACGCGAGGAACCGGGAATTCGCCGAGACGCTGATGGCACACGTCCGGCAGACGCGGGAAGCGGTGGCCAGGATACGCCGGGAGGTGGCGGCGGAGGAGAAGGCCGAAGACGTCGAGATGTAGCCCGACCTCGCCTCATACGCAGGCTTGCAGGCTTCGGTTCGCCGCAGGCCTACCCTCGCAGCCCGCGCCCGGACGGATCGGGAGGCGGGCTGCGACTGCCTACGCGTAGGCTGATGCCTCTCGGACCGTCTGCCGGCCGTAAGCCCCTCCGAAGAGGGCCGCGTGGACGATGAGGATGTGCAGGCGGTGGAGCCCGACGCGCTCGCGCCAGCCGTCGGCGAGCGGAGAGGCTTCGTCGTAGGCGGCGTATATCCGGTCGGTGAAAGGAGCGCCGAACACGGTGAGCTGGGCGAGGTCGGATTCGGCGTGCCCTCCCTGCGACGCAGGGTCGATGAGGACGGCCACGCAACCGCCCTCTCCGGTGCGGCGCCCTTCGGCTTCCCGTTCTGCGGCGCCCACCGCGCCGCGTGCGGCCGACTCGCGCGTCGCCCAGTAGAGGTTGCCCGACCACAGGTCTCCGTGGAGGAGAGCGGCGTCCGTGTGGACGAGCGCGGGCTGGGGAGCGTCGAACGCGCCTTCGCGCAGGCGATCGGCCAGCCGATGGAGGACGCGGGCGCCGTCCTCGTCGATTGAGCCGTTGGCCCTCGCCGCGGAGAGGTAGGCGAGCAGACGGTCTTCAGCGTAGAACTCGCCGAAGCTGCGCGGACGTGAATCCGGAGCGACCAGGGGAAGGGGCGCGGCGCCCATGACGCCGTCGCCGGTTCGCCCGCCGTGGACGAGCCCTGCCGGCGCCTGCCCGAAGACACGCGATCCTTCGGGGCAGTGTGCGTGAGTGACGGCGAGGCGGCGGGCGAATTCCTCTGCTGCGCTTGCCGATGGCGACGCGGGGGAGAGAAGCGCCGTATCGAGCCGGCTCCCCCTCGGAGAGGAATGGGACAGCAGCCGGACGACCGGTGCGCCTCCGGCCCGGGCCGCTCGGGCGAGGTCGTTCAGACCCGCCGCTTCGGCTGCGATGGCGGCTGGCGTGCCGCGCTTGGTGAAGGCTGCCATGACTCCATCATGGCCCATCCGCGGCAGACTCGAGAACTACAGGATTCCTGCCGGGGGATTGTTTCCCGGAGGAGATTACCCGCAGACTCTCTCTTGAGGTGCTTCCTTCCGAAACCTTAGGGTGGATGAACTCGGTTCGGAAGGGACGGAGTTTCCACGGGAAGGTGACATATGTCTGAACTATACGCCGATTTGGACAGCATAGGGACTGCTGCGACGAACGCGAGCAGCGCCGCCGGATACGCCGGTGACATGAATGTCAGCGACGGGCTGAGCGGCGTCTCGACCGCCATGCAAGGAGGATCTTCAGGAAGCTCCGCCACATCGGCGGGAACCTACATGGATGATCTCGCCAAAAAGCTTTCTGACGGATTGACCGAGTACTCCGAAGCCTTGACGTCCGCTAAGAACGATTATAGTAATACTGATGAGTCAGTATCGATTGATTTCACAAATTTTGACAGTAAGATGCAGTGAAAGGTAAATATAATGGTTGCATGGTCAGACATCACAAGCTGGACAGGGACCGGACTCGACACCGTATTGGACGATCTTATCGCCGAAAGGAAAGATGCCGTCGAATCTAGGGACAACATAGCGTCTATCGACGTAAGCACGGGATGGGAGGGCGCGGGTGCAACGGCCGCGCAAGAGAGACTGACTCAGCTCAAGGACGTATGCATAAAGCACTTGTGCCTTCTCGGTGACTTGATTACGGCTACGAGCACTGCGCAAACCGGTATGGGCGATGTAGAGACATTAGTTCTTGAAGCTCAAACTATAGCTGACAACTACGGTTTTACCATATCTGATGATGGAACAGTAACTGATCCAAATCCTGTTAAAATACAGTGGTATGAAAAGTTTAGTCATAGTTATGCTGATTTAAATATGAGCCATTTAAATTCGAACGATACAAAACAGCAAGAAAAAATTGATAGAGAGACAAGACTTAAAGAATGTTCTGATGCTGTGACTAGTGCTTGTAATAAAGCAACAGAGGTAGATAATGACTATAAAACTTCTCTTGATAATGTCGCCAATGGACAAGCGACTGAAATAGAAGATTTCAATGATTCTACTCCCGGGCTTTCCAACCTCCCTCCTGAGAACGCCAGTACTGAGCAAGTGGCCGCATGGTGGAATTCTCTTACATCGAGTGAAAAAGAAGAAATGGTTAATTCTTATCCCGATAGAATCGGAAATTTGGATGGTATAGATGCGGTAACTCGAAATGAAGCTAATCGAAAGCGTTTAAGTAACGATACTCAGTCATATAATGATAAAAAAATGGAATATGAACGTACCATTTCAGAATTGGAAAATATTCAAAAAGATAGACTATTAACTGAAGATAGACCATTAACTGATTCAGAACAAGAAGAACTGCAATTTGCTAAACAATCATTAGAATCAATAAATTCAAAATTGACAGAGCTGGAAGCTATAAGTACTTCATTAAATAAATCAAGTGATACTCAATTACTGCTATATGACCCTGCAACTGGTGAAAATGGACATGAACTCACGCATGCAGCTATATCTATTGGTAACGTGGATACTGCCAATCATGTTGCAACGTATGTACCAGGAATGACTACTAATGTTACAGATAGTATGGAAAACATAACAAATGATATGTTAAATATGAAAGATGACGCTGAAGCTGTAAATGCCGGTTCAGTGGCGACTATAGGGTGGATCGGATACGATTGCCCTCCTCATCCGCTTACTAATAATGATTGGTCTGTTGTGGGTACGGGTGAAGCGGAAATGGGTGGACAGTCTCTGGCGAGATTCACGGAAGGCATTCAAGACTCGCGAAATGATGGTGATGTAGGAGTTTCATCAGTTCATCAATCGGTGATAGCCCATTCCTATGGTTCTACTACCGCTTCGTATGGAGTTGAACAGGTTCGACCGGGAGTTGTCGACGATTTCTGCGTATTCGGTTCTCCGGGAGTGAAAGAAGGAGGATGGGACATGAACGTTCCGGAGGGTCATAATTATGCGTTGGGATTTTCTAACGATGGTGTTAGTGGCTCTTACCTTGGTCGAGATCCAGTTATGGACCCTGATTTCAAGGGACTTAACCCAAAAGACGCCGATACGACGAAAACTGGGCATTCTGGGTACTTGGTCAATGGGAGTCATGCCCAACACGAAATCGCGAAAGTAATCGTTGGAAAGGGCGGCGAATAATGATATTGTCTCATGTTTATGACAATATTTAATCATATTATTTATATATTTTTAATTAATAAAAATATTAGACACTTATTTGTAATATATAAGGTTGTTTGAATGTATGAATATAATAATAATTTAAGATTTTGGGATGGGTGTATGCCGTTCGCCCAGCGTGTGAGTATTGCGGCTGCCCAACGCCAGCTCGTCGATGCCCTCGCCCGTGCCCGTGACCGAATCGATGAAGAGTTCGGCCCTCGAACGTGGAAGTGGCTGGATGAGCCCGCGACGAGTTTCGCCCGATGCCAGGACGGGCACGACCAGGGCTGGGAGGACAGCAGCCGCCAAGGGATGACCACGGGAATGTCCATCGCCTTCTTCCCCCGTCTGCTGGAGATCGCCGCCGAAGAAGTGGCTCCTCACGGATTCACACGCATAGTCGATGTGTCAGACGAGGACCGCTGGGTGAACATCTTCAATGTGGAAGACGGCGGCTATGTCGGCGTCGTCCATACCCGCGACACGCTTGCATTCAGTATGAGGTATGCGACGGGCTGCCGCCCAGAGACGTCGGCTGGGGCCGTCCAGCGCGGAAGGCACGCCATGTGAGCCGGATGCGATTGTCTCCGCATGCTCTTGTCTCTGTATGCCTTTGCCTCGGTGAGCCATTTGGCGGGATCGTAGGGCAGGCGGTCAGCTTTTACCGGTGAAACCTAGGATGGAGCTTGTATTTCACGGTGAACCTCCCGGTGAAACCTCGATGAACCGAGGTTTCACCGGGACGGTAAGAATGGCAATGGCACAAGCCCGCCTCAGTCGGCCTCGGGCGTCGAGGATTTCGGCTACGGGTTGCGAGGCGATCCCGCCTCCCGGAAGGCGCGCATTCGGGAGGCACCTTCCGGTAGATCGGCCGATGTCCGCCTTGCAGTAGAGGCGGTACCCGCCCCCGGAAGGCGCTTTCGGCGGCACGAGGCAGATCTTGTCCCGGGAGTGAAGCGCGCGCACGCTTCACCGCGACGAGCCCGGTGACCATCCCGGCGGTTCTCTCCATGGGCCTGTCGTCCCTCATGCGTCCAGACTCCGCCCTGGCGTCGCATGAGGGTCAATAGCGTGAGGGGGGTCAGGGCTCGAGGGTCAATACCGTTGGTATTGGCTGGGGAGGAAGGCGTCGGCCAGGGCGTTCACCAGCCCGACGAGCAGTCCGCCCACCACGGCGGTCAGGAACGAGTCGATCGAGATGCCGATCGACAGGTGCTCGGTTATCCGAGACGTCAGCAGGAGCATCGCCGCGTTGACGACGATGAAGAACAAACCGAGCGTGAGGATGTAGAGGGGAATCGAAAACAGGACGAAGATCGGACGGACCAGGAAATTGACGAGGCCGAGGATGCCGCCGGCGATGAGATAGTAGAGGACCACTCTCTCGGCGGGGGCCGTTCCGGTCAGGGTGATCCCCGGAATGTAGAGGACGCAGAGCCACAGGCCGAGGGCGTTGACTGCTGAGCGAACGAGAAACTTCATGCGCCCAGCCTATCGGCGCAGCCATGGGATCGCTTGGACATGCCAGATCGGCGAACCCGATTCGAAGCCGCCGGCCGATCGCAGCGATCCGTTCCCACGACCGCCCGCCTACGTGACCGCCCATCTGCGTGACCGCCCGCTTAGACCGAGCCTTTGCCGACCCCGACCGGCGGGGCATACTGGGAACATGAGTGAGCAGCACTGGTTCCGCCGCGAAGTCCTCTCCCTGCCGGCCTACGTTCCCGGAAAGGAGGGGATGGGGCCCGACGTCGTCAAACTCGCGTCGAACGAGACCCCATTTTCGGCCCTTCCCGCGGTGCAGGCCGTCGTCGCGGCCGAGGCCGGTTCGCTCAACAGGTATCCCGACATGTTCGCCACGGGTCTCATCTCCGACATCGCGCGATTCCACGAGTGGGCCGACGACGGCATCGTGGTCGGCAACGGTTCGACCTCGCTCATCGAGCAGTTCCTCAGAGCCGTCGTCACGCCGGGCGGAGAGGTGGTTCTGCCGTGGCGTTCCTTCGAGGCCTATCCGATCGCGATTCAAGCCGCCGGAGGGCGGCAGGTCCCGGCTCCTCTGCGCTCGGGCGCGCACGACCTGGAGGGCATGCTCGGGGCCATCACATCCGACACCCGCGCCGTGCTCCTGTGCAGCCCGAACAACCCGACCGGCGTGGCCCTCGCCCACACCGAGCTGTCCGAATTCCTCGCGCAGGTGCCCGAACGGGTTCCCGTCCTCCTCGACGAGGCGTACATCGACTTCGTGACCATGGACGACGCCGTCCGGTCCCGCGATCTTCTGCTCGAACATCCGAATCTCATCGTTCTGCGGACCTTCTCCAAAGCTTATGGGCTGGCCGGGCTACGTTGCGGCTACGCCCTGACGTCACCGACAATGGCCGCGGGGCTTCGGGCAGTCGCCACGCCCTTCGGCGTCAACGCCCTCGCACAGGCCGCCGCCCGCGCCGCGCTGTCGTCGCAGTCCGAGGTCCGTTCGCGGTGCGCCGTCGTCGTCTCGGAACGCGAGAAGTTCAAGGCGGCCCTCTCCGCCCACGGTCTCCAGATCCCGGATTCCCAGTCGAACTTCGTGTGGCTGCCGGGATTCGGGGAGAGGCTCGAAACGGCCTGCCTCGCCGAGGGCGTGACCGTGCGGCGCTTCGGCGAGGAGGGCGTGCGCATTTCGGTCGCCGAACCCGAGGGGGCTCTGCGAGTACTGCGCGCCGTCGCGTCGGTCCTTCACCGATAGCCGCCTGTTCGCTGAACGCTTGGCCGTTTGGCTGCCGGGCGAGGCCTTGGGTCGTTGGGTGAAGCCTTGGCCGTTGGGCGATGTGTTTTTCAAAGATCCCGGCGTTGGGGGACTGCCGCTAACCCGGTGAAACCTCGGTTTGAAGCGTGTTTCACCGGCGAATCACCCGGTGACATGTGGTTTCATGTGAGTTTCACCGGGGCAGGCAGGGACGGGGAGATGTATCAGGTGTGCGGCCTCTGTGCCGGAGGAGTAGTGGCGCGAGATGTGCGGTGAGAGGTGTGACCGGAGGAGTGATTGCGCGAGAGATGCGGCCGGAGGGCTGCTGAGAGGCGCGACGAATCAGAACAGGGTGACGATGAAGGCGATGGACGTGAGGATTTCGCCTACGCCGATCGCACGGACGGGCAGGGGCGTGCGGATCCTGCCGTACAGCGGCACCGCGACCGCTCGAGCGGCCATGAGCGTCCAGACGACGGTGTGCCACCACCCGATCGCGTCATGCATGGCGAGCGCGATGACTGCGGCAGTCCATACGGTATGCCAGGCGATGGAAGCGAAGAGGTAGGGATTGGAACCGCGTTCGCGGATGTTGGTTTTGACGTAGAAGACTGTGCCCGCGAAGTATCCGAAGAAAAGCGCGGCCAGAGCCCAGACGTGCCCCGTGGCGCTCAGTCCGGCCGCGCCGTCGGTGGAGACGTCGTACATGACGGGAACCATGAGGCTGGCTGCGGCCACCGTGTCCAGGCCCGAGGCGAGCGAGCGTTCTTCGCGCTTCCATGCCGCCAGTGCTGCCACCGCCACGAGCGGGGCGAAGAGCAGCGCCCAGCGCCACAGGAAGGGCGTGCAGACGAGCGAGATGAGCCCTAGCCCCAGGACCACCGCGCCGTAGGCTTTGACCGGTGCCGCGTAGCGGGCTTTGCAGTGGGAACGCAACCATACCGTTGCGCAGTAGAAGAAGAAGTAACCGATGAACCAGAGCGCGTACAGCGGAATGTGGGCCCAACGAAGGCCGCCTTCGACGACTCCGACGATCGGCGGCACGACGACCATCGCCCACCCGCCGTGGTACTGGGGGATCCACATGCGGATCGTCCGCCGACGCCGGGCCTTCGCCTTCGCTCGAGCCCTGGCCTCAGCAGAAGGGCCCGCGTTGGCCGCGGACGGGCTCCCTTTGGCCACGGATGTGTCCTTTTTGGCCGCTGCGGACGAGCCGCCTTCGGTGCCTCCAGTTGCGGGCGGGCGTCTGAAGACCGCCCGCCGGGTGGGGCTCCGCTCTCCGCTGTGCTCCCTCCGTTCGCCGGGCCGAGGCCGGGTGCCGTCAGTGCTCATGTCCGCGATCTTAACCAAGCCTCAAGGGAAAAGTCAGGGTGTGCGCACCGCCATATGGTGCGCACACCCTGTTGCATCCCTGTTCTACGGCCGCCCTAGAACCGGCGTTCGGCGGCGCGCTTGATCTGGAAGCCCTTGCCGGTCAGCTCGCTCGTGCACGTCACGCCCTCGGTCTGTTCGATGGAGCACCACACTCCGTTGTGCGAAACCGTGGTTCCGTAGTTGGCCGTCACGGAGCTGTTGTACGACGAGTTGCAGTCTGCGGTGATGTCGCCGGACAGCCCCAGCGTGTACGTGGCCGTCTTCCCCTCACAGCCTTGGGGAGAGGGATAGTCGTAGGCGTAGATGGAGCAGGCGACTCTATCCTGTCCGAACTTGCAGCGGATGTTGTCGGTCGGGGTTTTGAACTCTGTGATGTCGCGGGCGTCTTCGGGGGCACGGCTCTTCAAATACCACCACGAGTGGGAATTCGCCAGGTCCGCCAGGTTCGACGGTCCTTTGGCCGTGGCCTTGGCCAGCGAGAGGGTGTATTCGGCACCGCATTCCTTCGACAGCTTGGACATGGAGTCCGAGATCGTCTTCTTCTCCGAATTGTAGGAGTTCTCGTTGATGGCAGCCTTGGCGAAGGTGATGATCGTCGAAGCGTCGTCCTCGACCTTCGAGCACGAAGGCTTCTCGGCCAGCTTCTTGACGGCATCCCGAGCCTCCTGGAGATCCCCGCCCTTCGTGGTCTCCTCGCTCTTCGTGGTCTCCTTGGAGGATGTGCGCGTTTCGTTGCCGGCGGCGCTCTGGCCCACATTCATGACCTTGATGAAGAAGATCGCCATGACGGTGATGGCCAGGACAGCCGAGGCGAATACAAGGAAATACAATGGCTTGCGAGAAGCCGCGGGAGGCTGGTTCGACTGATCCTGCCGAAAGCCCTGGTCGATCCACGTCCCATTAGGTGTGGAGCTCACAAGCGATCACCATTCCTTTCCGAGTGAATGCGACCGTCGAGGGCGCATCCAGGTTCAAACTAGTCTACCGCTTCCGGTGCGGGCTAGCCGCTGTGGCATATGAGCGGAGGCCGCATCCCGCGCGGTTCATTCGCTCAGGCTTCCGGGACGCTCGAACCTCGGTGTGCGTGGGCGGTACGCGGGCCTCGGGCGGCCGGGCCGTCTCATGGTCTGGGGCCAATTCTCCATTTTCGAAGCGGCACGGATAGTCTGAGGGCGACTACAGTGTCAATGTGCATCGGACGCAGATGCCGGAAGGCGAAGGGACAGTATGACAACCGGAATGGCATCGGGCAACATCGCCGCCGAAGACATGGAGCGCTCCAACCAACTTCTGGAACGCATCCACACGATTTTCGAGAGCCGGGTCGTGGGCCAGGAGGCCTTGTACACGGCGCTGGTGGCCTCGCTGCTGGCGCGCGGGCACGTGCTCCTCGAATCCGTTCCCGGACTGGCGAAGACCACGGCTGCGACGACGATCGCCTCGGCCACGTCGGGTTCGTTCTCCCGCATCCAGTGCACGCCGGACCTCATGCCCAACGACATCGTGGGCACGCAGATCTACTCCTACGAGACCGGGAAGTTCACTACGCAGCTGGGACCGGTGCACGCCAACGTCGTTCTGCTCGACGAAATCAACAGGTCGTCCGCCAAGACCCAGTCGGCGATGCTCGAGGCGATGCAGGAGCGGCAGACGTCCATCGGCGGGACGATCTACAAACTCCCCAATCCCTTCACGGTGATGGCGACTCAGAATCCGATCGAGGAGGAGGGAACCTACGTCCTCCCCGAGGCTCAGATGGACCGCTTCCTCATGAAGGAGATCCTGACCTACCCCCGGCCGGCCGACGAGGTGACCATCCTCAAGAAGACGGCTGAGGGGACGTTCGACGAGCGCGACGACGCGGACCCCGTCTCCACCGACGACATTCTCTTCCTCCAGGAGACGGTCCGACGGGTGTACGTCGACGACGCGATAAAGAACTATATCGTCGCGATCATCAACACGACTCGCGGAGGCGGGCCGCGCCCCATCCCGGGCTTCCTCTCCAACGTGCGCGTGGGGTCGTCTCCGCGCGGGGGCCTCGCGCTCATGCAGGTCGGGCAGGCCCTCGCCTTGCAGGCCGGGCGCAACTACGTGATTCCCGACGACGTCAAGAGGCTCAGCTACCCCGTGCTCCGGCACAGGCTGGGGCGGACCTTCGACGCTCTGGCGAACAATGTGACGCCCGAGTCGCTCATCGACGCCGTTTTCGAGGCGGTGCCCGCCCCATGAGCCGCAGCGCCGCCGGCCAGCGCCTGGCCCTCGTCCGCGCGCGCCTGTCACTGCCGACGGTCAGGAAGGCCGCGGGGCTCTTCGAGGGCGCGCACACGTCGATCCTCACCGGGAAAGGCCACGACTTCGAGGACCTCGCAGAGTATTCGCCCGGCGACGAGGTCCGCGACATCGACTGGAAGGTGTCCGCTCGCGCGGGGCGGCCGATCATCCGCCGATTCGAGCGCGACACGGACGTGTTCACGCAGCTCGTGGTCGACACCGGCATCGAAATGCAGGCTGCCGCCCCCTCCGGCGAGATCAAGAGCGATCTCGCGCTCGTATGCGCCGAGACCCTCGCCTACCTGGGCGCCCAGCGCGGCGATCGCCTGGGGATCGTGTTCGGCAACTCGGCCGGAGTCGAGCGCTTCCCCGCACGGCACGGGCTGAGCCATCTCGACTTCATCCTCGACCGCGCCGAGCACGCCCTCGCCGGCGCCGAGGCGCCGGCCGACGTGTCCGCCGTCATCGAGTTCTTCCTGCACACCCGCCGGGAGAGGTCGCTCGTCCTGCTCGTGACCGACCAGCTGTGGCCGGGCCCGGCAGACGAGAGGCTGCTGCGGCGGATCCGGGAGCGGCACGAGCTCCTGGTCGTCAGGATCGCCGACATGCCTCCGACGGAGAAGGGGGTCGAGGCGATGGCGGAGATCTCCGGGAACGTGTTCCTTCCCGAGTACGTCCGCGACGACGAGGTCCTGCGCAAGGAGATCGAGCACCGGCGTCGGGAGCGCGAGGAGGCCGCCTCCGCCCTGCTGGCCCGGTACAAGGTGCTCAACGCCCCGGTGGCGTCCAGTGCGGACGTCCTGCCAGTCATCGTCCGCCTTCTCAGGGGGCAGCACCGTGAACAGTAGGGAATTGGCGCCGCCCGTCGCGGGATCCGTCTTCATCCTGATCGTCCTCGTCGGCCTGGTGGTCCTCGCGATCGGCTGGGTGATCCTGTGGACTTTCCTCCGGCACCGGAACGCCTTCTCGCTCACGCCCGTCGTCCAATCCGACAGGGAGCGGTGGATCGGGCTCCTCCGCGGAGTCTCGGGGGACGACCTGCGCGAGCTCCACCTCGACCTGGCCCGCATCATGCGATCGATTCTCAGCGAACGCTCCGGGCGGGACATGTCCTCCTGGACGGTCGGCGACATATCCGCGCACCCCGCACTGACGAGCGTGGCCCGGCTCCTCGGAGAATGGGAGGAGCCGAGCTTCGCTCCCGAATCCGACGCCGACGCCCACGCGTCGATCGAAAGCGCCGTCAAGGAGGTAGAACGATGGTGAATTCCTGGGTCGTCCCGGCGACCGTGAGCGCGGCCGCGATCCTGGCCTTCGTCGTGTGGAGGTGGGGTGGCGTCCGGCGCATGCCCGGGATCGTCTACGTCGCCCACACCGGAGTGCTCCGCTCCAGCCGGCGGTATCGCACGCGCGTGGCCCAGTTGCGCTTCGCGGTCGCCGGCATCGCCGCATGCGCCGCGCTGGCGGTCTTCTCCGCGGCGGTGATCGTGGCCCGGCCGTCCCACGAAAAGGTCAGCTCGCAGAGACTGGCCTCCCGGGACATCGTCCTGTGCCTCGACGTCTCGGGCTCCGTCATCGGCTTCGACTCCAAGGTGTTGGCCACCTTCTCGAAGATGGTTCGGAAGTTCGAGGGCGAACGGGTGGGGTTGGTCATCTTCAACAGCTCGGCGCGCGTGGTCTTCCCGCTGACCGACGACTACGACATGATCCAGAAGGAGCTCGAATCGGCCGTCAGCGCATTGGACAGCGGCAGGGGCTCGTCCAGCCGGGAGTTCAGCGATCTGATCGCCGGCACGGTCAACGGCAAGGGCTCCTCGCTGATCGGGGACGGCTTGGTCTCGTGCACCCACAGCTTCGACTACAAGGAGAAAGACCGGTCCCGCACGATCCTCTTCGCCACCGACAACGAGCTCCTCGGCACCCCGCTCTTCCAGCTCGACGAGGCGTGCGCCCTGGCGAAGAAGCGCCGCATACGCGTCTACGGGCTGCTCATCGACGATCGCGGATACGGCGGCTACCGCGGGTCGTCCGGCAAGGACGCCCCCGGCGAGTTCTCCAGTGAGATCGGCAAGATCGGGGGGACCGTCTACGAGGCCAAGGACTCCGAGGCCGGCGAGCGGATCGTCAAGAAGGTGCAGGCTCAGGACGAGGCCGAGCTCGCCGGAGACGTCGATGTGAGCATCGTCGACGAGCCGAGGTGCTGGCCCGCGTTCGCGCTCGTCGGCGTCCTGGGGATCATCGGCCTGGCGTGGAAGTTCCGGTTGTCATGATGATGTGGCTGTGGCCCAGATGGGCGGTCGCCGCCCTGCTCGTGGGCGGGCTGGGGGCGTGTTTCGCCCTCTGGCGCACCACCAGGGGGGACAACTCCAAGGCGTGGGTCGATTGGACGCGTCGGGCGTTGATGATCGTCGTCGTGGCGTCGATGGGGATGACGCCCAGCGTCGAAGTCAAGCAGACGAGCGTTGTGCGAGGGGCGAACGTCTACTTCGTCGTCGACGTGACCGGATCCATGGTGGCCGAGGATTACAACGGCAGCCATCCGCGGATGGACGGCGTGCGCGCCGACATCCGGCGCATCCAACGCCAGATTCCCGGAGCCCGGTACTCGGCCTTCGTCTTCGGCTCGGAGGCCACCCGGGCGCTTCCCCTCACGACGGACGGCACGGCCCTCGAATCCTTCGTCCAGACTCTCTCCAGCGAGAACACCTATCAGTCCGAGGGGTCCTCGGTGCGACGCCCCGTCGAGGCGCTCAGGAGAGAGCTCGAACGTTCGCGCAGGAGCCATCCGGAGGCCCTGCAGCTCGTCTACGTGCTGTCCGACGGCGAGCCGCGGGGCAGGGACTCCGGCGAGAAGGGCTACTCCGAAGTCCACGACCTGATCGACGGCGGAGCGGTCCTCGGATACGGGACCTCGCAGGGCGGCCGCATGAAGGAGAACCTGGGAGGCGATCCGGCCAAATCCGGGTACATCGTCGATCCCAAGACGAAGTCCGAAGCGATCTCCCGCATCGATGAGGGACAGCTGAAGAAGGCCGCCAAGGAGGCGGGAGTCGACTACGTGCATCGGACGTCGCCCGACCAGGGCATCACGACTCCGGACGTGGACACGCTCAAGCAGCGCAGCGCCAAAGGCCGTACGCGGCGCAATCCGATGATCTGGCCGGCGGGGACAGCGCTCGTCGTGCTGCTCGCATGGGAGATCGCGGCCCTGACTCCCAGAATCCGTTTGAGAGTGAGGGGACGCTGATGGTTTCCCGGAAGAAGTGGGCGATCGGCGGGGTGGCCGTATTGACGCCCCTCATCGTGTGGACGGGGGCGATGGTCGCCCTGCCGATGCTGGGCAAGGCCGCCTTCGACAGCGGAAGCTCTAGCTCGGTGACTCGCTACCAGTGGGCCGTCGACATCACCCCCGGCTTCCTGGAAGGCTGGCAGGCTCCCTACAACCTCGGGACGGCGCAGCTGGCGCACGACAGGCGGGACGCGGGGGTGGCCAACCTGGAACTCGCCCTCCGGCGGGTCCGCAGAGCCGAGCGCACTCAGGGCCAGATCGCGAACACCGAAGGCCCCGAGTGCAAGGTGCGCGCCAACCTCTCCCTCGGATACGAGGCGCAGGGCAAAGCCGCCGGCAAATCCGGCGCCAAGCGGTTGCAGAAGGCGATCGACACTATCCAGCCGTGCACATCCTCTAAGAAGAACAAAGACGAGCAGGAGCGCCAGAAGAAGGAGAAGAAAGAAGCGGAGACTCCGAATCCGAACCCCAGCCCCTCGCCGAACCCCAGTCCGTCGCCCAACCCGAACCCGTCGCCCAACCCGAACCCGTCGCCCAATCAGAATCCCTCTTCGAGCCCCAATCAGAATCCTACGTCTTCGCCGGACCCGAACCAGAGTCCTTCACCCGGCCCGGTATCGCCGAACGGGGATCCCTCCCCCACGCCCTCGTCATTTCCGGGTGAGAGCCCCGATGGCAGGGAGAGGGAACTCCGCTCGAAAGACAGCGAGAAGAACGAAAAGAACCCACGATACGGCGACCAGAGGAACGGCGAACCCAACTGGTGAGACGACGAGTCGGCGCGATCGCGTTTCGCCGTGCGACGGTCGAACCGACTACGCGCCGACCGAGCGCAGGATGAACCGTTCGGTCGCCGTGAAGAAGGCGGTACGCTCCGGCTCCTCTCGGGGTATGCGCCGGCCGCTCAGCGCACCGTGGATGAGTTGGACGGTCACGTCTAGATCCTGACCCGGTATCGCCCCCGCTTCCACGCATTCGGCGAGTATCCGGCGCAGGACGTTTCCCGTGGCTTCGACGTGCTGGCGGAGGGCCAGCGCCGTCTCCCGGGAGATCAGCTCGCGTAGCGGGGCGCCCGGCGACATGAGGTAACCGCGTTTGGCCCCCAGTTGTTCGCGGACGTAGATGCGCAGCTTCTCCACCGGCGTCTGCGCTTCGTCGAGCTTCCGGGTGAGCCGGTCGAGGTAATTGCCCATCTCGTACTCCACGTATCCCAGAAGGAGCTTCTCCTTATCGGGGAAGTAGTAGTAGACCGAGGCCCTGCTGATGCCCGCTTCAGCCGCCAAAGTCGCCATGTTGATCGCGTCGAAGCCCTTGGTCTCCATAAGCCGGGAGAAAGCCTCGAAGAGCATGGCGTGCATCTTGCGGCGGTGCTCGGCGCGATGGCTTCCGGGATTCTTCGGCATGCCCCAAGGATACGATCCGGGGCTGATACCGCGCTGGGCGTCGCCTATTCGATGCCGATGGCTCCTGTGGGCGAGACCGCTTCGGCCAGGTGCCTCAGGATCGGGACGTCGCCGTCCAGCCAGTCGACGCCGCCGAGTTCGTCGAGCCCGAGCCAGCGCAGGCGCCGGTGGCTCGGACCGCATTGCGGCTCTCCCATCGGCCGGGCCAGCCACAGGCGCATGTCCATGCCGTTGGGCAGCCTCCAGTCGCCTCGAGCCGAACGCAGCCGCCGACCGATCGCGATGCCGATGCCCAGCTCCTCGCGGATCTCCCTCCGCAGTGCGTCTTCGGGCTCCTCGCCGTCCTCGACCTTCCCGCCGGGGAACTCCCATCTGCCGGCGAGGGAAGCCGGATACGAACGCTGCGCGGCCAGAACCATTGGGGCCCTCGCAGCGAAGGGCGTCCGCCCGGCGGGTTCACGGTGCGCGGCCGGAACGCCCCGGACGATCGCCGCGGCGACGATCATCGCCCATCCGGGCTGCCTTGCCCGCCTGGTTCGCTCCGCCCGTCCGGTTCGGTTTGCGAGCGCCCCCGCTGGGAGTCGGAAGCGGACCCCTTCCCGGGCCGTCCCCGCTCCGACCCCCGCCGGCGCCACGCGGCCTTCTGCCGTTCGATTTCGCGGCGGGCGCCGATGACGAAGACCACCTGGCAGACGGCGATGCAGCCCAGGCAGGCGTACAGGGCGATGCCGCCGCTGCCGTAAGTCCGTGCGATCGCGGCATAGGCGATGAGCGCCGCGACTGACAGGAAGAGCGGAGTGTAGGAGCGGAGGGGAAGGCGAGGAGAGAAGCGATCGGCCGACTGCCCGCCGGCGGCCGTTCCTCCGGCCGCCGCCGAGCGCGACGCCTTGCTCCCCGGAGGGCGCCTGTCCGTGCCCTTACGGCGAGGAGCCGATCCGCCGCGTCGGGGGCTCTCTCCGGAACGCTGAAACTCCGACGCCGGGTCATTGTCCTTCGCTGACATCCAGCCGCCTTTCACCCGATTCGCTCCCGACTCGCCGAGTTGCCCCATCGGCGGCGAGCTTGGAGCCGACTGAACGCCTGGGCCGACTCAGAGCGGGCGACGGGAGTCGAACCCGCCTCTGAAGCTTGGGAAGCTTCCATTCTACCGATGAACTACGCCCGCGTGACGCAGCCCCGATCATATCAGACCCCCCGCAGCGCTTCCACGCCGGGCCCGTTCGCAGGCGAAGCCATCCGACGAAGCCGCCGCGGGGTCCGACCGGTTCCCGGAGCGAAGCGGGGGGCGGTGCGCCGCGGTGCGGCCCGCTTCCCCGCGACGACCGTCGAAAAGCCGATCGGAGAGCCGACATTCGGTAGGCTGGAGGCGTGCTTCTGTCCGACTCAGACATCCGCTCGTACGTCGCCTCCGGCCGCGTCCGCCTGAAGCCGTGGGACCCGGAGATGGTCCAGCCCTCCTCCGTGGACATCCACCTCGACCGCTTCTTCCGGCTCTTCGACAACCACAAGTACCCCGTGGTCGACCCGGCCGCCGACCAGCCCGAGTTGACCCGGCTCATCGAGGTGTCCGCCGACGGCGAGTTCGTCCTCCATCCCGGAGAGTTCGTGTTAGGGGCCACCTATGAGCGGGTGACGCTGGCAGACGACGTGGCGGCCCGGCTCGAGGGGAAGTCCAGCCTGGGCCGCCTGGGCCTGCTGACGCATTCGACGGCGGGCTTCATCGACCCCGGATTCTCCGGGCATGTGACGCTCGAACTGTCCAACACGGCGACGCTGCCGATCAAACTCTATCCGGGCATGAAAGTGGGGCAGCTGTGCTTCTTCCAACTGTCCTCTCCGGCCGAGCGCCCTTACGGGGCGGGGGCCATGGGCTCGCGCTACCAGGGCCAGCGCGGGCCCACCGCTTCGCGTTCCCACCTGAACTTCCATCGGATCGACGTCGCGCACGACGGACGGGCCGAGTGAGACGGCGCCCCAGACGCACGGTGTGGTGCGGATCGAACGGGCACGCCATAATGGAAGCAGCCGTTAGAAGGGAGCCCCAGTGGACATTGGCTGGAAGATCGTCAGCGCCGGTGCTGGCATCGTCTCGGGCATCATCGCCAACAAGGTCGTCGACGTCGTGTGGAAGGGCATCGCCGGCAGAACCCGTCCTGAGGCCGACGACCTCTCAGAGCCGCTTCGCGACGCGCTCGTGTTCGGAATCGTCTCGTCGGCGGTCGGAGCGGTGGTCAGCGAACTGGTCGTGCGCAGGGCGGCGAAATGGTACGGGTTCGAATCGGTGGCCCGCCGCCCAGCCCCCGCAGCCGGATAGTTCCGCGCCCCGGAATCTACCGGAATCTAGGCGGTGGCCGTCCTCACAGAAGCCCGCATGCGGAGCCCTCGCCTGCCGGAGTGCGGCCGGCGGACAGCGGCCCGCTGCGTTAGGATGGGTCGGCGACAGGGGAGCGCCATCCGGGCGCTGAGAGTGCGAAAGCAGACCCTCGAACCTGCTCCGGTTAGCACCGGCGAAGGAAGTCGGGACTCTCCCCGCCCGTCGGGGCGGGCCCTCCTGAAAAGGAGGAATCACGCTATGTCACGCAGAACAACGGCGTGGAACGACACGGAAGCGCGCAACGGCGCGAAGAAGCCGCGGGCGGCCTCGTCCGCGCCCAGGTCCGGCGGTCCGGCCGCCGGCGCACAGACGTCCGCTCCGGGCAGGGGCATCCGCCGCATCGTCGCGGCCATGGGCGTCGCATCCCTCGGCCTCATCGGCTGCTCGGGGAATCACGCGCAGGACTCGTCGGCGAAGAAGACGGTCACCGTCCTCACCCACGACGCGTTCAACCTGCCCAAGGACGCCATACGGAGATTCGAGACGACCACCGGATACAAGCTCAAGACGATCTCGTCGGGCGAAGCGGGCGTGGCGAACCAACTTGTGCTGACGAAGAAACACCCGAAATACGACGCCGTCTACGGGATCGACACCTACTCCGCCGGCCTGGCGGACAGAGAAGGCGTCATCGATTCGTACACGTCGTCCAAACTCCCCGAGTCGGGCAAGCGGTACGTCATCGGCGGCCTCAACCCGATCGACCAGGGCGACGTCTGCGTCAACACCGACCACGCCTGGTTCAAGAAGAAGTCGGTCCCCGAGCCCACCAGCCTCGACGACCTCGCTAAGCCCGAATACGCAAAGCTCCTGGTAGTCTCCAACCCGACGACCTCCTCGCCTGGCCTCGCCTTCTTAGCGGGCGTCGAGAAGGCGAAAGGCCGGAAGGGCGCCGACGCCTACTGGAAAGCCCTCCTGGCGGGCGGCACCAAAGTGGCCAAGAGCTGGTCGGAGGCCTACAACTCGGATTTCTCCGCCGGAGAGGGCAAGGGGCAGTACCCCCTCGTGCTCTCTTACGGGAGTTCGCCCGCCGAGACGAAGGGGGCGACCGGCTCCGTCGACTCGACCTGCGTCCGCCAGGTCGAGTACGCAGGCGTCGTCAAGGGCGGCGGAAATCAGAAGGGCGCCAGGGCGTTCGTCGACTACATGCTGTCCGACTCCGTCCAGGCCGCCATCCCCGGATCGATGTACATGTTCCCCATCAACACGGCCGTCGCCCTCCCCGAGAAGTGGAAGGCCTACGCGAGACTCGCCGACGAACCCATCCTGCCCGACGCGGCCGACGTGACGAAGAACCGGGAGGAATGGCTCAAATCTTGGACGTCGATCTACGAGTCCGCCAAGTAGCCGCGTCTTGAGCCGGTCGCACACCCGCACCCGACGCCTGGCCTTCGCCCTGGCGATCGGGTTGCCCTTGGCCGCGCTGGTCGTCTTCTTCGCCTGGCCCGTGGCGGCCATGCTCGCGCGAGGGCTCGGCCCCGAGGCGCTCGGCCTGCTCGGGGCCGAGCGGACGCGGCGGCTCCTGGGCACGACCGTGCAGCTGGCGGCGGCCGGAACGATCGGCTCGGTTCTCCTCGGCGTCCCGGGGGCATACGTCCTGTACGCGTGCCGCTTCCCGGGGCGCCGAGCCCTGCGGGCCATCGCCACGATCCCCTTCGTGCTTCCGACCGTCGTGGTCGGCGTGGCCTTCCGGTCGCTTCTGGGACGCGACGGCGCCTACTCCTTCCTCGGCCTCGACCAGACCACGACGGCGATCGTCGCGGCCATGGTCTTCTTCAACTTCTCCGTGGTCGTCCGGACGGTCGGGACCATGTGGGCCGGCCTGGACCCCCGGACGGCCGACGCCGCCCGCATGCTCGGCGCAGGGCCCGTCCGGGTCTTCCGCACGGTGACGCTTTCCGCGCTGCGGGGGGCGGTGGCCTCCAGCGCCTGCGTCGTCTTCCTCTTCTGCTCGACGGCCTACGGCATCGTGGTGACCCTCGGCGGCACGTCGACGCTCGAAAGCGAGATAGCCGTCCAGACGTTCCAGCTCAACCTCAACGCCGCCGCCGCATTCTCGCTCGTCCAATTCGCCCTCGTCGCCCTGACCCTGACGATCTCCTCCCGCGCTTCCCGGGCCACCGCCGTGGCCATGCGGCCGAGCGCCGAGCACCGCCTGAGGATCTCCGACCTGCCGTCCGCCGCCCTCACCTTCGCGGTCGTATTCGGGTTGATCGTCGCCCCCATGGCCTCCCTGGCCGTGCGCTCCTTCCGGCAGGACGGCCAATGGACGCTGGCGAACTACCGCCTTCTGGCCACGCCGGGCAAGGGGGCCGCCGGAGGGATCACCGTCGTCGAAGCCCTGGAGCACTCTCTGAGGGCCGCGGCCATCGCCACCGCCATCGCGCTCGCGATCGGCGTCCCCCTCGCCTTCGCGCTGTCGCAGCCGACCGGCCCCGCCCGCGCCCGGCGGCCCCCGGAAGGGACGGGGGCGAAGCGCCGCCGCGTCCCGAGAGGCCGCAGTCCGGAGTCGGCCGCCCTGCGCGCGATCGAAAGCTTCGCCATGGCGCCGCTGGGGGTCTCGGCCGTGACCGTCGGCTTCGGCTTCATCATCAGCCTCCAGGGGCCGCCGCTGTACATGGGGGACGAGCTCATCCCCATCGCGCAGGCGATCATCGCCATGCCGATGGTTCTGCGCGCGCTCCTGCCGATCATGCGGGCCATCGATCCGCGTCTGCGCGACGCCGCCGCCATGCTCGGAGCCTCCCCGGCGCGGACTCTGGCGACGGTCGACGCGCCCATCATGTTCCGCGGCCTGGGCTTGGCCGTCGGCTTCGCCTTCGCCATGTCCCTCGGCGAATTCGGGGCCTCGAGCTTCCTCGCCTCGGACGACAACGGCACCCTCCCCGTGCTCGTCTCGCGCCTCCTGGCACGCCCGGGAGGCGGCAACTACGGGATGGCGATGGCCGCAAGCGTCATCCTCGGCCTCGCCACGGCCCTCGTCATGACCCTGAGCGAACACACGAGAGAGAGGAACCATGTCCCTGCTTGACGTCGAGAACCTGAGCGTGACCTACCCGGACGGATTCGTCGCCATCCACGCCGCCAGCCTCACGCTTGACGAGGGCCGCATCGTCGCACTCGTGGGCGCATCCGGCTCCGGGAAGTCCAGCCTCCTGCGCGGCATCGCGGGCCTGGAGGCGACGACGGGCGCGGTCAGGATCCGAGGGGCGGACGTCACCGGCCTGCCGGCCCACAAGCGCGACTGCGGCATGGTCTTCCAAAGCGGCCTGCTCTTCCCGCATCGCGACGTCGCGCGCAATGTCGCGTACGGCTTGGAGGGCCGCTCCGGAAGAGCCGGGAGCGCCACCGGACCCGGCTCTCCCAGCACGGCCCTCGGAACGGCCGGCGATCCCGAGCCCGCCGCTGAATCCGGCGGTTTCGGCGAAGCGGGGGAACCCGGCGGATCCGACCGCTTCGGGGAGCGGGGGCGCGGCATCCGGCTGCGGCTTTCGGCCAGGCGCCGCGACAGGAGGAGACGGGTGGCCGAGCTCTTGACCCTCGTCGGGCTCGAAGGCTTCGAACGCAGGGACGTGGCCACGCTTTCGGGAGGGCAGGCCCAGCGTGTCGCCCTCGCCCGCGCCCTCGCCCGCAGACCGTCCCTCATGCTCCTCGACGAACCGCTGTCCGCCCTGGACCCGGATTTGCGTGCCGGCCTCTCCCGCGAACTCCGCCGCATCCTCACCGAGACGGGGACCGGCGCCGTCTACGTCACCCACGATCGGGCCGAGGCGGACGTCGTGGCCGACGGGGTCGCCGTCGTGGAGGACGGGCGCTTGACGGCGCCCCGGACGCCTTGACGATGCCGCGGACGGCCCGACGGCGCCCTGAGGATGCCAGCCGCGGACGGGACGCCGTGACGTCGCCGGATCCGCCGTCGCGCTGTGCGGCTACGCCGCCCGGCGGACGCGAGGATGCCGCCTAGTGGAAACGCCCAACGTCCCATAGAGTGTGAGCATGCCGATTGTCGAGATCTCGGCCTCAGACGTGAACGCCTGGGTGCCATGCGCAGTGGAGCACATGGTCTCCGTGAGACTGCGCTCGGGCGCGCTGTCGCCCACAAGGGCTCGCGCTTTCGTTGCTTCCACGACGGCGAGGTTCCGGGTCGGCGTTCCCGCCGACTCGAGGGTGTTCACGTGCCCGGACTCCGGCGACTGGCTGTGGATCCGCACCGGGAGGGAACCCGAGATCGAAGACGTCCGCGTGACGAGGGACCGCTCCGCCTGGGCCGACCTCGTCTTCGCCGTCTCACAGGGCCAGCCTGTGGCGATGACGGCCTATCCCGGCGAAGGGAGCCTGGCCGGGCTTCCCCACCGGGACATCTCGCAGTCGATGAAGATCGCCATCTCCGATCTCCGGCTTCCCCGCAATTACGACGACATTCATGTCCGACCCATGAGCGCCGTCGAACTCGACGTGTTCCTCGCCGCGACCGCGGAATCCTCCGACAGGCACCTAGCCGCGGCCTCCGGGCCCTGCTGCTGCCGGGACTCGTGGAATGTCATGGCGCGCGCCAAATCACGCCTGACCGACGGCGTGGCCACGCCCGGACACGCCCTTCTGTCGATATGCGTCGATTCGACGACCATCGGCGGCATCTGGGCCGAGATCGACGGCAAGCATGCCCGGATCTGGAACCTCTACGTGTATTCGGGATACAGGGGACACGGCCATTCCCGTGCGGCGCTTCTGGCGACGGCGGAAGGGTTGAAGAGGGAAGGCGTGAAGTACATGAACGTCACGGTGATCGCGCCGAACAAGGCTGCGATCGCGATCTACGAATCGGTGGGATTCGCCGTGACCGAGCGGCACGTGGTCCTCCAGCCGCCCGCCGTCGGCGGCATAGACCGGCCTGCGCTCGATCGGACCGGCCGCATGCGGGCCTGACACGGCTCCGCGGCTGACGCCGCGGAGACCTCTGCATAGTCAATCCGCCCCATGCCGGGATCTGTAGCGGCCCCGCCTGACCGTGGCAGGCTTGTCGATGACGACATATATGAGTCCATGCGTCATGCGAGGAGGAAATATGGAACTTGTGGAACAGATGCCGAAAGTGGAAACGGCGGAATTCGACCCCATCGGTTTGTTTTTCTTGCTCGTTGCCGTCGTGCCCGTCGTCCACTGGCTTTGGAACTATTTTTCGAAAAGCGTGGACATCGAGGAGTGGGCGTCGTCGCGGGGGCTGGGTTTCGTCGAATACGATAGGGAATTCGGCAGAGAGTTGAGCAGACTCCTCTCCCTCCCCGGCCAAGATCACGTTGCGCGCGACGTCATCGCCGTTCCGGCTCCTTACGGCAGCTGCCTGTACGGCTGGATCAGATGGATCGAGAGAAACGAGGGTTCCAGGAGAGACGACGCGCCCGAGAGGGTGAGGAAGCGGACCTTCGTGCGATACCCCTTGCGGACTCCCCTGCCGTATTTCTCCATCGAGCCGGAAGGGCGGTTGGCTTTAGCGCACGATGACATCAACACGGAGTGGGAGGAGTTCAACAAGGAGTGGGATATCCGCGCCGACGACGAGGCCTTCGCCCACGCCCTGTTGAGCCCCGTCATGCAGGCGTTCATCCACGACAACATGCGAGGGATGGAGCTGACGATCCTCGGCGGAGACGTCTACGTGGAACCCGGCGGCCGATACCGTCACGAGGAATCGATCAAGCTTCGCAATCTCATGGTCGAGTGGGACCGCCGGGTCGTGCCCTTCCTCTGGGGGCCCCACGGGGCGTGAGCGGACCCGGCCCGGCGGCTGCGGACTCGGAACTCAGTGGAGCGCCGGGTTGTATTTGAGCGAGTTGACGCGGCAGGAGCATTCGGTTGCGATGTTGATGTCCTGCGCGATCGCCCCCTGGGCGCGAAGGTCGAGCAGCTGAGGGACCACGCGGTCGCGGAGCGTCCACGGGTCGATCGTGTTGACGTAGATCTTCGTGCCCCCCTCGAATCCGGCCAGAGTGGAGACCCTCCATTTGACGAGCACCCGCCACGGCATGGGGACGTCCGTGTCCCGCGGCGCGCAGTACCACTCCTCGTTCGACGGTATACCGGTGCCCGTGGCCGCGTGCATGGCGTGTACGAGGTCCGAGACGTCCCGGGCTTCGTCGGGCGTGTGTTCGAACGGCTGAAGGGCGGCGCTGCGGCTCCACACCTCCAGCGTCGGGTACCGGTGGCCGAATCCCGCGATGGCGACGGCGTTGCGATTCTCGGCGATGACGAGGTTGCGCTTGGAGGCGTAGTCCACCCCGTATTCGTTGTAGAGATTCGGGTTGGCGCGAGCCTTCGGTATCTCGGTGCGGGCGTTGACCGAACGCTGGTCGATCGAGACGAGCTGCTTGTGAAGATGATCGAAGGAGGCGCCTGAGGGTTTGAGCCAGTTCTGGAAGACCTGCACGTAGGCGACATACCGGTTCTGCCTGTACAGATCGTGCATCGCGTCGATCGTCAGCCGCCAGTAGTCGGCGTGTTCGTCGGGCGTGAGCGTGCCTGCGCCGGCGAGCTCGGAGGTGTCCGTTGCGCCGTCGAGGTAGTGGCGGTGGGAGAGGATGAGATCGTGACCGCCGCCGAACAGCGCCGGAGCATGGGCGGCGATATCGGAATCATCGAGTTTCTTCATGCGAAGAACCGACTGGACGTGTGCGCGCCCGGCGGGATCGGCCATATAGCGTTCCATCCATTCGTGGACGGAACGCGGTATTTGATAGCCGTAGTTCTTCTCCCAGAAGTCGTAGGAGACGATTTCGAAGAGGTTGGCGACGCGGCGGAAAGCCCAGGAGTCGGCGAGATCGTCAAGCGGCAGGCGCTGCCGGATCTCTCCGCCGTCGAGTATGCGGGCCTTCTCAGGAGGGGTTTCCAGAACGCGTTCGGGGCAGAACGGGCATACTCGGCCGGCGTCGGTGACCGGCCGAGGCTCGGGAATGGCCGTGGGAAGCGGACGGTCCGCACGGCCCGGAACCGTCCAGGCTTCCGTTCCGGTGAAGGGGTTGCGTTGCTTGATCGTTCCATCGGCCATCCGCGTTAGCGGCTCCGGAATCTGCATGTCACTCAGATGCATACTCTCACAATAGTCAGTTTTCCGTCCGGATGTGGGCTGTAATCTCCCCATCGTGGACGGCCGGATGGGGCGGTTTCCCCGGCGCGGGCCGTCCGCGAGGGCGGGGCCGGTTGGGAGCGCCTTGCCGAAAAAGCCCGCCGGGCACCGGATCGCGCCCGGGACATCGGGCCGTCGATCGGGAAACGGGTCTTCGCCGAAGAGAGGAGTGGGGCGGCAGATCGACTGCCGCCCCACTCTCATTCACCTATCGGGAAGTTCAGGACTTCTTGCGACGGTAGTTGTAGGCCGCGATGCCCGCAGCTCCGAGAACCACGAAGCCGACGGCGATGCCCGCGAGCATGGTCACGTTGGCACCGGTGTTAGCAAGCGGCGGCTTCTTGGGGGCTGCCTTCCCGGGGCCGCTGGGCGAGGCCGACGGGCCCGGCTTCGGCACCGTGCCGGTGGTCAGAGTCTCCGAGGAGGCCCCGCACTTGCCGCGGGAGATCAGGTTGCCGTTCTTGTCGAAGGTCGACTCGACGAAGCCGTAGGAGACCTTCTCCTCGGATCCGGTCGTGTACAGGTCGGTCTTGTACTCGCCCGGCTGGTTGGAGTGGGCGACGCGCTGGGAGGTCCACACGGGCGACTCGCACTTAGGCGCGGTGCCCTTGTCCCACTTGTAAAGGTTGACTTGGGAGTAGGAGCCTTCCGGCAGACTGCCCTGGACCACCACGGTGTCGCCGATCTTGTCGCCGGGCTTGAGCTTGGCAGCCGCGCTCTCGGCGAACGCCTTCGTGGTCACCTTGCCGAAGACCGGAGTGACATGCTCGTTCTTGTCCAGCTCCGAGGTGGTGATCGCCGACGTGCGCGAATCGCCCTGGTAGGTCGAGACGATCACGTACGTGCCGACCCCGAGGTTCCAGTTGATCGGGAAGTCCTTGCCCTGAACGGTGTAAGTGCCGTTCTTGGCCGGGGTCTCAGTGGTGGCGATGGGCTTGAGGTTCTTCGTCACGCCGGGCTTCAAAGGGGTCCCCGCGGGGAGGAAGTAGAGCTTGTGGGTGATCGTGGCCGTGTCGGCCTTCCACTTGCCCGAGCCCTTGAAGGTGCCGTGGTCCTGCGGGAAGCCGGAGACGGTGACGAGATCCTGGACGCCGGCCTTGCCGTTGCCGAGGTCGACCTGGGTGGCCTTCGTCTTGATCGAGGGGGTCCACTTCGTCACGCTGGTCTCAGAGGTCTCGAAGAACGGGGACGAGTAGTCCTTGACGAGGTTCTGGTACTGGCCTTGAGCGGCCTTGTCCACATGGGCGTGGAAGAAGTAGTAGCCCTCACCGGCGGCCTTGACTGTGCCAGGGGTCTCCTGGGTGCCCGGGCCGTTGAAGGTCAGATCGTAGGTGCCGACCTTCTTCGCGGCGAAAGCGGCGCCGTTGTTCGTCGGAGCGGAGGGAGTGGGGAAAGGACCGTAGACGTCGACCGTCACCTTGACGGGAACCGGAGTCGACGTCCCGGGGATGTTCAGCCACGTGCCGCCCTTGGGAGCCGAGGCGGTCACGGTGTCGACGAGGCTTGCGCCCTTGGCGACTTCCACCGTCTTGGTCTGGGTGGCGATCTCCGGGGCGAAGGTGGCGGCTACCTGCTGGGCCTCGGTGACGCCTTCGGCCTGCTCCTTCTTGCCGAGGACGACGAGATTCTGAGCGCGCTGGGTGCCCATGCTCCCGGTGACGGTGCCGCTGGAGACGTACGGCTTGGACGTCGGCAGATCCTTGACGACCATCTTCACCGAGACCTTGCCGACCCCGTTGGCCTTGATCTTGGCGGTGGTGGCGGACTCCCCGGTCGTGCCGGTCATGGTGGTCTTGCCGTTGTCGAAGGTGGCGGGGCCGGAGATCTCGAGGGTGTAGGAGTAACCCTTCATCCAGTTGCCCGCGGCGGAGGTCACGCCGATGTTCTCGACGGTTCCCGCGTTGGCCTCGGCGTTCAGCTTCAGCGTGGGCTTGACCGAGTAGGGGCCGGCGTACTTCTGGGCCTGCTCGACGATGGCCTTCGACTCGGCGAGCGGCGCGTTGAGGTTCTGGCCGTTGGCCCAGGGGAACTTGCCCTGTTCCTGAGACTGGTAGACGCTCCCCTCGAACACTCCCGCGGTGCGGATGAGAGCGATCTGGTACGCGGCAGCCTTCACGTTGTCCGTGGTGTTGGCGGTGGAGGCGATCCAGGCGAACTGGGCCACCTTGGAGGCCTCGGTCACCTTGACCGTGCGCTTCTGCTGGCCGGGACCGATGAACGGCGTGGCGTCCACGGTGTCCACGGCCTTCGCGGGCTGCATGGAGGCTTGGGTGACACCCTCCGCCGAGGCGGAGTAGGCGGCGCCGTCGGCGGCGCACAGGTAGTTCGCGCCGTCCGGTCCGTGGATCACCCCGTGGTGGGCCGTATCACCGGTTTTGACTCCGACTGTGTGAGTCCAGCCCGGGGCGGCCGCCTGTGCTGCAGTTGGTGCGACGGCAAAGGCCAGCGCACCAACTCCCGCGATTGCGGTGAGCCTTTTCAATCGCTTAAACAATCTTGTTGTCCTTTCCTGAGCAGGCCTGCGATTGCGTGTAATCGCAGGTGGCACCAAACCACGGAATACCGAGTATTCAATTGCGGTTGCGCAGGCGCCGGGCTCGAGTATAGGTCCATTTTTGCTACAACAAAGAAGTTATCCACAGGGGAGCAAAGACCCTGGACCCGGTGGACCACGGTATGGATGCGGTTCGCGAACCGGAGAAAACGGCGGAATCTCCTTAGTAAATTAATCCGTTCCGGCCAAGTCCGCCGCGCCGGCGATTCCTGCGTTGCTTCCTAGAGTGGCAACCATCACAGGCGGCATCGGGCGGAAGGTCCTAGCCGTCAGGGACTCTTCGAGTGACGTACGAGTCGGAGCGGCCAGGAGTTCCCCGGCCTCGCTGACCCCGCCGGCCAGAACGTAGGCCTCCGGGTCGAGGACGGCCGACAGGTCGGCCAGCCCGACCCCCAGCCAGTGGCTGATGTGAGCGAAGCACTCTAGGGCCGCCGGGTCTCCTTCGCGAGCGGCCTGAGTGACGTGGAGCCCCGCGATGTCGCCGCCCCCGGCGAGCTCCAGCATCCGGGCGGCCGCCCGAGGCCTTTCGCCCGCCAGTGCACGGGCGAAGCGCACCAGCGCGGTGCCCGAGGAATACGCTTCCCAGCAGCCCGCCAGCCCGCATCCGCAGCGCAGGCCGCCGGGGACGACGTTGATGTGGCCGATCTCTCCCGCGAAACCGCCTGAGCCGCGCAGAAGACGCCCGTCCACGATGATTCCGCCTCCGATCCCGGTCCCCACCGTGACGACGACGACCGACGAATAGCCCGCCGCGACCCCGAAGCGGAACTCGCCCCAGGCGGCCGCATTGGCGTCGTTCTCGACGACGACGGGCAGGCCGGTGGCGTCGGCCACCCGCAAGGCGAGGGGCTCGTTGCGCCAGGCGAGGTTCGGGGCGAAGACGATCGTGGTGCGGGTGCCGTCCACGAAGCCCGCCGCCCCTATGCCGACCCCTCGGACGTCGTAGGACCGAGCCAGTTCCCGGACGCATTCGGCGATGACGCCCGCCACGGCGGACGGGTCCGACGCCGGAGTGGGCTTGCGGAGGAAGGCGAGGACCTCGCCGTCGTCGCCGACGGCCCCCGCCGCAATCTTGGTTCCGCCTACGTCAATGCCTATCCGTACGCTCATGTGGACATCCTAGCGGCTTGCAACGGCCCGTTCGCCGGCAGCGCTGCCTGTTCCCGCGGCCGCCCGGCTCGTTCGCCGACACCGGTTCAAGGCGCGGGCGCGCTTCGCCGGCCGGTGGGGGAGCGGGGCGGCGATATTCGCTTCGCAACGTCTGCGGGTAAGCGCCTTCCGCCGGGCGGGGAAACGGGGTGAGCGACGGAGCGCGTGCGGAAGCGGAAATGGCTGGAGGAGCCCGTGGCGGCCCCGGCCGGATACGGGAATCCCACCAGCGCCGGGCTGGTGGGGCATTCGGCGGAGACGGCGGGATTTGAACCCGCGAGGGACCTTTCGGCCCCTACCTTCTTAGCAGGAAGGCGCACTCGACCAGACTATGCGACGTCTCCAGTGGGCACCAGGATAGCGTGTTCGCTTGATCGGCGCCAACCACCGCTTCCACGTTGTGTCCCCACGTTTTCCCGCTATGCGCCTGGATCCGCCACGTGGACCGGCGGGCCTGCGCGCGCCGACGGCGCGGATGCGCCTCGTGCTCCAGGCTTCGGACCGACCCGAGGTCCAGATGCACACTCACGCTTCCGCACCAGTGCTTTTCTCCGTATGGAAGAAGTCTGTTCGGGGCCCTTGGGCGATTTTCGGCGTGAAACCGCCCAAGGACGGGGCATGCGCGCGAGTGGGGTCGACCGTTTTCGGCGGGGGTGCCGATCGCGTGGTTGAAGTCGTGCGGGCGAAAGATTTCGCCCGCACGACTTCATAGACGATTTCTTGACGTCAATCATTGATCGTCCAATTTTCGCGCCCTGAGACATATGCGCCGACGAGTGCCGCAACCAGGAGCGGAACTCCAAGATCTATGGAGTCATTGAGGAAATTTTTGTCGAACCATATGGAACGAATAATTAATATTATTAACACTACAATAATTTCTATTATAAATGATTGTAATGCTTGTTTTTTATTGATTCTTTTCATAATATCCTTTCATGTGTTTATATTTTATTAATATACCCAGGGCAAAGCACACCATCCAGCTGCTGCAATAAGTGCAGCAACAAGTCCGACTACTCCGTCTTTGAGAGCGCTTCGTCCCACAATTGAAATTATTTTTATGGCCGCCTGTTTCCACATTTTCTTTTGGATCAGTCTATTGAGAGCGCCACGTGCGGCACCGCCAACAAAGCCAAAACCGGATTTATCAAGAATACATTGCGAATAGCTTCTTTCACTATTGCTCCTATTGGGTTTTACCTGGCTCGCTCCGACCTGGGCGGCGATGTCGTCGAGGGCGTCATACCCTTCGCTGGAGATGGTGTTCATCGCGAAGTGAATCTCTTCTTCTTCCGAAGCGTCGGAGGGAATCTTCGCCCAACGGATCACCGCGGGAAGGAGAAGGCCCTGCACGACCATCGACAGGATCACAACCCCGCCGACGACGAAGATGACGAAATTCCGCGCGACTGCGCCTGCCGGGACGGAAAGCGCAACGGCCAGCGAGACGCCGCCTCTCAGGCCCGCGAAGGTGCTGACCACGCGTCCCCGGAACGTCGTGCGAAGCCTCCGCTGCTTTTCGGATCGGTCCAACGCGCGGATGATCCCGATCGTCACGTGGAGGAAGACGAACCGGGCGAGCACTGAGACGAGCCAGGCGACCGCGACCACCGCGAGTCCGTACCCCCACGAGGAATCGAAGCGCTCGATGGTTTCGCCCATCCGCTCCACGGCGCTGGGCAGCTGAACGCCCACGAGCACGAAGAGAGCCCCGTTCATGATGTAGGAGACGAAAGACCATATCGGCAGGCCGTAGAAACGGTTGACGGGCTTGATGGTGTCCGGGCCTCGATAGGTCAGATAGAAGGCAGCGACGACGACGGCGACCACGCCCGAGCCTTTCATGTCCTGGAACGGCTCGATGCTCTCGGAAATCAAGAAGGCCACGAAGGGAACCGTGAACATGAAAACGCTGAAGTTCATCGGATTCCCGATGTGGGCTCGCAAGCCGTTGGCCGCCCATCCGACCGCTAGGCCGACCAGCGTGCCGATCAAGAAAGAGAAGAAGAACATGCCGGAAGCGCGCCCGATGGACGTCGATTCCCCTTCCGCCATGTGCAAGGCCAAGGCGAAGAGAACGAGGGTCGTGCCGTCGTTGATGAGCGCCTCGGCCTTGAGCGTGGTGATCGAGGATTTGGGGAGCTTGCCGTTCAACGTCGCCACGGCCACCGCATCGGTCGGCGCGAGCGCGGCGCCGATGATGAGTGCAGCCGACCAGTTGGAGACGCCGACGAAGGCATGCAGAAGGCATGCAGCACCCAGGCGATGGCGAATGCCGTGAAGACGACGAGCAGCGTTCCCGTGAGGAGAATCCCCCGCAGGCGCGCGCGTGCCTCGCGCCACGAGGTGTTCCGGGTTTCCCAGAAGAGCATGACGGGAAGGAAGATCTCCAGAATCACATGCGGCGGCAGGCCGACCTCGCGCACCTCGTTCAGCTGGTGCGCGGGGATGAGCGCCAGCATCAAGCCCAGGAATATGAGCAAAACGGCGGGAGGGACGCGCATCCTATGGGCCAGGATGTTGCCTAGCAGAATGGCTGCTGCGACCGCGATGATGACTTCGAGCACGCTGTGTTCTTTAGAGTGCGATAGAGGCTGTTGAAGGTTGAATCATTGCGTCAATGCATCCGGCTGTTCTTCAACAGGACGCTCATTCATCCAGATTGACGCCGAACTTCATTATCGCTTCCCCAATCGGCCGCTGCCTGTCCCATCGCCTGGCGTCGGCTTCATTGTGGCACTATTCTCGGGGTGGAGAAATCCCTGGTTTTATTGCATTTAATCACACCATAGAACGTTAATTCTTGTTTTTCTTTCTTTATTCAACTTTTTATGATTATCTGTGCTTTTCGATGAAATTTACGACTTTAGCATCGATTTCCCGCTCATGGCCGATCATGAAATGGCCTCCCTTCTCGAAGATCTTCTTCTCCAGATTCGGGTAGCGGTGAAGCGACCCCTCGACTTGGCCTGCGGGAGCTTCGAAGGGGGCGACTCGATCGTCCCTCGCATGGAGAAGCAGCACCGGGACTTGCATCTCCTCGATCGGGTACTCTTCGAAACTCACCGCCATGTCGCGATTGGTGATTCGAGCGTCGAGATCGGCGCCTTCCTTCCGCTTCGACAGCGGCAGCATGCTGTGGACGACGTCGGCCCCCATTCCGTAAACCCTTCTGTAGAGGGGGAAGGCCAGCCACATCGGCAGATCGCGGTTCACGATCGGCGGAGGCCCCATGAGGCGGGGAATCTTGGCCGGCTTCTCGTTCCACGGCGCCGCAGAGCAGTATAGGATCAGGCCCTTGGTTCGCTCTGGGAAATCCAGGGCGAAGCGGATCGCGGGAGTCCCGCCCGCCGAAGTCCCCAGAACGAAGACTCGATCGATTTTCAGGCGGTCGAGCAGTTCGACGTAAGCTTCCGCCTGCTGCCTCGGCGTGCCTTCGCCCTTGACGGAGCTGCCGAGGTAGCCGAAGCGGGAGGGCGCAAGAATCCGGTATCTCGACGACAGGGTCCCGACGTTTTCGTATGCCTGGTCGTAGCCTCCGTAGAGGCCGTGGGCGGAGAGGACGACTTCCTCTGATCCTCCGTCACCCGGCCTCTTGTTCCTCGGTCTCTCGTCACTCAGCCCTTTGCCATCCGACGCCTCGTCGCTCGGCCGGCGATCCACATACGTCATTCTGCCGTAGCTCAACATCGCCGTTTCGGCGCCGTATGCCGCCAAACGCACGCCAGCCTCACACAGGGCCCGTTTCAACTGACGGGCGCTGACGAGCGCGCTTGCCGCGACGGCCGCAGCGCAGGCGGCAACTACCTCTCTGCCAATTTTCATTTTCTTCATTTTTCCGAGTTCCTTCTGCAATTTGAGTTTTGAATACTTTTGCGTATACGTTTATTACATATTCATTTTATTTATTTTGAACTTTCATTTGTATGTTTCATTGAATGAATTTTTGTATGTATGCTTTTCATAATCATTCTTCGCGTTCTTTTCTTTCGTGCTTCAAGGTTTCATGTATGATTTTACAGATCAAACGATCGTGAGCATCCTCCGAAATCCGATGTGACGTTGTCCTGCAGATGGAAACGAGGAGCTGCGTCGCGAAGCCGATGATGTGGATACGAAATACTTGCGAAAAACACCTCTCGGGGACTCTGATCGGCGTAAAGAGATGGTCGAAGCCGTGTGGGATCTCAGCTAAGGCTCGCCGCCCTTCGCGCAATCAACGCGGCGACGAGGTCTTCTCGACGGACCTGCGCCTCGCCCCTCATCAGAACCGTCTTGGCTGCGGTCTCGGCCGCTTTGACCAGCTCTGCATGGCTCAAATCCGCCGTGTGCTCTCCCAGCTTCGCCATGCTGACTCCGGCGGCGAGGGTCCCAAGGCGCGCCTTCATCACAGCCGCTGCTTGACGCGCATCGGGGAGCGCGTAGGTGAGAACCATGTCGAAGCGACGGAACAGTGCCTTGTCCAAGATAGCGCGGTGATTCGTCCCTGCGAGCACGAGCGATTCGGTGCCGGCCTCTTCGAGGAAGACGAGGAAGGAGTTCAGGATCCGGCGGGCCTCGCCGACATCGTTGCCGCTGCGATCGCCTCCGAGCGCATCGAACTCGTCGAAGAGGTACACCGCCCGCCGCTGTGCCACGGAGTCGAAAACAAGCCGAAGTTTGCCGGCCGTCTCGCCCATGAACTTGCTCAGCAGGCTATCCAGTCGAACGGTGAACATGGGCACTTCGAGTTCCGTGGCGAGTACCGCCGCCGTCATCGTCTTTCCGGTTCCCGGAGGCCCCTCCAACAGAAGCCGGTGCGCAGGGGCGAACCCGTGGTCCAGCAGGTTCTTGCGTTGCCGCTGCTCCGCCAACACCTGCGTTATCTGGGCCATCAGATCGGCGGACCCAACCAGCTGACGCAGACGTACATCGGGATGCGTGGCTTCCACGAGTTCGGCCAGTTCACCGCACGGTTGCGCCAGCACCGTGACACTGCCGAGCGGCGCGCGCTCGCGCGACGCGTCGACGGCCTTCTTGATGTCGTTCGCGAGAGCGTGGTGCCCGGCCTTGGCCTCGCGGGCGGCGACTTGGAGCGCGACCGAGTAGAAGCCCGCGTCGTCACCGGATGCGTGGCTGCGCACCATCGCGGCGACGTGCCGTGCTGTGCCGACCATGACTCACCTCATCCTCGCTGGCCATGGGCCTCCCATCGCCTCCATCTACCGGCCAGGATCCGGCGCCTGAGGCTGGGGCGCCCGCGCGATCGCGGCGATCGAAGGTTTCACCCGCCGACGCACTGGGAAACTTCGCCATGATCCGCACGATCCGTCCGTCAGCCCGATCCTGGCGAAGAAACGAGCGCTTAGGGTTACAGCGCGAAAAGCGGGCCGAACCTGCGAGCCGCAGCATTCCCCAACCTCACATGCGTGTGAAATGCGTGCCATGTTAGCCATGCTAGTGAACTACATACCGCTATCTGAAATCATCGAATATCGAATATTTACCGATAACTGTGCGGAAGGTAAGGGATTCGAACCCTTGGTGCGGGATCGCCGCACAACGGTTTTCAAGACCGTCACATTCGGCCGCTCTGTCAACCTTCCATCGCCGCTTGAAGCTGCGCGCTCCATCCTAGTGCACGCAGACCGACGGTGGCGAGGCGAAAGCGAGACCTTGCGAGAAGGAAAAGCCGGGGAAGAGATGACGGGGGAGACGAGGCCGGGAAGAATCGGAAAGGGCATCGCCAGGGGATCGCGTTCTCCCGCGCTTTCGCTACTCTTCCGCCTCTTTCCTCACGTCGAGGGCTTGGCGATCGGAGTCGGATCGCAGAGGGCGGGAATCGGCCTCTTCCCGTGCTTTCAGGGCCTGGCGCAGCCAGAGGGCGACCAGGCCGGGCATCACGAGGATCACGGCCATGCCGGGCAGGACGATGCCCGAGTCGTTGAGCGCGAAGGCGAGGAGGAGGCAGAGGCCGGCCGAGAGGAGCCCCATGCGCAGAGGGACGCGCACCCCCTCGTCGACGGGGGCGGTGAAACCCCACGTGCGGCGCATGAAGGCGCGGCATCTGGACAACGCCGCCAGGCCGCGCACGCCCCCGGGCGCGCTCCCGCCGCCCTCGGACCGACCGTCTTTCCGAGAGCGGTCGCCTTCCAAGAGGCCGGCTTCACGGCTCGCACCGGCTGCGGGTTTCGCGCCGCCCCCAGGCATCGCCGTCTCCCCAGGCCCCACGCGCTCCTCGGGCCTCGCGCGGATGAGATCGACCAGAGCGCAGACGAAGAGAACGAGCCCGGCGAGCACCACCCACCGGTGCGTCGAGTTGAAGAGGAGCCGGACGTTCGTTCCGAGTTTCCTGCCCAGAACCTCGGCGAGCTCGCCGTCGGATATCGACTGGACGAACTTGCCCAGATGGGTGCGGCTCTCGGCCGGACGCATCCAGTCCAAGACGGCGATGGCAGCAGCCGCCGCCACCGTGATCCCGCCGATCGTGAGAATCCTGCTCACCGACAGGCGTATGCGGGCCACGAGGATCATGAGGAGGAAGAGGGCGGGGAGGAAGGAGAGGACCCCGCCGAAGTCGGCTCCCATGGAGGGGAGGGCGTCGACGCCGGCCACGGCCAGCCCGATCAGGGCGATCGCCGCGAGCGCGGCGCCGGTGCGGGAAGGCCTGCCGGCACCAGGGGCTCCCCCGGCCGGCGGTCCGCCTCCAGCCGTGCCGTCGGTAGTGGTCGCCTCTTCCGCGCCGGACGGTGCACTGCCGTGGGGCACCATCCGGTCAGTCGGCCCGCCGCTGCCGGCCGAGAGGTTGCGGCGGACCGCGACGCCGCTGTGGGCGAGGGCCGGTTCGCGCGTTGAGACGGACTCGCGCGCCGGCTCGGCCGGACGGCCGAGACGGATGCGTTCGCCCAGGAAGGCCAGGCCCAGCAGGGTCCCGGCGGCCAGGAGGGCGTAGGCCTCGTTGCCCACGCCGTAGAATCGAGCGGCGGTGAGGAGGTTGAAGCCCACCACGGAGTCGGCCATGATGTGCGACCCGGTGGCCGCGTCCAGGGCGATGAACGCGGCCGTCGGCACGGCGAGCGACAGAAGCGGCCCCGCCGCCCAGAACCTGCCGGTCGCCAGAGCCAGGGCCGCCAGGGCTCCGGCCGTCGCCCAGCACCCTGCGAAGAGCGCCAACCGGGCGTTCGACGCCATCCACCAGGGGAAGACGTTGACCACGAGGCTGGCGAGCGGGACGGCGGCGATCGTCAACCCCAGCCACGACCAGAGGAGGCTGAGCGACCGGCGCCGCAGCACTCTGCGATGCAGCGGCATGGCCGTCAGGGCCAGCGAGGCGAGGAAGAAGACGATCGACGCCGTCGTGAGCTGGCGGATGAAGGGACCGCGCAGGGTGCGCATCTTGCCTGAGTGGCGCGCCTGGTCGGCTAGGGCGTCGACCCGCTCGGTATAGCAGGCCTGCGAGGACGAGCACGCGGACGTGTTCGGACGCGAGCCGATGACCGACCCCGTCACGGCGCCCCGGTCGGCGCCGAACCAGCTGAGGATCGTCGGGACGACGTCCGTCGCCTGCACGATGCCCTTCTGGCGGACGGAGTCGCTGGAGGCCAGGCCCATGGGGATCGGAGCGCCGGGTGCCTTCCCGACGTCGGCCGCCACGTACATCTGCATGTACGTGTACGTGTCGATGTCGGCCGCGGAGACGAGCATCACCCGCGTTCCCGAGGGGATCTTCTGCAGGATCCTCTCGACTCGCCTCATGTTGATGATCGAGAAGATCCGCCGGCCGGGCTGGGAATCCGACCCGTCGACGGTGTCGGGGGGAATCGTGCCGTTGGGGACCGTCGGGCTCGCACTCGCGCCGGACGTGGGCGCGGGATCGGACGCGCCGTCGGAGCGCCAGGCCCCCGGCGACTTCGCCTTCCGCTCCTCCTTGAGACGCTCCTGCTGGTAGAGGGAACGGGCGAGCTTGCGCTCCTCGTCGGAGGCGTAGCTCTCGGTGTCGGCGTCCACGACGGTGAGGTCGTGGGACGAGGCGCTCGCCGAGACGAGGTTCGACAGCTCTTCGTCTGCGCCCGGCGCCGCCGTGTAGTTGGCCGGCGCGACGCCCGACGGGCCGGCCAGGGTGTAGGCCGCGCCGTTGCCGATCCCATGGGTGGAGATGCCCGCCTTGGACGCGAGCTCGGCGAACTGCCCGAGATGGGAGCGCTTGCTGGTCTGCGCGAGGGCGGCGCGGTAGCGGCCCCATTCGGGCAGAGGAGCCCCGGCCGCGACGAGCGGTTGCGTGCACGTCGGGGTGGACGCGACGCCCCCGCTGGAGATCTGCCGGCCCGCGGACATCGCGAGCCACGTGTCCACCGGGCAGGCGGGTCTGGTGGTGGAGACCGGCACGAGGTTCGCCATCGTCCCCGACGCGCCGAGCCGGGCGAGGTTGGGTGCGATCGTCTGATCCAGCTGATCCCAGCGCAGCCCGCCGGTCAGGATGAGGACCACTCGGGGCTTCGCTGCCGCTTTGCCCTTGCGGGACGGGGACGACGAGGCGCCGCCGTCGCCCCGTGCCGGCGAGAGGGAGGCGAATCCGGAGAAGACCAGGCAGCCCAGGAGGAGGAACAGGAGAGCGGCGAGGCGGCCGACCGGCCGCCTCACGCGGCGGGACGATGCAAGCGGTGACACACTCAGCCTCCTTCCCGACGGGTCAAGTATCAAGTATATTGCGCTCGCCGTCCAGGGATCACTGCGCATCCTCCCCGGCGGTGACGGAGGGATCCAGGGGGCGGCCGGCGCGGCGCTCGGCCTGCAGGTGCGCGACGACCGCCTGAAGGCCGCCCGTCAGGCGCGCCACCTCGCGCTGCCGCTCGTATCCGACGCCGCCGCGGGCTATCGCGAGGCAGGCTGCGAGGTCCTCCGCGCAGCCGAGGTCCTCGGCCGCGGGTTCCAGGCCGGCGACGAAGTCCGGGAAGCTCTCGCGCAGGGGCGCCTGGTCCCCGTCGGCGTTCTCGACGAGGACGGCGTCCATGCCGTAGCGGGCGGCCCGCCATTTATTGGTTTCGGCGAACTCCCGTGGGAGGGCGAGAGGCTCGCGCCCGGCGTCGAGCTCTCGCGAGGCGGTCTCCACCAGGCAGTGGACCAGCGCGGCCACGGCGCGCACCTCGGCGAGATTCGAATTCGCGTCGCATGCCCGCACCTCGATCGTCCCGAACTTGGGGGAGGGCCGGACGTCCCAGCGGATTTCGTCGTACTGGCGGATCGCCCCGACTCTCAGGAGGCCGGCGACAAGGTCGTCGAGCTCCTCCCATGTTCCCAACTGGTGGGGAAGCCCCGCGGTCGGCAGCTGCTGGAACATCATCGCGCGATTGTCGGCGTACCCGGTGTCGATCCCCGCCCAGAACGGCGACGAAGCGGCGAACGCCTGGATGTGGCCCAGTCGGGCCGTCAGATGGTTGAGAATGGGGATCACCTTCCGCCGGTCCTCGATCCCCACGTGCACGTGGGTGCCGAAGATCAGCATCTGATGGCCCCAGTACTGCGTGCGCTCGACCAGCTCTTCGTAGCGCTCCGTCTCGGAGACGGGCTGCAGGCTCGGCTCGGCGAAGGGGTGGGATCCTGCGGAGACGAGACGGGCCCCCAGCTCGGCGGCGATCGGCTCGACGACGGCCAAGGCCTCCTGCATGTCCCGGGCGCACTCGGCCACGGCCGTGCGCTTGCGCGAGACGAATTCGACCATGATCTGCAGCATCTCGCTGTGGACCAGGGGGAAGCCGGGATGCCGGCGGGCGAGCTCGGCGAACACGCCGGGCGCACAGGGGCTCAGCCGCCCGGTGGCCGGGTCGACGAGCTGGAGCTCCCACTCCAGCCCTACGGTGGAACGCTCGGATTCTTTGAAGTCGATGGCCATGCGGCACGCCTCGTTTCGATATTCGCGGTTCACCGCTGGTCGGCGGTCACCCCCGAGGGGGTCAACTCCTGTAGCGACGGACGAATTCCGTGATGATCCGGTTCCCTCCCTCGACGTCGGCGGCGTCGCAGCGGGCGATGACCGCGGCCTTCTCGTGAGCCGGGTAGTAGGCGTCGCCGTAGGCGTCGATCCGTATGCGCATCCCCGGCGTCGTGATCTCGGGGTGGAACTGCGTCCCGTAGACGTTGCGCCCCCACCGGACCATCTGGGTGCGGCAGAAGTCGCCCGTGGCCAGCAGCACGGCGTCCCCCGGAGGCGTCCCGACGGATTCGGAATGCCCGACGTAGGCCCGGAAGGTCGGCGGCAGACGCGACGCGACGGCATCGTGGGCCGCTTCGTCGGTCAGCGTGATGACGGGGGCCTGGAGGTCCTCGCCGAAGCCGTCGATCAGCGAGCCGCCAAGGGCTATGGCCACGGCCTGCATGCCGAAGCAGAGCGCGAGGGTGGGGACGTCCTCGTCGACCAGGCGGCCCGCCAGGCTGAGGACGCGCTCCTCCATGCGCCGGTGCTCGGGGCTTTTGTCCGATTCTCCGAAGCCGAAGGGAGACCCCGTGATGAAGACGCCCGAGTAGTCCGCGAAGTCCATCTCCGCGGGGTGCGGGGCGCCAGGGTCCAGGAGGGAGACGTCGACGACGTCGCGGCGGGGGTCCAGGCCGCCGCGCTCGACGATCGTCTTGCGCTCGTCGACGGCTATCGCGCCGCCGGGACGGCACACGACGAGCAGGAAAGGCTTCGCGCCGCTGTTCTTCGCGTTGCCGACGGGCGGTGTTGCTATCACCCGGACATCTTTACGCACCGGTCCGACGAAGGCGTTCGGCGTTCCGCCAAATGGACATGATGTGATGTCGGCGACGGATCGCGGTCGGGCGGGAGGCGGGCGATCCTGGAGGGGCAGCCGCGGCGCGCACGCTCGGAACCCGGGCTGTTCGGGCCCGGTTCGCGGGCGTCGCGCCAGGGGGAGGCTCGATCCCGATCGCTCCGGGACGGCCGGTTCGCGCGCGTCCAGGCAGGGGAGCGGGCGCGGGCAGGCCGAAAGGAACCGGCGCGGGCGGCTCAGCTCGAGCTCAGTCCAGTCAGCCCAGCAGGAGATCGAGGAGGGAGGCCAGGCCGTCCTCCTCCACGGAGCCGGTCTGAGCGTCGGCCGCCGCGGCGACCGGTTCGGGCGCGCCGCCCATGGCCACCCCCAGCCCGGCCCAGCCGAGCATCTCGACGTCGTTTCCGCCGTCGCCCACGGCGACCGTGGCCCGCGGGTCGACGTCCAGGCGCCGCCGGACGCCCTCCAGAGCCGCGGCCTTGGAGGTCCCCTCCGGCGCGACGTCGACCCAGGCCGTCCACCCGATGTAGTACTCCACGCCGTCCAGCCCGGCTCCGCGCACGACCCGGAGGAACTCGTCCGGGTCCTCGTCCAGGCCGCGGACGATCATCCGGGTCGCGTCGGGCACCGGCAGCGCCTCGACGGGCAGGACCACGCTCGGCCCGCTCAGCTCACCGGGAGGGAAGTCCGCCGTCACCCGCCGCGGCCGGCCGATCGACTCGACCGCGTAGAGGGCCTCGGGCATCAGCGAGTGGAGCGCCGCCAGCCCGGCGGACGGATCGAAGGTGTGCGAGTCCAGGACGGCGTCGCGCTCGACGTCCAGGGTTATCGCCCCGTTGGAGCAGACCGCTGCGCCCTCGCGCATGCCCGCTGCGTCGAGGACCTCGCGTGCGCCGGGTATGCCGCGCCCGGTGGCCAGGCTCAGGTGCGTCCCGGCCTCCATGTGCTTCCTGACGGCATCGCAGACCCGGGAGGAGAGGGCGCCGTCGCGGCGCACGAGCGTGCCGTCGATGTCGAGGGCGATGAAGAGCTCCGGGCCGGCCGGAGGCAGGCGCGCGGCCTCGACGCGATCGCGCAGCCCCGCGGCCGCCTGGCGGGAGGGCGTCATCGGACCGGCTCGACGACCGCCCTGCCGCCCAGGTAGGGCCGCAGCGCCTCCGGGACGTACAGCGAGCCGTCGGGCCTCTGGTGGTTCTCGAAGATCGCGACGAGCCACCGGGTCGTGGCCAGGGTGCCGTTGAGGGTGGCCACCGCCCGGTTCCCGCCGTCGACGCGCTCGCGGACGTTCAGGCGGCGGGCCTGGTAGGTGGTGCAGTTCGACGTCGAGGTGACCTCCATGAAGCGGTTCTGCGTGGGCAGCCAGGCCTCGCAGTCGAACTTCCGGGCGGCCGAGGAGCCTAGGTCGCCGGCCGCGGTGTCGATGACCCGGTAGGGCAGCTCGACCTTGGCGAGCATCTCCTCCTCCCAGCCCAGGAAGCGGCGATGCTCATCCTCGGCGTCCTCGACGCGGCAGAAGGAGAACATCTCCACCTTGTTGAACTGGTGGACGCGGATGATCCCGCGCGTGTCCTTGCCGTAGGAGCCCGCCTCGCGACGGTAGCAGGAGGACCAGCCCGCGTAGCGCAGCGGCCCGGCCGACAGGTCGAGGATCTCGTCCTTGTGGTAGCCGGCCAGGGCGACCTCGGAGGTGCCGACGAGGTACTGGTCGTCTGCGGGCAGATAGTAGATCTCGTCCGAGTGAGCGCCCAGGAAGCCGGTGCCCGCCATGATGTCGGGGTTGACGAGGGTGGGGGTCGTCATCAGGGTGAAGCCCGCCGCCTCGGCCTGGTCGGCCGCCATGGTCAGCAGGGCGAGCTCCAGGCGCGCCCCCGCGCCTTTGAGATAGTAGAAGCGCGAGCCGGAGACCTTCGTGCCGCGGGCCATGTCCAGGGCGCCGATCGACTCCGCGACGTCGAGGTGGTCTCTGGGCTCCAGGCCCTCGGCGGCGAAGTCGCGCGGCTCGCCGACGCGGCGGAGGACCTCGTAGTCCTCCTCTCCGCCCGCAGGGACGCCCTCGAGCACGATGTTCTGAATGGCCGCGTTGGCCTCCAGGCAGGCTCGCTCGGCCTCGTCGGCGGCCGCCTCCAGCTCCTTGACCCGCTCGGCCAGATCCCTGGCCCGGGCGAGGACGGCCGGACGCTCGCCGGGGTCGGCTTTTCCGACGGACCGCGAGACCTCCTTCTGCTCGGCGCGGGCGGCCTCGAAGGCCTGCAGGGCGGCGCGGCGGGCCTCGTCGGCGGCCAGCAGGGCGTCGACCGCGGCGGGGTCTTCGCCGCGACGGCGCTGCGACTCGCGCGCGACATCGGGATTCTCACGGACAAAGCGGATGTCGATCATGCGGACAAGTCTACGGTGTGCGACGCGGAGGCTGCGTTATGCGACGGATCCTGCGCTATAGGCTTGACGCATGACATGGGACGGATGGCTCGCGAACGCGGTGGCCTTTGCCTCGTTGACGGTGGCGCTGGCGGTCGCACTCGGCGCGCGCGTGAAGATCCGCGCCCTAAGACGCCGCGTCGAGCAGCTGGCCGCCGGGACGGCCGGCCCGGGGTCGGCGGGGCCCGGG
>NZ_KE951473.1 GCF_000466165.1 Actinobaculum sp. oral taxon 183 str. F0552
GGCCCGCGAGCCCCGCGGCATGCCGGCCGGCTCTCGCCGGCGCCGCCGAGTCGCCGCCCTGGCGGGCGCCGGCGAACTCCCCTGTCTCCAGGCTTTCGACGAGCTCCGAATAGCCGATCCTCCGCGAAGGATCGGTGTCGAGAGCGGCCTCCAGCGCGCGGGCCGTCGCCTCGGGCAGGCCCCGCAGGTCCGGCTGCCCGTCGAGGACACGGCGCATGATGGCCGGGGCCGAACCGGTGCCGAAGGGGGACCGCCCCGTCGCGGCGAAGGCGACGACGGCCGCAAGCGACCACCAGTCCGCCTGGGGGTTGGGGTCCCCGCCGTTCAGGACGACGGGATCGCAGTAGCCGGGGGTGTGGGTGAGCGACCCGGGCATGGTCAGGCGCGCGTCCTCGCCGAGCTGGGCGATGCCGAAATCGATGAGGACGGGCCCCTTCGGGCCGATCATGACGTTCGACGGCTTGAGGTCGCGGTGGAGGACCCCGACGCGGTGGATCGATTCGACGGCCTCCCCCAGGCGCCGGGCGAGGTCGGCGAGGTCGCCGCCGTCGTAGACCCCCGAGTCGGCGACGTCCTGTTCGAGGGTCGGGCCGTCGACGAGCTCGGTGACGATGAAAGCCTCCGCCTCGTCGGTCTCGGCGTCGACGACTTCCGCGACGAAGGGGCCGCGGACCTTCTGAAGCATGGCGACCTCGCGCCGCAGCCGGCTGCGGCCCGACTCCTCGGCCAGGAGCCCGGGGTGGAAGAGCTTCAGGGCGACGCGGTCGCCCGCGCCGTCCTCCGCCTCGAAGACGGTGGACATGCCTCCGGAGCCGATCCTCTTGATCAGCCGGTATCCCCCGATGGTCGTCTGCTCGCGCACGATTCAAAGCTACCCGCTCGGCGGCGACAAGACTACAGACGGGGCCGGGCGCCCATCCCCGCGCCCCGCCCGGCTGCGCCGTGCCGGCC
>NZ_KE951474.1 GCF_000466165.1 Actinobaculum sp. oral taxon 183 str. F0552
CCTTCGCGACGGAGCAGTATTCGGCCGACGCCCGCTACATCTTCGCCGACGGCGCCGGCAATCCGGTGGTTCCCGACACGTTCATCCGGGTCTACATGGTCTATTCGAAGCTGGACGCCCCGGTCAGCGTCCCCGAGCAGAAGCTCGGGCCCCCGCCGGAGCGCAAGGGCCTGGTCGCCGTCGAATGGGGAGGATCCGAGCGGTAGCCGCGCGGCGGAGGCATCGTCGCCTGCACGCCTCGAACCGGCGCGAACGCGCCGAAACGGGGGAAGGTGAAACATACCCACCGGCGTGTCGGGGATCCCCCGGTTCCGCGGAATCCCCGGCACGGCGCCTCGCCGCCGGCTGGGAGGGGCGGAGTTCGGGCCGAGGTCCCCGCGGCCGGCCCTCCGTCGCCCCAGAGAGCGGGAATATAGTCGGAGCGAGGCATCCGGCGACGAAGCGATACGAAGGAGTTCACGGTGAGACCAAAACGATGCGCGGCGGCTCTCGCGGCGGCGGCGCTCCTCTCCCTGTCTGCCTGCTCGGGGGGAGGGGACGGCTTCTCGCCCTCCCCGTTCACTACCTCGCCCTCCCCGTTCACTACCGACGAGCCGACGAAAACGCCTTCCAGAGGGCCCGTCGCCTACAAGCCGGTGCTCTATGTGTATTCGGAGGGGCGGACGTCGTTGAGTGTGAATCTCGACTATGCGGGTTCGGTGACGTACACGTATCCCAAGGCCGGTCCCGGCAACGTCTGGCGGGTGACGGCCGGCCCCGACGGCACGCTCACCGACGCCTCCGGACGCTCCTACCCCTACCTCTTCTGGGAGGGGATCGCCCCGCGCGGCTAC
>NZ_KE951475.1 GCF_000466165.1 Actinobaculum sp. oral taxon 183 str. F0552
CGGTGGCGGAGCCGGCGCCGCGAGCTGTCCGCGAGTCTGAAGGCCGCCGCCGCGCACGCGAGGACCGCCGCGCAGGCCTGCCGGGAAGCCGACGGGAAGGTCGCGGACTGCGCCGCCCGTCTGAGCTCGGCGCTGCACACCCTCCAACGCCTGCGCAGATCGGCTTCCCAGATCGCCGTCGAATGCGCGAAGGACGGGGAGTCCTTCGGGCGGGCCTACCCGCTGGACCTCTCGGCCGGCGACGCCGCGCGCGAGGAGCGGGCTCCCTGGCTGGACGCCGAGGTGGACGCGGCGCGGTCGGATCTGTTCGCGGCGGCGGTCAGGCTCCACGAGGCCTTCGTCTTCGCCGGCGGCTCGGACGTGCGCCGGGGGATGGCCGCCGCGGCGGACGTCGTGGCCGGCGAGACCGACGGCCTGACCGAGCCGGTCCTCCTGGCCGCCTGGCAGCTGTTCTTCCTCGCCGTTCCGGTCGTCTCGGCGACTTTCGCCTCGACGGGAAGGATGTTCGCCGGGCTCGGCCGGGAGGCGCTCGGGTGGCTGTTCGTCGACGACGCGGGCCGGATCGCGCCCCAGCTGGCCGTCAGGGCCCTGTGGGGGGTGAAGAGGGCGGTCGTGGCCGGCGACCCGCTGCACACCGGACCCGCAGCGCCGGTTCCCGGGCGGGCGATGGCCGAGATCGCGCGGCTGTACGGGATCGAGACGACGTGGCTGGCGCCCGGGGCCTCCGTGCAGGCGCTGGCCGACCGGGTGAGCGCGGTCGGCACCGTCGCGGCGGGCGCGGACGGCCGCTGCACGTGGGTCGGCTCCCCGCTTCGCATCGACCGGCATCCC
>NZ_KE951476.1 GCF_000466165.1 Actinobaculum sp. oral taxon 183 str. F0552
GACCGAACGCGACGCCGGGCGCGGGCGCCGGGGGGCCGCAGGAGGCGGTCACGAGACCGCGGGGCGCCGCGGCCGGGCAGAGGGCGCCCAAAGCGCGGCGCTGGACGGCATGACCGAACGGGAGAAGCGGGCACGCGCCAAGGAGCCCGGGCCGCGAATTCGCGCCGGGAAGGCGTCCGCCCAAGATACCTCGGCACAGGATGGAGGCTCCTCCGAAGGGCGGTCTGCGGCGCAGTCCGCATCCGCGGCGGGCGGGAAGAGCCGGGCCGTCAAGCGCCCGAACGTGCGGGCCGAGCTCGCCAAGGCGCGGATCGCCGAACGCGCCAGCGCAGCCAACGCCCGCTCCGCATCCCGATCGGCAGCCGAACGCCCGATGAAGCCGAGCCCTCGGGCCGAGATGCCCTCCTACACCCTCAAACCCCGCAAGATCGAGCGGCGCGTCGTCGAACCCTATGCGGCGCCGGCCTCGGCCACCGCACCCGTCCCCTACCGCCCGCACGAGCGCGGCGAGCGCTACGACGCGGCCACCGGAACGGTCATGCCGAGCGCGAGCGCCTCGAATCGGAACGCCGCGAGCCTGGCGGGCGGCGCCGGGATCGCCTCCGGCGCCTCGTCCGACACGGCCGGGTCGCCCGCCGACCCCGCACGGGCCGAGAAGCCCCGCGTGGAGGAGGCGAAGCCGGTGATCAGCTCCCGGTCCGAGGAAGTGCTCGGCGGAGGCTCCGTGCTCGACGCCCTCCTCGAACGCCGCCGCGCCTGACCGCGCCGCCGCTCTTGACTGTGCTGCCGCGCCTGACCGGCGGGGGACGGACCTAACATTCGGACGGTGGAACGGATCGGCGGAGGAGTGCTAGACTAGCCGGGTCCCAGGGGCTATGGCGCAGTTGGTAGCGCGTCTCGTTCGCAATGAGAAGGTCAGGGGTTCGAATCCCCTTAGCTCCACAGTGAGAGGGCTCATGTGAGTGCGTCTGATTGGATCCAAGGTTTCTGTGCAGTAGTATCGTTGGTGGCCGCTGTTATCATTGCTTTTGTCCAGTCTTGCCAAGGGCGCAGAATGGAGAAATTCGAACGGTCTCTAGCAGAGAAGGAAGAGCGCCGTTGTAGTGAGAACATGGATGCCCGGGTAAGTGCATTCATTTCTAAGTATTATCCTGATCGCGGACTAGTACCGTTATGTGCTATCGCTGCCATGTATAATGATAAGTTTTTCTATTTTCGAAAGATGTACAATGAATTTTGTCATTATCCGAGGGAATTAAAGAATAGAATCTTGGAATATTGCAACTTGGATCTTCGTGTTTATCAGTCAGAAAATTTTTTAATAAATGTATTGCTGAACTGAATAATGTCTGTGAAAAAAACTTTCCTGAAGACAGATCGCTCTTTTATGATGAAGAAAAGTATATTGAGCGCACTTTGACATCTTATAGAAAAGAAAAAATTCTCTCACAGAGTTTTAAGCATGAAGATACTATTTCTAGTGAAATCTCTAAAGCTTATAAAAATAAAGACGTGAAGAGTACTCCAATGAAAAATTTGTCACTATGTATGAATTTAAATTCGACAAAAGAAGTAAATGTTTGTCAATTTGCTTCAACTGTGGCTAAATATATTGCAATATATAATGATGACGAAGAATTTGATTTAAAAAAGGACTATGGATCACCTGGTGCATATGCTGAAGAAACGATTGAAACGATGGAAGATTTATTTTTATCAACTCTATTTGAAATTTATGTGCATTTAGTAATAAATAAAAATTGATCTAATTATATAGATGAACAGTTCATTTTAAGATTTGAATTCTAAATGATAATTTTTAAGGATTATTTCTTATTTCGCAAAGTTGCATTCAAACGTATCTGTGGCAGAAGCTAGAATGAAGTCGACTTGATTCGCCGCGTCGAGTTCAAGTGGCGAAATACACTGGGCGCCTTTACTGCCAAGGAGGACGATCATGACCCGCGTCCCGATCAACGGGCCCACTCTTCGGTGGGCGCGGGAAAGCATGTTCATGGGGAAAGACGAACTCGCCCGAGCGGCAGGCACCTCTGAAGCGCGAATAGAAGCGTTCGAAGCGGGCAGTGCGATGCCGACGCTCAGGCAGCTCCGCCTCATAGGAAAGAAGCTCGATAGAACTCTCGCGTTCTTCTTCACGACGCCGCCGGCGGAGTCCGACGTGCCGAGCGCCGTTGACTTTCGCGGACACGGCGGAGACCCGGTTCCGCCTCTGTTGGCGAGGGAAATGCGTCGGGCGGAGCAGTATCGAGAGGCCGTGCTAGAACTCGAGGGAGCCACGGGCGGGCCGTCCCTTGTCGGGCACATCGACGGAAGAAACCTCGAAGCCCGGGCGCGCGAGATGCGCGGATTGCTGCGCCTTTCTGATGACTCTGTGACTGAAAGCAAGCATGGAAAGCAGCCTTTCAATTACTGGCGAAGGCTCCTTGAAGACCATGGATTCCTCGTTTTTCAGACGACCAGGATAGATCACTCCGTGTTCCGCGGGCTATCCATCCACCACGACCCCCTTCCCATAGTCCTTCTCAACGGTTCCGATGCGATCAACGGGAAGACATTCACCCTTTTTCACGAAGTGGCGCATCTGGCGAACCGTACAAGCGGTCTATGCAGCTTAGAGGAAGGACGCAACGAAGAGGCCTTGGCGAATGCTTTTGCTGCGAACTTCCTCATGCCCGAGGAAAGTGTTGCAGAGCTCGTGTCCGACGTCGTCCAAGGCTCTTGGGGCATGGCCAAAACGGTCGCCGAGAACTTCAAGGTCAGCGCTCTCGCTGCGGGCATTCGCTTGAAGACTCTTGGCTTAATCTCCGACGCGGATTTGGAGGGTATTCGCATAGAAAGCGATCGGCGGTGGAAGCTCAACAGGGAAGAACAGAAGAAGAAGGACGGAGGACCGGCCGCATGGCGGCTCCGTTTCCGAGACCTGGGTTCTAGTTATGTCGGCACGATCGTACGGGCTTTGGAAGACGAGCGAGTCGATTGGCTCGAAGCGAGTTACTTTCTGAACGCGAAGACTCCCATGGTTCAGCAGATGATTGACGAGTACCACAGGATCGAGAACGGCGCATGAGCTTTACTTTGGATGCCAGTGTTCTTATCACTATGGAGCGTCGATATCCACGCGAGTTCTTTCTTTCGCTTTGGGAAGCGATGGAGAGAGCGGCAGAGGATCGTGAGATCTGCATCTGCGAAGTTGCCTACGGCGAACTCGATCGGGGCAATGACGATCTTGCTCCTTGGGCGAAGGACATTGAAGGTTTTATCTGCGGAACGACTGACGATGAGATTTGTACGGTGAGTCTGATTTCGCGTGATCATCCAGGTTGGGTCCAGGGGCAGAAAAACAATGGTGATCCATTCGTCATTGCGCATGCCAAGCATGAAAAAAGAACTGTCGTGACCGAAGAGAAACGGAAAGGGCCGGGAACCGAAGATCGAAATCAGAAGATTCCAAATGTCGCTGATGAGCACGACGTTGAATGTGTGACCTTCTTCGAGTTTATGCGGGCGCAGCGATGGCGCTTCTGAAAGCGGCCTCTCTGACGGAGGCGACAGAGCGTCCGTGAGTGGCGGGCTTTCCGAGTGGCGCTACACCGACCCGTTGTCCTATCGGATTCTGGCATCGGGAGACCCTCAACTGTGCGTGTGCTCATCGTCGACGGCTTCGAAGACGGCCCTGATGTCCGCCTACAGTGGCGCCGCACGCAGATGTATTCGCCACATGGAAGATCCCCGCGGTGGTAGAAACCCCGCGGTCGCAGCCGGATCCCGATCTGCGCCGAGCTCCGTACGGCTGACGGTCGCACGGCTCTAGCAGTACCGCGGCTGACGGCACCGCGGCTAGTAATATCTCCACTGGCGCATGTCGTCGTTGTAGGCGTCGATGATCTTCGGCTCCAGCAGTGTGGACACCTCGGTCGCGGATATGGCCGGGGGCTGGACGCGAATCATGAAGTCCAGCAGCTTCTCACTCTGGTAGACGGTGCCCGGGGCCAGCGGCTGGCTCAAAAGCGCGCCCGGAGCCTTGGTCGACAGAACGAATCCCCATTCTCCGAATGACGGAATGTTGTGCGAGAAAGGGAAGACCCGGTACCCCTCCTGCGCCGCCCGCACCGTGTTGACGACGGTGTGAAACGCGTGAGGTGAGAAATACGAAGACGTCGCCTGCGCCACCATCACGCCGCGCGGCGCCAGAACGGCGGAGACCTGCCGATAGAACTGCTTGGAATACAGTTTCGCCATGTGTTCGTTCGAGGGGTCGACCAAATCGACCAGCACGGCGTCGTACTTCTCCCGCGTATCGAAAACGAAGCGGAAAGCGTCCTTGTTGACGACTTTGACCTTATCATTGCTGAGCGACTGCTTGTTTATCCCTTTCAATAGCCTGTTGCTCTTCGCGAGTTCAGTCACCTTCCTGTCGATGTCGACGATGGTGATCCGTTGGACGCTGCGGTATTTGAGCAGTTCGCGCGCCAACAATCCGTCGCCCCCGCCCAGCACCAGGACGTTGCGCGGATTCTGGACCGAGGTCAGTGCGCTGGCCGCCATGGTCTCGTGGTAGCGGACTTCGTCCAGGCTGGAGAACTGCAGCTGGCCGTTCAAGAACAGGCGGAGATCGCTGCGGTACTTCGTGAGGACGATCTTCTGGTAGGCGGATTGTTCGTAGACGAGGACGGGGTCGCGGTAGGCCTTGGCGTCGATGGTCCTCTCCAGATAGCTGGCGCCCAGGAAAAGCCCGGCCAGTGTCAGGGCGGCCGCTGTGCTCAACGCGATCAGTTTCTTCGACGTCCCCAACTGAACGAGTATGGCGACGGCGACGATGATGTTGAGCGCCGCCACCAGGTAGGAGCTGCGCATGAGGCCGAGCTGGGGGAGTAGCAGGAGGGGGAAGGCCAAAGAGGCGATGAGGGCTCCGAAATAGTCGATGGCCAGAACCTTGCTGAGCAGTTCGACAGACGATTTCCTGCCGAAAGCCGTGAACATCTTCACCAGCAGGGGGATCTCCAAGCCGATGAGGACGCCGATCAGCAGGCTCATGAGTGAGAAAGCCACCCAATGCAATTTGGTGAACGTGAAAGCCAGATGCAGGATCAGGACGGAATTCCCGCCTATGAAGCTGAGTGCGATTTCATTGATTGCGAAACTCGTGGATGGGCGCCAGTGGATATACTTGACTAGCAGGGAACCGACGCCCATCCCGAAGAGCGTTATCCCGGTTGCGAGGCTGAAGCTGACAATGGAGTCGCCGATCAGATATGAAGCCGTAGTCCCGAGGATGAGCTCATAGATCAGCCCGCCGATCGCAACGAGGAGCGCTGATGCGAAGAGAACCGTGTTCTCGGAACCCTTCACTCGTGAACGGGCCATCAGCTATTGATCGTCCCGGCGATGATGATCGCGATGGCCACCGCCATGCCGGCTATCGCGATCCCCATTCCGACGTTGTTGTCCTTCACCAATTCATCCCGGATCTTCAACTTGAAGATATAGTTGGTTATCACGGCGAAGACTATGAGGAGAACGAACCCTAGGAGTGCGTAAACTATTGTGCTCAGCAGGGAAATCCAGGTCAGTTCGACGTCCCCGCCCATTTCGTTGGCAAGAGTCAGTGCGTTCATGTGTATTCCTCTCTGGTGTGGTGGTTCTCATTTGCCGACTCCTCCACCGCCGCCGCCGTAGACGCTGCGGTGATGGTGGTAGACGATTCCTCCGCCTCCGCCGTCACCGCCGGAGTCGTCCTCGGCCCTGGAGAGCGCAAAAGCAATGAAGAGGAGTAGAAAGAAGGCTACTATCACGAAAAGCAGGGCATTCGCAGCGGAGGGGTCGCCGGCGGGGCTTATCCGCTTACCGAAGAAATTCACCTGCTCGTCCCGCGATAGTATCCGCTTCATATGCACTGAATAGTCCTCTTGATTGTACACTTCTATGTTGACGGTTTTCCTCACGCCGTGCTCGTCAATGAATTCCAGGGTGGCGTAGGCGATTCGATCCCCCCGAGAGACACGGCAGCTGGGGCGGCCCTTCACACCGACGAGCTCGCCGAACCCTGATTCTCTCACGTGGGCGGTTCGGGTCGAGCCATCGGGCAGACGCAGCGGAACGCGTTCGCCCTGTGCGAGCGTCCGGGGGTCGGGGGGCTCCGGAAGCGTGAGCGGCTCGTACAATGCGACTCGTTTGTCGTCATGGTCGTATTCCACCCACACGTCGGAGAGGCTGTGGTGCGATAGCTCCCACTCCTCCCAATAGGAGTATTCCTCCTCGATTCGGTCCAATTCGCGGAACAGCAGACAGCCTTTGATCGTGGCGTTGAGCCGTTCACTTTTCAGAACCTCGCCGATCTCAAGGCGAGCAGCAAAATCCTCCACTAGAAAACCACCGCCTTTCCACGAACGTCAGCAGCGCCGAAGGTACTCTGAATGAAATGTTCAATGGACGCGATCAGCCCGTCGCTGATGGGTCGGCACGTCGTCAACGTTATATAGCCGCTTCGCTTCTCCGGCCAGGTGTGCATGGCTATATGCGATTCTCGGAGAAGCAGTGCTGTGCTGATCCCTTGAGGGGAGAACTCGTGAGAGACCGAATTGACGACGTGAAGCCCGGCTTGTTCGGCGATCCCCGCCAGAGACCTCTCGATGGCCTCCAGCCTGTTCAGCGCTTCAGGAGAGGCGTTCTGTATTCGGAAGGCAAGGGACTGATACGCGACCATGTCCGCGATATTACTTCATCCGCGTCTTCTCGGTGTAACGGCGAACGTCCTCGAATCCGCGCGGCGGAGCGATGCCGTCCGACGCTCGTGGCCCGGAAAAGCGTTCTCGCATCACGGATACGCCCCATCGCAGAACCGCCGGCCGGCGGTGCGCGGAGCCGCCCGCCTGGGTGGGAAGGTGTAGCCGTCCCCGTTCTCGTGTGGGTCCAAGACGAGATCGTCCGCATGGGTCACTTTGAACCAGACGGCTTCGAGTCAGGTGGTTTCGTGTACCAGTACGGTCTTGCCGACGGTCCCGCCGTGGCTCATCTCGGCCAGGACCCGCGGCGCCTGGCGAATCGGAGCGCGCTCGGCTATGTGGATCGCCACCTCGCCTGCGACGGCGGCGTGAGGCCGACGGCGGGGCGATATGAGCAGTTGAGTCCGGCTACGAGAGTGCGTCGACGTCGGCCATTTGACGCTTGGTCCACGGCGCGACGGCGAACAGGATCACGGCCACGGCGACCGTGACCGCGCCCAGGCCGTAGTAGTAGGTCGAGTTCGGAATGTCCTTGGTTTGGGAAATGATGAAACCGGCGAGCCCCTGGCCCGTGGCGGTCGTCAGCAGCCACAGGCTCATCGCCTGAGAGGCGAAGTTCTTAGGCGCAAGCGCCGAGGTCGTGGACAGTCCCACCGGAGACAAGAATAGCTCGCTCACGGTCTGGATGATGAACACCACCGCCAGGAACCACCACGGTGCAAGATTTTCACCGCCGGTCCACGTCTGAAACCCGAAGCCGAGGATGAAGGCAGATGCGCCGATGATGAGCACTGCGATCGCGAACTTCGCGATGGTCGACGGGAACCTCCCCGCCCGCCGGGTGAACAGCCAGCCGATCAGCGGCGCCAGCACGACGATCGTCGCCGGGTTGACGGACTGATAGGTCTCGGGGCTGAGGACCCAGCCGACCAGCGGGATTCTCCCGTCGGTGTTGTCTTTGGCGAAGGTGGCCATCTTGCCGGCGGCCTGCTCGGAGATCATGAAGAACAACACCGCGCCAATCCACAAGGGGATGTAGGCGCGCAGATGGGTGCGTTCGCGGGCGGTGACCTTCGGAGAACGGAACATGAGCATGAAGTAGCCCAGCGCCGCCGTGGTCGGGACGATGAGCATCGTGGTGGAGAGGGTCTGGAGCAGATCGTCGGTTAGGCGGTGCAGGACCGCGACCAGCGCTGCCGTTCCCGCGATCGCGACCGTCGCGGCCACGGCGAGCTTGCGGCGCTCCCCGGGACGGATCGGGTTGGGGACGGTGAAGGCGAAGGCTGAGAGCCGGTGGCGGCCGTAGACGAAGGCGGCCAGCGCGAATCCCATGCCGATGGCCGCGGAGGCGAATCCCGCGTGGTACCCGTAGTGCCCTCGCAGCCACCCGGTCACCAGGGGCGAGGCCAGCGACCCGACGTTGATGGACATGTAGAACAGCTGGAATCCGGCGTCGCGCCTGGGATCGTTTTCGTCGTACAGGCCTCCGACGATCGTCGACAGATTCGGTTTGATGAAGCCGGTCCCCACCGCGACCAGGACGATGCCGAGCCAGGAAAAGGCAGACGCCGGGATCGACAGACAGATGTGGCCCGCCATGATGACCAGCCCGCCGTAGAGGGTGGACAGCCATGGCCCGATGATGCGATCGGCGAAAATGCCCCCGGGGATGGCCAGCAGGTAGACGGCCGCGCTGTAGGTGGCGAGGATGACCTCGCCGGAGTTCTTGCTCAGCCCCAGGCCGCCGTTGCCGACGGTGTCGACGATGAAGTACAGCAGGATGGCTCGCATCCCGTAGTAGGAGAAGCGCTCCCACATCTCCACGTTGAGCATCCAGGGCAGGCCCCGGGGGTGGCCGAACAACCCGCGGTCCTCGCGCGACGGGGTTGTTCGCAGGGTGTTGGGGCGCCACCGGCTGGTGATCATGCGTCCGGCGATGACGACGTCGCCCTCGACGTTAGTTGGAGACGTTGGCATAGTAGCTCTCCCTTTCTGTGGGCGGGTACGGCAAGCAACCGAACCGTCGGCGCCTGATATGAAAACAGGCAGCATTATTCGTGTACCTTACCCCGATCGCGCGGTCGGCCGCTGGGCAATGCGAAGGCAGCCGGGCGGACAAGACCGCGAAAAGGCAGCGTGAATGCGCAATGAGCATCAAAGTCGCCGCCGTCCGAGTCCTTTCAGATTCACCGCACCGGTGGGGGTTCTCGACGGTCGGCGTTTTCGACGACGGGCCCCGTGGCGGGGCCCGTCCGGCCATATCAGTCCCGTTCGTGCACCAGCACCGCCTTGCCGACGGTTGCGCCCGCGGCCATATCGGCCAGGATTCGCGGCGCTTCGCGGATCGGGGCGCGCTCGGCTATGCGCACCGTCACCTCGCCTGAGGCTGCGAGGCTGAGCGCCCGCCTCAAGTAGACCCCGGTAGTCCGCGGATTCGCCGCCGTGAACGCCCCCAGATTGAAACCGAGCACGCCGATGCCTCGGAGCCACAGCGAATTGCTCGAGACCATCGGGTCGCCGGCCTGGGCGGCGTCGCCGACCGCCAAAAGCCGCCCGCCAAGCCTCAACAGGTCGAGGCTCGTTTGCCGCGCCGGCCCGGCGACGGGGTCCGCGACGACGTCGAACTGCCCGCCGGCCGCATCGCCCAACTCGCTGCGCAGCCAGACCTCGTCGTAGCCGAGGTCGAGCGCGGCCCTCCGCTTGGCCTCGCTCCCGACGACGCCGACGGTCCGGGCCGCGCCAAGCAACCGCGCGATCTGGCCGAATTGCGAACCCAGCCCGCCCGCTGCAGCGTGCACCAGCACGTGCTCGCCGGGCTTCACATGGGCGATGCGCTCGAGCGCGACGAGCGCCGTCGTCGTATTCGCGGGGACCGCCGCGGCCAGCGCCGGATCCATGCCAGGCGGCAGGGGCGCGACCAGATTGGCGTTCGTGACCGCGACCTGGCCGTAGGCCCCGCCGCGATTGATCGTCAGCGCGACGACGGGGTCGCCCGGCTTAAGAGTCGAGAGGGGAAGGTCTGGAGAAGGGAGGTTGGCCGCGGCGGAATCCGCCTCTGCTGGGGAAACTGCGGCGGCTGACCGCGCGGGGTGTTCCGGGGCGTGGTTGCTCGGCAAGGCCGCGATTTCCGCGTCCGCATCCGCCTGCGGGCTCGGGTTTGCGATCTGCGAGCCGAGCGAACGGACTCGGCCGACCGCCTCCAGCCCTGGAACGTAGGGGAGCGGCAGGTCGATCAGGCCGCCCGCGAGCAGCGCCTCGATGTACCCGACGCCGGCATATTCGACGTCGAGCGCGACGTCCTCCGGCCCAGGCTCCGGTACCGGCGCCTCGGCGTACCGCAGGCCGGCGGGGCCGTCAAAACCGGTGATCTGCATGGCCTCCATCATGGCTTTCTGGTGCGCGGCCGCCGGGGCGTCCTTATGGTGTCCGGCCGTCGCGGCGGCGTTCTGCGTTGCGGCCCCTTGGAGCGGTGTGCGACTCGCATTCTGATTCATGGCGTCCTTTCGACGGTAGTTTCAGGCAGCTGTATAATGTAAGTAACCTTAAACATGAAAGTTCTGGGAGCGCAACCTGGCGCATTGCCTTCGAAGCCTCGATCGGGCGCGGCGGCGACTGCGCGAGTTGCCCGCTGCGGCGCAGCGAATGGCATTGCCGGGCTGCCGCTCGCCAGAGCGTTGCCGACGCGCGTCGCGGAAAGGGAAGAAAGGTGGATTCAATGGAAAACACGAGGCAATCAGACGGCGCCCGGGAGCTGGGGACAGGCGGCCCGCGCGTGATGCCCATCGGCCTCGGGTGCATGGGCATGAGCTGGATTTACGCGGAGAGCGGCCGCGACGACGCCGAGTCCGTCAGGGTCATCCGCGAGGCGCTGGACTCCGGCGTCGGCTTGCTCGACACCGCGGCCCTGTACGGGGACGGGCACAACGAACGGCTCGTCGGCCGGGCCGTCGCGGGCAGGCGGGACGACGTCGTCGTGGCGACGAAGGGCGGGCTGGTCGTCGACGACTTGGCGACAAAAAGCATCCACCGCGACGGCCGCCCGGAATCTCTGCGGCGGCATGTCGAGGGCAGCCTTGAGCGGCTCGGCGTCGAACGGATCGACCTGTACTATCTCCACCGCGTCGACCCGAACGTGCCGCTCGAGGAAAGCTGGGGCGCGCTCGCCGAGCTCGTCGCCGAAGGGAAACTGGCCCGAATCGGGCTTTCCGAGGTGACCGTGGCCCAAACGGCCGCTGCCCATGCCGTCCATCCGGTGGCGGCGATCCAGTCCGAGCTGTCGGTGTGGACGCGCGATCCGCTCGGCGGGCAAACGCGCACTGACGCCGAAGAAAACCTTCTCGAGTGGACCCTGGCCAACGGCGTCGCCTTTGTGCCGTTCGCGCCGCTCGGCCGCGGCTATCTGACGGGAACGCTCGCTCCAGGCACGTTCGAAAGCGGCGACATTCGTTCCGTCAATCCGCGCTTCACGGCCGAGGCGTTCGAGCGCAACCGCTTGATCGGCGAGGAGATCGCGCGTATCGCCGAGGCTCACGGGGCGACGTCAGCTCAAGTCTCCCTCGCCTGGCTGCTGGGCCTGGCCGACAACGTCATCCCGATCCCCGGAACCCGCAGCGGCAGGCACCTTGCCGAGAATCTGGGGGCCGTCGGCCTTCGGCTGTCCGACGCCGAACGCGAGCGCCTTGACCGGCTCCCTCAGGCGTACGGCTCGCGATACTGACCCGTGCGGTCGGCGGCATCGGGGCGCTCTTCAAGCAATCCTTGAATGTCCACATCCGACCGGGGCGGTGCCCACAGGCAAGGTCTTCTGTTTGCAGGGCCTGTTTGAGGATTCCTTGCGCCGGTGCCAAGACAGACCTGCCTCGACACGTTGTTGACTCTGGTTAATTCGAATATAGTGAAAGACACCACGACCGGTTCCGCTGCTTCTCGGAGCAGTCCAGGGCCGGTCCTCTATTTGCGTCTAGAGATCTCAGGGCTGGTTGCACGCCGGAAGCGCCCGGCTAGAGGATCCGTCGGTCCAATCGGGCAGTGGCCCGGCTCTTGAGACTGGGCAACCTCAACCTTTGGGGTTGGGATGCACAGCCTCAACCTTCGGGGCTGGAATGCTCCGTGGGCTGACTTTTCGAGAGATATCAATCGTCGGAATCAGATTTGAGGGTGGCTACATTGGCCGGAAGATCCGATTCTTCGAGAGCCGCGCCCACGCGCCGCAGCAGCTCGCACAGCTGCACGCGCTCGTCCGCGCTGAACGCCCGGCCGATGCGCTCCTCGACGGTGCGCGCCGCGGCGTCGGCCTCGATGAGCAGCCTCTCGCCCTTTGACGTGAGCGTCACGACGAGCACCTTGCGGTGGAGTTTCGAGGGTTTGCGGGTCACTAGGGACTTGGCGGCGAGCTTGTCGAGCGTGGCGCCTATCGTCTGCGGCGTGACCGCCACGGCCCGCGCGAGCTGTGAGGGCGACTGACCGGGAACGTAGTAGAGCGAGAGCATCGCGCCGTACTGCGCCACCGTCAGGTCGAACGGGCGCAGCGCTTCGGCCTTCGCGGACATCATCGCCTGCTCGGCAAGCTTGATGTGGAGGCCGAGGCGAAGCTCGGCGTCGGCTGCGAACTCGTCCTCGCCGCGTCGAGGAGCCGGAAGCCTGAAAGCCGGATCGCAGGGAAGGCTCGGGGCGGGCGCGGGTTCGACGTCGTCGCGGGAAGAAGCATCGGTCACCCCACCAGAATAGGACACGGTGTCAACGGCTTTGAGGCCGTCAGGCCCTCACCGGTTTGTCTGCGCCGCCTTGACGTCGTCGGAGCCGCTGCGGCTCAATGTTCTCAGACCCGCACCAGTTAGTTCGACGTCGTCAGGTCCCCACCGGCTCAACGCCGTCCAGGTTCAGAAAGTAGACGCATTCGGGAGACCAGCCCGAGAGCGTCGTGAAATCGAGTTCGGCCACTATCTGTGCGTTCCACAGGACGCCGGGGTTCTGTTTGAGCGGGGCCGTCATGCATCGGTTCCCAGCGGCCGAAAGGCGGCGTTCTCGTAGGCGTCGATCGGAACGCCGGCCAGCCGTGTCGCATACCTTTCTTCGCCGAGGCAACTGCGGAGCCAATCGCAGCAGCGTCGCAGCAGGATGCGCGCGGCCCCTTCATATTCTTGTGGAATCCGAAACGGGTCCTGCGTGCTGAATCCGAAGGCGGACCCGGCCTGTTCGGCCAGAATGAGCAGGCGAAACAGGTTCGGCAGCCTGTTGCGGGGTTGGTCATGCTCGCGGCCTTCGTAAGGCTTATGGCCTTCGGCGCGCTTGAGGGAGCCGCCGCGCCCGCGACGTTCGTCGATGCCGAGGCACTCGAACAATTCGGGCAGGAACCGTTAGACGCGCGTTCGATCGCGGCTTGCCTTTGACACGGTGTCAAGCCTCAAGATGGTGGCATGGCCGAGACGAGACTGCTTCGCATCGGGGAGTTTTCAACGCTCACCCGCTTGTCTGCGCGGATGCTGCGCTACTACGACGCCAACGGCGTTCTGACCCCGGCCGCCACGGACGACGCGACCGGCCACAGGTTCTACGCCGCCTCGCAGGTGCGCGAAGCGACGTTGATCCGCCAGCTTCGCGACGTCGGCTTCTCCGTCTCCGCCATAGCCGCCCTGCTTCCGTTGCGCGACGACCCCGATACTCTGGGCCGCGCGCTAGCCGTTCAGCGCGATCAGCTCATCGCCGACGCCGAGGCCGCCCGCCGCCGCATCGCCGAGATTGACCGACTCATCTCACAAACGAACAGGAGGGCCATCATGGCCGAAATCACCGTCACCACCCATCCGGCGCAGCGAGTGGTCGCATTGCGCACGACGATCGACACCTACGCCGACGAGCACAAGGCGTGGATCGCAGCCATGGAAGCGATCCGGGCCCAGGGAATCCCGCTTGCCAGCGGGCTCTGCGGCGCCACTTTCCACGGCCTCGAGTATCGCGAGGCCGACATCGACATCGAGGTGTGGGAGCCCGTGGGGCCCGACGCCGTCGCGGCCGACCCGCTCACAATCCGCGAGCTCCCGGAGCAGAAGGTTGCGGTGGCCACCTTCCGCGGCGGATACGACCAGTTCGGCCCCGTCAACGAGCAACTGGCCGAGTACATCACCTCCTCCGGGTTGGAGTTCGCCGGGCCGATGTACAACCGCTACATCGTGGGCCCCGCCGACACCCAGAATACGGCCGAATACGTGACCGAAGTGTGCGTGCCCGTCGTCTGACGGGCCTCGCCGACGAACGGAGGCCAGCCCGGCTCTGCCTGGGCTGGCCTCCGGGGCCGTGGCCTCCGGGGCCGACGTCGGCCGACCCTGATCGTCCGTTGCTCTGGCCGGCTCAGGTCGTCTGCCGCCACACCGACCTGCTCAGGTGCCTATGGCGTTGGCTGGCCGACCGCCCGTCACGTCGGCTGGCGCAGGTTGTCCATCAAGGCGCGGCGATCGAGCCGCGCAGGCAGCCACGTGGTGGCGACCGCCAAAACCAACGACGCTCCGATGGCTGCCAGCAGGAAATTCACGGGGATCGCGGAGGCGAACATGTCTACTCCGCCTCCCGACATCGTCGCGGCGCAGACCGCGCTGAGCAACGTCGTCGCCAGCCCGAAAAGAATGCCGGTGCCGGCGTATATCGCCCCTTCGAGGGCTGTGGACCGCAGAATGGTGTTCGGCCGGGCTCCGATCACCCCGAGCAACGCCCCCTCTTGGCGGCGCGTCCGCCCGACCATCGCGATGTTCGCCACGCCCCCGACTCCGGCTACGAAGAAAATCGGGACCATGATCGTCAGAAAGCCGCTGACGCCGTTGCTCATTCCACTCGAGCGCGCTGCGCCGCCCATGGCGTGAATGGTGCCCGTCATGGAAACGGCGATGGCGAAGGGCACGATCGTGGTCATGCTGAGGGCCGAGCGATGGCGCGCATTCGCGCGTGCGGAGAACCAGGCCGGGCTGCGGCCGGGAATCAGGCTGGTCCACCAGGTCAGCAGAGGGCGGAGCGTCCAATTCGGGATGAACAATGCAGCCAAGGCGACCATGAACCCCACCGCACCGCCCATAATCGCGCGCCCGCCCGGGGATTGCATCTGGGCGATCTCCGCTTTGCTGGTGCCGTCCTCTTCGAGGACGTCGGCGGGGAGGTTGACGAGTATCGGCAGCGACGCCGCGCTGATCAGCAGAATTACGGCTGCGACCCACTGCCACGGCTTTGTGCGCGTGGCTGGGGCGGCAGCCTCGCGCAACGCCTGCATCTCGGGCACATTGGCCGCCCGCCGCGCAGCGCCCAGGCCTCCGAGCACGCTGAACAGAGTCGTGACGAGCACCGTCGCAGGCACGCAGAAAACGGGCATCGACAGGGGAAGGTCCCGGGGGAACAAATTGAATTCCCCCCACGTCAGCAGGTAGATCCGCCCCAATGGCAGGGCGAGCAGCCCGCCCAGCAGGCCCCCGATCACTCCGACTGCGCAAACCTGCCACAGGATGATCGCACGGATGCGGCTGCCGGGAATCCCGAGCACCTTCCACAGGGCGTGCGAACGCTGCTGGGCCGTGACCGTCAGGCCCAGCGTGGTCGATATGACGATCGCCGTCGCGGAGCCCGCGTACCCCACCAGGTTGCCGCCGATCAGGCTGCTGGCGGCCAAGTATTCTCCTTTGTCCTGGTTCAGCGACCATTGCGTGGCGCTCCACCATGAGATGACAATCATCCCCACGACGGCGGCGCCCGCTGTGGCCACCAGCAGCGACCACAGCCATTGGCGGGCGTGGTGACGCAGGTCTTTCCACATCAAGGTCGACATCTTTCCCTCCCTTCAGCGCGCACGGGCGGCGTGGACGAGGTCGGCGATCCGCTGGGCGTCGCGGCAGCTCGACCACGTCGCCAGGCGGCCGCCGCTCATGACCGCGACGGAGTCCGCCAGGGCTGCGGCTTCGACGTCGTGCGTGACCATGACCACGGTGGTTCCCCGCGAGGCGAGCTGACGAAGCCAATCCAGGACGACGCCGGTCGAGTCGAGGTCGAGCGCGCCCGTGGGTTCGTCGGCGAAAACGATCCGCGGGTGGCTGGCCATCACGCGGGCGATGGCCACACGCTGGCGTTCCCCGCCGGAAAGCTGGTGGGGCTTGAGGTCGGCGCGGTGCGCCAGGTCGACTGCCTCGAGGGCCGCGCGAATGCCCTTCTTCGACAGCGGGTTCCCGGCGAGTTTGGCCGGCATCGAGACGTTTTCCGCGGCGGTCAGCGAGGCGATGAGGTTGTATTCCTGGAAGACGAAACCCGTGTGCTTGGCGCGGAATCGCGCGCGTTTGGCCGGTTTCATACCGGAAGTGACGGTGCCGAGCGTGGTCACCGTACCCGCTGTGGGTTCGTCGAGGCCCGCCATGCAGTGCAGCAGCGTGGACTTGCCCGACCCCGATGCGCCGACCACGGCGGTGAAACTGCCCTCGGGGAAATCGGCGTCCACGTGGTCCAGCGCGACCACCCGCGCATCCTTGCGGCCCGGCACGTCGTATATGCGGGTGAGTTGCCGGACGGAGATAGCTGGAGCCTCGCCGTTTGCGCAAACGTAGGGGTGCTTGACGGGCGACGTCGGGGTGGCGTCGCCCACGGCGGGTGTGTCGTTTTCCCAGCTTGAGACGCCGCTGCGGGTGATCATTCTCCAGGTCTCGTTGCGGGCGTGCGTTCCCGAGGCGCTGCGCCCCTTTTGGCTGGAAGCGGGCGGCTCTGCGTGGTCGTGAATTTCCATGCTTACAGCCTTTCAGCGGCAGAGCGCGCTTCACATACCGCCAACTGGCGGATTCGCATACTGTCAGCTGGCGGACTGCCGGGTGGGGACAGCCCGAATACCGCGGCGAGGTGGTGATGCCCACGGCACGGTACGACGCCGCGATACGACGAACGCGGTTGAAAGCGGCGATGACGCGATGGACGGCCGTGTGGAAGAGATGCAGTTGAGAAATCGGGAAAAATGCTGAGCGTGGGGGAAAATCGGATGGAGGTCGGAAAGCGAACGGCCGCGGACTGGCCGCTAGAGTGGAAGTGTGTTGCGCCGCGTTGCGATTGTCGCTGTTCCCGCGTTGCTAGCCGGTGGCGAGCTCGTCCACTGGTGGGCGAGCAAGCGATGTTTGGGCGGCGTGAAGGGCGGCGTCGGCGATGGGAGCGGTGGACGTGGAGCCGTCGTCGTGCTGGGATTCGGCAATCGCGGTGTCCGCGCGAATTACATCAACCGCTATCGGGTCCGCGCGGGGATCCGTACGCTCGAGTCTTGCGATCGGCGATCGAAATCCCCATGTGGGTTCGCGGCCCGAGCGAGATCTGCCGCTGGGTGGAATTCCGCTGCGCGACGCGATTCCGCAGCCGGAAAAGGCCGCGAGAACCGCCTGGCTTCCTCGGTCGGGAGCGTGCTGGTCCTGTGCGGCGGCCCGGTGGCGGGCGCCGTTCCCGAGGCGGACCTCATGGAGCGGTACGCGCGAAAACTCGGATACGCCGGTCCGATCCTGTTGGACCGCGAGAGCAGGTCAACGCTCCAAAACATCGAGCACGCCATACCGCTCATCGAGCACGCCGACTCCATCGCGATCGTCTCCAATCCGCTGCACGCTTTAAAAGGGCGCATTCTCCTGTGGAAGATGCGCCCGGACTTGGCCGCCCGGCTCGTGCGAGGCTCGGATTACCGGTTCGGCGAGATGTCGTTGCTCAAACCGATCGCGGCTGCGGCGGGAATCGTGCATTTCCGGGCGTTTCCCCGCAGGCCGATGTGCACTTTGGCGTGAGCTCCACGCGCCGCGCTCACGCCGCGTTGAAAGACCGCGCGAGTCGGCTTGTGACGGGGTGCGCCCTGAGCTGAACGGCTCCTTTGGGGCGGCACTTTGGTTTCGGCCGTGACGCTTGACGGCTTCCCGTTCGCCATGGAGAAGGCCATCAATCGGGTCCCGAGAACAGATGAATCGGGTTCTCCGGATCGCCGTAGAGGGAAAGGGGCGCACGGTGGTTGAACGCTTCCCGATGCAGGAGGCCGATGCCGTGTTCGAGTGGCTCAAGGATGGGTGCATTCGTTCGCGGGCCGTTCTCTACAACGACGTCGCCTGAGCGCCCTCGAATGCGAGACGGCGAGGTGGTCGAGACGTGCGGAAACAGCGGTTGCAGCCCCGCCGACGAGGCCCTTGCTGTCGGGCCCCGCCTTCACGGGCGAGGCTTCTCTGCGCCTACGCGGCGGTTGCAGCCTGAGGCTGATCGTTGATTGACACCGCGGAGCGGAACCCGTCTGCGGGGCGCTAGGCCTCACTCGGGCAGACGCAGTTCTTTCAGTACCGTCGCGAGCGCTTCGCGCCCGGCAGGGGAGAGCCGTGCGCGCAATTCGGCGTCGAGTTCCTCCACCGCCGCGGCGCTTTCCGCCAACAGCTCTCGGCCTTTCGGAGTGAGAGTGATAACCTGCACTCTCCGGTCGGCGGCGCTCCGTTCGCGGTCGATGGCGCCGAGGTCCGCGAGCTGATCGACGAGGGACACGACGAGGCTGGGGGCGACGTTGAGCCGCGCTGCGATGTCGCGTTGGGATGAAGCGAGGCCCGCGTCCACCGCCGCGAGCAGGCCGACCTGTTTGTGGGTCAGGCCCAGCCGTTCCACACGCCGGGAAAAGGTCTGTGTTATCTGGGATCCGGTCACGCCCAGGCGGAAGCACGCCGCCTGGAGGATCGTCGTGCCGTCGACGTCGTCCACGTCAAGATGGTAGCATCATAATTAATTCAGTTCTGAATGATCAAGTGTAGAATGAATGTGAAGAAAGGGGCGACTATGTCGCTATGGCTGGGTGCCGCAAACTCCTTGATCGCGTTGGGGTCGGTCGTATTCGGCGTCCTCGCGCTGATTCGCCCGGAGGCACTGAAAGGGCGCGGCAATAAGGGTGGGACCTTGGTCGGGTGCGGCGGTGCGAGCGTGCGCGGTGGTGTCGGCGGACACGGTGGTGCGGACGGTGGCCTGCGCAGCGGGGCTGGCAGTGACGATGGCAGCGCGGGTGTACGTGGCGGCGCGGGCGGCGTCGAAGGAGCGCGCCTCTATGCCGCCATGTACGCCGGACGCGCTATCCCACTCGGTTTGGCCGTATCCGCCGTTGTGTGGATTGCTCCCAATGGGCGGGTGACGGCGCTGCTTCTTGGCGTCGCCGTCGCCGCGCAAATCGCCGACGTCGTCGCTGCCGTCGCGAACCGTCTGACAGGAATGGCCGTCGGCGCCGCGTCCGCCGCCCTTCTCCACGCGGCCGCGCTCGCAATTGCCTTGTGAATCGCGGGCTGGGCGGCGTGGAATCAGTGGGTCGGTCGGCGTACCGGTTGCAAAGTTTGACAAAGGTTGCGAGGGTCGAATCCCGGTGTGACAGGTGCCTCCGGGTGTGGTCAAATGAAAGGCATAGTGAATCCCCAGGCGAGGAGACGTCGATGATCAGTACCCGATTGCGCTCGCTGTTCGGCGGTTTGGCCGCGTTGTCCCTTCTGACCGCGCCGATTGCCGCCTATGCCGATGAAGCCGCCAACCCGTCAGCCGGGCCTTCGGCCCCACGGGTTCCGGCCGGCGGGCCGTCCGCGTCCAAACCCGCGGCTCCGAAATCCGGTTCGACGCCAGGCGCACCCGCCGAAGCGAGCGGAACCGTGACCCTCGACCTGTACAACCTCACCGACGTCCACGGACACATCGAGAAGGCGAGCAAGAACGGGACCGTCACCGAATCCGGCATCCCGGCCGTCGGCTGCTACCTGGACAGGGCGCGCGCGGCCAGCGGAGACGCCTCCTTCACCCTGCTCGGCGACAACATCGGAGCCTCCCCGTTCACGTCCGGCTCCCTGCAGGACAATCCGACGATCGCCGCGCTCAACGAGCTCGAACCGCTCGGCTCGACCATCGGCAACCACGAGCTCGACCTCGGCCTCGACGTCTTCAAACACCGCATCGACGGAACCGGCGGCTACACGAAGGTCGGTTTCCCCTACCTCGGGGCCAACGTCGACGGCATGGGCCGCTACCTCGGCGACAAAGTGGTCTGGACGTCGGCCTCCGGCGTCCGGGTCGCCTTCATCGGGGCCATCGCCGGCGACGTGCCCTACAAGTTGAGCCCCGGCACCACCAAGGGATTGACCTTCAACGACCCCATACCCAAGATCAATGCGATGGCCAAGGACCTCAAGGTTTCCGGCCAGGCCGACGTCGTGATCGCCATGCTCGACGACGACGTGAAGAACAACTACCCGAAGATGGGCGCATACGTCGACGGCATCATGGGCGGCGACACCCACGTCCCCTACAAGTTCTCGATGGTCGACGGCGCCCAGGGCAACAAGCTCTCCGCGATAGCCTCCGGCTCCTACACCGACAACCTCGCCGACCTGCAGATCACCTACGACAAGGCCACGAAGAGGGTGGTCCGCTCCGAGGCCAAGCTCATCCCCGCCTCCGAGGTGGCCGCGTGCGGCGAGAAGCAATCGATCAAACGGATCGTCGACAAGGCGGTGCAGGATTCCAAGGCAGCCGGCGACAAGGTTGTGGCCAAGGGCTATACGTCCGCGTTCTCCCGCGGGGTCTTCTCCTCCGCCGGCGAGCCCCCCGACCCAGGGTCCAACCGGGGCGTCGAATCCTCGCTCGGCGACCTCACCGCCGACTCCCTTCGAGCCACCGTGATCACGAAGGAAGGCAAGCCCGTGGACATCGGCGCCATCAACGCCGGCGGCCTGCGAGCCGACCTCACCCCGCTCGCCAACGGCGACATCACCTACCGCCAGACCTTCGCCGTCCAGCCCTTCTCCAACCAGCTGGGCTACGTGACCATCACGGGCGCCGACTTCAAGAAGGCGCTCGAACAGCAGTGGAAGACGCAGCTCAACACGCAGAACTCCCGGCCCATGCTCAAGCTGGGGCTTTCGAGCAACGTTGCATACACCTACGATCCGGCCAAGCCCTACGGCCAGCGCATCACGTCGGTGACGGTCGACGGAAAGCCGCTCGATGCGCAGCGCAAGTACACGGTCGGCTCGGTCACCTTCCTGCTGGCCGGAGGGGACTCCTTCGACGCTCTGACAGCGGGCGGAGCCCCCGCCGTCACCGACAACCTCGACCGCGAGAGATTCAACGCCTATCTGGGATCTCATCCAGGTCTCAAGCCGCGCGCCGCGAAGTCCTCTATCGGCGTCACCCTTCCCTCGGCGCCCGTCGCGGACGGCCAGACCATCGACATTCCCCTGCGCGGGCTCTCCTTCTCCGAGGGGCCGTCGGTGACGAAGAACGTCAACGTCAGCGTGGGATCGACGTCCACGACGGCGGCCGTGGACAACAGCCTGATCGACGCGAACGCCAACAACGAGAAGGCAGTCGTCACCGCCGACGGCGTAGGCCGCGCCACGGCCAAGGTCAAAGTCGACGGCAAATGCGCTGCCAACCCCGGCAAGAACGTCACACTGCCCGTCACGGTGGCCACAGACTTCGCCGAGGTCGTGGGCGCCGGGCAAGGCTTAACCGTCACCGTGGCCTGCGCTGGAGCCGGCCAGCCGTCGGCGACGCCATCGGCTCCGTCCACGTCTGCGGACCCCGTCAAACCGTCCACTGGAATCGCCGCCCCGACGGCGACCGGCGCCGCGAAGCCTCCGACTGCTCAGACCGTGAGATCGGCGGCTGCCACGGGAGGCCGCGGACGCGGATTGGCTCACACCGGCCCCGCCGCGATGCCGCTCATCGCCGCGGCGCTGATTCTTCTGCTGCTCGGCGGGGGACTCGTGGCGCGGGCGAAACCGGCGAAACCCCGGGCCGAATGACACCGCCGAGCCCGTATCGCTGAGTCTAGAGCCCGTACCCCTGAGAGCCCGCGCGGCTAAGACGATCCCGCCCGCGGCCTGCGTGCCAGGCACACTGCGTCGACCGCCCAGTCCCCGGACTGCCCGCTTCCGTCGCCTCCGCGGGGATGCTCCACATCGCGCGCTTCGACGACGTCAAGCCCGGAGCGGCGCATGGACTCGGCCACGTCGGTGGGGTCCCACAACCGCGCAGGGTCCTTCGGCCCGGAGACGTCCCGATCGGCCTGGGCTCGCGAATGGCCGACCAGAAGGAGCCAGCCTCCCTGCGCGACCCACGAGGACAGGCGGGGCATAAGGCCGGTCACCGTGAACTCGGCCTGGTGCAGGAAGGCGACGAGCACGAGATCCACCGGCGAGCTCGGCTCCCATCGGCGCACATCTCCGGCGACCCATTCGATCCGGCCCTCTGCCGAACCGGCCGCCTGCGGGGCGGGCGCCTCCGCGGCGGCTCGAGTCCTGACATCCGCCGCAAGGGCCCTGGCATCCGCCGCAACGAGGCGGGCCCTTTCTCGGGCCTTGCCGACGGCGACCTGACTGCCTTCCAAGGCGGTGACCGAGAAACCCCGGCGAGCTAGCTCGAAGCTGTGACGGCCCTCCCCGGCCCCCACGTCGATCGCCGACGGGCGGGGACTCGCCAAGGTTACATGGTCGAGGGCTTCGACCACCGTCGGCGTGGGGGCCGGGGGAAAGAGCAGCGAGCCCGACTCATGGGCGTGCAGGTAGCGTTCGTCCCATTCGGACATGTCGTTCTCCTTCCCGACGTCGGCGTCGATGCCGATCTGGACTGCGGTTCTCGCCGAACTGCGATTCTAAACCACGGCATCCGCTTCTGGCCCGCCCCGGATACAGGCACCCCGGATTCGGGGCCCTGTCGGTGCGGCTCAACGGGTTTGGCGTCTCTAGCCCGCCCGGGTTCGCGGGGGAGCGCGCCCGTCAGGAGTCCAGCAACCCCTCTGCCAGGGCTTTGCACATGGACGGCCCGACGGGAAGCCTGCTCATGAGGGTGGCCTGCAGCGCGTGGTAGACGTCCGGATGCCCGGCCCACGTCCTCGTCGACGGCGCGTTGGAGGCGTCGAGCTCGTGCGTCCACACACCCGGCGTTTCGATCACATACTGTTCGGCGTAGTCGAGCCACGAACGGTAGAGGTCCTCGTAGCTCTGGACGTCGTCTCGGCTGCGCCCAGCGTCCAACAGCGCCCGGTGGACGGCGGCTGCCGCGGAGATGCCTTCGCAGACCACCCAGTGCATGCGCTCGTGGACGATCGGCGTCCCTTCGAAATCCGTGGTGTAGACGAAACCGGGGGCGCCGTCTCTCTTCCAGCCGTCGGCTCGAGCTTGGGCGAAGAGCCTTTCAGCGGCCTGAAGCATCCAATCCGGTGCGGGAAGCGAACGGTCCTTCAACGCCGCGTGAGCCTGGACCGTCAGGCGCGACCACTCCAACCCGTGCCCGGGCGTCACCCCGTAGGGGCGGAACGGATGCGCCGGCTGGTCTTCGTTGTAGTCGAGACGGGGCCGCCAGTCGGTGTCGTAGTGCTCGGGCAGCCGCCATCCGTGGTTCCGGGCCTGTCTGTTGACGGCGAAATCGGTGATCTGGATCGCGCGTTCGAGCCATTTGCCCTCGCCGGTGACGTCAGCCGTCACGAGGAGCGCCTCGACTGTGTGCATGGCGGCGTTGATGCCGCGGTAGTCCTCGGGGTCGGTGAAGTCGGCGGCGTAGGATTCGACCGGCAGTCCGTATTCGCGATCCCACCAGTGGCGATCCTGGACGGCCGTCGCCTCCTCGAGGAGCTCGGCCGCGCCTGGACGCCCGGCGGCGGTGGCGGTCGCAGCCGCCAGGAGCACGAAGGCGTGCTGGTAGCACTCTTTGCGGGACGTCGGATCGATCGGGGAGGCATGGCCGGCCTCGTCGACGTCGTGCCTGACCGCGCTCCACCAGCCGCCGTGCTCATGGTCTTTCAGAGCGTTGCCGAGCGCGCGCACGCCGTGGTCGGCGTAGCGGCTGCAGCCCGGAATGCCCAGCAGCGTGCCGATGGAGAAGGCGAACGTCATGCGTCCCGTGATCCACAGTTCCACGGGGTGTGACGTGTCGACGCTGCCGTCCTCGCCTATCCATCCGAATCCGCTCGGTACGGCGGCGCTACGGGCATAGCGCAGAAGAGCGCGCGTTTCCCACGCGAGCCAACGGTTGTGTTCGGTCGCGCCAATCCACTGCGGTCCCATGGTTCCCTCCTCATTGACGGTGGACGTAATCGACGGTGGATGCATATCGACGGAGCGCTCTCCGGATGGGAAGGCCAAGCGGAGAGGCGGAGGCGATCTCCAAGCCCATTCATCGGATATATCGTGTTAACCAACATGCTAACAGGTTCGCCATCGAGGAGACCGGCATTATAAGTCGCGGAAATCAACAGGAAGGCGAAGGCGCTCGTTCGAACGATCGTCGAGAATCAGCTCTCGCTCTCATTCGGGGTTGCTTTCCAGGGCCTTCCCTCCTCGCCCTCGGGTTCCTTTCGGTGCTTGAGATTCCCCGTCACTCGTCGAATTCTGGAATGGCGACCACTTTGCCGAAAGAATCGCGGGAAGCGAGATAGGCGTGGGCTTGCCGCATCTGGCTGAGCGGGAATGCCCGCTCCGGCCGCACGTCGATCCGGCGGTCCTCGATCATGGCGACCAGCCTTTGCAGGCTTTCTCCCTCGACGTCGCCGGAATAGAACCCCGCCAAGTAGCCGCCGTTCGTGTCCATGATGGGATCGAATCCCTCCAGGGTCCACTGACCTCCGAGCAGGCCGGTGATGCACACCGTTCCGCCCGGAGCGATGTGGGCGAAGGTGTCCTTCGCAGCCGCTGGGCCGATCAAATCGAGGATCGCATCGAAGGAGGCCTTCGTTCTCAACGCGTTGCGATCGTCGACGACGTACCGATCGAAGCCGGCATTCAGAAGACGTTCGCCCTTGTCCGCGCTGCGCGTCGAGCCGGTGATGCTGCATGAGGGATAGAGGGCTCTGACGAGTTTCGAGAAAGCGATTCCCACTCCCGACGTCGCCCCGCGCACCAGCACGTCCTGGCCGTCCCCCAGGCGAAGCCTCTCCAGCGAGCCGAACGCCGTATAGAACGTCTCGGGCACGGCCGCCAGGCTCTCCCACGGCAATGATGTGGCGACGGGATGGATCCGCTCGTCGGGCAGAAGAGCGTACTGCGCATAGCCGCCGTCGAAGTCCCGCCCCATCTCGCCCATGATGGAAACGACCGTTTGGCCCACGTGAAGATCCGGGTTGAGCGTCTGCTCCACCTGCCCGACGCACTCGATGCCGAGGATGCGGGGAAACGCCACCGACGGCGACTTTCCTTCGCGCGTGAAGATCTCGGAATGGTTGACGCCCGCCCCGCGGACTTTGATCAGCGACCAGCCGGGACGCGCCACGGGGGTCGGGACGTCGCAGTACCTCAAGACTTCGGGTCCGCCCGCTTCGGAGACGACTACCGCTTTCATGTTTCCCCACCTGGCCTTCCGCCTCGTCGACTGCGTTGCATGATTGTAATGCGGCATTTTTCTTGGACACAATGCCCCGGGATTCGAGGGCGGTGAGCACAACGGGATCATGCCGAAATCCTGAGACCCGTGGACTCGCATTCGCCCTTCGGAGGAACCTCTGCGCGGGCAGATGAGCAGCCCGTGACTCAGCGGTTGCCCGCAGAACGGACGTGAGCATCTTCTGGGACACATGCGGAGCGGTGCGGGGCGAGCACGTGCGCATCAACGCCAGAAGGCAGCGGCCGGCGGGCATGGAGCGGCTGCTGGCCGCCGCTATTTGAGCCCGACCTGCGTTGCCCCGTGATCCTGGGCGTTGAGGATCGCGTTGAGGAGACCGGGGAACCGCTCGTCGAGCTCCTCGCGCCGCAGGTGCGCGTAGCATCTGGTTCCCTCGGAGCGCGCTCGGATGACCCCGGCCATGCGGAGAACCTTCATATGGTGGCTGAGCGTCGACTTGGAGACCGGCGTGTCGAGTTCGCCGCATTGCCTCTCGGCTCCGTCCGCGAGCAGCCGGACTATCCCCAGCCGCAACGGGTCGGCTAGGGCGGCGAGCACGCTGGTCAGGGGGACCTCGGCGAGGTCGGGGTGGACGCTCGTTGCCATGCCTCTAGTATTGCACTACAGTTTTGTTCTATGTTTGACGAACATAGAACAAAGGATGTGGCGACGATGTCCGATCCCGACGCTCCCAGCAGCGAAACCAGTTCGGGTAAAGGGGACGGTCCTGCCGGCAGCGACGTCCACGCTGACGGGACCGCTCCCGGCGATCTGCCCGGCGAGGACCGCGGCGGCTATCCGACTGGCGCTGACGGTTCCGGCAGCAGCGCGCGAGGAGCGCGATCAGCCGTGATTCTGGGCGGGTCGATCGCCTTCCTCGTGGGCTGCGACTCCATGATCGTGGCGCCGATAGCACCCGAGATCCTGGAGAGCTGGGGCGCCTCCGCTTCGCTCTCCGCCCTTCTCGTGGCCGCCTATGCCCTCGCCTATGCGCTAACCAGCCCCTTCTTCGGCGCCCTGGCCGACTACCGCGGCCGTCGCTCCGTCGGCACTGCGGGTCTGATCGCCTTCGCGGCGGGCACGGCCCTGACCTTCGTCTCCTCGAACCTGGCGACGGGTCTGACTGTCCGTGCGCTCGCGGGACTCGGCGCCGGAATGGCGATCCCCGTGGTCTTCGGGGAGATCATCAGCCGCTCGACGCCACAGACCCGTGGCCCGAACGTCGGAATCGTCACGGGTATGCTGCTGTCGGCGACCGTCGTCGGCGTCCCGCTCGGCTCTCTCTTGGCCTCCGCCGTCGGCTGGCAGTGGACCTTCCTCCTCATCTCCATCCCCGGCTTCCTCGTGGTTTTCCCGGCGATTCGGATTTTCGACGCCACCGGAGGCCAGGACGTCGGAAGCCGCGCCTCGGCGGCCGTCGCCGGAATGCTGAAGACGGCGCTGACCCACCGGAGGCTGCTCTTGGTGCTGTTGAGCGCTGGCCTGTGGCACGCCGGATTCGCCGTCACGTACACGTCCATCGGGGCGTTTTATGAGAACCGCTACGGATTCGGATCCGCGCAGATGTCGGGAGTGATGCTGGCTGCGGGCGGTGCAGGGGCCCTCAGCTCCTTCGTCGGCGGGCGTCTTCTCTCCCGTTGGGACGCCGTTTCCTACGTGACCGTCGACTGCGGCATCGCCGCAGCCGGCGTTGCGCTCACCGTGTTCTCGCCTGGACCGGTGGCCGTGACGGTGCTCGGCCAGATGATGTGGAGCATCGGCGTCCTCGCGGCACAGCCTGCGTTCGTGACTCTCGCGGCCACCCTCAACCCCCGACTCCAGGGGACCGCACTCGCCCTCAATGGAGCGACGCAGTATTTCGCGCAGTTCGTCGCCTCATCCGCGGGCGCGGCGATCCTCACCGCCACGCGTAGTTTCGCCTGGCTCGCCGGAACGTCCGTAATCCTGACCCTGACCGTCGCCGTGGTGATCCGCGGCGTGAGCGCTCGGACAGCGGAGAGCGAAGCGGTTGGAGGATGAAGAGACGCGAACGGAGCCGTCCATGGCGAGGGCGTTCGCAGCTTCCCGTGGCAGAAAGGCCTTCGCTCCGGGCTTACGCGCGGCGCCACATGCGCAGTGTCGACATGCGCAACTGCGTCCTCCACTTCGTGCGAGCCCACGCAGGGCGTCAGCTCGTGGCGCGGCCCGCGGCCGACTCGGCCACCCGGCGCGCGCTCTCGGTTTCGGAGATGTCCTCGACTCGCGACATGATCGACCAGCGCACCCCGAAGGGATCGAGAATCGAAGCGTGGCGGTCGCCCGAGGCGAAGGTGTTCGGCTCCTCCCGGAGGGCCGCGCCGGCGTCGATCGCCCGTGTGACGACGTCGTCGACGTTGGGGCAGTACAAGCCCATCGAATAGCAGGCGCCCTCCGAGGGAGGCGGAGCGAGGCCGTATTCGGGGTTGGGCTCGCCTAGTTGGAGCCTGCCGCTGCCGAAGTCCAGTTCGGCGTGGACGAGGACGCCGTCGAACTCGGTGACGTCGACTATCCGTGCGCCGAACACCGAACAGTAGAACTCGAGGGCTTCCCCTGCGCCGGGAATGGCGAGGAAAGGGGTGAGGCTCGTCGAACCGTGCGGTATGCCGTCGGTCGTGTGCTCTCCGGTGACTCCGACTTCCGCCATGCAGCCAAGCATACAGCTTGCGTTGGCTTCGCACAGGATGCGATTCGTTTTTTCTAAGCGAAAGCTCCGGCCAAGACGACGGGAGCCGCGCTCCCGCGCCCCACTCGGAAGCCTCACTTCGCCGCGTAGAAGAACGCTTACGCCCAGTGCAAGCGACCGGGACGCTGGCCGAGCACCCTGATGCGATGAAAGTGCGCGCGAGGCTTAGCCCGATCGCATCCCTGCCATCTCGTCACCCCGATGCGCAGAAGACGAGAAGGAGGCGCATGGTCACTTGGCCTTGGACGCCTCAAGTCGACGGGGGAACACGGGGCGCAGAGATAGCCAAGGCACGTGGAGGCAGCGGCGGGGCGCGGAGGTCGCCGGCGCGTCAAGCGGGCCACAGCCCCGACGAGCCGCGGCGATGGGACCCCATCAGATGGACGTCGACCAACCCGACGGCCGACATGAGCGCGAACATCGTCGTCGGCCCGACGAAGACGAAGCCTTCGCGCTTGAGCGCCGCCGCCAAAGCCTCCGACTCCGGCGATTTCGTCGGGATCTCCTCAGGAGTGCGCGGCATGGGAGTCGAGTCGGGCCGGAACGACCAGACGAAGGCAGCCAACCCGCCCTGCTCGCGCAACCGCACGGTGGCCGCCGCATTGGTGATGGCCGCCCGGATCTTCAGCCCGTTGCGCACGATCCCCTCGTTGGACATGAGGCGTCTGACGTCGGCCTCGCCGTAGAGGGCGACCGCCTCCGGATCGAAACCGTCGAAGGCATCGCGGAAGGCCGGGCGTTTGCGCAGGATCGTCGCCCATGACAGCCCCGATTGGAAGGCTTCGAGGCAGATGCGTTCGTAGAGCCCGCGCTCGTCGCGCACCGGCATCCCCCACTCGGTGTCGTAATACTCGCGCAGAAGCGGGTCATACGCCGCCCAAGCAGGGCGAGCCAGCCCGTCGTCACCCACCACGAGCCCCTGTTCGGCCATCTCGCGTCTCCTTGCCTCGCCCCCAGCATACCGCCTGCGCCGCTCCCGCCGTCTACGCCCGGCATCGGATTCCCGGCTCGGCGCCTCCACCGACGGCGCGTCCTCCGACGCCGCTGATACGGTTGGGACATGGCCGACCCCCATCCCGTCACCGGACAGCTCTTCGAGTCCCCGGTCTCGCCGGGCGCGGGCTGGCCGGAGGACCCCGCCACCGTCCGAACACCCGTCGCCCGAAGTCGCGACGACGTCGCCCGCCTATCCGCCGCGGCGCGCACCGCCTGCGAACTCGACGCCGTGATCAGCGTATGCCGCGCCTGCCCCCGCCTGGTGGCCTGGCGAGAGGAGGTCGCCCGGACGGGACGGCGCGCCTCCTTCGCCCACGAGCCCTACTGGGGTAGGCCGGCGCCCAGCACGGGCGACCCGGATGCGCCGATCCTCATCGTCGGCCTGGCTCCGGCGGCCAACGGAGCCAATCGCACCGGGCGCATGTTCACCGGCGACCGTTCGGGCGACTGGCTGTGGTCGGCGCTCCACCGGGCGGGCATGGCCCGCCGGGAGTGCTCCACGGCGACGGGCGACGGACAGGCGTTGCTGACAGCCCGCATGGGGGCGACCGTCCGCTGCGCCCCTCCCGCCAACAAACCGACTGCCGAAGAGCGTTCGACGTGCTCGGCCTACCTTGTGCGCGAAATCGAACTCATGAAGAACCTGAAGGTCTTCCTGGCGCTGGGCGGCATCGCCTGGAACGCCACACTTTCCGCGGTGAAAGCCGCGGGCTGGCGCGTTCCCCGGCCGAAGCCGCGGTTCGGCCACGGTGCCGAGGCGACGGTGGCGAGCCACGACGGCAGGGACGTCACCCTTCTAGGCTGCTACCACCCCAGCCAGCAGAACACCTTCACCGGCAGACTCACACGATCGATGCTTGACGACGTCTTGGCCGAAGCCCGCCGGCTGGCGGCGGGATAGCCACCCGAGTCGACGGCGAGGCGCCGTCCGCGGGGACCCCGCTCGTCTGCGGTCCCTACACCCGTCTGCTGGCCTTCCCCTCCGCGCACCATGCTCTGCACGGCGACGGTCGCCAGGTCGGCTCTCTTCCGTCCGTGCGCTGTGGGATCCTCACGCCAGAACGTCTATCGCCATGCGCACGACCCAGAGGGTCATGAGGGCATCGACGAGGACCCAGCTCGCCAGCCACATGCCCGCAGGCACGCGCGTGAGCTGCGCCAGCGTTCCATGATCCTGCGCGGGGTCGTGACTGCGGGCGACGTCGCGCAGAGACTCCCACGCGCCGAGCAGCAACAGGAGCCCGATGCCCGCCACGACCCCCGCCCGGTACGGCCCGCCCCACCACCACGCGGCATAGCATGCCAGGCCGGTGACGAGGACGACCCCGGCCGTGAGCAGCGAGCGGGACATGACCAGCAGGATGGCGAGCATCAGGGTGACCGCCCCGAGAATCGGGCCCGACCAGGAGTTCAGAGCGCCTGCGACGAGCAGCGCACCGAACACGGCGGGCGCCGGGTATCCCGCCCAGGAGGTTAGAACCCTGCCAGGGCCCGTCGGCCTGCCGCTGGTGATCGCATGGCCGGACATGTCCTGGCGGACGACGAACCCCTGGAAACGCCGTCCACAGGCGATCCCCACCGCCGCATGGCCGGCTTCGTGGACGATCGTGACCAGGGTTCGCCCCCATCGCCGAGCCGCCGGCACGGCGAAGGCTAAGGCGAGGATGACCAGGGCCGGCCACAGAGTGCGGGCCTGCGGTGACACGTCCACGGACAGCCGGGCCACGAACGAATCCGACCAGGACGACAAGTCGCTTCCAGACATGGGAAAAGTTTGCCACGTCAATATCCGAGAAATCTGAGACCCTTGCCGATCCCGTGCCGGGTTCTGCGACGGCCCCTGCGCGGGCGCGGGGAAGGCCGCGAGCCGAATGGACTCGAGGAGGAGCACCCGCTGCCCCTATGCAAACGTGGGGAAGGCCGGAGATTCCGGCGACGCTACGCCGAGCTCCGCACGTCTCGAATGCGGCGTGCGGGCACCCCGCCGACTATCGCATTGGCCGGCACGTCCTTCGTGACGACGGCCCCCGCTGCGACGATCGCCCCTTCGCCGACGGCCACGCCGGCCAGGATCGTCGCATTCGAACCGATCCACACATTGGGGCCGATCGCGATCGGAGCGGGGTGGAGGGTGCCGCGCAGGGCGGGGTCCTCGTCGTGATTGAGCGTGGCCAACACGACGTTGTGGCCGATGAGGGCTCCGTCGCCGATCGTGACGCCGCCCTGGTCCTGGAAACGGCATCCGGAGTTTATGAAGACGCGGGCCCCGATGCGGGTGTTCAGGCCGAAGTCGGTGGTGAAGGGGAGATGGGCGGTGAAGCTCGGATCGATCTCCGTTCCCGTCAGCCGCGAGAAGTACTCGCGGATCTGATCGGGTGTGCGCACTGCGGCGTTCATCTCCTGATAGAGGAGGCATGTGCGAGCGCTGACTTCGTGCATGAACTGCAGCATCCGGCTGCCGGGCGTCAGAGGCCTGCGCGCGGCGACGTGAGCGCGGTATTCCTCGATCGTGACCATTTCAACCTCCGTCGGCCGTCGGATCACCTCTCCTACACTACGGCAGTCCGAACCCGCGCGCTACAGTGGCTCGAGCCTGCACTACTACGGCAGCCAGGGTTCCATGACAAACGCCTCTATTCCGGCCGACGCTCCGGCCGTTAGGCTGGAACGGACGCCGGGCGGCCGGCTCGATTCGACGTCGGCCGGCCGATCGAGATCCGACGAAGGAGTGGAAAATGCCCGATCTGAACGCCCTGATCGAAACCCACTTGGCGGAGGCGCGAGCCTCGGAGGAAGGCCGCAGCGCGGAACGCGTCGCCCACGACGGCGTCCTGCGCCAGACCGTCATCGCCCTCCGGGCCGGAGCCCGCCTCGGAGCCCACAACTCCCCGCCCGCCGCATCCCTTCAAGTCCTCGTCGGGAAGGTGCGCGTTGAGATAGGGGACAGCCAGCAGGGAGAGTTCTCCGCCGGGGAACTGTGGGTGCTCACCCATGAAAGGCATTCGGTGCTGGGCTTGGAGGACAGCGTCTTCCTGCTGACGACCGTGACGTCGACGGGCGAGGCCTCGCATTCCTGAGCGGCCCGCCGCCGGTCTTCGTCGGCTCACGCGAATCGCCCCGCTTACACGAATCATCCGGTTCACCCTGATTCCGGTTCACCCTGAATCGCCCGCCCGCGGCGGGAGGCGTCACGCCGTCGGCAGCACACGCGGGCGTAGGCGCGAATCCGCGCCCGGCTTCGAACTGCGCCTCACGGCAGCACACGCGGAATGGGGCCGGTCCGCGCGCGCAGATTGCATCACAGCAGCACGCGCGTGGAGAGCTCTACGGTGCGATCCTTGGGCAGTTTGTTGACCCATGACGGGGAGACCGAGGCCCGTGACAGCCCGATGAAGATCTTCTTGCGCCACCGCCACATGGAGCGCTGGCTGCCCTCGAGGATGTGAATGTGGGAGAGCATGAAGAACGCCTTGTCGAGCTTCCAGGAGGACAGGCCGAGCGTGCGCTGGCCGTAGCGGATCGTCTCGGTCAGGTCGCGCTCGTCCATGAAACCGTAGCGGACGGTCAGGTGTTTGACCCCGCGGATGGGCGTGCTCAGCTCGTCTTGGACTACTCTCTCCTTGCGTGGAACGTGAGGGGTCGGCAGGGTCTTGATCGAGACGATGACCACGTGGTCGTGAAGGGTATGGTTGACCGCCGTGTTCTTCTTCAGCGCCAGGGGAGTCGTCGTTATCATCGAATGCGGGTAGATCGCCGTCCCCGGAATGCGGCGGGCGGGAGAGGCGGTCAATCCCGCCAGGAAGTCCTTCAAAGCCCCCTCGTTTTCCAGGCGCGCCTCGGTCACCAGGCTCTCGCCGCGTCGCCACGTCGTCATGATGACCAGCATGAACGTGGCGATCGAGAGCGGAAGCCAGCCGCCGGTCGCGATCTTGGTGATGTTCGCGGCCAGCAGGGGAACTTCGATGGCCAGGAGAATCGTCGCGGCGAACGCAGTCGCCCATCCGGGCCATCGCCAGCCGACGCGGGTGAGCATGAGCAGCAGCGTCGTCGTCAGGAGGAAGTCCGTTGTGACCGCCAGGCCGTAGGCTGCCGAGAGCCGTTCCGAGTCTTGGAAGATGAGGACGATCGACGCCACTGAGACGAACAGCAGCATGTTGACGGCGGGCAGGTAGATCTGGCCGGACTCTGTGGCCGAGGTGTGGCGGACCTTCATGTGCGGCAGGTATCCGAGATTCGAGGCCTGCCGCGCAATCGAATACGCCCCCGAGATGACGGCCTGGGAAGCGATGAGGGTCGCCAGGGTCGCCATGATCACCAGCGGCACGGTCAGGCTCGCCGGAACCAGCATGAAGAATGGATTGTCCAGGGCATTCGGCTTCTCGATCAGGAGGGCCCCTTGGCCGAGGTAGTTGAGGACTAGGGAGGGAAGGACCACGGCGAGCCACGTTCCCTGGATAGGCCGCCTCCCGAAATGCGCGATGTCGGCGTACAGCGCCTCCGCGCCGGTCACCGACAGGACGATGGCCCCCAGGGCGATGAAGGTCGTGCCGGGATGCCGGACGATGAACGAAATCGTCTCGGTGGGGGAGAGGGCGATGAGGATGTCGGGATGCCTCAGGACGTGCGGCAGCCCCATGAAGGCGAGCAGGAGGAACCACGTGAGCATGATCGGGCCGAAAACCCTGCCCATTTTCGCGGTCCCGTTGCGCTGTGCGATGAAGAGCACGGTCAGAATCACCAAGGCGACGGGGACGACGAAGCGTTCCATGCTCGGGAAGGCGACTTCCAGGCCTTCCACGGCCGAGAGCACGGAGATCGCGGGGGTGATGACGGAGTCGCCGAAGAACAGAGCCGCTCCGAAGACGCCGAGAAGCGCCACGAGCACGGAGATTCGGCCGGGCGTGAGGCTGCGGCGCACCCGGGTCGCCAGGGCGAGGATGCCGCCTTCGCCGTCGTTGTCGGCTCGCAGCACGAAGCATACGTATTTGATGGTGACGATGAGGACGAGCACCCAGACGATGCAGGAGATGACGCCGGTGATGTCCTCTCGGTTGAGCGGGACCGCCCTGCCGTCCAGCATGAAGACGGTGCGCAGCACGTACAAGGGGCTGGTGCCGATGTCGCCGAAGACCACTCCGAGGGCCGAGAGCCCGAGCGCCATCGATCCGGTCTGCTTCGCAGTGCCGTGCCCGCGCAGAGAGGATTCAGAATCCATGCGCGATATCCTACGCCCGCCTGGGCCTCCGTCCAGCTGGGAGGGGTTCCTGTGAGGCGGTAGACGGGGACGATCGGCTTCCCGCTTCCTACGGAGATTCGATCGATGCCCGGCGGCCTGGCTCGTCAGCGACCGCGGTGCTTCGCCTTCCTCTTGGCGATCCGCGCCTCGCGCCGGATTCGAGCCCGGACGTCCTTGTCTGCGCGCCGGCGCACAATCCGCTCGGAGGCTCGTTTCTCGCGTGCGAGCGCCAAAGCCCGCTGGCTTGCGGTCGACGCCGGCAGGCGGCGCTGCTCGCGCGCAGCCTGCCGCGCGAGTCGCTTGGGATTGCGCGCGGCCGCTCGGGGGCGGCGCTCGGACGCCTCGACCGCAGGGGCCGCGAAAGCACGGTCGAAAAGCGAATTCGCGCAGGTCGCGATGAACTCCCACAGCTCAGCGTCGGAGGGCTCGGCCCCGAAGACATGACGAGCAGCGCGGACCGCCCCCGAATCGTCGGTGACCTCCAGAACTCCCATCCACAGTGAACCGTCGAAGAAGACGGTGAATGCCGATGCCATGGCAAACCTCCCGGGCGCAGAAAACCGACCCTGGCGTTCACCGGTTTCCGCGTCGCGGACAACGAGCCCGAATCTTCGGGCCGCCCGGACTACCAGCCGGGCTGTGAGGTTCGTGAGACCAGGCGTTCAGTATACACGGGGGCGGCACGGGGCAGGCAGCCGCCCCGCATGCGAATCAGGCATCGACGTCGCTGAACCGCCCCGATCGGCGGCGGGGTTGACCGGCGGCGGGGCTGATCGGCGACAACCCAATCGGGGCGGCTCAGCCTAGGCGCTGAGCCGCCCTCGACGGCGGCGTCATGACGGGCATGCCCAAGGCTACGCCGCTTAGACGCAGACCCGCCGCCTAGCAGCAGCCGGTGGGCGGATTGTCCTCGCGGAGGCGCGCACGGGCGCGCCAGAACTCGCGCTCGGTCATCGGGGCGTGGCCGGGGTGCTCCCGCCGATGGCGCTCGACGTACTTCTCATAGGCCGATTCACCCGTGAAGTCCCGCCAGAGGGCGCGGAATGCAGCGAGCCGCTCCCGAACCGCGCCGAGGATTCCGCGGAGCCCGGGGGATTCACCGGACACCGCGGGCCTTCTTCGCCTCGGGTATCAGCGCGGGGTCGCCGACCGCGGCGTACTCTGCGACCAGCTTCTTGTCGAGCTTGGAGGCGAAGAGCCTTTCGGGTGCGAAGAAGTTCGACTCTTGGAACGGATCCTCCGACGTCGTGGTCTCTCCCGTGCGCAAGGTCTTGACGACCCTCAGGATCGCGCAGACGATCACGAAGGCGACCGCCACGAGGAACACGATCGAGAGCGTGCCTTGGATGAACGCGTTGCGGATGACGGCGTTCTGTTCGTCGATCTTCGCCGGATCGGTGAGCGTGGGCAGCTTCGCGCGAGCCTGGCGCCACTGCTCCCAGTACCCGATGTTCACGTCGGTGGAGAAGATCTTCTGCCACGAGGCCGTGAACGTCACGGCGACGTCGAAGGCCAGGGGGATGAACGGGATCCACACCCACTTCGTGTGCCCCTTGCGGACCACCATCACGGTGGCCACCAGCAGGGCGACCGCGGCTATCAACTGGTTGGCGATGCCGAAGAGCGGATAGAGGGTCTTGATGCCGCCCCGGGGATCGGTGACGCCCATGAGCAGCAACGATCCCCAAGCGGCGACGATCACGCCGGTGGACAGGAGCGCCCCCGTCCGCCACGAGGGGTCCTTGAACTTCGGCATGACGTTGCCTAAGGCGTCGGAGAGCTGGAAGCGCGCCACGCGGGTGACCGCGTCGACGGCGGAGAGGATGAACAGAGCCTCGAACATGATGGCGAAGTGGTACCAGAAGCCCATCATCCCCCGGCCTCCTCCGACCTGGTGGAGGATGTGCGCAATGGCCACGGCGAGGGTCGGGGCGCCGCCCGTTCGCGAGACGACCGACGGCTCGCCGACGTCGTCGGCGACCTGCTTGAGGGCCTCGGCCCCCTCAAAAGTCTTCTCCTTGCCCTGCTTGTCCCACGACTCCCACCGGGGCTCGATCTTCTCGCCCTTCGTGGTGGTCACGCCGAGATTGCGCACGGCCTGGGATGTGATGACCTCGCGATCCTTGGTGGACTGTGTGACGGAAGTGCCCGCTAGCTGGTCGACGCTGGCCTCGGGAGTGTTCATGCCGAAATAGATCCCCTGGTTGAGGGAGGCCGCGGCCGCCAGCGCCATGATCGCCACGAAGGATTCCATGAGCATGCCCCCGTAGCCGATCATGCGGACCTGGGACTCCTTCTGCACCATCTTCGGGGTCGTTCCCGAGGAGACCATTGCGTGCATGCCCGAGAGGGCCCCGCAGGCGACGGTGATGAAGAGGAACGGGAAGAGCGTGCCGGCGAAGACGGGCCCCTTCGTATTGGAGGCGAACTCAGTGACGGCGGGCATCTCCACCAGGGGCCGGACGACGACGATCCCGAGCGCCAGAACCACGATCGTCCCGATCTTCATGAAGGTCGACAGGTAGTCCCGCGGCGTCAGCAGCACCCACACCGGAAGGACGGCGGCGAAGAAACCGTAGACGATCATCGCCCACACAAGCGTGGTCTGGGACAGGTGCAGGTACTCCTTGCCGAAATCGGATTCCGCGACCCAGCGGCCGGCGATGATCACGATGATGAGCATGGTGCAGCCGACGACCGAGACCTGCGTGATCTTGCCCGGTTGCACGTACCGCAGCCAGATGCCCATGAAGATGGCGATCGGGATGGTGCATCCCACGGAGAAGACGCCCCATGGGGAGGCCGCCAGCGCGTTGACGCACACCATGGCCAGTACCGCCAGGACGATCATGAGCATGACGAGCACGATGACGGTGGCCACCGTTCCGCCGAACTTCCCGATCTCGTCGGTGGCCATCTGCCCGAGTGAGCGTCCGCCGCGGCGCATGGAGAAGAAGAGGACGAGCATGTCCTGGATCGCCCCGGCCACGCATACGCCGAGGATGATCCACAGCGTGCTGGGGAGGTACCCCATCTGGGCGGCGAGTACGGGGCCGACGAGCGGGCCGGCGCCCGCGATGGCCGCGAAGTGGTGGCCGTAGAGGACGACGCGGTTGGTCGGGTCGAAGTCCTTGCCGTTGTTGATCCGTTCGGCGGGCGTGGCGTTGGAGTCGTCCGGGCGCATGATCCTGCGCTGCACGTACAGGGCGTAGAACCGGTAGGCGATCGTGTATGTGCACAGTGCGGTCACCACGAACCAGATCGTGTTGACCTCCTCGCCCCGGACGACGGCCAACATCGTCCAGCCGAGGACACCCAGAGCCGTGATGACGATCCAGAGGGCGACTTTCCGCGGCGTCCACTCGTTGCGCGGCTTGACGCCGACCGGGATTCCTCGCTTGTTCCGTATGATGAGCTTCTCCTCCTCGGGCGTGTAGGAAGGAAGCTCGCCGACGGATGTCTCTTCCATGAGGTGTTCACCTCGCATTCGATTGTCGATTGAGAAGCGGCGGCACTGCCGTCATTACCTCGAGTTTAAGGTCCGGCTTTCCCCTTGGACAGGGGCGAAAGTGCTCATCGTGGCTCATCGTCCGCATCGTCGCTGAATTCGCCGAGTGCAGGGCTGGAGTCGGCCGCTGGGCGTCGAAATCGCCTGCCATCCCATCTCGGAGGTCTATTCTGGAGGAATGGAGTTCGTTGTCAAGAGAGTGTACGAACAGCCCGATCCGGACGACGGCTACAGGGCCTTGGTCGATAGGCTCTGGCCTCGCGGCATGCGGAAGGACAAGGCTGCGATCGACGAATGGGCCAAGGACCTCGCCCCCAGCGCTGAGCTGCGTTCCTGGTACCACCAGGACCTCGACGCCAGACGGGAGGAGTTCGCCGCCCGCTATCGCGAGGAACTGTCGGCGTCCGAGGCCGTTGAGGACTTTTTGCGCAGAACCGGGGGCCAGGAGCGCGTTACCCTCCTCTACGCTGCACGCGATACGCAACACAACCACGCTCTGGTGCTGCGCGACGTGCTGCAGGAGGCGGCCGCCAAGGGATGAGGGCATCTTGAGGAGGTTGGAGCGTCTCGGGAAAGCCCGTCGGGGATGCCCGCGGCATCCACGGAAGAGAAAGTGATGGGGCCCGGGTGTCACGCATCACCCGGGCCCCAGTGTCGCATGTATACTCATTGAACATGCGCTCGGCAGGACAAAGACATCTGCTGGCGGTTTCACTCTATAGCCACCCGAGGGCAGTCCCATTTCCGGATCACTCCGGCGCTGAGGTGAGCGTTTTGCGAGTCTGAACCGACCAGAGGTTCACTACCTGTCTATTCAGTTGTCTTCGTCACGAACGTCTACTTGTAAAAGCGTCCACCGCATATCTTCCGAGGAGAAAAACCTTGAGCTCTGAAAATAATGCAACTAAATCCTTCACCCGCCTGCTCAGCATGAGCGGCTACCAGAGCCGACTCTTCGCTGGCGGATGAGACGGAAGGCGAAGGGCTTGACGAAACATCGTCAGACGCCATCGCGCTAGGAAGAACCACCGCGCTCGCCGCCATGCTAACCGCAGCGACAAGTCCTAGTTTCTTCATCCGTGTAACCTCCTGTTTGGACAATGAATACATTAGCGAAGCCATCCCGAAATGAACTCCCCCAAAAGTAGGAGAATTCGGCGATCACTCGAAATGTGATGCCAATCATATCGTTTGTACTTCGTGACTCAAGGATACTCCGCCTTGGGAGCGTCCGTGTAGGACCTCTTCGGGCCTGAGACGAGGGGCTCGGCGCATCGGGCACGCGATGCACCCCGGAACCTCGAAGCCGCACAGTGTGGAGCCGTTTAGGAGCGGACGAGGCCCAGCTCGTAGGCCCGCACAACCACCTTCAGGCGGCTGTTGACCTGGAGCTTGGACATGATCGAGGAGAGATGGGACTTCACCGTCGATTCCTGGACGTAGAGCTTCTGGGCGATCTCGGCGTTCGAATAGGCCTGGCACAGCAGTTCCAGCACGTCCATTTCGCGCTTGGAAAGCTGGATGTCCGGTGAGGGTTCGGGCGGCAGGGGAACGAGGTAGTTCTTCACGAGGCGTCCCGTCGGGCCCGGTGAGACGACGGTTCCGCCCGCCGCGACCTGCCGCAGGCCGCCCACGAGATCTTCCGGCGATGTGTTCTTCAAAAGGAAGCCCGAGGCGCCGGCCTGGAGGCCGGCGAGCATGGCCTCGTCATCGTCGAACGTGGTCAACAAGACTACTTTGACGTCGGGGGCCAGGAGCCTTACCTGCTCCACGGCGGAGATTCCGTCCATGATCGGCATTCTCACGTCGGTCATGAGGATGTCCGGATGGTGCTTGGTCGCCAGGCGCACCGCTTCGAAACCCGTTGTGCCCATGCCGACGAGCTTGATGTCCGGCGCGGTGGCGAGGTATGCCGTCAGGGACTGGAGAACGGCGTTGTCGTCATCGACAACGGCGATCCTGATCGGCCCGCCGCGCGCAGGGGCGCCCTGGCCGCTATCCGTTCCGCCCATCCAGGACGCGGACTTGCCGGAATGCTGCGGCTTGCCCCGTCCCGCTCTTGGGGTCTGCCTACGCTGATTCACCCTTATGCCCTTCTAGTCAGTGTTTCATCTGTGTACGGGGATCGACGCGCGGACGATCCACGTGTCTTCCCTCTGGGAAAACTCGATAGTGCCGCCCAGGGCTTCGACGCGCTCCCTCTGGCCGATGAGGCCCAGACCGAGGCCTGCCTGGGAGCCCTGCTCGACGGCGTCCACCGCCGAGGCACTCTCCGATTCTAGAGAATCCTCCTCCGAAATGGCGTTGATGAAGATGGCGTCCACGCTCTCATCTTGGACTTCGACCATGATAGTCGCCGGAGCCTCATGCGCGGCGTGCTTGACGATGTTCGAGCACGATTCCGTCACCACACGGGAAAGTGTAACGGAAATGATCTCGGGCAGGGAGGAAAGGTCTCCCTCGATGGCCGCATTGACATCGATCCCGGCGGCGCGTACCTTGGCGATCTGCTCCTCGATCACCTTTTCAGGCGGCGAATCGATGATGGTGAAGCGGTCGGCGATCGACCCGGGAGCCGACAGTTCGACCTTGTCCGAGACCCGCAGGACTTCGAGCATGTTCCGCAGATGGGATGTGGCCGCGCGCCCCGTGCGGGCTATGAAGTCGAGATCCTCCGATAGATCCGCTCCCTTGCCCGTCTGCAGTTTGGCCGCCTCGGCCCGCATGACGAGCATCGTGGTGGAGTAGACGGCTGTGTCGTGAAGCTCCCTGGCGATCGCACGGCGTTGCTCCGCAAGTTCCGCTTGGCGCCGGGCTTCGAGTGAATCGTTGGCCAGGCTCTGCCGCAGAAGGAGCTCCCCTAGCAGAAGGAAAAGAATTAAAAAAGTAATATTAACGATGAAATTTTGAATTATTGTATTTACGTTTGGTAATGTGATTATAAGCTCATGTAATTCAATTATTGTACATATTATAGCTGAAAGACAACCGATTATACGACTTCCAGACCAAATGATTATGATAGGAGCAATATTAGATGTTATAGATGCGAGATAAATTGACTTATCGGGAGTCAAGTTAACAAGTACATCAACAGTTACAATTAAGAAACCAGATAATATGGGGAATAACCCTGATATGGTGAGTGCGAAGCACGCGAGCCCGGCGACCAGTATCGTCGGTAGAAGGCTGACGTCGGGAGGGACGTCCTCGATGGAGAGGATGTTTAAGAGGGTAAGGATGAAGATTCCGATCCCCAGCAGGACGCCGGTGATGATCCGGGATCTCTTGCCCCACACAGACCAAGAGGACCATGTCTCCTTCGGCTCGGACTTCTTCGGCTGGTCCGTGTGGCCTTGCTCCACCGGAGGGGATTGGGAGGTGCGTCGTTCCCGCCGGGAGGCCCTCCGCTTGCCGTCGGCCTTGCGGAGCTTCCTCTTGCCGGATCGACGCCTGCGGGACGGCCGGCCTGTAGAACTGCGTCCGTCGTCAGCGATCTCGGAGAGGGCGGGTGCAGCCGCCTCGTTGACCGGAGGCGGCGCCGGTAGACCGTGCTTGCCGCGAGGGGCCGCCGGTTTCTCAGTGGCCGGAAGAGTCGGCGAAGTTCGCGTGTGGGGGATGGCGCCCTGATCCATGGTTCCTCCATATAGTGCTTGCGAACATAGGCATAGTATTCAGTGTCATTGCCTCCAACACAGAAGTCTACCCGGAACCACTATATGAACCGCCTCATTCCAGTAATGCTGCAGTATCACTATGACTGGGTTGCGGGGAATACCCCGCAACCCAGGAAACGGCCCACCGCCTCGAATGGGGCGAGCCTCACTTGATCGTCTTCCCGATCCGGTATGTGCCGAGCGCCGTGAAGACAACCGTCAGGCCGACGAAAGCGGCGAGGATCCAGGGCGTGGAGACACTCGTGCCGCCGATGTCCAGAGTGAAGCCGTAGTATTCGCCGATGCTTTCGCGGGCCTGCTGGACACCGCCGGTCAACCGGTCGAGGGCATCGCCGGCGAGTGGTTCGCGAAGAAGCACGACGGCCGGCGAATAGGGCAAGACGTTGATCCCGTTCACGACCGTGCCGGATAGCGCGCCTACCGGCAGGTACGCGCCCGCGAGGAACCCCAAAAGCGTCCCCACGATGGTCGAAAGGGCGGTGAAGCCATTGCGCGAGCTGATGAACGTGATGACGAACGACGAGATCGCCGAGAAGGCGAAGGCGAACAGGACCACGTAGCCCAAGGCCGTTAGGAAGCTCCCCCAGCCGGGGATGTCGCCGTAGACCAGTTTGACGACGGCCGCCCCGACTGCCGAGACGATGAGCGTCATGACGAAGGAGACCACGACCGCCGAGAGCTGGTAGCCGAGAATGAGCTGATGCCGCCGGATGGGGCAGACGCGGAACTCCTTGAAACGTCCGGTCGCCCGATCGTCCACATAGGCGCCGAGCGCCCCCAGACCCGTCGTCACGCATGTGATCATGACGATGCCCCCGAACACCCACGAGGCGACGAAGTAGCCCACGTCCTCCGAGGCAGCCGAGGGCAGTTTCGCCTTGAGGCTGTCGGCCTGGATCGCGCCGAGGAACAGGGCGTAGATGAGCAGGAGCATCAACGCCGCCAGGAGGGAGAGGAGGACTCCCGCCCTGTCGCGGCGGTATATCCGAAGATTCCGCTTCACCAGGGAGAGGACGATTCTCACTTGCCCTTCCTTTCGCTCATGAGGTTCAGGAACACGTCGTCCATCGATCCCTGGATCACCTGGAAGTCCTCGACGGCGTCGCCCAGGCTCATGAGGATGTCCAGCCCCGCCGCCGAATCGGGGATCGCTGCGTGAACGGCGCCTCCCCTGTCATACGGCCGGGCTTCCGGAAGGCGACTGCGGATCGCCGAAACGACCTCGCTGCGGCGGCCGTCGCGCGGTTTGACGAGCAGCCGGGGAGTGGAGTGGCGAGCTCGAAGCTCGATGGGGGTTCCATCGGCGATCGGGACGCCGCGATCGATGACCAGGACACGATCGGCGGACTCCGTCTCCTGCATGTAGTGAGTCGTCAGGACGACGGTGAGGCCGAGATCGTCTCGCAGGCCACTGATCGTGTTCCACACCTGTTCGCGGCTGTGCGGGTCCAAGCCCGTGGTCGGCTCGTCCAGGAAGAGCGTTTTCGGATGGTTGAGCAGCGCCCGGGCGATGTCCACGCGGCGCTTCTCGCCGCCGGAGAGCACGCCGTAATGCCGGTCGCGGAAATCCGTCAGGTCGACGAGCTCGGCGAGTTCGTCGATGCGCGATCGGGGGATGCCGTAGACGTCGGCCTTGAGTTCGAGGTTCTCGTCCACGCTCAGGCGGGGGTCGAGAAGCGATTGCTGGAAGACGACGCCGATCCGCGAGCGGATGCGGTACGCGTCGGTGCGCACGTCCAGACCGTCGAGGGCGATGTCGCCCTCCTCGAAGGGCAGAAGGGTGATCATACAGGAGATGGTCGTCGTCTTGCCCGCGCCGTTCGTTCCCAGGAAGGCGAAGAGCTCGCCGTCTGTGACCGCGAAGGAAAGCCCGTCGACGGCCGTCACTTTCCCATACCTCTTGGTTAGACCGGATACCTCGATCATCCCGACCTCCTGGCCTTTCCCGGCCGATGGGCGCCATGACGTTTGAATTCTAGGCGTGAAGGCGGGAGACGCCCGGCGGACCGCACGGGCATTCATCCCCTCGGGGCGGAATCGGCACGTCGGCAACCCCACGGTGAACACGTCGGCAACCCCACGGTGAACACGTCGGCAACCCCGCGGTGAAATGGGCGGCGTTTACGCCGGAGGTGGCGCGCGGGCCGATCGGGATCGTGAGGGATTCAGGGGCGGTCGATCACGGCCTGCACGCGCCCGGCCGCCCACCGCCCGGCCGCCGCCGCAGAGTCGGACCACGGCCACGCCAGGCAGTCGCCCGCCAGAACGATGCGCCGGGTCTGCGCGCGTTCACGGTAGGCGTCGATCGCGGCGAGCCGCCCTGGCGGCGTGGTCGGCATGGCATGGGGAATCCTGACGACGGCCGAGGCCTCCGGGGCCGGTGCGAAAGCGCCGGAAAGCCGCGGCTCCCAGACGAGCAGGGCTCGGCGGGCCGCATCCACGATCTCGGAGTCGGCTCCGCCGGACAGGGCGCGGGCGTCCTTCCCGGCGAACATGCACGTCACGACGTCCCCGCGCCCGCGGGCGTGGCCCGCGCGGCTCGCCACGCAGAGCGCCGCGAGCGGTCCGTCGTCCGGATGCATGAGAACGCCGTAAGCGCCGGCGAGTTCGTCCTCGTGCAAACGCCGCGCCATCCCCAGGCAGACGAGCAGTCCCGTGCTGTAAGCCACTGCAGACACCGCTTCCTCCTGGGCGGTGAGATCCATGACGGCGGGCAGATCCGGGGCGGGGACGGCCACGATCGCGGCCTCGGCGCGGAAGACCCCGGAATCGGTGTGCGCCGCCACCCCGAAGGCGTCCTCCTCCATGAAGGCGACGGTGGTGCCGGTCCGCACGTCCAACCGGGAGGCCAGGGCGTCGGTGAGCCTGGAGAGCCCTCCGGGAATGGTGAGTGTCCGGCTGCTGAAGCCGTGGGCGGCCATGGCGCCGATCGCCGCTGCCGAGACGGTGCGAGCGTCCTGGAAGTAGAAGCCGTGGAATGCGGGGTATATGCTGCGCTCGGCGAGTTGGGCGAGGCCGATTCCCCTGGTCCAGTCTTCGGCTGTCATCCGGTCGAGGTCCAGCCAGTCGAGCGGGTCGAGTGTGCCGCGCCCCCGAGAACGCGCTGTGAAACGAAGGAGACCGGGCAGCTGCCCGAGTGACGTTCCGATGGGCAGGAGGCCTGACCTGACCGCGGACGTCGGCCTGTCGGTGCGGAAGCCGTAGATCTCGCCGCCGTAGGCGATCGCGGATTTCGCAGAGACCGCCTGCAGAGGAACGGCCAGCTCTCCAGCCAGGAAGGGAACGACCCGGTAGGCCGCCGAGAGGAAGTTCGCGCCGGCCTCCACTCTGCAGCCGTTGAGCTCAATGGAGTGGAATCGTCCGCCGATCCGGTCCGATCTCTCCAGCACGGTCACCCGCACGCCGGCTTTCCGAAGCTGCCAGGCTGCCGTGAGCCCGCTGATCCCCGCACCGATCACGACGACGCCGGATCCACGGCCGGGAGCAGCCGGCACGGAGCGCCCGTCAGACGCTTGAAACTGCGGCGAATTCGAAGGAGGAGGCTGCTGCGGCGTCATGGTGAGAACCTATACGGCCGAATGCTCGGCGATGATTCAATCCGCGGATTCAAGCGCCTCACGGAGTTCGGCCAGCTCGACCATGTCGCTGGCGGTGCCGATCAGGCGCATCCCCAGCGGGGCGACCACGTTTTCCACGGACGCCACGGCCGACTCGACCGTCAACGGCTTGGGGCCGTAGCTCTGGATGAAGAACGCGAAGCGCCTGCCTGCCAGGGCGTCGTCCTGTGGGCGGGTCTCCAGGCGCTCGAGGAGGAGACGCGCAGCCGCGCTCATCGTCTCCGAATAGACGGGCGAACCGAGGACGATCGTGTCGGATTCCACCATCTTCTGGAAGACTTCCTCGAACTGGTCGTCGGCGAAATCCTGGCCGAAGAACCCCATCCTGTAGTCGACGAGGTCGATGCGTTCGAAGTCGAGGCCATCCAAGAGCGCCTGCGCGTACTCGACTGTGTTCCCGTCACGCTTCTGGCTGGCGTTGATGAAAAGAATGCGACCGTGTGCCATAATCGCTCGTCCCTTCCCGTCGGTCATCGTGCACCCCACACACTATAGCGGGAATGGAACGGGGCGGCCGGATTTTCCGGCCGCCCCGCGTGGGTATCGTCGTGACCGGGATGCGCCCGGCCGCCCTCGGCGATCCGTCAGTTCACGCTCGACTCGCCGAGCTTCACCTTCACGTCCGTCTGCGAGCCGTCCGACTTGACGATCGTGAGGGTCACCTCCTCGCCTATCTTGTGATTCTGCACCTTGTCCGAGAGATCGGAGGCCTTGCTGACCTTCTCGCCGTTGATGTGGGTGATGACGTCGCCGACCTCGATCCCGGCCTTCTCGGCGCCGGAACCCGAGATCACTTCCCGCACGGTGACGCCCTTCGAGATGCCCTGGTCGTTGGACGCCCTGTTCGTGGTGATCGAGACGCCCAACGCCGCGTTGCGGCCGATGACGGTGCCGTCGCCGCCCTTGCCCGACTTCACCTTGTTGACGATGTCCATCGCGTCTTTGATGGGAATCGCGTAGCCGTTGACTTCGGCCGAGCTCTTGCCCGTCGAAGCGGCGGTCGTCAGGCCGATCACCTCGCCCTTGGAGTTCATCAGCGGCCCTCCGGAGTAGCCTTGGACGACGTCGGCGTCGGTCTGGATGAGGCCCGTCAGCTTGTCGACGTTCTCGCTGTTGAGGCTGTCCTGGGCGTTGATCGTCACGTTGGTGCCCGTCACCTTGCCGTCGAGCGCGGTCAGGTACCCCTGGCCGGAGCCGTTTCCGATGGCCGTGACCGAATCGTCCTTCTTGATCTGCTTCGAAGAGATCTTGACGGTTTCGAGCTTCTTGGGCGGATCGTCGATCTTCAGAACGGCCACATCGCGTGCGGCGTTGTGCCCGACGACCGTCGCCGTGTACTTGGCTCCACTGTTAGGATCGGTGACCTTGACTTTGCTCGAGCCGTGCACGACATGGTAGTTGGTCAGCACGATCCCCGATTTGTCGACGACCATCCCGGTTCCGGCGCCTTCGCCGTTGTCGAAGCGCGAGTTGATCAGCATGACGCCTGGAGCCGATTTGACCGGTTTGCCCTGCTGCACCGCGGTGTTCTGCCCCGGGGTCTTCTGCGAGTCCGGAGCGTTGGGCGCTGAGGGAATCGTCGCCTCGGGCGTTCCCTTCTGCTCTTGCACGGAGGCGCTATGGTCTTGGTCGCCAAGCGCGAAGCCGGTCACGCCGCCGATCAGGCTGCCCAGGAGCATGCCCGCCATCGTGGCGGCCGCGAGGGCGGCGGTGGTCCACGACCTCTTCTGCTTTCCCGGTTTGACGCCGGCGTTGGCGTCGAAGGCGAAACCGGAGTGCGCCCCCGAGGGGAACGGATCTGCATAGGGCCCGCCTTGCGACTGCCCCGACGTCAGCGTCTGCCCACCGGTGTGCCCTGCCGCCTCCTGGGCGGTCGATTCCGCGGGCATGAACGACGCCGTGGGGCTGCCTGAGGCGTACGCACTCGTGCTGTCCGGCCTGGCGGCGAACGGGGAGAAGGGACTTAACGCCTCCGTTCCGCCGGGGCGCGCCTGACCTCTCTCGCTGCCGTCTGCCTGGCCCGGCCAGCTCGGCCGCCGCCCGTCGGGATCGTTCCCCCTCTGACCGCTTCCCTCCGAGTTCTGGCCGGTCGGGTAGTAGGGGAAGGAAGAGGAGGGCAGGGGCTCCGTGGGCTGTGTTCCGGGCGTATCGCCGAGCCCGGATTCGTGCCCGTTCCCCACCCCGTTCCGGGGGTTGTAGCTATCAGTCACCTTGTCCTCCTGGGACGTTTCAATGTCGAAGTCGATATGTAGATTCCACGCGTGCAATCAGAACGGAAACCTGAACTTTCCTGGGAAAGCCCGGAGAGCCTTTCGATACCGCATCCCGCTCACAACCCACGACGGTATCGCATTCCCGCGCCATGCGGTGGCGTATTTATCGAAAGTCACGGGCGGGTTTCCGTCTGCCGCGCGGTCGGACGCGGGCCGTCCGCCTGACGGCGCGTCCGGAGTATGGGGGCTATGCGATCCTTCGGGCCGCCTCGATGAGCGCCGTCGCGCAGGCGCCGCTCATCGAAGCGCGGCCGGGCAGCCCACCGGGCCGCGATCGGATCAGTTCGCCGTCGAATTGGAGGCGTTGGAATCCGACTGGTCGTTTCCCGACCCGCTGTTGCTCTGGCCCGAGCCGTTTCCGCTCTGACCGGAATTGTTGTTCTGGTTCGAGTTGCCATTCTGATTCGAACTGTTCTTGTTCGATCCGTTGTTGTTCTGGTTTGAGCCGTTCTTGCCCGAATTGCCGTCAGGATTGTTTCCGGACCGGTCCGACGGCGCCTGGGGCATCCTGCCGTCGCCGTTCCCCGGCATCCTGCCCGACGGAGGCTGCGGCATTCTGCCGTCGCCGAAGTCATAGTGACCGTGGCCCGGCCCGCAATGGGAATGCCCGCCGTGGTCGTCGCCGACTGCCATAGAGATCCCGCCGCCCAGGAGGCCTCCGAGCACGACACCCGCAGCGCCGGTTGCCGCCACTATGCGGGTGGACCACTTGCGCGGCTGTTTCCCCGTGCCCGTCATCGGCGCACCCGTCATCGGCGCTCCCGGTGGAACGGCCGGGCCGGGGGCCGTGGCCGGAGCCGTCCGGGAGGCCGCGGCGTCGGCGGCAGCGGTGGGTTGGGAAGCGGCGGTGCTCAGCTCCTCCGTTGCCGGAACGCCTGAGGCGTGCACTGCACCGTCGGCGTTTCCGGGAGCGCCGTGCCCTGCGGAGACGGCTCCTGCCGCCGGTTGAGGCTGTTCCTGCCCGTTGCGGCCGTCGGTCTGCTGATTGTTGTCGTTCACGTTGTCCTCCGAAGTGAGATCACTACTGGATCCTTGCATCCTCTATGGAACAGAGGGAAACGGGACGCAGACGGTGAAATGCCTGGGAACGGCTTGTAAGTGGAATCGGGTGGAGGAGGCAGTGCGAGGGGCTGGGCTCGGGGCGGGAAAGGCGGTGGAAGGCTCCGAGGGCGGCCGTAGAGCCTAGATCCAGCTTCCGAACCACATGTGGAGCCGCCAGAAGTCGTAGGTGATGGTGCGCCCCGTCCACAGCGGATACCAGAAAACGGCGGCGGCGACGATGACGCCCGTGACCACTCCGAGCACGATCCACGACGCCAGCCGCGGTTTCCTCGGCATCCACCATGCGGAGCCGCCTGCCTCCTCTTCCGCGCCAGTCTGGCCGCCGAGGGCTTGAGAAGCGGGCACAGGGGGAGGGAAACCGCTGGGTGCGGAGAGCTGGAGACTGCCGGGCGTGGCGACGGGCGAGCTTCCAGGCACGGGGGCCTGTGGGAAGGCTGACTCCGCAGGGATGGGATCGGCCGCGGCGCCTTCGGGCACGGAGGTTTGCGGGTCGCCGGATGCGGGAGCCGGCAGGTGACTCGGGGCAGGGACCTGGAAATCGCCGGGAACCGGCGGGTCACTCGGCGACGAAGCCTCGGCCCGGTCGCCCGCTGACTGGAATGGCCCTTCGGCTTCCCTCCTCTCCGCTTGCCTCGTTTCCCCCTCTTCTGCGGGAGCGGACTCCTTCGATTCTTCTGCGGGAGCGGACGCGGACTCCTCTTCAGGAGCGGACGAGGAAGCCTCGTCAGACGCCGGCTCGACATCCTCTCCCTCAGATCCCTCGGAGGTCTGCCCTTCGAAGGCCTCCTCTTCTCCCTCGGATGCCTCCGCGGCAGCCTGGACGGCGGAGGATTCGCCGGCCAGCGCCTCGAACGACGGAGAGGGAGGCGGCGGTGTCTGCGAGGCCTGTGACGACGCGGCTTCCGGCTCGGGAGTGGAGTCGGACTGGGGAGCCGAGCTGTTGCCGTTCGGGCCGTCGTCGAAGAGGTTGTCGAGGAAACGATGGAAATTGGGGAAACGCCTGGTGAATCCCGAGTCGTCGGTGGGGTCTCCCATGGTGTGCTCCAAGAGCTCGGGAGCGTGATCGGCCGGGCCCGGCGGCACGGCGTTTTCCCGCGTGCGGCCCGGCTGCTCCCTCGTGGGCTCCTTCTGCCGCGCCAGCTCTCTGGAGTCTTGCCGCGCCAGCTCTTTGGAGGCGACCCGCAGCGGCTCGGGGACGAAGGAGGCCGCGCCCTTGAGGGCCGACTGCGGCTGCAGACGCGTTCGCGCCGGCCCGAGGAGTTGGGATGCTGCCGCCACGCCGAACGTCAGCGCGAGCACGGTGTAGGGGAGGAAGGCGACGGCGTAGAACTGGAAGATCGTCCGATTCGTGTAGAGAAGCCAAGGCATCCACAGCCCGGCGTACCCGGCGAGTATGGCCCAGGACCGCCAATCGGCCCGGAATATCGCGGCGATGAGAACGATGACCAGGCCGACGATCGCCAACCACCAGACACCGACGTTGCCGATGGACGTGATGGCCTGAACGCACTTGGATGCGCCGCAGGTGCGGGGAGCGCCTTTCTCCTCCCAGTAGAAATTGACGGGACGCCCCTGGAAGATCCACTCCCACGCCTGCGACTGGTAGGTGTGCGTCTCCGACAGGGAGTGGTGGAACGACCACATGTCCTGGTGGTAGTGGATGAAGGAGTTGACGATGTCGGGGGCCCACGAGAGCGGCAGATCCTCTCCCGTCTTCCTGGCCTCGGCGACCCAGTTGCGCCCCCACGAATGCGGGTTGAGGAACCAGGAGGTCCATCCTGCCAGATAGGCGACGAGCGCGACGGGCACCAGCTGGATGAATGCGGGGATGCCGTCGCGGAAGGTCGCCCCGCCGAACCACAGCGGGACTCCGGCGATCTTGCGGGATACGGCCCCCAAAGCCAGCGTGAGGAGGCCGAAGACCGCGAGCGCGTAGATCCCCGACCACTTCACGGCGCACGTCAGGCCGAGCAGGACTCCGGCCAGGACCAGCCACGGGCGCGCGAAGTGGCCGGGCCCCCACGGGTCGACCGTCGGCAGGGCGCGTCCGTCGAAACGACCCGAGGCGATGACCGTCCGCGTGTGCTCGGTGTCCCTGAACCGGCCGTGCGCCACCCTGTGGGCGAGTTGCCCGGCGTGTCGTTCTCGGTCCATGAGAATGGCCCAGAATCCCATAAGCGCGAAGAATCCCAGGATGTTGTCGAGGATCCCCGTGCGCGACAGGACGATCCCCATCCCGTCGAGGGCGATCGCGATGCCCGCGAAGCCGGTCAGGATCGGGGAGCGGAACATGCGCATGGCTATACGGGCGACGAGGATCACCGTGAGCACGCCGATGAAGGCTGTGGAGAAGCGCCAGCCCACCCCGTTGTCGGTTCCGAACAGGCGCTGCCCGATCGCCATGATCCACTTGCCGAACGGGGGGTGGACGACTCTGTCGGGATCGCTCGTGAGCACTGAATAGTCGCCCTTGACGAAGAGGTCGTTGGTCTTGTCGCCGCCCGTCCATCGGCCCTCGTATCCTCTGGTCAGGAGTGAGAACGCCCCTTTGACGTAATAGGTTTCGTCGAAGACGATGGCCCGCGGATGATTGAGGTTCCAGAAGCGGGCGACGAAGGCGATGACCGCCGCGATAGCGGTGGCGATCCAGCCGCGCCGCCGGATCCGCACGGGCAATTTGACGCCCTTGGGCAGCAGCCCGAGTCTTCCGCGCAGGGTCTCCTCGTAGACGTCGGCCTGCGCCTCGGACAGCTGGAGGGAAGGTCTGTCCTTCCGCCGCCGGGTGCGTGATGGCGAGGCTTGTGCGAGCGTCGGACCGCCATTCGCGAGAGAGCGCTCGGGCGTATCCGCGAGGCCGGCGGCGCTGGCGTTTCCGGGAACGGTCAATGGATCCGGGTTTTGCTGGTTGCCACTCACGGGGGCGAGTCTACCTGCCGAATGCGGGTTGCTGCCTTCGGACGCCGTGGGCAGTAGTCTGGCATAGTGGGATTATGCACCCGCGGATCGTTCTCGCCGCCACTCCCATCGGCAACGACGACGACGCCTCGCCGCGCTTGAGGGAGGAACTCGAGAAGGCCGACGTGATAGCCGCCGAGGACACGCGTCGCCTTCGCGCCCTGGCCGGCCGCCTCGGCTTGAGCCTGCGAGGCAGGGTCCTCTCCTATCACGAGCACAACGAGGATCAGCGGGTCCCCTACCTTCTGGAACTGGCCGCGACGGGGCGGAAGGTGATCGTCGTCACGGACGCGGGAATGCCCTCGGTGTCGGATCCGGGGTACAGGCTCGTCGTTAGAGCCGCCGAAGCGGGAATCGCCGTGACGGTGGTTCCCGGACCGTCGGCCGTGCTGACGGCTCTCGTGGCTTCCGGCCTGGCCAGCGACCGCTTCTGCTTCGAAGGATTCCTCCCCCGCAGACCCGGCGACCTCCGCCGGGCGATCGGGGAGCTGGTCGGGGAGACCCGGACGATGGTCTTCTTCGAGTCGCCCCGGCGACTGGGCGCCTCCCTGCGGGCGCTGCGCGAGGGCCTCGGCTCCGCACGCCGCGCCTGCGTATGCAGGGAGCTCACGAAAACCCACGAGGATGTCGTGCGAGGCACCCTGGGAGAGCTCGCCGAACGCTTCGACGGCGAAGTCCTCGGGGAGGTCGTCGTGGTCGTCGCAGGCGGGCGGCGGCCGGAAGCGGACGCCGACGCCGCTGCGGCTGAGGTCCTCGCCCTGGCCGACGCCGGACTCCGCCTCAAAGACGCCGCTGCGCATGTGGCCGGACGGACCGGCACGCGAACCAAAGACCTCTACGAGGCCGCCGTGCGGAGAAGGGACGTTCGGGATGCCGAGGCTTCGGGTGCGCGCGGCCGGCCGCGCTGACGGGCGGCTGCGGTGGCGCGGCCGGCCGCCTTGTGCGGCATGAGGAGGCGAACCGCATGAGGGCCGCTTGCGGTCGATTCGCCGCAGGGACTTCACAAAGACGGTTCAGTGAGGATACCCTAACCGCATTGGACCTATACGTGGAGGGCATCGACTGTGAACCCTGATCTATCGCTCTACCCCAATCGCGAGGCGATCGCGGCCCAGACCTGGCAGGCGCGCAGCCGTTCCTGCGTCCACCGTCTGCTGGCCGGCGCGGGGCAGGCGGGTCTCGTCGCGTATCGAGAGGATCCCATGCTGACGCTCGCCGCGCTCGCCCATGGGCTGACCTCCGAAGGCGAAATAGTCGTCGCGACCGCGGAAGGCGAACTGAGCGAACACCTGGCCCCCGGGGAGGCGAGGGGCATGGACGCCCGGTTGTCCATAGAGAAGGAGGCCCCCGATCCGGCGATTCAGATCGTCGCTTCGGCCGCGCACGCGCTCGGAAGGCTCGAATGGCTCGGCGCCGCCGAGACCGCCGAGCTCCTGGTGTCCGGCAGCCTGCCGGAGCGGGTCGCCGAGGTAGCCGTCGCGCCCGGAGGCCGGCTCGCCCGCTACTCCACCGGTAGAATCCTCCTGCACGACGCCGCCGGCGTCACCCCGGTGATGTTCGACGACGTCCGCGAACAGCACGGCATGGCGATGTGGCAGGCCGAATCGGGGGCCGACCTCTACGAGGCGCCTGGCGGCGAACTGCTCGCGATGGACATCTTGAACGGGCATCCGCCGTGCAGGCTGGACTCGCTCTTCGGCAGAGTCCTCGGGGGAGCGGTCCCAGGGGCGCTGCTGTCCCGCCAGGCCGTTCGGATGGGATGCGAGCACATGACGGCGGCGGTTCTATGCCTCGACGTGGACAGGACCGGGCTCACCCTGATGAAGGTCAGCCACGACGACGCCACCACGGCGTACGTCCCCTTCGAACGGCCCGTGGCGTCCGGCGCGCAACTGGCCCTCGAACTGTCCGCGCTGTTCGACGCCGGAGGGTGAGGCTCCGCGCCCGGCAGCGGGCTTCCGGCCCCGGCCGGATGGAAGAGCTCCGGCGTGCAAGTGCGGACTCGCGCCGGAATCGACGACGTGGGCCCCGAATCGGGGCCCACGTTTCGCGGGATGCCGTCCCACGGCCCGACGGCCGGGCGGCGCTCCCGTCAGCGAGCGGTGAACGAGGCGCACTCGGCCGTGTCGCCGGCGACATCGATGGCCGGCGCGGTGCACAGCAGATCCTTGTTGTGCACGCACTCCAGGCGCTGGCACGCGCCGACGCGGCCATTGGCGACCGGAAGGCCGCCGCGGGCGTCGAGCTTGACGAAAGTGGCGCAGGTCGGCCTGGCGCCGGTGCCGCCGATGGTGACGGCCAAGGCCGTGCAGCCTCCGTTGTTGTAGGCGCAGGCGGTGGTCGCACACGTCGAGACGAGAGTTTGGTTGGTCATGATGGAAACCTCCGTGCGATGGATGCGTATTCGATGATGGTCTGGGGCGGAGCCGCGAGCCGCGCTCCGAATGTCATACAGCCACGGTATGCCCGAATGGATGGCCAGTATAGGAAGGCAGGCAGGCCTGACTCCGCGGCGGCCCTTCGATGTGAGGACGGCCTTATCGGCAGCGATCCGCGCGGGTGCGCGCTTTGCCGGAGACGTTGCGAAAATGGCGGGATTTGTGCGCGGAACGTGTTTCGTTAAAGGTCACAACGTCGGGACTTTTCCTTGAGGCCGCGCGGATAATTGAGCACCGGACGGCTTGCGTAATGTGCGGGCCGCGGGCCTTGCGAAAATCATCCCCGCGCGAGCAGCCTGCCGATTGCGTCGACCACGTCCTGGCCGCACGAGGGGATGCGGCACTGCGCGACGGCGAGGATCTGCGGGTGGGCGTCGGCCACGGCGAAGGAACGTCCGGCCGCTTGGAGCATCTCCATGTCGTTGAGGTAGTCGCCGAAGGCGGCCGTCTGCTCCGGCGGGACGGCGAGCCGGTCCTGCAGCCTGCGCAGGGCCGCGCCCTTATTCGTCCCCTTCGCCGCGATGTCCAGCCAGTACCGGCCCGACGTCGCCGCGTGGTGGCTGCCCGCCAGATCGGCGATGAGGGGCTCTGCGAACCTCGTGACGCTCTCGGGATCGAAGAGGGCGAGTTTGAGGACTTCGTCGTCGAAGTCGAGCAAGTCGGGCAGGATCTCCAGACGCGAATAGTACTTGCGGCACTCGGCCAGGAAAGCTTCGTCGGCGCATTCGACGTAGGCGCAGCGCTTCCCGCTGACCGTCAGGACGAGCTGCCTGCGGCCGGCGGCCCGGACCCTGTGGACGAGATCCACGGCCACGTCCCGTTCCAGCGTGGTGGAGTGCAGCTCCTGATCGTCGAGGACGACGTAGCTGCCGTTGTCGGCGATGATCGGCATCCCGTCGATCGCCCGCTCGAACATCCGCGCCAGCCTGGCGTGCTGCCGCCCGCTGGCGGGGACGAACACCACGCCGCGTTCGCGCATCCGATCCAGCAGCGGCCATAACCCCTCGGGGATGCGACCGCCGGAGTCGAGCAGGGTCCCGTCCATGTCGGCGACGACCAGCCGCACGCCGGGCCGGCGCGCATCTGGCCGGGGATCCGGCTGGGGCGGGGTGACGGCGTCCTGCGCCGGCGGCCTGCGAGCGGACGGTGGAGGCGTTGTCGTCATCGAGGTACTCCGTTCTTCGACGCTCAGCCTATCGGATCTTTCCGTCCTATCGCGCCGCCGATGCCCATGCCTGCGATGCCCGCCGCAGGCGTGGGCGCCTCGCCTCGGCGCTCCGCAACGCGAAGGGCGGGAGACGATCCACGTGTCGTCTCCCGCCCGCCACCGGAAACCGGGCGATGAAGGGAAGCCGCCCGGACGGCGGTGCGTCCGTTCGTCGTGCACGTATCACCCCCTTCGGCCGCCCCCGCGGGCGGAGAGATGGCGGACACGGTCACGTACACACATGGGCTCACCCTATCGGCGTGTCCGCTTCATTCGGTTGACGACCACCATGGAACCTCCCCGACCTTGAGCGGGCCTGTGGCGAGCCTGAGAAAGTCCGGAACACTCGGGCCGGAATCGGCGAAGTCTCGCCCTCCCGATCCGCAGCGCAACGTCTCAATCTGCGGCCTCTATTGTGTTCCGAGCTCGACACTGCAAGACTCGATTCGGGTTCCACCTGCGCCGTACAGCCGATCCGAAGCGCCCTCGAACCCAGCACGGCTTCTGCCCCGCCGTACCCGGCTCCCCAAGCGCTCTCCGACCCGCGCCCGACGCGTCAGGCCGACGCCCCGCCCGCTATCCAGATAATCGAAAGGACCCGCAATGGCCCGCCTGCGCCGCTCCATCGACGCCTACGGCATCACGACACGGACCCTGGAAGTCCTGCGCGTGGCCGACGTGACCCCGGGGATGAGACGAGTGACGATGGGCGGCCCCCAGCTCGCCGCGCACATCGCCCCGAACGGCAATCCCGTGGCGGCATTCCGCTCCGACGGATTCGACGACGCGATCGAGGTCGTCCTCGACCGGCCCGATCAGCCCGGGACCGACCGGCCCACCCAGGGCAGAGGCGTCGTCCGCTGGCCCCGCGACGGCGCGCACATCCTCTCCAGGGCCTACACTGTGCGCCGGTGGGATGCCGAAGCCGGGGAGATCGACGTCGACGTCGTTCGCCGCGTTGGCGGGCCCGGAACCGCGTGGGTGCAGCGCGTGCGCCCGGGAGACGAGATCCAGATCGTCGGGCCGAAGGCCTCGGCCGGCCACCCCGAAGGCGTCGCGTGGACCCTGGCCGCCGGAGACGAAACAGCCCTGCCCGCCATCGGACGCTGGCTGGAGGAATGGCCGGAGGGCGCTCGCGGACGGGTCTTCGTGGAGATCGGGGAGGACTCGCACCGCCAGGACCTGCCCATCCCCGAAGGCGTCGAACTGACGTGGCTCAGCAGGCGAGGAGCCGCGCCCGGCACCGCCCCGCTGCTCCTCGACGCCATCCGCTCCGCCGAATGGTGGGACGGGACGCCGTACGTCTGGGTCGCCGGCGAAGCCGCCGCCCTCGCGTCGATCCGCAGATGGCTGCGCAACGACGCCGGACTGCCCCGGGACTGCGTCGAAGTGTCGCGATACTGGCGACGCTCCGCATCCGAAGGGGAATCGGATCGGGGCGCACAGACCCGAGGCCGGTCCGGGACGCTGGGCCAGCCCGGCGTGTGGGGCCCGGATGCGGCGAACGGCCGACTCGAAGCCATCTACCGCAAGGCCGACATCTTCCCAGGCTTCGCCCTGCGCGTGGCAGCCACCATCGGACTGGCCGACGCGCTCGCGGACGGCCCGCGAACCGCCCGCCAGATCGCCGAACGGCTGGGCATCGACAGGGCCGGGGCGCCCAAGCTCCTGCGCTATCTCGAGAGCATCGGGATCGTGAAGGCAAGGCCGGGAGGGGCAGTCGAGGCGGGAGCCGCGGACGGGACGGAGACGACCGGCACCTCGGACGCCGCGCCGGGCATGGTCGCCTACACTCTGACGGAGCTGGGCCGCGAACTGGAGGACGAACGAATCGCCGAGGCACTGGGCCTGAGCAATCCGGATGTGGTCAAGGAGATCGGCGGCATGCTCTCCCTGGCCCCCGCCGTGGCGGGCAAGCGCAGCGACGATGACGTCGAACACTGGTTCAGCGCGCCCTTCAGCGACGGCGCCAAGCATCACCCCGGGATCTTGGCCGAGAAAGTCGCTCAGGAGGCCGAGCAGGCCTCCTACAACGCCGGCTCCCTGGCAGCCGATCCCGTCTTCGAAGGCGACTCGTACGTCATCGTCGGGGGAACGGGAGGGATCGAATACGCCACGGCCCTCGTCGAGGTGTACGAGGACATGCTGGTGGTCGTCATGGTGTCGGAGTACGAACAGGACGAAAAGCAGCGCAGCGGATCCCACCCGCGCATCGTCTTCGTGGACGACCCCGTGGAGGCCGTCAAAGCGGTGTTCACGCATTCGATGCTGACAACCGGCGAGCCGTCGAAACCGGACGCGATCTTCTTCACGAACCTCAGCTCGCCGAACGACGACGAGTCGCTCGCGATGGTCCTGGGCTCGGCCGCCTCCACCCTGGCCGAGGGCGGCCATCTGCTCCTCCTCGAAGACGTGCTCGACCCGACCGCCGCCACCGGCTGCGACTACGAGGCCGACCTCGTCGAATTCTCCCTGGGCGGCGGGGGCATCCGCACAGACGACGAATTCCTCGCGGTCTTCCAGCAGGCGGGCCTCAGACTCCGGGGCCGCCACGCGATCGGGTGGGGGCGCACGCTCTTCGAACTGGAGCACGTGAAGAAACCGGACCGATCCGAGGAACCCGACCAGACCGCGGACGCATGATCCGGCGGGCCCGCGCGGCCTGCAGTCGCGGCTCCGCTCGACTGGGGTCCGGCAGGCGAGATCGGCTTCGAGACGATGGACACGCGGCTCCACTCGGCTGAGCTCGGCAGGCGAGACCCACCGGGCTGACGACTCGCCGGCGACGGACGCCCAGACTCCTCAGGGAGGACTGGGCTACTCAGAGAGGACCGGGCTACTCAGGCGGACTATCTCTCAGGCTGCCCAGGCCCGTTAGGCCGGAGGCCGGCGGCTGCCCGGAGCCCCAGGGTCGAAGTCGATGTCGGAGAAGTCGAAGTCCGCCTCGTCGACCTCGTCGGAGAAGTCGACGTCCTCCTCAAGGTCGTCGAGCTCCTCCAGGACGTCGAGCTCCTCGAGCAGGTCGTCGGCGTCCAGGTCGGCCAAACCGTCGACATCCGCGAAGAGGCCGGCGGCGCCCGCCTCGCCTCCGCTTGGGACGTCCAGGTTGTCGTCTAAGCCGTCGAAGTCATCCAGGTTATCGTAGTCGTCAAGGTCGCCGAGGTCGTCCAGTTCGCCCCCAGCGAAGCCGGATCCGTCGCCGTGCGGTTCGTCCGCGAAGTCGCCGGGGATCGGAGCGTCCTCGCCCTCCTCGTAGAATCCGAAGGCCGACGCCGTGGGGATCTGCTCGACTCCCGCCTCGTCCATCTCGCGGCGCGCGTCCTCGCCGGTTTCGGGACTCACGGGGACGGTGAGGTCCGAGAGCACCCGAGTGCGCCAGCCCAGGCGCAGAGCGTCGAGGGCGGTTTCCTTCACGCAGTGGGATTCCGCCAGGCCCACCACGTCGATGGCCTGGATCCCGGCGGCGCGCAGGATCTCCTCGAGGGTTCGCCCCTCCGCGTCCTTTCCCTCGAAGCCGGAGTAGGCCGCCGAGTACTCTCCCTTCTTCACCGAGGCGTCCAGGGGGAGCGAGGCGATCGCCTCGTGCAGTTCGGCCTCGGCCGTTCCCGCCACCCCGTGCTCGGGCCAGGTGTCCACGAAGTCGGGCGTGTCCGAGAAGTGGGAGCCGGGGTTGACGTGCCAGTCCTGGGTGGTGACGAGGAGCTCGTACTCGTCCGCGTTCTCCGTGACGAAATCGGCGATCCGCTCGGCAACGGCATTGCCGCCTTCGACGCCCAGGGCACCGCCTTCGCAGAAGGTGGGCTGAACGTCGACGATGATCAGGGCACGTGTGTCTTCTTCCATGGGATTCCTCCTGCCTGGCGGGTGGAATGTGGTTGAATACCTTGGAAAGATCGTAGCGCGTCCGGTCCGTGGACGCCGCCAGGCCGAGGGCGCCGGCGAGCTCAAACCGGCGGGCCCGGCCGCGCCCTCCTTTCACGCGCCGAGAGTCGATCCCAGGCGGAGTAGCCCGCCCGAGGAACGGGGCCGTCAAAGCGGGCGCATCCGCCGGGCCGCCCCCGTCTTTCCCTTCACCCACTGGGAGACGGATTCCTCGGTCGAGGAGAAGTTCGCCTGTGCCCCCAGCACTCCGCGCTGGTAGATGGCGATCCGCTTGGAGAAGAGCATGCGCATTTCCTCCAGGGCGTCGGCTGCGCGTTCCGCGGGGGCGCCCAGATCGGCGCCTATGAGCTTGTCATTGGAGGAGCGCACTTTTTCGATGCTCGCCATTCTGTGGAGAAGATCAGCCGCGTTCTCACTGGTGAGTTCGAGCTTTCTGGCGGTGGAATCCGAAAAAGACAAGGTTGACATGTTTTCTTCTATTTTCGCGTGTTTTTATGTGATGGTGGCGTGTATGGTTTAGTCTGTTGTTGAGGCAGGGCTGGGAGTGCCGGTGGTGTGTTGGGGTCGGGTGCTTGGTCTGGCCAAATCTCGTGGTCCATGGTGTAGAGCGCGCGGCCTGAGCCGCGGAGCCTCTGGGGGACGACTTCCGCTCCTTCGGGCCAATTCTCGAAGAGCTGCGTCCCCTTCGCACATCCAGAGCCTACTTGTAAGGCGGTAGACTTTTCGAAGCCTAAGCTAATTTCAGCTGCGGTGTTTGGATTGTAGAACGTCACCGAACGTCCTTCGTCAGCGTTTGGATCTTTCTGGGGAGGCTCGAAGCCATAGGGTTTGACGATCTCGTAGACGCGTTTGACGGCGGCCTCCCACTTGTCCTTCCCGAGCGGGGCGGCGGCTCCCAGGGAGTAGGACTCGGCGGTGTAGCCCTCAGGACAGTCAACGGCTGCAGTGCGTATTTGCTCTCCGCCTTCGAAGCGGGTCCACTCGCCGAGGCCGAACTCCTTGGTGAGAACGTCGTAGAGATAGACCAAGAGAGTCAACGCCTCACGGCGAGCCTGGGCGATGGGAACGGCTCGAGGGCTGTTCGGCGTGGCCCGCTCACCGAAGTACTTTCCACTGTCGTTGCCGCACGCCGTGAACACGATGGTGCCCACGACCAGTGCCACGGCGATGCGCATTCGCTGCGAAAACCCGATACCCGGACTAAAGCGCTTGAATTTTCGATTCCAGGCCGGGTCGCCTCTGAACCGTCCGCCTGCAGAGGCGATCAGGTCTCCCGATGCTCTGCCGATGTGTATCTGCCCAGAGAACATATTGCGCTTACCATTTCTGCTCGTTCCCAAACCAGGAGATCCGACGCCGACCGCTTCGTCGGGAGCCGTTGAACCGCGTAACTCGTTGCTCTAGCGGTAGACCGATGCTCGCCATTCTGTTGAGGAGGTCGGTCGCGTTTTCACTGGTGGAGTCGAGCTTTCTGGCGGTGGAGTCTGAGAAGGATAATGTTGACATTTTTATCTATTTCTGTGTGTGCTTATGTGATGGCGGTGTAGATGGTTTGGTTTGCTGTTGTGACAGGAGTGGGGGTGTTGGTGGTGTGTTGGGGTCGGGTGCTTGGTCTGGCCAAATCTCGTGGTCCATGGTGTAGAGCGCGCGGCCTGAGCCGCGGAGCCTCTGGGGGACGACTTCCGCTCCTTCGGGCCAATTCTCGAAGAGCTGCGTCCCTTTTGCACACCCAGAGCCTACGTCCACGGAAGTTGAATTGTTATAGCCAAGACGAATCTCAGCACCCGTATTGGGATTGTAGTAACTGACTGCCTGACCGTGACTCGGTTCTTCCTTGGGTGGGCCGAAGCCATAGGGTTTGACGATCTCGTAGACGCGTTTGACGGCGGCCTCCCACTTGTCCTTCCCGAGCGGGGCGGCGGCTCCCAGGGAGTAGGACTCGGCGGTGTAGCCCTCAGGACAGTCAAGAGGTTCATCATGTATTTGCTCTCCGCCTTCGAAGCGGGACCACTCGCCGAGGCCGAACTCCTTGGTGAGAACGTCGTAGAGATAGACCAAGAGAGTCAACGCCTCACGGCGAGCCTGGGCGATGGGAACGGCTCGAGGGCTGTTCGGCGTGGCCCGCTCGCCGAAGTACTTTTCACTGTCGTTGCCGCACCCCGCGAACACGATGGTGCCCACGACCAAAGCCGCGACGATGCGCATTCGCTGCGAAAACCCGAAACGCATGAATGTTACCCTTCAGGATCTGGGGGAAGCCATGCCCTTACCGACCAGTATGCTGGCGATATTGTAGGTAGACGTCTTGTTGGGGCTCATGTACTCGGAATGCCCACTGGAGCCTTCGTATATGTGGTTGCCAGGTCCACGCCACCTACCTAGATTGAAGTGCTTGAAAAATGGATTCAAGGACGGATCGTCCCCAAACCAGCTACTGCTTGCGACTATATCTCCCGGCGCACTGCCAATGTATACATGTCCGGGAAACATATTGAGCTTACTACTGCTGTTCGTTCCCAAACCGGGAGATCCGACGCCGATCGCTTCGTCGGGAGCCGTTGAACCACTCAACCCGTTGCCCATAGTAGTGGATCCATAGGAATGGCCTGTTGCAACTAAGTGCGGATCTTTTCTGTGCACGGCTTGTATGCCGTCGTAAAGAGAGGACATATGCTTCCCGCCTTTTTCCGCTTGCTCTTCCGATAATACCGAGTGGGAAGGCGTGTGGATATTATCCCATTGAGGAGCGTCGTAGTCTAATGTGACAATAGCAGCCACACTTTTGCGCTTTATAGGTTTTCCATATTCGTCAAATCGCCTCTGATTTTCTTTGAAATCCTTATCAAGGAGCTTGTTAGATATATCAAGGACATTTTCGGCGTTTTTGGTTTCCTTACCCCATTCTGTGCCTTTTCCGATAATGCTATCAGAGACTGTGGACGTCATTCCCGGGGTGTAAACTATCACATGATCCGCATTGTCTACATCCCCTATGCCGATTGAAGCCTGTAATTGATCCCCACGGTGAAGATAGAAGCTTGTCAGTGAATGCCTTCCATCTGAAGGACCTGAAAATCACTTCAAAAGCGGTTCCAATTTCTTTTCGTCTTTCTTCACCCTTTCCAATTCATTAGCCAGTTCAGCTGCTTTTGACTTCGTTTCAGACGACGGATCGCGAAAGCGATTGCCCTTCTTGTACTCGCTGATGTCCTCTTCGAGCAATCTCCTACGAGAACCCAAACTCTCCTTCATAAGGAGGAGCCTCTTGCGATTCGCTCGATCGCGATCCTTGAACGGTATGCCATCGAGATTGCCAACCCAATCAGGATGATTGTTTATCATATCCTCTTGCTCCTTATGTGAACGTGAAGTCCACCAATCATTGGCTTGCTCAGCGTTCCATTCACCTTTCGGTGCCTGATCAGATTTGGAATGAATAATCGCTTGCTTAGTTGAACTAAGCCAATCAGCTGTGTTTTTCAAACGCTCTATACTTTCATAAACATTTTCCAATGTGGACACAATTTCTTTACTTTTTCTAATGTATAAATCAACTAATATTTCGATTGAAAGTTTTATGGTTTTTCTTTCGCTTTCATCTTGCATGCCATGGTACTCCACTTCTCCTGAATAGCTAATGCTGTATTCTTGTCGGGCAGCACGTGAGGACACTTCCGATGCTTTTCTGGCCACGTCCTCCACTGCGCTGGCGCCGGTGAGAAGGTCATTCCCAGCCTGGGTCATATCGCGGAACAAGTCCGAGGCGTCATCCACCAGGGCGCGACGTTCCCTAGCCTCGGACTCCGCATAGGCTCCTAGAAGGTCCTCGGTGTTGACGCGAGCGAAATCCTCGGCGATCACATCGAATTTCTTTGCGTCCCATCGAAGTTCCTCACCCGCTGCGCGAAGCTCTGAGGCATCCCACTTCAGTATATCTCCGAATTCGAGCATGATTTCACTTTCCTTTTACATGCGAGATGGTGATATCACTCAGTATGGCACGTTCTATGCGCAAAGAACAGGGGTTCTCTGAGAATGGGGAACCGGCGAATGCCCACGCCATCCCCACGGCATCCCGACCTGGGCGGGACCGCGGCCCGCCCGAAATCCGCCTGCCGCCCCGGGCGTGGCTGCGGGTACGCGCGCCTTGAGGTGAACTGCTCCGCCGCGGAGACGTACCCTTGTGTCTATGTCGAACGTTCTCTCAGCAGTTGCGTGGCCCTACGCCAACGGCCCGCGCCACATCGGGCACGTCGCCGGATTCGGCGTCCCCTCCGACGTCTTCTCCCGGTACATGCGGATGCGCGGCGAGGACGTGCTCATGGTCTCCGGCACGGACGAACACGGCACGCCCATCCTCGTGGCGGCCGAAGCCGCCGGCAAGACGCCCAAGCAGCTCGCCGACGAGAACAACCGGATCATCGTCGAGGACCTCGTGGCCCTCGGCCTGTCCTACGACCTGTTCACCCGGACCACCACCGTCAACCACGAGCGCGTGGTCCAGCAGATGTTCGACGTCTGCCGCGACAACGGGTACATGATCGTCCAGCAGCAGAGCGTCGCCATCGACCCGGTCACCGGCAACACCCTGCCTGACCGCTACATCGAGGGGACCTGCCCGATCTGCGGCTCGCCCGGCGCGCGCGGCGACCAGTGCGACACCTGCGGGAACCAACTCGACCCGCAGGACCTCGTCGACCCGATCTCCACGGTCTCCGGGCGGGCGCCGCGCTTCGAGGTCACCGACCACTACTTCCTCGACATCCCCGCGCTGGCCGGGACCCTGGGGGAGTGGCTCGACGGCGTCGAGGCGACCGGCGAATGGCGCCCCAACGTCATCGCCTTCTCCAAACACCTGCTCGAAGACGTGCGCCCGCGGGCCATGAGCCGCGACATCTCCTGGGGGATCCCGATCCCCGGCTGGGAGGACCAGCCCAACAAGCGCCTGTACGTGTGGTTCGACGCCGTCATCGGCTACCTCTCGGCCTCCGTCGAATGGGCGCGCCGCCGCGCCGCCGCCGGGGAGGGAAGCGCCGAGGACTGGCGGCGATGGTGGAACGACCCCGACGCACTCTCCTACTACTTCATGGGCAAGGACAACATCGTCTTCCACTCCCAGATCTGGCCGGCCGAACTGCTCGCCTACAACGGCGAGGGCTCGCACGGCGGAGAGCCGGGCAGCCTGGGAGCCCTCAACCTGCCGACCCAGGTGGTCGCCTCCGAGTTCCTCACAATGGAGGGGAAGAAGTTCTCCTCCTCGAAGAACGTGGTCATCTACGTGCGCGACGTCCTCTCCCGCTACCAGCCCGACGCCCTGCGCTACTTCATCTCGATCGCCGGGCCCGAGAACTCGGACGCCGACTTCACCTGGGCCGAGTTCGTGCGGCGCAACAACTCGGAGCTCGTCGCCGGCTGGGGCAACCTCGTCAACCGCACAGCCGCCATGATCGCCAAGAACTTCGGCGAGATCCCCGCACCCGGGGGCCTCGAGCCCGTCGACGAGGAGCTCCTCGCCGCGGTGCGGGGCGGATTCGACGCGGTCGGCGACCACATCGCCAACCACCGGCAGCGCGCCGCCCTGGCCGAGGCCATGCGGCTGGTGGGCGAGGCGAACGCCTACGTCGCCCGGACCGAGCCCTTCAAACTCAAGGCGCCCGAACAGCGCGAACGCCTGGCGACCGTCCTGCACACCCTCGTCCAGTCGGTGTGGGACCTCAACACGATGATGTCCGTGTTCCTGCCGCACTCCTCGAATGCGATCGACCGCGTACTCGGCGGTCAGGGAGACATCGCCCCCATGCCGCGGCTCGTCGACGTCGACGACCTCGACGGAGGCGACCCGTACCCGATCATCACCGGCGACTACTCGCACGTGCGTCCGTGGGAATCGAGCGCCGTCGTCCCCGGCACGCCGATCGCCAAGCCGCGGCCCGTCTTCGCCAAGCTGGACGAATCCGTTGTGGACGAGGAACTGCAGCGCCTGGGGCTGACGGAGTGACGCCCCGACGCGCCTCGCCCGGCCCCAGCCGGAGGGCCGGTGCGCTGCGAGGAGGCGACGCCCGCGCCCGACGCGCGGAAAACCGCAGGCGCTTGCGAACGGTCCGAAGCGATAGGTAGGGAACCATGACTAGGAAGAAGAGGAGCGTCTACCCCGACGTCCCCGCGCCGCTCGCCCACCCGATCGTCGACGACCACACGCATCTGCCGGTGCCGGGCGACCGAGACTACCCGGCGGCTGTCGACGAAGGCGAAACCGGCCCCGCCGAGACGGAGAGCCCCGCGCGAGCCGGGAAACCGGAGGCCGCGGGAGGCCTGCACGCCCCGGCCGCAGACGCAGGACGGGACGAACGGGACGGAACCGGGCCGCCCGATCCGCCCACCGAGCCGGTCAAGGGCAGCATCCCGTGGCATCTGGCCCGCATGGAGCAGGCGGGAGTCCGGCACGCCGTCACGTGCGGCTGCGAGGTCCCAACGCTCGCCCCGACCGTGGCTCTGGCCGAGGCGCACCCCCGGCTCTCCGCGGCGATAGCGATCCACCCCAACGACGCGCCGCTGCACTGCGGCGTCACCGAGACCGGCCCCGACGGGCTCGCGCACGGCCTGGACCCCTGGCACCGCGACTACTCGCTCGCCGACGCCGTGGCCTTGGTCGAAGAGCTGGCCCGCAGCGAGGCCGTCGTGGCGATAGGGGAGAGCGGACTCGACTACTTCCGCACGGCCGATGCCGGGAAGGCCGCCCAGGAGGAGTCGTTCAAGATGCACGTCGAACTCGCCAAGGCCCTCGACCTTCCACTCCAGATCCACGACCGCGAAGCCCACGCCGACTGCCTGCGCATCCTGACCGAGTGCGGCGCGCCCGACAGGACCGTCTTCCACTGCTTCTCAGGCGACCGCGAGATGGCGGAAGTCTGCGCCGACAACGGCTGGTACGCGAGTTTCGCCGGCCCCCTCACCTACCCGGCCAACGACTCCCTGCGCGAGGCATTCCTCGCCGTGCCCGACCGTCTCGTGCTCGTCGAAACCGACGCCCCCTACCTGACGCCCGCTCCATGGAGAGGCCATCCGAACGCCCCCTACGCAGCCGCCTACACGGCGCGGTTCATGGCGGAGCTGCGGGGACGGGACGAAGCCTCCTGGTGCGAGCAGCTCGAGGCCAACACCCGGGAGGTCTACGGGATCTGAGGCACGGCTTCGGGTGCCGAGGCACCGCCCCGTACGGCCTTGGCTTGCGCCGCCCCGTCCGCCTCTTCCTCCTCCGTGTCCGTGAGCGGAAAGCAGCGGGCGCCGCCGCGCGGCCGACGAACCTCGCACGAGCCGACGGTGCGAAGGCCTGCGCCCACAGGTCCGTGACGGCTTCGCACCGCGGGACTTCCGATAGCCGGCCGTCCGCGCGGTGCGATGAGCGATTGATCGGGTCGGTCACTGGAGGGGTGACTGAAAACCCTGCTGAGAGGCGGGAGGAGCGCCGCTGCTCCCGGGACGGCCGGCCGGCGGCTGCTGACCGGGACCGTAGGGAGAGGCAGGCTGGCCGGGATAGGGTGACTGGCCGGGATAGGGTGACTGGCCGGGTGCGTAGGGCGGCTGGCCGGCGGGCGGTTGCCGGCCGGGGCCGTAGGACGGGGCGGGCGATCCGCCCGGTCCGGGAGCCGCAGCCACCGCGGGCGCCTTGGAAGCCAGCAGCGACAGGAGGATTGCTCCGGCGGCGATCAAGATGCCGCTCAGGGCGTAGAGCCAGTACCCCAGGCCGCGTTCCGCATTCACCGACGGGATTTTGGACAGGCTGCCGACGTCGATGTTGACGACGAAGTTGCGGATGATGACGACGGCGCCGATGCCCACCGCCGTGCCCGCGGAGAGGAGGTACTGCCGACGAAGGTGCTTGCTGAAGAGGAAGACGATTCCTCCCGCCATCGCCACCGCGGTCGCGACGATGGAGAGATTGTAGGGGCCGTGGCCGGCCCTTCCCGCGTCGGCGAGGGAGAGGGAGATGGATTGCCCGTAGCCTTCGACCGTCACCCAGGGCGTGTAGAAGCTGATGAAGGCGATGATCACGCCCGCGGCCGTGATGGAGAGATACAGTAGACGTTTCTTCGGATCGAGGACCACGTAGTCCTTCGAGTTCGACGGCTTCCCCCTGCCAGGGCCCCGCTGCCACCGACTGGAGGCGCCCGCGGGGTTGTGCTGATTGCTCATGGGGAAACTAAAGCACGAACTCCGGAATTATGCGACCGGCGAACAGTTGGAGCATTCCCCATGGCGCATTCGCGATGGACGCGGACGTCATGTGCGCGGGGGAGGCCACTGGACTGCGCCGGAACGGGCCGTTCCAGCGCTGGACGTCGACGGAGCCGATGGTTGGCTTTCGGTTCGCTGGGAGGCCGGCTGGGCGAAACGCTCGGGAGGCTCCTGCGCGGGTGCCTCCCCGTAGGGGGCTGCGGTGGGGTCGGAGGAGCGCCCCGCGGTGGGCGACGTCGCAGTGAAGAGCAGCGTGGCCGCGCCCGCCAGGGTCACGAGAATCGCTGCAGCGCCGATGACCCAGAAACCCACACCTCGCGAGACGTCCGCGCCGAGGCCGCCGGGGGAGAAGTTGACGATCCAGTTGGCCAGCACTGTGCCCCCCGCCGCCGTCAGCGCCAGACCTGCGAGGCTCCCCCTCACCCGTCGAGCCCGCTTGCCGAAATGCGGCAGAAGCGACACGAGGGCGCCGAGGGTCAAAGCGACGAGAGAGGAGAGGAAAGGCGCCGAAGAGCCACCGTGGTCTCCCGCTGATGCCCACGAGAGAGATGCTCCCCCCTTGGCGAAGTAGGGGAGGAAGAGCCCGATGGCGGCGAGTATCCCCGCGGTGGTCCCGATTCCCGCGAAGACCGCGGGTTTGCTGGAGGCTTTCCGAGAGGAGGCGCCGACGTCAGCTGCTGCAAGCTGCCGGCGCTGTGAGGCCGTAGCCGGCGCCGTGGTGGGACGGCCGCTGTAGGCGGACTGATCGGTTCGGTAGACGTAGGGATCGCTCCCATAAGGGGGCTGGCTCGATCCGTAGGCGTAAGGCTCGCCTCCGTAGGCGGGGCTCCCGTAAGGGGGTTGCGGCTCGGATCCATAGGGATACTGGTCGGACCCGTAGGGAAGCCGGCCGGTTCCGTAGGCGGAGTGGCCAGAGGGGGCTCCGGAGTCCGCGGGCTGGCCGGAGCGCCCGTTCGCCTCCGGGGAGCGACCGGGGCCTTGGCCCTCCGATGTGTTTCGTGGCTGGTGCGGACTGCTCATACCCCCAGAGTAGGTGCCGTGAAGCTGAAATGCACCGTCGACCACCCGGTGTCAGGCGAACGCCGATTCCACGGGTCAGGGCTGACCGTCGGGGTCCTTCGGCGGGGGAGCGAAACGGCTGGTGTCCCCGGGGGCGTCCGGGCCGGAGGCATCGTCCCTCGGCGCGGGCCCGGTGGGTTCGGCCCGAGGACGGGGCGGAGGAGAGGGGACGGGAGCGGGTTGGCCGTCGCGCGTCGGGTGCGAGGGCGCCTGGCGGGACGCCGGATCGCCCTGCGACTGGGGAGGCCCGGGAAACCGTTGCGAGTAGGCGGGAAACGGACGTGGGTTCCCCGCTGGCTGCGGATAGTTCCACGGATCGCCGCCCAACGGCTGGGCGGGCTGTCCGTATGGCGGCGGCGTGTGGGCCTGCGGCACGGGGATTTCCGGCGGGAAGCGCCGGCCGTCGATATCGCGGATGAAGCGGGCCGCGAACGCGCCCGCGAGGAGGAACGCCAATCCGGCTCCGACGAAGAGCCAGAAGCCGGGACCCGTACGACTGCCCGACAACGCGCTGTCGGCGGAGCGCCAGTAGCGCACGATGATCCATTGCTCCAAACCGGTGACCTCGGCGAACGCTCCGAAGGATAACGGCAGGACTGCGAACGCGGCCAGCATTCGCCGACGAAGCCACGTCGCCCTGCCGGCGGCGAGCGCGAGGAAGACGCAGGAGAGGACGGCCAGCGCCAGCGAGGTCAGGAGTATGCCGACGTATCTGGTGAGTATGCTCGCGCTTTCCAGCCCGGAATACTGGGGGCTGGTGGTGAAGAGCGGGAAGGCCGATGCGATCGTCAGGGCGCTGCCCAGGCCGCTGAGGGCTCCTAGGGCGATCCGCCTGCGCGCGGAGAGAGGGGAGGGCCACGCAATGACGGCGAAAAACCTCGCCCGCCGGGCGGCCAGCAGTACGCCCGCGATCCCGGCGGCGAGGAACAGGAGCCCGCCCACGCCGATAAGCCAGAAACCGACGGAGAATCCGGCGTCGAGGCGGCCCCCGTCGTTGCTCCGCAACCTGATGACCCCCTGCCACAGGTCGGCGAGCCGGCCGATCATGACGATCCCGCTGGCCAGGAAGGCGAATTCCGCAAGGAGGGTGGCGTCCTCTTCCCCTTTTCTGATCGCGCGAGTCAGGTAAACCAGCGAAAAGTAACAGAATATACTGATCATTAACAGAAAATAAGGGTCGGTTTTGAAAGGTATGTACTTGTATCCATCTCCGTCATCGTGGTTGATGAAGGTCACCGGCACGAATACGCTGACGATGACTAGAAGGCTCCCTGCTCCCGCGAGGCAGGCGACCGCGGGATGCATCCGAGGAGGCAGAAGCGGCGACGCGGCGCGCGATGCCCCGCCGCCGGCGGTCGGCGATTCCGGTTCCCGGGAGGCGGCGGGAGCCGCTCCGCCGCGCGCCGCGTCGGCGGATCCCCGGTCGGCGGCGGTTCGCACCGCGAGGAAGGCCGCGAGGATGCCCGCGAAGACGAGGAGCAGCGAGCAAACGATGTAACACCATGTGCCCGGTCCCCGTCGGGCGGTGAAGCTGGACAGCAGAACGGCGCCCCCGGGCTGTTCGAAGTCCCGGAAGAAGTCGATGGCGATGACCGTTCCGTAGGCGAGCGGCACGCTCGCCAAGGCGACGAGCGGCCCCGGCCGCGCCCTGCCGAGCCGTGAGCTCACCGCGGTCAGGCTGGTCGCGGAGAAGAAGAGACCCGTCAGGAGGATGGCGACCGATATCGACGAGGTCAGGAGGGGAAGCGACCTCTTCCCGCCTCCTTCCCGATCCCCCACGTAAGGCAGGACGAGGGCGAGGATCCCCAGAGCCAGGATGGCCGCCGTGAGGAGTCGCAGGACCGCCGCGCCTTGAATTCCCTTACCCCGAGCCGGAGGGGCCGACTCGGCGATCGGGGAGGCGGAGGGAAAGGCGATCGGGGAGGCGGAGGGAAACACGGGGCGGGGCAGACTGCAGGCCATCGCGACGGCCCCGCCCAGGACGAAGAACAGCGCGGAGAACCCGCAGAGCCACAGACCCACGCCGCCCGAGACGGCGCTGTCGCTGTAATCGTCGTGTCGGCGTAAGTCGGGCAGGCAGGCGCGGTGGGCCATCCAGGTCGCGAAGAGGACGATGCCGGTGAGCAGGGGGGCGACGCTGCCCCAGGCGAAGAAGGGACCGGGGCGCGCGCCCGGCCTGATCCGGAGGAAGAGGAGGCCGAGGACGGCCAGAACGATGACGAGCACCGTCCGGATGAAGGACGGAAGCTCCCATTGGAGCAGGAAGAAGGCCTTGGATCCCTTCTCGCCGGTTCTGTACGCCACGTAGGGGGTGGCGCAGGCTGCCACGCCCAGGGTGGCCGCTATGGCGAAGCACGTCAGGATCGCCCTTCGCCATCCGGGTGTCGGACCGGTGGCATAGGCGGGGCGTTCGAAGCGGTCCTGCCTCCACTGCGCGTACGCGCTGGCCGTGGCCCACATGCCGCCGACGGCCAGCAGGGCGCTGGACAGGAGGAACAGCCAGAAGCCGAGTTTGAGCTCGCCGACGTTCTCGCCGTCGGACCGCGATGCGCGGATGGTCGAGAAGACCCTGACCGCGGTGAGGATCGAGTTCACTGCTGCGAAGATCACGGTGGCCGCGAACGCCGAGGAGAGATAGGGCCGCAGGCGCCGGTGCAGCCACGGCGTGACGAGGCCCAGCCCGGACAGGGCCAGGAGGATCAGGGAGATCGCGAAGGCGCCGGGAATCCACTGCCTGAACGTCTCGCGGATCTGCTCGAGAGTTCCGATCTCATCCCCGGCATTGCGAATCGTGCCCGGCGGCTTGACGAACGGCAGGAGCGTCGACACCACCCCGAGCAGCACCGCCAGCCCGACGAGAGCGACGGCTCCGTGCCAATTGCCGGGAGCGTCGGACGGCCCTCTCCCCTCCGGCGGCCGTTGGCGCCATGGCGGTGCCTGCTGGCCTTCCATCAGCGGCGATTGCCGTTCCGCCGGTAGACGGGGGATCTCCTGTGGTATGCGTTGATTCCTCGGCGGCATGTCGCTCATGGCGTAGAGGCTACTTGCCTGTGGCCGTAGAATCCAGAGCGGTCCGGAGTATGAAAAATGGAATGTGTGGTCGACGGCGGGCGCGACCACGGTCGATGATGGGAAAGGAAGGAATTTACGTGTTTTCTCCGCTTTTCTTGGGGGCGAAGCGGTTGAACGGATCGGTTTGCGGCCGCGCGCCCCGCGAGCGCTCGGCGGCTGCGCCTCCGCCGGCGCGTGCGTGCTTCGCTCTTCCCGGAGTCATGGATTCCGGCCAGTCGGGAGGCGGCGGGGCGCCCGGCTCCCATCGGGGTACGGGTTGGGGTGCAGGCGGGGCGCTCGGGACACCGGACGACTCCTCGGCCTTCGCCCGGCTCCTCGCGGCCGCTTCCCGCTCCTTCCGGGCGATCCGGGCGCGCAGGGCGGCTATATCGTCTTTCGCGTCGTGCGCGTCGTTGCGCGCGAAGGGTCGGCGTTGAGGCCCCTGGGCAGCGGTCGGCTCCATCTCGGTCACGGCCCGCGTCCCGGTCGCCCCGCCGAGGATGAGGGAGAAGGAGCAGGCTAGGAGAAGCCAGAAGCCGGCCTCGGCGCGGAAGGCTGAGAGGGAGGAGTCGGCCTCCTCCGGCCCCATGACCGCGAACGCCAGTGACACCCACAGCTCCAGGAGCGTGATGCCCGACAGCAGGGGAACGCCCCCGACGGCGAACAACGCCCGCTCTCTAGCCTCCCTGGTGCCGAGCTTAACCGTCTGGCTCAGCCCGCTCATGGCGAGCAGGGCGATCAGCACAACGACGCTGCCCTTGGAGATCGTCTCCAGGGACATGCCCTGCCGAGTGGAGCGTAAGCGGAGTACGGGGGTCGCGGCCGCGATCAAGCCGCAGGCGATCCCGAACCAGGTCCACAGCAGGACGTATCGCCTGGCCCGCCGGGAGAGCGCCCTCTCGGGGGTCCGCCTGGCGCTCCCCCTGCAAGGAGGGGCCGGTCCGCCCATCACGGACGCGACCCCGCGGGCGCCGCATACGATGAGGCATCCGGCTGAGACGACATAGCACCAGAAGCCTGTGCTGAGCTCGACGGAAACGCTGTAACCGCCCTCCCCCAGAGCGCCGCGGACGGCGTTGGCGTCGAGCGCCTCCTTCAGAGCGAACAGAGCGAAGACGATTCCCGCGAACAGGGGGATTCCACCGACGGCGACGGCGGGCATCCGCGAGCGGTGGTTGCAGAGCAGCCTGAGGCAGAAGGCCGTCAGGAGGATGAAGAAGAGCGTCAGGAGCGCCTGGGGTGCATTGTCGCTCCACAGAGGTCCCGAGGCGCTGCGGTAGAGCGGTTCCGCCGTGCTCGAGAGGAACAATCCGCGGGTGTGGGGGAGGAACAGCGCGAGGACTGCGCAGACGATCCCGACGCCGCTCCACACGAGGAGCTCGTCGCGTCGGGGGCTGTCGAGCACCGGCGGCTTGGGCGTGCCGGCCTTGAGGCGTTGCGACGGACGGTTCCGGCCTCGGGGCGGAGGATCGCGCGGGGTGCGCGTCGTATCTGGCATGGCGAGCCTCGGGGATATCGAAGTCGAGCGCGGTATGCGCCTGGGCGAAGCGCTCACGGACAGCCTATAGGCTCGAAGGCTCCGATTCCGCGCTTTCGGGTTGCGGACGCCGAATTGCGGAGGCCGGAAGGTGCGGGCGTATGCGAAGGGGAGAGGCCGCAACGGCCCCTCCCCTTGCAGAGTCGAACCCGGAGCGGCGTGGGACGATGGGACGGATCTGCGCAGATCCTCCCGAAGCTGCCCAGCGGCCCTCCGGATATGCGATTGCGCTATTGCCTCGGATACTGGTCCGGGTTGTTCGGCGTGATCGGACTGACGTAGCCGGTGGCGGAAGGCTGGCCCGGCGTGGCGGGGCCTGCGCCCGGTGCCTGGCCGGGGTGGCCGTAGCCGGGTTGCGCCCCGGGAGCCGGTGCCGAAGGTGCGGACGAGCTGTAGCGGGGTTGGCCCGGCCCGTAGCCGGGTTGCGCTCCGGGAGCCGAGGGCGCGGACGGCCCGTAGCCGGGTTGGCCCGGTGCCTGGCCGGGGTAGCCGTAGCCGGGTTGCGCTCCGGGAGCCGAGGGCGCGGACGGCCCGTAGCCGGGTCGGGGGGTATAGCCCGTGGCCGGCCCTCCGTCCATGGGCGCGCCGAAGTTCGGAGAGAAGGAATTGCGCGGTTTCGGGGCTGTCGCGGCGAAGATGATCGCGAGGACCCCGGCGACGATCAAGAGGATTGTGGCCACCAGCAGGAACCAGAACCCTATGCCGAAGCTGATCGCGCTGGAGCTCGAGCCGCCGTATCCGCTGTACTTCTTGGCGACGTCGTTGACGTCGTTGACTTTGCCGAGGTGGCGGAACCAGAAGATGGCGTCGATTCCCGCCGAGACCAAGGGAACGCCGCCCGACACGAAGAGGAGGGCGGGCGGCACCCTGCGATAGTCCAGGAACAGGGGGACGAGGGCAGCGGCCGCGGCGATCGTGGCGATGAGGACCAGTACGAAGCTCGGGTCTTTGAATCCGTCTGCCACATCGGAGAGGGTGGCCGTCTTCTTCCGTCCGCCCGATGCCGTCAGGTAGGGCAGGAAGAGGACGAGCAGGCTGAGGATGACCCCCGCCCCGAGGAGGCCGGCGACGAGGAACCGCTTGTTGTTCGCCAGGCCCGGGCCGTGAGGCCTGAGAGGGACTCCAGGGCCCGGAGGCGGGAACCCGGCGGGAGGCTGCTGGGCGAATTGAGGCTGCCCGAAAGGCTGACTCTGAGGCATGCCTTGCGGCGGGTAGTGATTACTCATGTGACCCAGCATATCCGTGCGGGATGCCACGGTGGGCGGGCGGCCTGTGATCGAACTCCCCTTTCTGCGACCGGACTCCCTCTCGCACCGCTTCCCCGCGGCCGCCGCTCCGCCGCGCCTCGGAGCCTCCGCGGCGGGCGAACGGCGGAAAGACGGGCATCGATCCCCACCCGTCCGCGCTGCCCTCCTGCTACCCGCGCAGTCGTGCGCATACCTCATGCCGGGGGACGGAAGAGTGTGAATTCGACGACGAACGGGTGGCGGACCAGATAACGATTTGGTTACACTCAATTCCAGGTTTCGAACTCGAGCGCGTGGGCGAACGCCCCGCGGCGAACACAGGAGGCAACGCAGTGGGTCGACATACCGCACCCCAGGGCGAGGCGATCGAATTCCAATTCGACCTCGCGAAGTCGCCGGCGCCCGGCTCGCGCCGAGCCGCGCGCATGGCGGAGCGCGGAGTGGGCGGCCACGGCGCTTTCGGGCACGTGGGCACCCTGGCGGACGAGGCGCCTTATCCTCTTCTCACCACCGACGACACATCGGACGCCATCCCGGTGTACATGGGCGATGCGGTCGACGACCGCGGGGACGTCCCCGAGGACGTCGTCGCCTCCAAGCGCGGGCGCTTCGCCCTGTTCCGCCGTTCCCGCGCGGCGGTGGCCGCCGTCGTCGCGGCGGCTTCCGGCGTGGGCGCCGTCGCGTCCGCCATGCTGGTGCATCCGGGGACGGCCGAGGCGCACACCCTCACGCCGGGCACCGACGCGGTCAAGTCCAAGTCCGCCCACGCCATCGCGCGCGTGACGTTCACGGTGAACGTCGACGGCCAGAACCGCACGATCACCACCGACAAGCCGACGCTCCACCAGGCCCTCAAGGACGCCGGGATCGTCGTCAACGCGAACGACAAGGTCTCCCAGGAGATGGCCTCGCGCGTGGAGAACGGCTCCGAGGTCAAGGTGACCCGCGTCGAGCTCAAGACCGTGAGCGAGGACATCGGGATCCCCCATCAGACCTCCGAGGTACAGGACGGCACGCTCGCCAAGGGCGAACGCGTCGTCCAGACCAAGGGCGAGGACGGTGTCGCGTCGAACGTGTACGAAGTCGCCTACGTGGGCGGCAAAGAGGTCGGACGCAACAACGTGCTGAGCGCCCAGAAGAAACAGCCCGTCAAGGAGGTCGTGCGCGTGGGCACGCGCGAGGCCCCGGCCAAGCCGGCCGCGCCGAGCACCCCGGCCACCCCCTCCGGGAACGGGGGCAACGCCAACCCTGCGCCTTCCACGCCGGCTCCCTCGGCGCCGTCGACTCAGGCCCCGTCCGGGAACCCGCAGCAGATCGCGCGTTCGATGCTCTCCTCCTACGGATGGAACGACAGCCAGTTCTCCTGCCTGGTCTCCCTGTGGAACAAAGAGTCCGAGTGGAACCCCTCGGCCGTGAACAAGTCCTCCGGCGCCTACGGGATCCCGCAGTCGCTGCCCGGGTCGAAGATGGCCTCGGCCGGAGCCGACTGGCGCACGAACCCCGCCACGCAGATCCGCTGGGGTCTGGGCTACATCCAGGGACGCTACGGCACTCCCTGCGCCGCCTGGGGCCATTCGCAGGCCACGGGCTGGTACTGACGAGAGGCCGCCGCTGACCGGCAGCCCGGACGCGGCCGCGGGGCGGCTCCTGACCCCCGGCCGCATCCGCGACATCGCCCGCGCCCTCGGCGTGCGGCCCAGCAAGGCCCGAGGGCAGAACTTCGTCCACGATCCGGGAACCGTCCGCCGTATCGTCCGCGACGCGGGCGTGCGGCCGGGCGACGCCGTGGTTGAGATCGGCCCCGGCCTCGGATCCCTGACGCTGGCCCTTTTGGAGGCCGGAGCCTTCGTCTCCGCCGTCGAAGTCGACCCGCGCCTGGCGGCCGCCCTCCTGCCGACCGTCCGGGCGCGCATGCCCGAAGCCGCCGGACGGGCCGCCGTGGCCGCAATGGACGCCATGCGGATCGCCGGAGCGCAGGACCTGGCGGTCCCACCGGCCTTCGAGAGTCCGCTCGGCCCCACGGGCCCGTTCCTGCCCGCCAAGCTGGTGGCGAACCTGCCCTACAACCTCGCGGTGCCCCTCCTTCTGACCCTGTTCGACGCCCTGCCGTGCGCCGAGACCGCCACCGTCATGGTCCAGGCCGAAGTGGCGGACAGACTCGCCGCCGCTCCGGGATCTCGGACGTACGGGGCCCCCTCCGCCAAGGTCGCGTGGTACTCGGACGCCAGGCGCGGCGCGAAGATCGGACGGTCCGTGTTCTGGCCTGTCCCCAACGTGGACAGCGCACTCGTCTCCTTCATCCGGCATCCGCCTCCAAGCTGCGTCTCCCGCAACGAGGTCTTCGCCGTCGTCGACGCGGCCTTCGCTCAGCGGCGCAAGACGCTGCGGTCGGCCCTCGCCGCCTGGGCGGGATCGCCGGCCCGGGCCGAAGGCGCCCTCCGATCGGCCGGGATCGACCCGGCCCTGCGCGGCGAGAGGCTGCGGATCGAGGACTTCGCCGCCATCGCCGCCGCCGGCCGCGGCGAAGCGATGAAGTTCACGGCCTCACGGGACGACGGCATGCCGGTAAACTAACGGCGTGCATGAAGTCCGAGTCATCGCTCCCGCCAAAGTCAATCTGGCTTTGAGAGTCGGAGCCACCCGCCCCGACGGATACCACCCTCTGGAAACGGTCTTCGAAGCCCTCGACCTCTCCGACGAGATCGTCGCACGCGAAGCGGAGGGACTCTCCCTGACGATAGAGGGAATCGGCGCGGACACGCTGACGACCGGCCCGGAGAACCTCGTCCTGCGGGCGGCCGAAGCGCTTCGCGCCGCCACGGGCCGGCCCGGGCTCGGAGCGGCCCTCGCCGTGCGCAAGGCGATCCCCGTTGCGGGGGGGATGGCGGGAGGATCGGCCGACGCCGCCGGAACGCTCCTCGCGCTCAACGAGCTCTGGGGGCTCGGACTCGGCGTCGACGACCTGTACCGGCTGGCCGCCGACCTGGGATCCGACGTGCCTTTCGCCCTGCACGGCGGAGTGGCGCGCGGACGCGGACGCGGCGAGGAGCTGACCGAGCTGCACTCGGCGAGGGCGCATTCGTGGGTGTTCGTGACCAACCCCGTGGGGCTGTCCACGCCGGAGGTCTTCCGGGAATACGACAAGCTGGCCGAGGACATCATGCCGGGCGTGGGAGTCGACCTGGCGACGGTCCTGGACGGGGCCAAGGTGTGCGTCGCGGGCAGGGGAGGCGCGAGCACGCTGCTCGCCGAGGCGCCGCTCCCGCTTCCCGACAGACCGGCCTCGACCGAGGCCCTGCGCCGAGGGCTGGAAAGCGCCGACCTGGCGGACATCGCGCCCCACATGGTCAACGACCTGGAGTTCCCCGCTCTGAACCTGCGGCCCGACCTGGCCGAGCTCTTCCAGAGGATCGGGCACGTGGGTGTGGCGAGGATCCTCGCCGGGTCCGGGCCGACCATCGCCGTCCTCGCCGCAGACGCCGAGGAAGCCGACGCGCTGGCGGACGGCTTCGCCCGCCGGTTGCCGCACTTGGGCGTCGTACGGGCCAACGGCCCCGCGCCGGGGGCGCGCATCGTGCAGGCCGGCTGATGGCCCACCTGCTCGGAGCCGAGGGGCTCGGCCTCGAATACCCGACCAAAGTCGTCTTCGATTCGCTGACGCTCGGCGTGGGCGAAGGCGACCGCATCGGGATCGTCGGACGCAACGGCGACGGCAAATCCTCCCTGCTCGGAATGCTCTCGGGGCGGATCGACCCCGACTCCGGGCGGGTCACCCGCAGGAGCGGACTGCGCGTGGGCGTCCTCGACCAGGCGGACGCCCTCGACGACTCCCTCACCGTCGGCCGCGCGATCGCAGGCGAACGGCGGGAACACGAATGGGCCGGCGACAGGAGGACCCGCGACGTCATCGCCGGCCTCGTCCCCGACCTCGACTGGCAGGCCGGCCTGTCCGCGCTCTCGGGAGGGCAGCGCAGGCGCGTCGCGCTCGCGGCGCTGCTCGTGGGCGACTGGGACGTTCTCATGCTCGACGAGCCCACCAACCATCTGGACGTCCAAGGCATCGCCTGGCTGGCCCGACACCTGGGCGGCCGATGGCCGGCCGGCGCCGGCGGGCTGCTGGTGGTCACCCACGACCGCTGGTTCCTCGACGAAGTGGCCACCTCGATGTGGGAGGTGCACGATCGGACCGTCGAGCCCTTCGAGGGAGGGTACGCCGCCTACGTGCTCCAACGGCTCGAGCGCGACCGGATCGCGGCCGCCGCGCAGGCCAAACGCCAGAACCTCATGCGCAAGGAGCTCGCCTGGTTGCGCCGCGGAGCCCCGGCGCGCACGGCGAAACCGCGCTTCCGCGTCGAAGCCGCCAACCGGCTCATCGCCGACGTCCCGCCGCCGCGCGACTCCCTCGCCCTGGAGCGCATGGCCGTGGCCCGGCTGGGAAAGGACGTGGTCGACCTCCTGGACGCGGGGGTCGACTACGGCGGCGGCGAGGTCCTGCACGACGTGACGTGGCGGATCGCGCCCGGCGAGCGCACGGCGATCCTCGGCGCCAACGGAGCGGGGAAGTCCACCCTCCTCGGGCTCGTCGCCGGGACGGTCGCTCCGACGAGCGGACGGGTCAGGCGCGGCAAAACCGTCCGCACGGCCGTCCTCGACCAGCGATTCGCCCAACTGGAGGAGATCGGGGACGAACGCGTGCGCGACGTGCTGGCGCGATACCGCACGGCGTACGTCGTGGACGGCAGGGAGCTCACGCCCGGACAGCTCCTGGAGAGGCTGGGATTCTCCCGCGCCCACCTCTCGGCGCGCGTCGGCGAGCTGTCGGGCGGGCAGAAGCGCAGACTCCAGCTCCTCCTCGTCCTGCTCGCCGAACCGAACGTCCTCATCCTCGACGAGCCCTCCAACGACCTCGACACCGACGTGCTCGCCGCGATGGAGGACCTGCTCGACGCATGGCCCGGCACGCTCGTCGTCGTCTCCCACGACCGATACTTCGTCGAACGGGTGACCGACCGGCAGTACGCGATCCTCGGCGGCCGCCTGCGGCACGTTCCCGGCGGGGTCGACGAGTACCTGCGGCTGGCGGCCGCGGGGGAGGACGGCGTCGGGGACGATGGAGCCGGGGACGCGACGGGGGATCCGGGAGCGCCCGGCTCCGGCGCTCCGACCGACGCGGCCGCCGAGGCCTCTGCGGCGGGGAGTCCGGCGGCCCGGCCCGCTCTGTCGGGCGCCGAACGCCGTGCGGTCGAGAAGGAGATCGCCTCGACCGAGCGGCGCCTGGACAAGTTGAGCGCGGGGGTGGACGACATCCACCGGCGGATGGCCGCCCACGACCAGAGCGACTACGAGGGCTTGCGAAGGCTCACCGAGCGGCTGCGGGAGCTCGAAGGCGAGACGGCCCGCCTCGAAGAGCGCTGGTTGGAGTTGTCGGAGCTTGTAGGGTAGGGGCGTGACCGTATCCGACGCCCTCGGCGCGTTCACGCCGGCCGTGCGCGACTGGTTCGAGTCCGCGTTCGCAGGCCCCACGCCGGTGCAGGTCGAGGCGTGGGCGGCGATCGACTCCGGTGACAACGCGCTGGTCATCGCCCCGACCGGATCGGGCAAGACCCTGGCGGCGTTCATGCACGCCATCGACGGCCTGTACCGGGAGCGCGACGCCGCACAGGCCGGGGGCGCCGGCCGCGCCCCGGACGGAGATGACGGCCGCGCCCGCGGAAAGAGGGCCGGTAAGGCCCTGTCGGCCGCCGGACCGGACGCCGCCGGCGCACGCCTCCGCGACGCCTCCGCCCCGCCCACGCGCGTCCTCTACGTCTCGCCGCTCAAGGCGCTGGGAGCCGACGTGCAGCGCAACCTGCGAGCCCCGCTGCAGGGGATAGCGGCCCGGCGCAGCCGGAGGGGCGACCCGGAGGCGCGCATCGACGTGGGGATGCGCACCGGCGACACACCCGGCGGAGAGCGGGCGCGGCTTCTGCGACGCCCGCCGCAGATCCTGATCACCACGCCCGAATCCCTCTTCCTCATGCTCACATCCCGGGCCCGCGAAACCCTGCAGGGCGTGCGTACGGTCATCGTCGACGAAGTCCACGCGGTGGCCGGGACGAAGCGGGGAGCCCACCTCGCCGTCAGCCTGGAGCGCCTGGACGCCTTGCTGCCCCGTCCGGCGCAGCGCGTGGGACTGTCGGCAACCGTCCGACCCGTCGATGAGGTCGCCGCATTCCTCGGCGGCGCGTCGCCGGTGACGGTCGTCAACCCGCCCTCCTCCCGCCGGCTCGACTTGCGAGTCGCGGTCCCGGTCGAGGACATGACGCTCATCCCCGTCCCCCAGGCCGCGGCGGCGGACGGACGGGGCGGGGATCCGCCGTCGGCGGGGAGGCGGCCGCCGGGCGGCCCCGGGTAGGACGGCGGCCGGGG
>NZ_KE951477.1 GCF_000466165.1 Actinobaculum sp. oral taxon 183 str. F0552
GGAGCACGCGAGGGCGAACCCGGTCGGCCCCCGCCTCGTCGGCCGCGGCCCGCCTCCCTTCGCCGCTCGCTGTCCGCCGCCTGCGCGCGGGCCTTCGCCTCTCCTCGCGAGGAGCCCGCCGAGGAGGGCCGCGGCGACGGCGAGAACCGTCCCGGCCGCTGCGATGGAGGGGAAGGCGATGGCCTGTGCGACCAGGGGGATCCTCGACAGCCAGGACGCGAGGGCGGAGCCCGGCAGGAGAACCAGGGACGCGTAGGCGCATCCCGCCGCGCCCAGGGCCGTCCGCAGGACGATGCGCGGAATCGAGGCTTTCATGTTTCCTTCCTAGCGTGCACGGGCCGCCGTTCGCGGACGGCGGCGGAATGCCCGCCCCGCAGGGCCGGGGAGCGGATTAGGAGAGGGCGTCCATCAGCTGCAGGTTGACGAAGATCCGTTCGCGGCCGATCCTCTCGTCCCGGAGGAACCCGAGTTCGACGAGGCCTTCGAGCCATTTGGCGGCCGTGGGGCGCGAGACGCCGCAGGCGCGGACGATGTCTGCGATCCGGCAGTACGGCTGGTGGAAGAGAGCGTCCAGGAAGTCGGCGCTCAACCCGCCGCGGAAGAGGGAACGGGTCTGATCTCGGATGGAGGAGCGGAGCCCCTGGATGCGGTCGAGGGTCGAAAGGGTCTCCTCCGCGGTCGACTGCACCGCGATGAGCATGAAGGACAGCCATTCCTCCCATGCGCCGTCGCTCGTCACGGCGAGCAGACGGTCGTAGTACTGATTCTTATTCCGGACGATGTGACGCGAGAGGTAGAGGACCGGCTCGGCCAGAAGGCCGCGTTCGACGAGCATGAGGATGTTGAGGATCCGGCCCGTCCGTCCGTTGCCGTCGGTGAAGGGGTGGATCGCCTCGAACTGGTAGTGGGCCGCTGCCATGGCGACGAGCGGGTCGAGCTCATCGCCGGCGTGAACGATCTCCTCCCACTCTCGGAGCTTGCGGGCGAGGAGCTCCTTTCCCTCGGGCGGCGTATAGCAGGGGTGCAGCGTCACCGGATTCCCGATGAAGGTTCCCGGCAGAGACCGCAGGCTCATCTCGTGTCCCGTCACCGACGAGCAGACCTCGGCTGCCGTGTTCGCGCTGAGGGGGCGCTGGCGGATCCCCCGGAGTCCGGCGAAGAGGGCTTCACGGTAGTGAAGCGTCTCCTTGACCGCCGGATCCGCTGCCGCGTCCTTCAAACTGGCATGCCGGAAGAGCTCGTCGGTGGTGGTCACGATGTTCTCGATCTCCGAGCTCGCCTTGGCTTCGAGGAGCGGGATGGAGGAGATCAGGATGGCGGGGTTGGGGATCCGCTTGACCGCCTGGTTCAGCCCGGCCAGTGCCCCTCTCGCCTCCGCCGCCGCTCGCAGGACGGGGCGGGTCTCCAGTCTGTCGACCGGCGGGGGAGGGAGGTCGTTATACGGCTCGTCGGGCTTCCACATGGGAAGATTCTAGACGCGACGGCGGAACGCGTAAAAGATCGGGCGAAATTTTTACACGTCCTGCGGACGTGCGAAGTTCTTTTGCACATCGGCGGAGTGGGAGGAGGACGGGAATCAGACCGGAGAGGAGCGGAGGAGGGGCTCGCTGTTCAACCGGTTCATCGAACTCGTCAGCGAGATCGTGCACCCCATCCTGCGGTCGCTGGCCGGCGCCGTCATGGGCGGCTCGTGGTAGGTTTCCGTCATCTTCGGCCTGCACTGGGGCCTCGTCCCGATCATGCTCTCCCGGATCGGCTCCGAGGGGTTCACGGTGTTGGCCGGCCCGGTGCTCGGCGCCGTGATGGCGCAGGCCGCCACCTTGGCCGTGATGATCCGCACCCGCGACCCCGAGACCCGCAAGCTCGCGGGGCCCGCGGCGTTCTCCGGCTTCCTGGCCGGCATCACCGAGCCGGCCATCTGCGGGATCAACCTGCCCCGCAAGCTCCCGTTCTACTTCGGGGTCCTGGGAGGCGCCGTCGGCGGCGTCTTGGCCGGTTTCGCGAGGGCCGGCATCCACGTCTTCGTCGTCCCCTCCATCGTGGGCGTCCCCGGATATCTGCGGACGCCGAGGCTGCCGCTGCTGTTCACCGGGGTGGCCGTCTCCGTCCTGATCGGCTTCTTCGCCACCCTGTTCTGGGGAGTCGACGACCGGGCGGTTCCCGGGCGAGGGGCGCCCGGCGATCGGGATCGCGCGGCTTCGGATTCCCCGATCGCCGACCACGCAGTTCCCGCGGCCGACCCCGCCGAGTCCGGAGCGGATCCCGCCGATTCCAGCCGGCCCTCCGCCGGTTCGGATTCGGCCGCCTCCGCCGCAGCCCATCCGGCCGGCGACGTGCTGGTCGCCGCCCCTCTGGCCGGCCGCATCATCCCCCGGACCGGGTCCCGGATCCGGTGTCCTCCTCCGGGACGATGGGGACGGGGCTCGGAATCGTACCCGCAGAGTCCACCGTCCGCTCCCCCGTGAGCGGTAGGCTCATGGTCCTCGTGGATTCGGGGCACGCCTACGGCATCCGGACCGACGAGGAAGCGGAGGTGCTGGTCCACGTCGGGATCGACACCGTCGACATGGCGGGGGAGGGCTTCACGCCTAGGGTGGCGAAAGGCGAGCGGGTCGAGGCGGGCCAAGTGCTCGCCGATGTGGACTTGGCGGCCGTCCAGGCCGCCGGGCATTCGACCGCCACTGTCGTCGTCACGAATACGGCGGTGTTGAAGTCCGTGACCCCCGCATCCGGAGACGCCATTTTCTGGCAGTGCGCTCGAGTTTTTCGGCGTACCCGTGACCCCGCATCCGGAGACGCCATCGCCGCAGGCGAGACCGCGATCACGGTCACCCTGTGAATCGTGGCCGAACGGAGACGGGGCGAACGGCCACAGCCAGCAGACGGATCGACCGTACGAGACAACCGAGAAGAAGAGAGGAACCGAGATGACCAACGCCTTTCCCGAAGGATTCCTGTGGGGCGGCGCCGTAGCGGCGAACCAGCTGGAGGGCGCCTACCTGGAGGACGGAAAGCTGCCCTCCATCCAGGACGTCATGCCGAAGGGCATCGCCGCTCCGCCGACGGAGGAACCCACCCCCGACAACCTCAAGCTCGAGGGCATCGACTTCTACCACCGCTACGAATCCGACCTCGACCTGTTCGCCGAGATGGGCTTCACCGCCTTCCGATTCTCCGTCGCCTGGAGCCGCGTCTTCCCCCGGGGCGACGAGGAGGCCCCGAACGAGGCGGGCCTGGCCTTCTACGACCGGCTCATCGACGCCTGCCTCTCCCGCGGCATGACCCCGGTGATCACCATCAGCCACTACGAGACCCCGCTGCACCTGGCCCGCGCCTACAACGGCTGGGTGGACCGCCGCATGATCGCCTTCTACGAGCGCTACGCCCGGACGCTGTTCGAGCGCTTCGCGGACCGCGTCGAATACTGGCTGACCTTCAACGAGATCAACGCCGTGCTCCACGCCCCCCTTCTCGCGGGCGGCATCTGGACGCCGAAGGAGGAGCTCTCCCCGCGGGACCTCTACCAGGCGGTGCACCACGAGCTGGTGGCCTCGGCGTCGGCGACCCGGATCGCCCACGAGATCGACCCGGAGCTGAAGATCGGGTGCATGGTCATCGCGTCTCCCGCCTACCCGCTCACGCCCGCCCCGTCCGACGTGTGGGCGGCCAAGCAGCTCGAGCGCGACTCGCTGGCGTTCGCCGACGTCCACTGCCGCGGCGCCTATCCCGGTTTCTTCCTCCGCAAGCTCAGAGAGCTGGGGGTCGAGCTGGACGTCGCCGACGAGGACCTCGAGACTCTGCGGCACACCGTCGATTTCGTCTCCTTCAGCTATTACATGAGCGTGTGCGCCTCGGCCGATCCCGGCGTCCGCGCCGGGAGGGGCAACATCATGGGCGGCGTCCCCAATCCCACCCTGCCGAGCTCGGAGTGGGGATGGCAGATCGACCCGGTCGGGCTGCGCATCGTCCTCAACGATTTCTGGGACCGCTGGGGCAAGCCTCTGTTCGTCGTCGAGAACGGCCTGGGGGCGCGCGACGAGCTGGTCGAGGTGGACGGGCGGCTGACCGTCGTCGACGACTACCGGATCGAGTACCTCACCGCCCATCTGAAGTCGGTCCGGGAGGCCCTCCGGGATGGAGTCGACGTCTGGGGCTACACCTGGTGGGGCCCGATCGACGTGGTCAGCGCCTCGACGGCGCAGCTGTCGAAGAGGTACGGGTTCGTCTACGTGGACCGCAACGACGACGGCACCGGGACGTTGGAGCGTTACCGCAAGAAGTCCTTCGACGCCTACCGGGCCATCATCGCCGGCAACGGCGCCGATCTCGGCTGATCGGCGCCGGGCGGGATCCGCCCGGGGGCGTCATGCGAATATCCGCAGTGTTCAACAACGACGTCGTGCTCGCCCGAGACGAACTCGGGCGGGAGACGGTGCTGACCGGACGCGGTCTGGGCTTCCGCGCCCACCCGGGGGATCCGGTCGAGGCGGACAGGGTGGTCAGGCGCTTCGTCCCGGTGGGGAACGCCGCCACCGTGGCGCAGGTGCTCTCCGAGATCCCGCCGGAGCGGCTGACGCTGGTCACCGAGCTGTTCGGAGCCGCCGTGCGCAGCCTCGGCGCCAGCCTTCCGGCGCTGTCCGTGGTCTCGGCGGCGGACCACATCCACCGGGCCGTCGAGCGGGTGCGCCGAGGGGAGCGCATCGAGTACCCGCTTCGCGCGGAGGTGGCCTATCTGCATCCGCAGGAGCTGGCCGTCGCCGAGCGTCTGTTCGAACGCCTGAACGAACGCCTGGATCCTCCGCTGCCGGCAGGCGAGACCTCCGCTCTGGCCATGCATCTATTCCACGCCTGCACCGGGGCGGCCGGCATGGAGAAGACGTTCGCCCACTCCGCCCTGATCCGGCGGGTCTTCGACCTGCTGTCCCACGCGATGCCCGGATTCGAACCCGATTCCGTCGACGCTGCCAGGTTCGCCGCCCATCTGCGCTATTTCTTCGTCCGGGACCGCGACGGCCTGGGGCTCGCAGGACCCGCACCCTCGGTGGTGGCGATGCTCGAGGAGCAGGAACCCGCCGCCCACAGGCTGGCCGAGCGCATTCGCGCCCTGCTGGAGCTTCGCCTCGGCCACTCGATCTCGAACGACGAGGTGGCCTATCTGACCGTCCATCTCGCCCGATTGGCGTGCGACGTCAAGGCGGCCTCCTCCTAGTGCGTGCCGGTCTGGCAGCATCAGCCCGCTTCGTGGTGCATCTCTGCGGCGTCCTCCCCGCGCGGTCGGTGGCCGAAAGAGATGCGGCAGGCGCCGATCGGCTGCGGGTTTCGCGCCGCCCCGGCGGATCACTCGTCGTGCTGGACGACCTCGAACCCGAGCAGATCCACGCTCATTCCCCGGCGCTCGTCGTCGGCGTGCCCGCCCGTGGGCCGTGCGGCGACCCACTTCTCATAGTTTTCGCGCGAATCCCATCTGGTCACGACGAAGTATCGGTCCTCGCCGATCACGGGGCGCAGCAGTTCGAATCCCAGGAATCCCTCGAATGAGTCGACGGCTTTCTTCCGGGCCGCGAAGCGCCGCTCGATCTCCGCCTGGGCGCCCTCCGGGAAGGCGAGTGCGGTGATGTTGACGAATGTCATGGTTCTCTCCTCCTGTCATCGAACGACGATCGGCATGTCGCCGAATGGCAACCGCTGCTCGCTCGCAAGTGAATCCTATGGCGGTTACCCTACTATGCCGAATGGGGAGAGAAACGGCTCTTCACAGTGGCTCCGACCGGCGTCGATCCGGTGACCTTTCGATTTTCAGTCGAACGCTCTACCAACTGAGCTACAGAGCCAGACGGACGAAAGCTCGGTCTCCCGAGCATCGACCCGCGACCCCGACGGGACTTGAACCCGCGACCTCCGCCGTGACAGGGCGGCGCGCTAACCGACTGCGCTACGGGGCCAATGAGGCATTGGCCTGCGTACCCCCAACCGGATTCGAACCGGTGTTAGCGCCGTGAAAGGGCGCCGTCCTAGACCACTAGACGATAGGGGCGGGACAAGTTTCCTGTCCGTTCCTGGCCGTTTCCGGTTGGCGGAACTCGTCTAGCTTAGAGGAAGCGCGACGGCCTTTGCAAAACCGGATGACCTGTGCCCTTGGTCACCGCGTCTGGTGCCTAGCCTTGCCCGCACGGGAGCTCTAGCCTTGTCCCATGGGAGCATTGTACGTTCACGCAGTTGTCGGTTTGTCGAGAAGTCTTGGAGTCATCGTCGGAACTAAGGGGGCGACGCGGACTCCGTCGCCATCGACGCCCACTCCGTCGCCCAGTCCGTCCCCATCGGTGCCGGTTCCATCGGACTCGCCCACGGGCGAGGCGGAAGCCGCGGTCAAGGCGACGGTCAGCGCCATCGGAGTGCTCGGCGCCGTCGCCATCGGCTTCCTCATCGGAATCATCGCCGCCATCGTCATCCAGGTGATCGGACGGCTCATCGTGCGCCGCAACGCGATGGCCAGGGCGGCGGCCCATCCCGCGGTTCGCCCGCTCCGCGCGGCTCTGGCCGTCGCGGGCGCGTGGGCCGGGATGCTCCTGGCCTCGCCGCAGAATCCGGGCGAGTCCGAGCCTCATTGGCGGGAACTGGCCCAGCACGGCTTCCTCATCCTGTGCATCGCCTCCCTCACGTGGCTGGTCTCCAACATCGTGCTCGGCATCCAGGACGTCCTGCTCTCGCGACTGAGGGAGACCGGCAAGTCCCGGTATCGCAAAGTGCAGACACAGCTTCAGATCCTCAACCGCATCACCACGGTGACGATCTGGCTGCTGGGTATGGCCGCCATACTCATGACCTTCCCCCTCGCCCGCGCGGCCGGGACCTCGGTGTTCGCTTCGGCGGGCCTGTTCTCCGTCGTCGCCGGCATCGCCGCCCAGTCCTCGCTCGGCAACTTCTTCGCCGGACTGCAGCTGGCATTCTCCGACTCGATCCGGGTGGGCGACATCGTCATCTGGAAGACCGAGTACACCAAGGTCGAGGAGATCACCCTCACCTACGTCGTCCTCAAGGTATGGGACGGCCGGCGCCTGATCGTCCCGTCCAAGGAGCTGACCACCCAAACCTTCGAGAACTGGACCCGACGCACTCCCGACATGCTCGGCTACGTCGACTTCCAGCTCGACTGGAGTGTGCCGATACCCCAGTTGCGGGCCGAACTCGATCGGATCCTCAGCGCCACCGACCTGTGGGACGGCGAGACCGGCATCATCCAGGTCCGCACGTCCGAGGGAACCTCGCTCCAGGTGTCCGCGCTGGTGTCGGCCAAGAGTCCCTCCGAGTTGGTCGACCTCAAGTTCTACGTGCGGGAGCGCCTGGTCCGGTGGATTCAGGCGAATGCGCCGGACGCGATTCCGCATTCGCGCAGCTTCTCCGATCCCGATCCCCTCGCCGAGGTGCCGGAGGGCGACGCCCAGGCTGCGAAGCTCCTGGCGGGGGAGGGCGCCGCGCAGACCGGGGCCTTCCCGGCGAGCGGGAAGGGCGCGGGGAGCGGCGCCGATTCCGGTGCGGCCGGATACGGCGCGGGTTTCACCGACGCGTGGAAGGCGTTGGAGGCCAAGGATGCGAAGTCGGGCGTGGCCGGCCAATCCCGTGCGGCCAGATCCAAGCTGGACAAAGCCAAGGAGCAGTTGGCGGCGGCGACCGAGGACGCGAACAGGAGAGCCGCCGAGAAGGAAGCTGCAGGCAGGCGCGGGGGCTCGCAGGCGGGAGGCGCCGGCCGGGGGAGGGCCGCCTCGCCGGCTGCCGCGACCGAGGTCATCGCCTACGGGCTGTCCGAGTCCGGAGGGCCGCTGCCCGCATCGGGTCAGTCGGGCCTGGCGCAGACTGAGCGCATCTCCTCCGTTCCGCCGGAGCTCATGGAGACCGGCTACGAGTCGTCGATCTTCTCAGGGTCGGCCGGAGCCGAGAAGCGCGCACGGGAGTTCTCCGGTCCGGGAGAGGACGCGCTGCGCGAGCGCGACGAGGCCGCGTGGAGGAAGGAGGCCCGCGAGAGCGGCCACAGCGCCGGTGAGTCGGAGCGTGAACGCCGCCACAAGCGCGCGTCTATGACCGAGACCGCCATATACAACGTCGACGACATCGCCTCGCAGGCTGAAGTCGAGGCCCGCGAGACCGGAGTGCAGGGCGGGTTGGGGCCCGATTCCCCTCGTGACGGAGAGTCGAAGCACGTCAGGAAGTGAAGCCTGCGGCAAGGCGCGGGTCGACACGATGCGCGCCTTGCCCTCGGCGAAGATTCCGAGAGGCCTCTGCCCCGGATCGACGGGGTCCCCCAAGGCCAGGTGCGCGTTCTCAGGCGCACACTCCGCGCGGGCTCCCGGCCGATGCACAGTCGGGTGCCTTCCCGCGGGCGCTTCGCGAGTGAGCGCCATGGCCCGCGGCCCCGGGGGTGAGCCATTCTTTCCCGCGGGCGCCTCCTGCGGACGGAGTCTCTCAGCCGAGAGCGAGTGACGGTGGACTGAGGGGGGCAGTGTGCGCCACGATGGATGCGTGACCGACAAGCCGCATCTTCCCCGTACCGACGACGAATGGCGCGAGGCTTTGACTCCGCTCGAGTTCCACGTGCTGCGCGAAGCCGGCACGGAGGCCCCCTGGACCGGCGAGCTGCTGGACGAAAGCCGCGAAGGGGTCTACCGGTGTCGCGCCTGCGGGGCCGAGCTCTTCCGCTCTGACGCGAAATTCGAGTCCGGTTGCGGATGGCCGAGCTTCTACGATCCAGCCGACAGCGACGCCGTCACGACGGACACCGACTACAAGCTGGGCTATCCGCGCACTGAGGTGCGCTGCGCCGCGTGCGATTCCCATCTCGGCCACGTCTTCCCCGACGCGCCCGCGACGCCCACCGGGCTGCGCTATTGCATGAACTCGGTGTGCTTGACATTCGACGCCGACGACTAGCCGCGCCGCTGGGGCGTTCTCGCCCTGACTGCGACACCACCGGGATGAGAGTGGCCACCTTCAACGTTCAGCGCGGCACTCCCTCCGCGGGCGCCCGCGAGGCGGGGCTGTCCGCCGGAGACGCCCTCGAAGCGGCAGCGACGGAACTGTCCGAACTCGGCCTCGACGTCCTCGCGCTGCAGGAAGTCGACGAACCCCTGCGAGGCCTCGCCCCCTCCGCCTATCGATCGCTTTCGGCGGCCTCGAACCTGGCGAACCGGCGTTTCGCGCCGGCTCGGCGCCTCTTGACGGCCTTCGCCGCCGCTTTGCGCGGACGCCGCCGGTCGGGATACGGAATCGCCCTCGCCACGCGGCTCCCCGTCCTGTCCTGGAAGGTCCTGCGCCTGCCCAGCTGGAAGTCCCCGATCCGCCGCGACCTCTCCGGCGAGCGCGGCGTCGCGGGGCGGTACATCCGTTTCGAAGAGCAGCGCATGGCCATCGTTGCCGCGCTCGACGCGGGGCGCCCGCTCCTCGTGTGCGCCACCCATCTGGCGCCGAATTCGGCCCTCAACTCCCGCCAACTGGCCTGGCTGGAGCGCCGCCTGCCGCGGATCGCCCGGCGTCGCGGCATTCGCGGGGCTCCGATCCTCGTGCTCGGGGATCTCAACATGGACGTGGAGAAGGTGCGCAGGGGGAGCGGACTCGGCGTTCTGGCTGAGGGCCTGACCTATCCGGAAGACGCCCCGGACGCCCAGATCGATCACGTCCTCGGGTGGGGAATGGTCCCCGGAGGAGAGGCGAGCGTCGTCCACCTTCCCGTCTCCGACCACGCGGGCCTCGTGGCAGACGTGGAGTTCGAGTAAAGCCCTGCCCCTAGACCGGCAAAGCCCCGCCCCTAGGTCGGCGGAGACCGTGTTTACACCGCATCTCACGTAGTGGGCACGGTTACACTTTCTCACGGAATGGGCTTAGGATCGGTCCCACGAGGGCGTAGGATCTACATCACCAGGCGGCGACTGGCGTGTACCGAAGCAGCTGGCATCACATGGTCTCTGCGGCCTCTCACCCCGGGCAACCGACGATTGCCCATCCCCGATTGCAACGGAGAAATCGATATGGAACCCGATACGATCCTCGAGGTCGAGCGGCAATTCGATGTGCCGCGAAGCGTTCTGTTCCGGGCTTTCACCGAGCCGAAGGCACTCGCCCAGTGGTTCGCTCCGGACGGCTGGCACGTGGTGCCGGAGTCCGTGGAACTGGACCCGAAGCTGGGCGGACGACTCCGGCACACCAAGACCCGCGACGACGACCCATCCCGGATATGGGTGGTTGACGGCCTCTACACGGAGGTCTTCTACCCGGACGTCCTGGTGACGAAGCAGCGCATCAGCGGAATCCCCGGAATCGATCCCGCCAAACCCGTTGAGCTTCGCGTCGAATTCACTCGCCTCGGCCATGGCAAGACGCTTCTACGCATCGTGCAGGGCCCCTACACTTCCGAAGCCGCTCAGGACTATTCCGACGGCTGGGAGTCCATTCTCAATCATTTGCAGGAATATCTCGACGCCACTCAGAGCGTCTCCTCATAGAACGAGGTCCCATGAGCGAAAAGACGACAACCCTCATTCGGCATAAGCCGATGATGTCGATGAAGCAGATTCTCTTGATGAACTTCGGTTTCTTCGGCATTCAGTATTCCTTCGGCATGCAGCAGACGGCCATCAACCCGATCTACAATCTGCTGGGAGCCACTCCAGACGAACTGCCGTTGCTCAACATGGCCGGCCCCATCACCGGCCTGCTGATTCAGCCGGTCATCGGCGCCCTCTCCGATCGCACATGGAGCGAGAAGTGGGGGCGGCGAAAGCCCTACTTCCTCGTCGGCGCAGTGGGGTGCTCCGTCTGTCTCTTCCTCTTCCCGATGGTCTCCGCGCTGTGGATGGCCGTGCTCCTCCTCTGGCTGCTCGACGCCTCCAACAACACGGCCATGGAACCCTACCGCGCCTTCATCGCGGACAAACTGCCCCCGAGCCAGACCGCCAAGGGTTTCCTCGCCCAGTCCTTCTTCACCGGCTTCGGCATCACCCTCGCCAACATCTCTATGTTCCTCTTCAAGTGGCTCCTTGGAGAGTCGCGCGCGGGCGGCCTGCCTTACTGGGTCTTCGCGGCCTTCTGGGTCGGCGCGGTGTTTTCGATCGGGTCGGTCCTGGTCTCGGTCCTCTCCACGAATGAGATCCCGCCGACGCCGGAAGAGCTCAAGAAGATGCGTGCGGAGAAGGAACGCGAGCGCTTCGGGGCCCTCAAGGACATCTGGGTCGCCATCGTCGAGATGCCCAAGGAGCTGCGCAAGCTCTCCCTCGTCTACCTGTTCCAGTGGTACGCGCTCTTCGTCTACTGGCAGTACGTCTCGCTGTCGATCGCCAAATCGATCTACGGCACGGAGGATACGAAGTCCGCGCTTTACGAGGACGCCACGGCGTGGACGGGCCTGGTCAACGGCTTTTACAACGTCGTGACGTTCTGCGTCGCCTTCTCCCTCGTCTCCGTGGCGAAGAAGCGCGGAGCGAAGTGGGTCCACATCGTCTGTCTGCTCTTCTCGATGGTCGGTCTGCTGATCTTCCCGCACATCACCGACAAGTACCTCGTCTTCATTCCGATGGTCGGATTCGGCATCGGTTGGGCGTCCATGATGGGCGTCCCGTATATCATGGCTGTGCGCATGGTCCCATCCAGTCGCTACGGCGTCTATATGGGAATCGTCAACATGATGATCGTCATACCGCAGCTTCTGGAGACCGTGTCGTTCGGCTGGGTCTTCAAGCATCTGCTCGGCGGAAACCCGACGCACGCCATAACGTTCGCCGGGGTCTGCATGGGGCTGGCCGCTGCGGCGACGCTCTGGATAAAGGAGCCGCCCATCGTCCGCGATATGGACGACGTCACCGCACCTCCCAAGGTCTTTTCGGAGAAGGAGAAGTAGGGGAATAAATGAGCATCACTGAAGTACCGGCTTACAACCGGATTCTCGTCGGCACCGACGGCAGTCTCCTCGCGGAGCCGACGATAGTTAGGGCGGCCGGCCTCGCCGCCGCCAACGGGGCGGACGTCGTCATCGTCTGCGCCTACACCACGCTGAGCCCGCGCGAGAGCGCCAGCCAGGAGGCGAGCGCCGCCCAGGTGGCCACCCTCGGCCAGGTGCCGGGCGCCGCGACTGCGACGAAGGCCTTGGAAGAGGCCGTCGCTATCGTCGAACAGCACGGTGCGCGCGTGGCCGCGGCGCTCCTCGTCGACGCCGAGCCGGCGGTGGCCCTCCTCGAGGCCGCCAAGCAATACGAGGTCGACGCCCTCGTCCTCGGCGCCATCCGCGACACGTCGATCGTCGGGCGCCTCCTCGGGAACGTGGCATCCGAAGTCGTGCGCAAAGCCCACCGCGACGTGCTCATCGTGCGGCCCCTGCCGGGCTCCGACGAGCCCAACGTCGGCGAGGACGTCGTCGTAGAGACCCAGGAGACCTGACATGGGGCTTGACGCAGCGACCCAGCGCGACTTCGACTTGCGCTGGGCGCGGTACATCCCTCAGATCCGGTCCAGCCTGGAGATCCTCTACCCGGGACGGGTCGACGAAGTCGAGTCCAGGCTCGCCGAGATCGTCACGACCGCAATGTCCGAGCGGCCCGAGGAGCTCAAGGACCTGGACCAGGAGCGCATTCTGCGTCCCGACTGGCTCCAGCAGCCCGAGATGATCGGGTACGTCGCATACGCCGACCGTTTCGCCGGTGACCTGGCGGGTGTGGGCGAGCACATCGACTATCTCACGGGACTGGGCGTGAAGTACCTCCATATCATGCCCTTCCTCCAGCCGAGGGATGGGGCCAACGACGGCGGCTACGCGGTGGCCGACTACCGCAAGGTGCGCTCCGACCTCGGCACGATGGACGACCTCGAACGGCTGACGAAGAGCCTGCGGGAGAACGGCATCAGCCTGGTGATGGACCTCGTCCTCAACCACGTGGCCAAGGAACACGAGTGGGCCGAGGCCGCCCGCAGGGGCGAGCCGCGGTATCGCGACTATTTCATCATGTTCCCCGACCGCGAGATGCCGGATCAGTACGAGAGGTCTCTGCCGGAGATCTTCCCGGACTTCGCCCCCGGCAACTTCACCTGGAACGACGAGGCCGGCCAGTGGGTGTGGACGACGTTCAACGAGTACCAGTGGGACCTCAACTGGGCGAATCCCGATGTGCTCTACGAATTCGTCGAGCTCATCTGCTGGCTGGCGAACAAGGGCGTGGACGTCTTCCGTTTGGACGCCATCGCCTTCATCTGGAAGCGCATGGGGACCAACTGCCAGAACCAGCCGGAGGTCCACGACCTCACGCAGGTCCTGCGCGGGTGCCTTCGCATCGCCGCTCCCGCGGTGGCGTTCAAGGCGGAGGCGATCGTCGCCCCCGAGGATCTCATGCCCTACCTGGGTGTGGGGCACCACTACGGTCTCGTCTCCGACATGGCCTATCACAACGAGCTCATGGTTCAGCTGTGGAACTCCTTGGCCACGGGCGGAGCGGAGATGGCGCAGGTGGCCTTGGCCGAGATGCCCCTCAAGCCGACGAGCGCGACATGGGCGACGTACGTCCGCTGCCATGACGACATCGGCTGGGCGATCTCGGACCACGACGCCGAGATGGTCGGCGTGACGGGGTTCGAGCACCGCAAGTACCTCTCCGACTTCTACTCGGGAGCCTTCCCGGGCTCGTTCGCCCGGGGGCTGGTCTTCCAAGAGAACCCCGTCACCGGGGACCGCCGCATCTCGGGGAGCTGCGCGAGCCTGGCGGGTCTGGAGAAGGCCGTCGAGGAAGGCGACGAGGAGGCCGTCGAGCTGGCGGTCGCCCGGATCGCGCTCATGTACGCCGTGATCAGCGGCTACGGCGGGGTCCCCCTGCTGTACATGGGCGACGAACTCGGGATGTTCAACGACATGCACTACGTCGACGACCCGTCGCATGCCGAGGACAACCGCTGGGCGCACCGTCCGTTCATGGACTGGGATCTGGCCAAGGCGGTCGAGACCGACACGGCCAGTCCCGCCGGCAGGGTCAACGCGGCGATCCGGCACATCCTTGCCGTTCGCACCGCCACGACTCAGATCCATGCGGCGACCCCCTCCGTTCCGATCGAGAGCCCGGAGCACCGTCTGCTCATCCTGGAACGCAACCATCCTCTGGGGAAGATGGTCCAGGTGTACAACTTCACCGGCGAGACCGTGTCGTTGCGTCACGACGTCCTCGCCAAACGAGTGGGATTCGACGCCCACGAGCTGCTCGGCGGATACGATTGGGATCTGCGCTTGCCGCGGATCGACTTCGCGCCGTACCAGGCGGCCTGGTTCGTCGGGGCCGAGATCTAGCCCGCAATCCGCGATCGGGATGCGGTCGCCGCTGTGGGCGTCCGGCTTAAGCCGGACGCCCACAGCGGCGCGAGTAGCAGCGTCGGCGCGGGCTCAGCCTTCAGCTGGCTCGGCCTGAGGCCGGGCGGTGCGCCACGGGCGGGAAGTCGCCGTGAGTAGGGGAGGTCTCCGATATCCGTTGACAGCGGGTGCGCGAAGTGAATACCGTCGTGGGTGCGGCCGTTGTTCGCGACGGGTCTGTGAAACCTGGAAGTTTCCGCGCGCCAGGTTTGGCCCTTCGGGCGAATCGGCCGTGCCCAAAGTAAGAGATAACAGCATCTGAACTGCGAAGCAGTCGGGTGCGTCGCCCGAAGGACGGCGGGGGCTTCCATAGGGCCGGATTGTAGGTTGTGATGAAAAAAAGGACAGTCATTCCCCGAGTGATCCTCGGATCGACGTTGGCTCTGTCGCTTTCCGTGCTTTCCTTGGAGGCGAGCGCCGCCGAGGACACAGGGCCGGGACGCCAGCCGACGTTGTCGCCTTCCAGCAGCGCTACGAGGGCGCCTGTGGTCGCACAGGACGGCTCGCGGATCCCGCATCCGCAGAAGCTGACGGTTTCTTCGGCGGACGCTCCCGTCAACGACGCGAACTCCCGCGGCTACAAGGAGGTGTACGACTACTGGACTCCCCAGCGGTTGGCGAACGCCAAGCCCGCGCCGATGCCGACTCCCTCCGAGGCCTCCGACAAATCGTCGACGTCTCCGACCAGCGGTACCCAGAGCAACGGCACGTCCCAGTCCAGCGGCGTCTCCGACCAGTCCGGCAACGCCTCTGCGAGCAAGGGCAAGTCTCAAACGAGCAAACTGATCGATCCGAGGCGCAAGTCCCAGACGAGCAAGCTCATCGATCCGAGGCGCAAGTCCCAGAGCGACAGCCTCAAGTCGATCAAGCCGGCACGGGTTCTCAGCAAGCCCATAGCGCCGGCGAATGCGCCTCAAGGAACGGTGAAGAACGGCGGAACAGTGCAGCAAGGCGGCTCCTCCGTTCAGGGGAACGTTGCGCCTGCGGCCTCTTCCAAACCCGCGACGGGTGCCACTCGCACCAACGGGAAGGTCTTCTTCAGGAAGTCCGATGGAAATGACTATATGTGCTCTGGTTCGGTTGTCGGCAGCAAGAGCCACAATACCGTCATCACAGCCGGTCATTGCGTGTACGAAGGGCCGAACAAGGGTTGGCATTCCAACTGGGTCTTCATTCCCGATTACAACCATGGAAGCCGGCCTTATGGGACGTTCCAGGCGCGTATTATGCGTACCTATAACGATTGGATCCAGAATGGACCTAGTGGAAAAGGTTTTAATTCGGATGTCGCCTTCGTGAACACGTTCAACAATGAGAAAGGTCAGAAGTTGACCGACACCGTTGGGGGGCACGGCATCGTCACCGGCGGGTCCTACGGGTTCGACGCGACCGTGTACGGATACCCGGGCAATATCGACAACGGCGAGAGCATGCAGGTCTGCACCGGGCGAACCGGGACGAGGACCATCGGGCTCTTCACCCGCTGGTATTTCCACAACATCGAAGGGTGCAACTTCGGTGGAGGGGCGTCCGGAGGCCCGTGGCTGCAGGATCACGACAGCGCCAGCGGTCTGGGGTACGTGCGAAGCGTGACCTCCTTCAAGCCCGCTAAGGGGGCCCCGGTCTACATCGGCGGGTCGTACTTCGACAATCGAATGGGAAGTCTCTACGAGAAGGCCAATAACGACTGACGATGACTATGCGAAGTAGAGGTTACGCATTGGCTGCGGCCCTGACGGCCGTCGTCTTCACAGGGGCCTGCTTGGCTTCGCCTCGCGGTGACTCTACCTCACATCCGTCTTCTACCGGTGGCACCAGTGCCACCGGTAGAAGCACGGGGAGTACCGGTGGGGGCGGCAAGAGCACGGGGACGTCGGGGTCCGACGATCCTTCGCGTGACGATCTCACCCACGAGAGCGTGGTTCGGTGGAGCGGCTACAAGCAGGTGTCGGACAACCAGCTGCGCTTCTCCTTCGCGTCCGGGGATAAGAGGTGCTACGGCTCTAGAGTCGTCGTCGAAGAGACCTCGACCACGATCGACGTCGCCACGATATCCGGAACCCTCCCCGATGCGCCGGATATGTGCACGACGATCGCTCGCCAAGCCACCGTCCTCGTGACGACGAGCCAGCCCATCGCCGGCCGGCAGGTACGGCAACTCGCGAATGTGAAGGTCCACTGACGCGTCGGCGCTGAGCGCGCCAGCGGCACTCGGCATGAGGGCGCGAATCGGACCTGCGCCGGAGGCGGAGCCCGGCGGGCGAGCGCGGTTCCAGCCCGCACGTTTGCAGCGCCCCGGTAGGCCGGATCTTCATTCTCATGTCGCCCCGACCCCGCACCCGTGGCGCGGGCCACGGAGACGCCTTAGCTCGCCCGTGAGGATGCGCGGCGAGCTTGACTTGCTCGGGCGTGAGTCCCAGCCTGCTCACCGGCAGTGCGGTGACCGGAGGCGGGAGGCGTCACGTGTGGCGCTCGCCGCTGCCCGGGCGAACGATGGCAAGATATGACGGTGTTCATGGTCTCATCCGCCGGGAAGACATGCCTCCGGCGGGCGAGGGCATCTAGACTGGAATAGTTCCAGAAAACGAATCTGACATCCGAGGAGTAACAATGACTGACCAACTCTCGCCCGTCGTCGACAAGGCGCTCCAGCAGGCCCTCGTCGATCTGACCGACCTGTCCCTGCTCGGCAAGCAGGCGCACTGGAATATCCAGGGATCCCGCTTCCGCGCGCTCCACCTCCAGCTCGACGAGATCGTCGAGGAGGTCCGCGTCGGCGCGGACGACGTCGCCGAGCGCCTCGCCGCCCTCGGCGGCACCCCTGACGGGCGCGCTGCCACCGTCGCCGCCCAGACCGGTCTCAAGCAGATCGAGGCCGGGGTGCTCAAGGTCGACGATGTCTACCCGCAGTTCGAGGAACTCCTCATGGGAGCTTCCGACCGGATCAAGGCGACCCTCGATGCAGTCGACGAAGTCGATCACCTGACCAACGACCTTCTCATCGGCATCGCCAGGGGGCTGGAGAAGCAGGCCTGGATGCTTCGCTCGGCCTCGCGCGCCTAAGAGCCCTTCTGCCGCGCCGGCCGGCGGGCATCCGGCTGGCCGAGCAGTGGTGTCACGCCGTTCTCCGCGGCGGGCGAACACGCGGCCGCTGCATCCGAGCATTCGAATACGCGAGGGGGCGGAACCGATGACAGTCGGTTCCGCCCCCTCCGCGGTAGGCCCGGTGGGACTCGAACCCACAACCTACGGATTAAAAGTCCGCGGCTCTACCATTGAGCTACAGGCCCATAATGAGTGTACAGCCTGTGAGCGTCTGCGTCGAAGCGGGGACTGCGATCTCGCAGTGGCGTTCGCAACCCATTCGGTGCTGCGGGCGATGCCGGCCTCGCGCGGATTGCAGTTGCGGTGGGCCGGAGCGCGGTTTCAGCATGGCGTGTGCCGGCTTCGCGTCAGGCCTGCTGCGGTGCGGTCATGTGTCGGCACCAGACAGACGATCCGCGCCTTCCGCGTCGCCTGTGCCTTCTCCCACCGTTGGTCGACGCAATCCGATTCCTTTGGCGGGCCATGTGAGCGACAATGGAGGGGAGCCAAAGGAGGTTGCCATGAACAGAAAGCCTCGCCGTCCGGCGCAATTGGACGACGCCCAGATAGAGGCCATCGAGGGGGAGGCGGACGTCGCCTACAATTCTGAGCTCGCCCATACGTCGGCTCAGGCGCTCCTTCCCATGGGAAGGCATTTTCGAGAGACCGACCGCGACGCGGTGGCGCGCGTTCAGGCGCTCGTCGATTCGGAGGGGGTCGATGTGGTCGCCGAATCGTGGGTGCGCTCGCCGGAGGACAGCCTGCCGGGAATCCTGTGGAGGGGCTACCTCCTGCGCGAATGGATCCGGAGGGAGCCGGACGACGTCGCACGCCGGTTCGAAGCCGTCGTCACGGCCCTGCGGGGGCGGGGAGATGCAGGCGAGGCGAACTCGATCCCCAAACCCGGTGCGATCCGGCAGGAATGGGATCTGGTCCTCGCCGGAGCGTACGAGGGCGACTTCGCCGCTCTTCTGGAGTCATCCGCGACTTTCGCTCGGCATCTGGGCGAGATCGAAGCCGTGTGGATCGAGGCCGATACCCATCCGCTGGCCACCGAAGTCACACGCCGTGATTCGGCTCTCTTGGCCACCGCCAGGGAGTTCTTCGTCGCAGCGACGCTGGTCGAGCAGGGACGCCTCGAATAGCCGGGCGGCCGGTCACAGGAATACGGCTTGGAGGATCCACGTCGCCAGGCCGGCGATGACCGCCGCCGCCGGAAGGGTGGAGACCCAGGCCGTCACGATGTTTCCCGCGATCCCCCAACGGACGGCCGAACGCCGCTTCGTCGCGCCCACGCCCATGATCGCGCAGGTGATCGTGTGGGTGGTCGAGATCGGCGCGTGCAGCCAGAACGCCGTCGTGTAGAGAACCCCTGCGCCCACGGACTCGGCGACGAATCCGCGAGCCGGGTCGAGGTCGATGATCTTCTGCCCCAGCGTCTTCATGATCCGCCATCCGCCCGTGTACGTGCCCGCCGAGATGGCCGCCGCGGCGCTCACCTGAACCCAGAGGGGGATGTGGGCGTCCGCCGCCGTATGGTATCCGCCCGCAGTCAGGGCCAGGACCATCACGCCCATGGTCTTCTGGGCGTCCTGGAGGCCGTGACCGAGGGCGATGGCCGATGCCGAGAACATCTGGGCCCGCCGGAACCTACGCATCGTCTTCCTATAGGCCGCCCGCGCGAGGACCTTGAGGAGGATCCGCATGAGGACGTAGGCGAGCACGAAGCCGATGAGCGGCGAAAAGATCATCGGAAGGACGACCTTGTCGAGGATGACCGGCCAGTGGACGGTGAAGGAGGCGGCGATGCCGGACCCCGCCAGGGCGCCGATCAGTGCGTGGGACGAAGACGAGGGAAGTCCGAACCACCACGTGATGAGATTCCACGCGATCGCGCCCAGAAGGGACCCGAAGACGATGACCAGGCCGTGCGTGCCCGAATCCGGTGATATGTCGACGATTCCGCCGCCGATGGTCTTGGCCACCTCGGTTCCCAGCAGCGCGCCGAGGAAGTTCATGATCGCGGCGATGACGAGGGCGATCCTCGGTGACAGCGCTCGTGTCGCGACCGATGTCGCTATGGCGTTCGCAGCGTCGTGAAAGCCATTCGTGAAGTCGAAGATGAGGGCGACGACGACGATTGTGGCGACCAGGAAGAAGGTCGTGTCCACTGTCATGACTCCTTGATGGCGATCGCCTCGACGGTCCCGAAGAGATGCTCGAATGCGTCGATCGCGCTCTCGAGGGTCTCGAGAACGGACTTGATCTTGAGGACTTCGAGGGCGTCCGTTCCACCGGCGAACAGCTCGGCTATCATCGACCGGTAGAGTTTGTCGCCTTGGTTCTCCAGCTCGTTGACCTGGATCCACGACTCGCGGACGGACTCGTTGTCGTTGATGCGGGCGAGGCGCCCCATCGTTTCGTTGGTCAGTTTGGCGCAGGACTGCAGAATCTCGACCTGGGTCGCCACCCCGGCCGGAAGGGACTGCGGGCGGTAGAGGATGATGTTGTCGCCGGCCTCGTCGATGAGATCGACGCAGTCATCGAGAACCGAGGCGAGGGCGTAGAGATCCTCGCGATCGAAGGGGAGGACGAAGGACTGGTTGATCTTGTTGAGTACGACGTGACAGGCGTCGTCCGCATTCTGCTCGACTTTGTGCAGCTCCTCATTCAGATCGATCCTGCTCTTGTGGTCGGCGCCGACGATTTCGGCAAGGATCTTCGTTGACTGAAGAAGGAATTGGGATTGTGCTGTAAGCAAATCGAACAGCGAATCGGACTTCGAGAACTTAGGTGACACGAGATCTCCTGATCTGAACGGTTGCCTCCACGGCGAAGGCTGTCCACCCGCCAGAATAGGGCATTTTCAGGGAAAGTGCCCGCCATCTTCTCCGACGCGTCGGCGCGCTTCGACCTCATCGGCGTGAATCCGCGGAAAAATCGGGCGGTCGCAGGCTGCGGCCATGGAGTGCGGGGCGAGCGGGCACCTGTTCGGGAAGGCCGCTCGTGTGGGTTCGGCGACCCGGATCGCGCTCGCGTTCCGGCCGGGCGCGACCGCCGATGGGCGTCGGAGGCGCGCGTGTGCGTCCGACTGCGCCGGGATACATGCCGGCGCGAACGCGAGGGAGACATGGCGTGAAGGGAAAATACGAGGAGGCCACATCGCGTGTGACCTCCCCATTGAAAGGGACACCGGACCTGAGAGCGCCAGTCGGCGCGAAGGCCGCTCGCAGCGGCAATAGTTGGAGCCCGGGGCTTTCGCGATCCGATGTCGTGCCTCAAGCATACGGCATGGACGCCAGCCGTGTCATGCCACTGCGGGCTCGGATTCTCGAGTGTCCTCTCCGCCCGTCGTCCGATTCGGTCCGTCGCCCGGTCGTACCCCGCTGCCCGGTCGCGAAGGCCGGGGTCGACTGGCCTGGAGGGACGGTCCGTCGCCCGGTTGTGCGGGGGCGCGAGGCGTTCAGGCCTCCGGGTCGAAGCGATAGCCGACGTTGCGGACGGTGGAGATGACCGCGTCGTATTCGGGGCCCAGTTTGGCCCGCAGGCGACGCACGTGGACGTCGACCGTCCGCGAGCCGCCGTAGTAGGCGTACCCCCAGACGTCTTCGAGAAGCGTCTCCCGGGAGAGCACCTGACCGGGGTGGTTCGCGAGGTAGCGGAGGAGCTCGAATTCCTTGTACGTCAGGTCGAGACGCCTCCCTCCGATCTCCGCCTTGAAGGAGATCGGATCGACGGTGAGCTCTCCCGCCTCGACGATCGCAGGAGGATCCTCCACGACGACGCTGGCTGTGGCATGCTCGCGCAGAATCCTCAACCGCGCCTGGATCTCGGCCGGCGGAGCGCTGGAGAGGACGGTGTCGGCGGCGCCCCACGAGGCCGCGACGACGGCGAAGCCGCCTTCCTCCAACACGAGCAGAATGGGCGGCGCGTCCATGGGATCGGTTGCGGCGCGGCAAAGCGTCCGCGCGGAGACGAGGTCCCGACGCCCGTCGAGGATGATGACCGGAGCGTCGAGGCTCGCGGCGAGCGCCGACGTGGTCAGGGGAGCGACGTGGACGTCGAGGGTCAGAAGCGAGAGCCCGGGCAGCACGGATCCCGGACCGCCGCCTTCGGCGGTCAGAAGCACAGCGTCCACGGCCCTCTCCCCTTCATCTCTCCTTTCAGCGACCATTTTAAGCGGTGGCTGCGCGAAGGCGACAGGCGTCGCGCTCGGACGTCGGAGTGCACGCCGGGGATGTGATCCGCCGGGCCGGCGTCGGCGCGCGGACCGGAGGGCGGGACGAGGTGAGGAGTGGAATGCGGACATGCGAGAATGACCGCATGAGCGACTCACCCAAGTCCACCGGTGCCCCCGAATCCCGCGGGAACGTTGTAGACGACGCAGCCGCGATGCCCGCGGGCGCGAGCCCGGCCAGAGGGACGGGCCCGTCGGGCGCAGACGCTCCCGGTGCCGAGCCCTTGCATGGCGGCGCCGAGCGGGCGGGTCCGCCTTCCGCGGACGCTCCGGCGGACGGAAGGGGCGGTGACGTGCCGTCAGCCGGCCGGGTCGTTGGCCCCGCGGACGCCCGGCGGGGTGCCCGCGCCTCCGGGTCGGCGAACCGGGGTCGTTCCTCGCGGGTCGACGACTGGTGCGGCCTCCTGTCCGCGTCGGTCGGCGCGGTGCTTCTGGCCGTGGCCGGATGGCTGGAATACGCCGGCGACGCCCACAGACGCGACAGATGCCCGAACCCATGCGCGGGCGTTCCCTCGGGCCGGCCGTGCAGGGCCCTTCGGGACGTGTGCCCGGACCGCGGCGACGAGTCACTCCTTCCCTGGCTGGTGACGGTCCTCTTCGTCGTCGGACTGCTCGTCGCGTTCGTCCCCGGGTGGGTGCGCGCGATGCGCCTGCCCCATCCGCGGGTCGCCGGCGTCATCATGGGCGTCGTCTCCGCGCTCGCGGTCGGAGCGACCTGGCTGGGCGGGCTGCAGCTCGTCTACGTCGCCGCCTTCGCGGTCTTCGCGGTGTTCATCGGGGAGATGGTGCGCAAGGACCGGAGCGGGAATCGCCTGGAGCAGATCGCTGGAACGTATGTGGGGTGCCTGATAGCCGTGTCGGGCGCCTTCTGGGTGGTCCTCGTCGACAGACTCCACGGAGGGCTGGCACCGGTCGTCGCGGTCTGCATTCTGTCCGGCTCCCTGGGCAGGTACGCCACGGGGGCGCGCTTCGAACGCGAGCGCCGCAGCGGATGGCTCATCGCCTGGCTGACCTTCTACGCCTACATCGGCGGACTCGTGCTGGTATTCGTCATCGGCCCGCCCTATCTGCTCAAGGCGTTCGTCTGGGTCTTCGGCGTCGCGCTCATGTACGGCGTCGTGGCCGGTCTGACCGATCTGGCGGCCAGGAGCCTGAAGGGGTGCAGGGTCGCGATCAGCCTCGCCGTCGTCCCGCATTGTGCCCTCGGCGTGATCTCCTATGCCGCGGCGCTGTTCCTGTCGTAGCCTGAGGCCATGGTTTTTGAGATTCCCGAGGGCCTTGCGCCCGAGGCGTATCCGATGGCCTGGCTCGTCGGGTCGTGGCGGGGTGCGGGGATCCTCGAGTACGAGGACGTCGAAGCCGCTGCCTACCTCCACGAGATGACCGTCGGCAATGACGACGGCGGCCCCTATCTCGCCCTCTCCTCCCGTACGTGGCTCGCCTCGGAGGGGCCGGGCGCCGTCGACAGAGAGGAGCGCGGGGACGTCGCGTACTCCCGCTTGACCAAGGACCGGCTGTGGTCGAGCCTGACGGGATACGTCCGCGCGGCTCCCGGCGTGGACCGGCGCGAGGGCGCGACGATCCTCGAAGCCGTCACCGCCAACCCGTCCGGGCACTGCATGACGTGGGGCGGGGTCATCAAAGGCCCGCAAGTGCAGATGACGGCCGACGCCATCGCCTCCACGCCGACGGCGGCAGCCTTCGAAGGCGCCCGGATCATGGCCGGGCTGGTCGCCTCGGATCTGTTCGTCGCCTACGACATAGCGGCGTTCGGGCACGAGCTCCGCAGCTACATGGCCGGGCGCCTGACCCGTGTGGGACGCGAATGACGCTGGATCTGGACGGTGCGGTGCCGGCGGGCGTCCCCGACGCCAAGACGATGCTCGCTTCCGGGCCGACGGACGCCTGCGGGCCGGCCCTGCACTACGGCGACCCGTCCGCCGAGTACCGGGCGCTCGACGGCGGCCGGGCTTTCGTGGACCTCTCCGACTGGGACGTCGTGCGCGTCTCGGGGCCGGACCGGCTGGGATGGCTCAACTCCCTGACGAGCCAGCGCATGATCGGGCTCCGAGCCGGCGATTCGACGGAGACCCTGCTCCTCGGCCCGTCCGGGCACGTCGAGAACGCCGCCTTCGCGGTCGAGGACGGCGAGGCGACCTGGCTTGTCACCGATCCCGGCCACGGAGCCGGGTGGGTCGACTTCCTCGATTCGATGCGCTTCACGATGCGCGTCGAAGTCGCGATCCGCGAGGACCTCGCCGCGATCGGAGGTCTCGGCCGACATGCGGCCGATGGGCTTGTCCGGAGTGCGATCGATCGTGGCGCGCAGCCGAGCGATGCGTGGCGGGAGATCGCCTACGCCGAAACCGTCCCCCTCATATGGACCGATCCATGGCCGGGTCCGGCCGCGGGCGGTGCGACTTACACGCCGCCCGGATCGGCCCACCCGGCTGAGGGGTGGGGAAGGTTCGTCGTCCTCGTCGAGCGGAGGGACCTGAACGAGGCGGTCGCGCGGCTCGCCGACGCCGGCTACACGCCCGCCGGCGCGCTCGCATGGGAGGCTGCGCGGCTTGCGGCTTGGCGCCCGCAGGCCAAGGACGTCGAGGCGAAGTCCCTGCCGCACGAATTCGACTGGCTGCGCACGGCCGTGCACCTGGACAAAGGCTGCTATCGAGGGCAGGAGACGGTTGCCAAACTCGTCAACCTCGGACGTCCGCCGAGGCGCTTGGTCGAACTGTACCTGGAGGGCTCGCTCGACGCACTGCCGGCGCCGGGCACCGCGGTCGAGGTCGACGGACGGGTCGCGGGAACGGTCCTGGCCTCCGTGCGGCACCCCGAGGACGGGCCGATCGCCCTCGCCCTGATCAGGCGGGCCGTCGCCGTAGACGCCGTCGTCGACGTCGGAGGCTTCACCGCCGGGCAGGAAGCGATCGTCGATCCCGGCGGGAAGTCGAGCGCGTCCCCCGCCGAACGGCCTGGCGCGGAGTTCCGCGGCTCGCGCCGGCTGCCGGGTGGTGGATCGCGTGCAGGTGGCGCTTCCGGCGCTGCCGGCGGAGCTGACCGTCCCAGCGCCGCTCGGCGAGTCGGTTCGCTGGACGGCGAGACTTCTTACGACGGAGCCGAGGCATCGCCGCGCCATGGCGGAACTGAGGCGTCGCCGGACGGCGACGGAATGGAAGCGTCGCCAGACTATGACGGAGGGAAATGAGAAGATGAAGACGATCGACGCAGCGTCGGACACGTATGCTTTCAGCTCCTACCTGTCGTTCGGGGTGTGGATCGCGCTCTCGGGTCTCGTCCTGTTCGCGTTGATCGCCTGCCTCCTGCGCCCGTCGGGCGATTTCGGATTGGCTCGCAGGCCTAAGGGCTTCTGGATGGGCGCCTTGGGCGCGGGAGCGCTCGTCATGGTGTGGCCGTACATCATGCCCGTCGTCCTGCCCTTTTCCTCATGGTTGCGGCTGGCGGCCGTGATCGCCTCGGTGTTCTACCTCGGCCCCGAGCAGCAGCGGATGGGCTCGAGGGGCACATGGCGTCGAAGGCGTCGAGGCGGCGGCTCCGGTCGCGGCGGCTGGTAGCCTGCAGGGCCGTTCGCCTAGTAGTCCGCTAATGGCCTGTAGCGGACTGTCACGGATGTCCGCTTAGCGGCCATTGCGTATTGTCCACGCGTAGCCAGCATCGGGTATCTGAAGCCGTCACGACTCCGGCCGGGGACCGGGCTCCGGCCGGGGCGATTGGATTCCGGACCGAGCGATCGGGCTTCGGACGGGTTCCCTGCGATCCGGGGGTCTATGGATCCGGTCGGTTTTGCGGCTCCGGTTGGGCTCTCGGTTTGTCCCAAGCGATCGTGTATCGGTAGTAGAAACGGCGTCGGATCCGGCAGCCGGGCAGAAGGCGCGCCACGGCGGCGCGGATTTCGCGGAGGGATTCGCGGGGATGCGACGTGGGCACTCCGATGTCGCGGGATTCCCGATGTATGGCGCTGGCGAGCCTGACTGGCACGAGCAGAGCAGCGGAGACGATCCAGTCCACCGCCGACGCGTTCGCCGCCAGCCCGACGATGCGGAGCCGGCCGCCGGGAGCCAGAAGCTCGCGCATGCGGAGAAGGGCCGGCTCCAGCGGCATGTGGTGCAGGGCGGCCACGCAGGTGATGAGATCGAAGCTCTGACCGTCGAGTTCGGGTACGGTCAGGGCGTCCCCGTGGAGGATCGTCGCCTTCGGTCCGCCGGCGGTGCGCCGGTCCGTCTGGACGGGATCGAGCGGAGAAGAGGCCTCGGCGGGATCCGCGGGAGTGCCGGAGAACGGATCGGAAATGGACATGGGGCCCGGCGGGGTGCTGCACGCGGGGCCGGGAGCGCCGAGGCGGCAGGGGAGTCCGAGGCGACGGCTGGCCTGGACGACCGCCGCGGCATCGGCGTCGATTCCGGTCACCGTTGCCCCCGTGGCCAGCAGGCGCTCGACGAGCAGCCCGTCGCCGCAGCCGATGTCGAGGACGGTGACGGGGCCCCGATGTGAGGCGGCATCGTTGACCCCGTTCGGATCGAGGGCGTCCCCAGCGGCCGGTGCGGGCCTCCTGACGGGAACCGCGTTGACGAGCTCTCTGTGATAAGCCGTGTTGTGATTCCAATAGGACGTCATAGACTGTCAGCCTAGGCTGGCACAGACGCGGAAGCGATCTGTCGCTCTCGTCGGCCGGGTTTCCTGGCCGGCTCAGCGTTTCGCCGCTCGCCTTGTCGCCGACTTCGCGCTTGATGTCCAGGCGAATTGCGAGGGATCTGCCTCCAAGCCCGCCCGAAACTCGTTTCGTTTGAATGAGCGGCGCACGGACCGAGAGGAGGCGAGTGGACTGCGGACCATGTGGACTGCGGAGTTGGCGGCCGTCGGCCGAGGAATAGAGTGTTGTCGGCCAAAGGACGAGGAAGGGGAGAGGAGCGGCATGCGGACGGTCATTCAGAGGGTTCGACGCGCCGAGGTGCGAGTGGACGGCGCCGTCGTCGGGGCGGTCGACTCCGGACTGTGCGTGCTTGTCGGAGTGACGCACGGAGATGGGCGGGCGCAGATCGAGAAGACCGCTCGCAAAATCGCCCAGCTGCGGATTCTGCGTTCGTCCGACGGCGGTGACGACGAACGCCGCTCGGCCGAGGAAGCGGGGGCAGCCGTGCTCCTCGTCTCCCAGTTCACGCTATACGCCGACGTCCGCAAGGGGAGGCGGCCGGGTTGGTCGCACGCCGCCCCAGGCGATGTCGCTGAGCCGATCGTCGAAGAAGTGGCGCGCGAGCTGCGCGATGTCTACGGACTGCACGTCGAGACAGGAAGATTCGGGGCGATGATGGACGTCGAACTCGTCAACGACGGACCGTTCACGATCCTCGTTGAAGCGTGAGAGCGAGGAGGAGATTGAATCACCCCTCAACCTCACGTTACTCGTAAATCCCGTGCCGTCCTCAAATCTCATGTTATATCTAAATCTTATTTTTCTAAATATTGCTTCGTGTTTAAAACCTGCACGTCTGCATGACACCCTATGCTTCCAATGTCCACACTGATCAAAACGGTGGAGCTGCGGGGAGTGGAGGGGGCTTATCGCCGCCTTCTGAGGCCTAGACCGTCGAGTTGTGGGTGTGGACGCGAAACCGAGACTGCGAGAAGGGACGGACTGAGGCATTTGAAGGGGATGGTTGGGAGCGCAGTCCGATGGCCGGGACCCAGTCGAACTGGGACGCAGTCGAAGGGGTAGCTGCCTTGGTCTTCGACGGTGCTTCACCGACCTTAAACGGTGGAGTATCGGTTGTGACGGTGTCTCTCCGGTGAAACCTCTGTTCCTGTTGTTCCTATTCCGCTGAAACTTCGCCAGATTGAGATTTCACCGGTCGATTCACAGGTGAAATCTGCCCTCTACCTGGGTTTCACCGAGTAGACGGGTAAATAGGGGTTTGCCAAGGAGGTCAAGGGGGCCAGGCATAAGTGGTTCGACGAAGAGGCACGATGGAGACGAAGGACCCGGGAGACGAGAAGATCAAGAGTCAGAAGAACCGGCAAGCGGGGGAACCAGCCGGAGGATCTGACGGTCGGGCCGGAGGGGAGGGGTCGGGGTGGGGAACCGCCTGACTCACGCCCCTGGCGAACAGGTGGATCCCGCCGGGGAAATCGTCGTTAGAGTGGGGTCAAACCGCCGCGGTGCGGGCACTCGTCGGCCCGCCGCGCGGACGGCCCTTTCGCGAGGGAGCCGGGAGCGTGAACGCGACCGGGCGCCGGAAGTCCGACCGGGCGCCGGGGCAGGTCCGCTTTCTCCCGCTCTCCGTCAAGAGGCGTCCGGCCACGAACGGGTCTCCGGTACGGAGATCTCCGGTGTGGAACCGGTTCGCGAAGGGATCGCCCGCACCGGGTGCTCGTTGACAGCGAGTGCACCGCTGAGGAGTCACGCATCTGCGGCGCCGCAAATCTCTCAAGGAGTACCAATGTTCGAACGGTTCACCGACCGTGCTCGCCGGGTGATCGTGCTTGCGCAGGATGAGGCGCGCAATCTCAAGCACAACTACCTCGGCACAGAACACATTCTTCTCGGCCTCATCCGCGAGGGCGAAGGCGTTGCCGCCAAGGCGCTGGAGGCTCTGGACATCACCCTTGACGAGGTGCGTGCTCAGGTCATCGAGATCATCGGCGAGGGGCAGGAGCCCCCGTCGGGCCACATCCCCTTCACGCCGCGCGCCAAGAAGGTCATCGAATACGCTATGCGCGAAGGCCTCCAGCTCGGCCACTCCTACATCGGAACCGAACACCTCCTGCTCGGCTTGACGCGTGAGCCCGACGGCGTCGCCGCGCAGGTTCTGACCAAACTCGGCGCGGACATGCCGCGCGTGCGCTCGCAGGTCAACCAGCTCATCTCGGGCTTCCAGGGCAAGGAGCCCGTCGGCGTCGGCGGAGGCGCCCGGGAAGGGCAGAAGGCCGGGTCGACCATCCTCGACCAGTTCGGCCGCAATCTGACGCAGTCGGCGCGCGACCACAAGCTCGATCCCGTCATCGGGCGCCACCTGGAGACCGAACGGGTCATGCAGGTCCTGTCGCGCCGTACCAAGAACAACCCCGTGCTGATCGGCGAGCCGGGCGTCGGCAAGACGGCCGTCGTCGAAGGCCTCGCACAGGCCATCGCCGCGGGCGACGTGCCCGAGACCCTTAAGGACAAGCAGCTCTACGCCCTCGACATGGGCTCGCTCGTGGCGGGCTCGCGCTACCGCGGCGACTTCGAGGAGCGCATGAAGAAGATCCTCAAGGAGATCAACACCCGCGGTGACATCGTCCTGTTCATCGACGAGATCCACTCGCTCGTCGGCGCGGGCGCCGCCGAGGGCGCCCTCGACGCGGCGTCGCTGCTCAAGCCCATGATGGCCCGCGGCGAACTCCAGGTCATCGGCGCCACGACCCTCGACGAATACCGCAAGCACATCGAGAAGGACGCCGCCCTGGAACGCCGGTTCCAGCCCATCCAGGTGGACCAGCCGACCACCGCCCAGACCATCGAGATCCTCAAGGGCTTGCGCGACCGCTATGAGTCCTTCCATCGCGTGACGATCACCGACGACGCGCTGGAGGCCGCGGCCACCCTCGCCGACCGCTACATCAACGACCGCTTCCTGCCGGACAAGGCCATCGACTTGATCGACGAGGCCGGTGCGCGCCTGGCCATCCGCAAGATGACCGCCCCGCCCGAGCTGCGCGAGCTCGACGAGAAGATCGCCGTGGTGCGGCGCGACAAGGAGGCCTCCATCGACGGCCAGGACTTCGAGAAGGCCGCCGCCCTCCGCGACGAGGAGCAGCGGTTGGGCGCCATGCGCGCCGAGCGCGAGCAGGCGTGGAAGGACGGCGACATGGACGTGGTCTCCGTCGTCGACGAGGACCTGATCACCGAAGTGCTCTCCATGGCCACCGGCATCCCGGTCTTCAAGCTGACCGAGGCGGAGTCCGCCAAGCTCCTGCGCATGGAGGAGGAGCTGCACAAGCGGGTCATCGGCCAGGACGAGGCCGTCGTCGCCCTCTCCCAGGCGATCCGCCGCACCCGTGCCGGCCTGAAGGACCCGAACCGCCCCGGCGGCTCGTTCATCTTCGCCGGGCCCACCGGCGTCGGCAAGACGGAGCTGGCCAAGGCCCTGGCGGAGTTCCTCTTCGGCGACGAGTCGGCGCTCATCACCCTGGACATGTCCGAGTACTCGGAGAAGCACGCGGTCTCGCGCCTCTTCGGCGCGCCTCCCGGATACGTCGGCTACGACGAGGGCGGCCAGCTGACCGAGAAGGTCCGCCGCAAGCCCTTCTCCGTGGTGCTCTTCGACGAGGTCGAGAAGGCCCATCCCGATCTGTTCAACTCCCTGCTCCAGATCCTGGAAGAGGGGCGGCTGACGGATTCGCAGGGCCGGATGGTCGACTTCAAGAACACGATCATCATCATGACCACCAACCTCGGCACGAAGGACATCGCCAAGGGCGTGACCACCGGATTCCAGTTCGACGGCGACACGTCCTCGACCTACGAGCGGATGAAGAGCCGCGTGGGCGAGGCCCTCAAAGAGCACTTCCGCCCCGAGTTCCTCAACCGCGTGGACGACATGATCGTCTTCCCGCAGCTGCAGCGCGAGGAGATCCTGAAGATCGTCGACCTCATGATCGGCAAGCTCGACAAGCGCCTGGCCAAGCAGGAGATGCGCCTCGTGCTCACGCGGCGGGCCAAGGAGCTGCTCGCCGACCGCGGCTACGACCCGGTCCTCGGCGCTCGTCCGCTGCGCCGGGCGATCCAGCGCGACATCGAGGACGTCCTGTCCGAGAAGCTGCTCTTCGGCGACTTCGCCAAGGGGCAGACGATCGTGGTCGACGTCGACGAGGAGAACATCCCGGTGACCTTCACCTTCACCGGGCAGGACCCCGACGCGCCGCTTCCCGACGACGTGGTCGCCATCGCCGAACCCGAGAACATGGACGGTCTGACCGCGGGAGTCGACCACCGGCGGCAGGACGCCGGAACGCAGCCGAGCGGCCTGTCCGCCGCCAACTGAGGCTCCGACGGCCGCCGCCGGCGCTCCGGTTCGGCCGGCCCGGAAGCCAGTTCGACCCCTTGGCGTGGCCCCATCCGTGGGGCCACGCTTCGTCGTCTTATGGGCGCCCGGTTCTATGGGTGGCTTCCCGCCCGTTTGCCCCTTCTACCTGCCCTCCTCGCCGAGCCGGTTGTCGAAGGCGAGGACGCCTCCGGCCGTGCGCATGTCGGTCACGAGATGCGAGACGAGGCCGCCGCGCAGCGCCCCGGTGATGGCCGGAACCTTCTGCGCTCCCCACGCCACCGCCACGACGAGGGACGATTCGCGCAGCCGGTTGAAGGGAACGCCGAGGATGCGACGGCACAGCTCGCCGTCGATGTGCCGGCCGTCGACGTCGATGTGATGCCCGCCGATGTGCCCGACCGCGCCCATCTTGCGCAGTTCGCCGATCTCCTCCGGGCTGAGCCACAGGTCGAAGATGGCTCCCGAGCCGGCCTTCGTCGTCGCCCCGATGCCGGTCAGGAGGATGTCGGCGTGTGACGCCATCGAGATCGTCAGGCCGATCGAGCTTTCCCGCCGCAGAATCGCAGCGGTCCGCGAATTGTCCAGATACAGCGGTGCGGGCAGGATGCGGTAGTTCGCACCGAGGACGGACGCCATCCTCTGGCACAGCTCGGGGGAGTCGACCATGTGGTTCTCGTGGGCGATGGTCCCGATCGCCTGGACCACGGTGACCTCCGAGTAGCGCGTCGACGGCAGGGCGGCGACCACCTGGGACACGGCCCGGCCGTTCGTCACCCCGATGACGGAATCCGGCCGGATCATCGACAGGACGGTCTCGGCCGCCAGGGCCGCCACGGGAGCCGTCGACTCGGCGTCGTTGTCGTCGATGTGGGTGGCGACGCGCGCGCTCGCCAGCTCGAAGCGCTCGGTGAGGGCTGCCTCCAGCTCCAGCGCGCGCTCGAGGGGATGGTGGACGTTGACGCTGACCACTCCGCGCCGTCGCGCCTCGGCGAGCAGACGCGAGATCTGCGGCCGAGAGTAGCCGAGCTCGACGGCGATGTCCGCCTGGGACTCGCCCTCGATCCAGTAGAGCGTTGCGACCCTCAGAAGCAGCTGAAGGCGCTCCCGATCCCGCTCAATGGAAAACAATGCACACATGTGCGTGACTCCTTAGGTGCATATTCTAAAACTTTAGATTAAAGGCCTTATTTGTCAATATCTCCGGGGTGCTGAAGTACGTATGTGCATTTCCTGCCTTGGGCGACGGGGGATGTCGTAGCAGGATCGGGGGTGTCGCCAACCGGCAACGTCGGCGGATGAACGGCACCGGCGGTGCGCCGGCCGAGCGGCCGGCCCACCGCCATCGCCCGGTCGGCGCTGGTCCGCCGTCCAGGCGGACCGGACGCCTCTAGCCCCGCACCGGACGGACAAGGCGGAGCCGGCGTGCAGCGCGCTGGGGCGGCCGCCGCGGAAGGCGGCGCGCACCGCAAACGCAGGCGGCGCATAACAACCAGGCGAAGAAGCAAGGAAAGGAAGAACCGATGGCGATCGTACGAACCATCGACGGGGACGTCGCGCCCGAGACACTCGGAGTCGTCAACGCCCACGACCACCTCATCCGCGTCGGCGCGGGAGAGGTCTACATCGATCCCGACCATCTCCTCGACGACGTCGACAAGGCGGTCGAGGAGGCGACGTATTTCGTCGAGGCCTCGAAGAAGTGGGCGAGCGGCGGAACCATCGTCGACATGTGCCCCGCCTCCTCGGGGCGCGACGTCCTCAAGCTGCGTGAAGTCGCCGGCCGCGTGCCCGGCCTGCAAGTCGTCCAGACGACGGGCTTCCACCAGCAGAAGGTCTACCTGGAATGGCGGCAGAGCTGGGTCAACCAGTACACGGTCGCCCAGATCGCGGACCTGCTCATAGCCGACATCACCGAAGGCGTCGACCGCTTCGACTACATGGGCCCCATCGTCGAGCGCACGGACGTCAGGGCCGGCGTCATCAAGTGGGCCACCGCCTACGGCAGGATCACCCCGTGGGAGGTCAAGACGGGCAAGGCGGTGGCCATCGCCGCGAAGGAGACCGGCTGCCCAGTCAACACCCACGTGACCGCCGGGACGTGCGGCCCCGAGCAGGCTCGCTTCCTGGTCGATCAGGGCGTGGACCCCGCCAAGGTCGCCATCGGCCACATCCAGCGCAACTGGGACCCCTGGGTGCAGGAGCAGATCGTGAAGCTCGGATGCTACGTCGAACTCGACGGCACCAACCGCATCAAGTACGTGCCCGACCACGCACGCGTCAACCTCCTGCGGGTCCTCGGCGAGAAGGGCTACGGCAAGCGGATCCTCCTGGGCACCGACTCCGGCAAGTCCTCCTACCAGAAGGCCTACGGGTCCGTGACCGGCATCGACTTCGATCCGGCCGTCTTCGCCCCGCGCCTCATCGACGACGAGGGCTTCGACCGCGCCTACGTCCAGGACCTCCTGGTGGGCAACGCGGCGGCCTTCTTCGCCTGGGACCCCGTGAAGGCCTGAGATGACCGAGAGATCCAGGCTGACCGACAGGCCCAGGCTGCAGATCGCGCTGGACTCCTTCGACCTTCCCAGCGCGCTCGGCCCCCTCCAGAAGGCCTCGGCGAACGTCGACGTCATCGAATGCGGCACCATCCTGATCCTGTGCGAGGGCTATCGCGCGGTTCGGGTCGTCCGTGCACTCTACCCCGACAAGCCCGTCCTCGCAGACGTCCGCATCGCCGAGGCCGGGTCGAAGATCGCCCGTCTGGCGTTCGAGGCGGGAGCCGACCTCGTCTCGTGCGTGGCCGGGGCGTCCCTGACCACCATCCGGCAGGTGTGCAAGGTCGCCGAGGAGTTCGGCGGCGAGGTCCAGGTCGAGCTGGCCGACGAATGGTACGACCCCGAACGGGCCAGGCGTTGGCGCGAGATCGGCGTGCAGCACGTCATCGTCAAGCGATCGCGCGATCGCGAGGCCGCCGGCGACCTGTCGTGGAAGCCCGAGGACCTGGCGAGGATCGACGAGCTGGCCTCCATCGGGTTCACGGTCACCGTCACGGGCGGAGTCTCGGCGCAGGACCTCCCGGCGTTCGCGGGCAAGCCGGTGGGCATCGTCATCGCCGGCCGCGCCATCGTCGAGGCGGAGGATCCGGCGGCGGCCGCCGCCGAACTCCAGGAGACGATCGCGGAGGTCTGGCCGTGAGCGGGCGAGACGCCTCGGCCGTCCGGGACTCGGCCGAGCGGCCGGCCGCGGCCCGTGCGGGAGACGGCCGGGATGCGCGGGACTGCGCGGGGACGATCACGCTGGGCATCTACGAGAAGGCTTTGCGGGGCAACGAGCTGGCCACACGCGCCGACTGGGAAGCCTTCCTCGCCCAGGTCCCCGAGGCCGGGTTCTCCTTCGTGGACATGTCCGTGGACGAGAGCCCCCGGCGGGAGGCCCGCCTGGACTGGGACCGCGCCCGCCGCGGCGTCGTCAGACGCGCCGTGGAGACGGTCGGGACGGCCATCGGCGGACTGTGCCTGTCCGTGCACCGCAAGATCGGCCCCGGCAGCGCGGACCCGGGCGTGCGCGAGCGGGCCCGGGACGCGATGACCCGGGGGATCCGCCTGTGCCACGACCTGGGCATCCCCGTGCTCCAAGTCGCCGGATACTACTGCTACTACGAGGAACCCAACCCCGACGCCGCCCGGCACTACCGGGAGATGCTGGCCGAGGCCGCGGCCCAGGCCGCGACGTACGGAGTCATGCTCGGCATCGAGAACGTCGACGGCAGGGACATCACGTCCATCACCCGGGCCATGGAGGTGGTCGACGCGATCGACTCCCCGTGGCTCCAGGTCTACCCCGACATCGGCAACATCGCCGAGCAGGGCCTGGACCCGGCCGCCGAGCTGGCCGCCGGCGAAGGCCACATGGTCGCCATGCACGCCAAAGACGTCCGGCGGGGCGAACCGCGCCGGGTCCCGATGGGCGAGGGCGTCGTCGACTGGGACGGCTCCTTCGCCCTGCTGGCCCGCCAGCGCTGGTCCGGCCGGCTCATGATCGAGATGTGGAACGACGACGCCCCCGACTCGATCGAACGCTGCCAGGCCGCCCGCCGCTTCATCCAGGACAAGGCCCTCGGCGCCGGATTCCACATCGCCTGACCCGATTCCACCACTACTCGAGGAAACGAGAACCGCATGCTAGAAGCACTCAAAGAAGAGGTCTGCGAAGGCAACCTCGAACTGCCCCGCCACGGTCTGGTCACGTGGACCAGCGGGAACCTCTCCGCGCGGGATCCGCAGAGCGGCCTGGTCGTCATCAAACCCTCCGGGCTGCGCTACGAGCGGATGACGCCCGAGGACATGGTCGTCGTCGACCTCGACGGAAAGATCGTCGAGGGCAAGAGGGGGCCTTCCTCGGACACCGCCTCGCACCTGTACGTCTACCGGCGTCGCGAGGACGTGGGAAGCGTCGTCCACACCCACTCCACCTACGCCACGGCGTGGGCCGCCACGGGCCGGTCGATCCCCTGCTGCCTGACCGCCATGGCCGACGAATTCGGCGGCCCCGTGCCGTGCGGAGGCTACGCCGCCATCGGAACGGAGGAGATCGGCGTGCAGATCGTCGAGAACATCGGGCACAGCCCGGCGATCCTCCTGGCCAAGCACGGCGTCTTCACCATCGGCCCGACCATCGAGAAGGCCGTCCAGGCGGCCGTCATGGTCGAGGACGTCGCCCGAACCGTCGCGATCGCCAAGGGGATCGGCGAAGTCGCCGAGCTGCCCGCGGCGGACATCGAGGCGAACTACGACCGCTACACGCACCGCTATGGAACAGCCGCAGCATCCCGAGGAGTCAGCCATGCCTAGATTCGACATCTCCACCATCGGAGAGGGACAGATCCGCCTGACCTGCCACAAGGGGGACAGGCTGGTCACGGCCCGCGAGCTGCGCATGACGGCCGCATGCTCGGAGGCCAACGTCTCCGGGCTGCTCTCCCAGCTGGGGCGGAGCGCCTCGTGGGCGTCGGTCATGCCCAAGGGCGAGCTCGGCGAACGCGTGCTCGACGAGTTCCGCTCCGTGGGAGTGCACCTGGGCAACATCGTCCGCACCGAGAGGGGCCGCGTCGCGCTCTACTTCATGGAGCCCGGCGAGTACCCCATGCCCGCCAAGGTCATCTACGACCGCCTGTACACACCGTTCCGCGACGCCGGAATCGAGGACTTCGACTGGGAGTCCATGCTGGACGCCAGGCTCGTCTTCGTCACAGGGATCACCGCGGCCCTCACGGAGAACACGGCCAAGGTGGTCGGATACTTCGTCGACCAGGCCGCCGAGCGGGGCATCGACGTCGCCCTCGACGTCAACTACCGCTCGCTGCTGTGGGACGCCGACTCGGCGCGCAGGGTGCTCGAGCCCATCGCCCGCAAGTCGAGCATCGTCTTCTGCTCGCGCTCCGACGGGACGAGGGTCTTCGGAATCCCGGGCGACGGGATGACGGTGTGCCGCACCCTCCGAGAGGCCTTCGACGTGCCGGTCGTCGTCTCCACCGACCAGATCAACGGCGTCTACCTGTCCACCGCCGAGAAGGACCGCCGATTCGAGGTCATCCAGGTGCCCGTCGTCGACAGGCCCGGCGCCGGCGACTCCTTCGTCGCCGGAACGCTCCACGGCTTCCTCGACGGCGACGTCGAGGCCGGGATCGGCTACGGCCTGCGGACGTCCTCCTACGCCCTCACGCACTACGGCGACCTGACCCACGTGGCTCCGCACGAGCTCGACCTCCCGACGACCACGGACATCCTCCGTTGAGTCGGCCGCCCGGGCCGGTCCACCGACGGGCCGGCCCGGGCGGCGGAGGACGGGCCCACCCGTCGACGGCCGGCCATGCCCGCCGCCTCGACCCCTCCCACCTCTACTCACGATTGGTCAAAGACATAGATGAGCGCAGCACCGCAGGGGCGCACGGCCCCGGAACAAATCGACAACCATCGCCTGACGGGCCATCAGAAGTCCCTCATAGGGATGGCGATCGTGGGAAACGTGTCGGAGTTCTTCGACATGTTCCTCATCGGATTCATCGTCAACCTCCTGATCGAGACCCCCGGATGGGATCTGACCGGCTTCCAGTCCGGCGTCATCCTGGCAGGCGCAGGCCTCGGCACGGTCATCGGCTCCATCCTGTGGGGCCGCCTGGCGGACGTCTTCGGACGCAAGCACGCCTTCGTCGCCTGCATCATCGTCCTCGTGGTCTTCACCGCGGGCTCGGCATTCACACCCGTCAACGGCTGGGTCCTCCTGGCCGTTTTGCGCACCGGCGTCGGCATCGGCGTCGGCGGCCTGAACATCACATCCGTTCCCTTCGTACAGGAGTTCGTTCCCGCCAAGCAGCGCGGCCTGCTGGCAGGGCTGACCTCCGTGTTCATCCCCGCGGGCATCTTCCTCGGCGGCCTGGTCACCAAGTACCTCGGAGGCCCGCTGGGCTGGCGCGGCCTCATCGCCATCGGGTGCATTCCGATCGTCCTTTTGGCCTGGGCCCGGTTCATCCCGGAGTCCCCTCGCTTCCTCCAGTCCAAGGGACGGGAGGAGGAGGCCAAGCGGGCCTACGCGTGGGCGATGGAGATCCCCGTCGAGCAGGTCGCCGCGCTTCCGCCCCTGCCCGCGGCTAGCTCAGCATCCTATTCGGTGATCTTCCGGAAGTACCCCCGCCAGCTGCTCGTCGTGTCCCTCGGCTCCTTCGCCTTCATCCTGGGGTCCTTCACAGTCCAGTCCTGGGGGCAGTCCCTGCTGGGCCAGTCCTTCAAGTTCAGCGCCGGCTCGGTCTCCACGCTCTTCATGCTCGTCTCCCTGGGAGACCTGCTCGGGCGGCTCGGATCGGCGTGGATATCCGACCGCATCGGGCGGCGTTGGACCATGTTCGGCTGTGGGGTCATCGGGGGTCTCGGCGCTCTCGTCGCCGCTTTCTCGACCCAGATGGTCGACGGCGACGACGTCGGCGCCGCCGGCTACGTCTTCTTCGCGGGGATCTTCGTCATCATGACGTTCGGCGACGGCGCCTTCGGAATCCTCAACGCCTTCGGCGGCGAGCAGTTCCCGACCGAGGCCCGCTCCACCGGCCTCGGGCTCGGATACGGCATCGGAGCCGTGGCGAAGGTCGCCGGCCCCTACCTCCTCGGCTTGCTCGTCGGCAGCGACAAGCTCTCGCCCGAGGTCGTCTTCATCCCCTTCCTCATCTTCGCTGGTCTGCTCTTCCTCGGCGGGATCGTCTACCTCTTCGCCGAGGAGACGAAGGGCAGGGCGTTGGAGGAGATCTAACCGGACCGCCGATTCCGCGCCCGTTCCTGCGTGCCCGGCCCTCGGTGTGCGGCCGCTTGCGGCCGCACACCGCCCTCGCGCCATAGAACCCACACGGCCCTCGTCCGCGCGGAAGCGGGGCAGCACCTCGCTGCCGGGCCCCCAGCCCGCCCACACGGCTTTCGTCCGGGCGGAAGCGGGACGCCTCGAAATTCAACGCATTCGAAGTGCGGGGCACCGTCCTCGTCTGCGCGCAGGCGGGGACGGGCTAAAGCGGGGTCGGGCGAGTGGACAGCCGGCGCCGTCCTCGCCGGCCTCGATTCCAGTCTTATGGCCGCGGCAGGCGCCGGTGCTCGGCTGGAGTGGAACTCCTCGTTTGCTCGCGGCCGCGGCCGGTGCGGGGCTCGGAGAGCGGTGGAGGGTGCGAGGCGGGGTCAACCGCGCGGCCGCGGGAGATGCCTGCCCGGATACGCTGCCCGGGCCAGCGCCGTCGTCTCGCCGATGAAGCTTCCCTTGGCCTGCGTGTAGGCGTCGCGGTCGTGTTCGTATCTGCCCTTCAATTCCATTTTCAGATGTGCGTACTGGCGCGCCCTGCCGGGGTGGTCGATCAGGTAGTCGCGGAAGTAGAGCTCGTCCCAGTCCCCGGGCGTGCGCACGTGCAGGTGGAAGACCTTCCGTGCGAACCCCTCGGGCGTGTACCCCTTGTTGAAGACGAGCTTCACCGGACGCGTCGGCGCCCCCGACATCGCCAGCCACCCCTCGTCGAGGGTGCGGTCGAGGACTTCCCTCGGGTCGACGTCGGGGTCCAGCTCCATGAGGATGTCCACCGTGGGCTTGGCCAGCAGCCCGGGAACCGCCGTGGAGCCGATGTGGCTGATGCGCGCCAGGCGCGGCCCCCACACGGCCGACAGCCTGGCGCGCTCCTCCTCGTACCACTCGCGGTAGGCGGGATCGTGCTCTTTAAGGACGATCGGGAAAAGCTGCCAGAGTTCCTCGAGGCTCATCGTCGTCAGGTCCTTCATGGCCCCGACACTACCCGCCGGCGCCGACGCTGCCGCGGTCGCTCCTGTCTGATGGGACGTCTGACCGCCCCCGTCTTCGCTGCTGTCCGCCCCATCCGGCACGTCCCACGCGTGGGTCGCGTTCCGGCCTTTCCCCCGCCGTTCCGGCCTTTCCCCCGCCGGTCCGGCCGGCCCTCCGGCGGGCCCGTTGCCGCCGTCGGTCCCGCTCGGGGTAGGCTGCGGTCAGACGTCGCATACCGGCGCATGGGGTGCGACGTCCGGCGGGGATCGGGAGCCGAAGGGGCGTTCGGATGGGCGCATCCGGGAGACGAGGGATCGGCCCGGCGAGGGTTTCGGAACCCCATGAGAGAGGTGAGCGTGAGACTTCCAGCATCCGACGAAGGAATCGTGGCCGGACAGGTGGAAGGACCCCAGGCCCGGCGGGCGCGGATAGCCGAATACATCATGAGGAGAGGGGCCGTCTCCGTCGAGGACCTGGCGGCGCATCTGGGCGTGTCGACGATGACCGTCTACAGGGACGTCGCCCGGCTCGAAGAGGCGGGGATGCTGCAACGCCACCATGGGAAGGTGGCGGCCAAGGCGTCCGGATTGCACGAGGCCTCCGCCAGGTTCCGGCTCGAGCAGAATCATGAGGCCAAGCAGGAGCTCGCGTCGTGCGCAGCGGCGATGGTGCCCTCGGGAAGCTCGATCATGCTCGACGACTCGACGTCGGGGGTGTGGGTCGTCCGCGCGCTCTGGGAAATCGAGACGATGTCGATCGTCACCAATTCCCTCCTCGTGGCCGAGGAGGCCGAGAGGCTCGGGGCGGGCAACCTCATCATCGTGGGAGGCGTCTACCAGGGCTGGGCCGAATCCCTCGTGGGGCCCTCGGCGGTCGCCATGATCGGGCAGATGTATGCCAACTACGCTATGGTCTCGGCCTCGGGCATCTCCGACTGGAGCTGCTATCACCCCTACGAGGACATCGTCGCGGTCAAGAGGGCCATGCTGGACGCCGCCGACACCACGTTCCTCCTGCTCGACCACACGAAGTTCGCGCGCAAGGCGCTCTTCTGCTTCGCGAGCATGGCCGAGTTCTCGGCGGTCATCGTCGACCGGGGGACGCCCGAGGGGACGGTCGAAGGGATGAGGGCCGAGGGCGTGGAGGTCGTCGTGGCCACCGGCACACCCTGACCGCGCCGAGGCGGCCCCGCCTCTGCAACTCCTCTCACTTCCGGCCGCTCGGATGGGAGTATGTTCAAGCTAACATCGCATGCGGGGAAAATAACATGTCCGGTGTTAGTCTTCTTTTCACGGACGGAGAGCACGCATCTCCGTTCTGCCGGATCAGTGTCACGAGGAAGGGCACAGCATGGGATTGCGCATCGTCGTCGCTGCGGACATCGCAGGCTACGACTACAAAGAGATCATCAAAAAGGATCTTGAGCAGGACGAACGCGTCGATGAGGTCATCGACGTCGGCGTTTCCGAGGGGGAGACCACGCTATACCCTCACGTGGGAGTCGCCGGCGCGCGCGTGATCGCGGAGGGGAAGGCCGACCGTGGCATTTTCTTCTGCGGCACGGGGATGGGCATGGCCATTTCAGCGAACAAAGTGGCGGGCGTCAGGGCGAGTACGGCTCACGACAGCTTTTCGGTCGAGCGGCTCATCCTCTCCAACGACGCCCACGTCCTGTGCCTGGGTCAGCGTGTGATCGGGCGTGAACTGGCTCGACGCCTTGCCCGGGAGTTCCTCGGGTACACCTTCGACCCATCCTCGCACTCGAAGGCCAACATCGACGTCCTCGTCGAGTACGAGAACGGCACGGCGGAAGGCTGTTGAAACCCAGCTCCCCTCGCGAGCCGGAGCGAGCACGCACGACCTTCGGACTCAACGCCGTGCATGGCCGGTTGAGGATCATCCACGCCGGCCGCAATCACAATTGGGATTTCCACGCGGTTCCCAACGACGGGGACCGTCACGACAAATACAGCGGATGTCCATCCGCCTGACTTAAAGGAACATCGATGTTTACAGCTTCGATCGGAGTCTTCGTCTTCGGACTCCTTGCCGCCATCGCAGGAGGGGCCGTCGGCGCCTCCATCGGCGGTAACTACGGCTTCGTGCTGACGGGCTTCACGGTCCTCGCCTCCTGGGGCATCCTCGCCGCCACGGGCAGCACCTTCGCGCTCGACTACCTGGCCTTCGGCCCGTTCATGGGCCCGCATATCATCTTCGCCGGCGGCGCCGCAGCCGCCATCTACGCGAGGTACAAGGGGTACATGGACGACGGCAAGGACGTCAACTCTCCGCTGGCGGGGCTGGGACGTCCGGACGTCATCTACGTCGGCGCGATCTTCGGCATCCTGGGATACGCCGTCCAGATCGGCATCGCGAAGATTCCGTGGTTCGGCACGCACACTGACTCGGTGGCCCTGACCGTCGTCATCTCAGGCATCGTCGCCCGCGTTCTGTTCGGCGGCGACCCCGGCAAGGGGCTCTTCAAAGGCTCTCTCCACAGCTCCCACCTGTACGCCGAGGGCAAGGGCCTGATGGCCAAGATCAAGCCCGGCCCGAACGGCCGCTGGCTCGAGTGGCAGGAGAAGCCGGGCCAGCTGTTCGCCATGGGCTCGCTCTTCGGCATCCTGGCCGGCGGAGCGTCGATCTTCCTCGCGTCGCAGATCGGGACGTCCCTCCACTCCAGGGGCCTGGATTCCAGTGCGGCCGTCAACAACGCCCAGACCTTCACCTTCGGAATCTCGGCGATCATCATCCTGTTCCTCATCACGAACCGCAACATGCCGGTCCAGCACCACGTGACCATCACCGCCGGCCTGGCCGCCCTGAAGTTCTTCCCGATATTCGGCGGAGAATTCGTGATGAAGACGGACACGCAGGGGTGGATCGCCGCCAACGTGGGCCCGTCCATCGGAGCCCTCGCCGCCGCCCTCCTCGCCGGCCTGCTCGCCGCCTTCCTCTGCGAGCTCTTCGCACGGCTTTGGTACAACCGCGGCACGTCCCATATCGATCCTCCGGCCGCCTCCATCTGGATTTGCAACACCGCCGTTGTGAGCCTGGCGCTTCTCTTCTAAGGATCAACCCGCCCGCCGCTCGGGGAAGCCGGAAACCCGAGCGGCCCAATACCTCCCAGGGAGCACAGTCATGCAACGTACCTCGCCCGAGCGCCTCTTCGACGCCTACATCTTCGACATGGACGGGACCATCTATCTTGGGGATGATCTCCTCCCGGGCGCGAAGCGGCTCGTCGAGGGACTGCGCTCCCTGGGACGGCCAGTCCGGTTCCTGTCGAACAACCCGACGAAGGACCCCCAGCTCTACGTCGAAAAGCTGGAGAAGCTAGGCATCCCCACGCCGATCGAGGAGATCGCCAACACCGTCGTCACGACCGTCCGATGGCTCAAGGCGAACCACCCCGACGCCGTCGTCTTCCCGATCTCCGAGCAGCCCCTCAAGAAAGCCCTCGCCGAAGCGGGCATAGCGATGAGCGAGGACCCGGAGAGCATCGACATCGTCATCGCCTCCTACGACCGCACCTTCGAATACCGGAAGCTCCAGATCGCCTTCGACGCCATCTGGTTCCACAAGCGGGCCTTCCTCATCACGACCAACCCCGACCGCTACTGCCCCTTCCCGGGCGGACGCGGCGAGCCCGACGCGGCCTCCATCGTGGCTGCCATCGAAGCCTGCACGGGAGCCACGTGCCAGGCGAACATGGGCAAGCCCGAGGCCACCATGCTCTCCGCCGCCATCGACGGGCTGGACGTCGACCCGGCCGACTGCATGATGGTCGGCGACCGGCTCATGACCGACATCGGCATGGCCATCAAGACGGGAATGGCCTCGTGCCTGCTCCTGACCGGCGACTCGACGCTGGAGGAGGCCGAGGCGCTCGACCCCGCCGATCAACCCACATACGTCCTGGATCGCATCGACCACCTCATCCCCGAGAGCACGCGGCTCCAGTGGGGCTGGTCCGACGGCGACAGCTGACGCCTAAAATTCAATACATCCAAAACTAAATACATCACGCATAATCACGCACCAACAAGACTCAACGCGGAGGTATTCTTGTCCGTCTTCTCCAACCCCAACTCCCTGACCGGCGGTCCGTACGTCATGGGCATCGACTTCGGCACGGAGTCGTGCCGAGTGGGGATCTTCGATCTGAACGGCGCGCCCGTCGCCTTCGCGGCGACGGCCTACCCGACGGCCCATCCGGCGCCGGGCTGGGCCGAGCAGTCTCCGGTCGACTGGTGGAACGCCCTGCGCGCCTCGGTCCACAGCGTCATGCAGCGCTCCGGCGTCCAGCCGCACGAGATCAAGGGTATCTCCTACGACGCGACGACGATGACCGTCGTCGCCCTCGACCACGGCGGGGAGGCCCTGCGCCCGGCCATCATGTGGATGGACGTCCGCGCCACCGAGCAGGCCGCCCGCGTCGTCGATACGACGTCGCCCGCCCGGCGCTACACCGGAGGCGGCACCCTGCCCCCGACCGCCGAATGGTTCCCCTTCAAAGCCGCCTGGTTGCGCGAGAACGAGCGCGAGACCTACGACAAGGCCTACCGCCTGGTCGACGCGCCGGACTGGCTGACCTTCAAGCTGACCGGCGAGTGGACCCAGAACATCAACACCGCCGCCCACCGCATGTACTACGACCGCGACAACGGCGGCTGGCCCACCGACCTCTACGAGGAGGCCGGCGCCGGCGACGTCTTCGACAAGCTCCCCACCGTGGTCAACGACTTGGGCGTGCTCGTCGGCGGCCTGTCCAAGACCGCGGCCGAGGCCCTCGACCTCATCCCCGGCACGCCCGTCGCCCAAGGCGGCGGCGACGCGTGGCACGGCCAGATCGGCCTCAACGTCCTGCGCCCGGGCAAGATGTCGCTCGTGACCGGCTCCTCGCACGTCATGTCCGGACAGTCGCCCGACCCCGTCTCCGGCCCCGGCTTCTTCGGCGGCTACACCGACGGCGTCGTCCCAGGCCAGTACACGGTCGAGATCTCGCTGGTCTCCTCCGGGTCCGTGCTCAAGTGGTTCAAGGACAACTTCTGCCCGGACATCAACCTGGCCGCCGAGCAGACCGGCTTGAACGCCTACGACATCCTCAACCAGCGCTCGGCGGACATCCCGATCGGCTGCGACGGGCTGGTCATCAACGAGTCCTTCCAGGGCAACCGCACGCCCTACTCGGACTCCAAGGCCCGCGGCGTCTTCACCGGCCTGTCGCTCGCCCACAGCCGCGAGCACATGTACCGCGCCATCCAGGAGGCCGTCTGCTACGGCGTCGAAGCCAACCTGCGCAAGCTGCGCGAGGCCGGATTCCAGGTCGAGGAGTTCGTGGCCTGCGGAGGCGCGACGAAATCCCTTATGTGGACGCAGATGCACTCCGACGTCACCGGCGTCCCGATCACCCTGACCGAGGTGGGCGACGCCGTCACCCTCGGCTCGTGCATCCTCGCCGCCGCCGGGGCCGGCCTGTACGGCTCCGTCCAAGAGGCCGCCGACGCGATGGTCCACGAGCGCGAGCGCATCGAACCCGACGCCGAAAAGCACGAGCAGTACGAGTTCTACGCCGACCAGTACTGCAGGCAGTTCCCGCTGGTGCAGGACCTCATCCACGACACCGTGGACCACGTCGCCGCCGAGCACGCAGCCGAATAGCCACCAGGCCCGGGGCCCATCCGGCGAGGAAGGCCCCGGGCCTCGCAGCAAGATCAACCAAGGAGCCGAACCGGCTCGGAACGGAGGAGGAAAGCAATGTCGAGCGATCTCATCGCGAAGGCCCTCAAGACGGCCGTCGAGACGAAGGACATCGTCTTCGGCGACGGCGTCACCGACCAGACAGGCGAAATCTTCACCAAGCTGTTCCCCGGGGCGAAGGCCCTGGTCGTCGCGGACGGCAACACCTTCGAGGCGACCGGCGAGGAAGTCGTCGCCTCGCTCGAGGCGGCCGGAGTCGAATTCGCCGAAGACCCCTACATCTTCCCGGGGAAGCCCACCCTGTACGCGGGGTACGAGAACGTCGAGATCCTGCGCGACCACATCGCCCCTCTCGAGAACACGATCGTATGCTCGATCGGATCGGGCACGCTCAACGACATCGCCAAGCTGGCCTCCGGCGAGCTCGGCCGCCCGTACATGAACGTGTGCACGGCCGCCTCGGTCGACGGATTCGCCGCCTTCGGCGCCTCCATCTCGCGCGACGGATTCAAGATCACCCGCTCGTGCCCCGGCCCCGCCGGCCTCGTCGCCGACAACGACGTCGTCTGCCACGCGCCCAAGCGCCTGACCGCCACCGGATACGGCGACCTCATCGAGAAGATCCCCGCCGGCGCCGACTGGATCCTCGCCGACGCCCTGGGGATCGAGCCCATCAACGAATACGTGTGGGACATGGTCCAGGGGCCGCTGCGCGGCTCCCTCGCCGATCCCGAAGCCATCGGCAACGGCGACAAGAAGGCCATCGAGGGCCTCATGGAGGGCAACCTCATGTCAGGTCTGGCCATGCAGGCCGGCCAGTCCTCGCGTTCGGCATCCGGTGCCGGCCACCAGTTCTCCCACACGTGGGAGATGGAGGGCCACGGCCTGGACTGGGAGCCCCCGCTCTCCCACGGGTTCAAAGTGGGAATCGGGACGATCGCCTCCTGCGCCATCTGGGAAGAGTTCCTGGCCATGGAGGCCGAGGACTTCGACGTCGACCGCGCGCTCGCGGCCGTCAAGACGCCCGAGCAGGTCGAATCCGAGGTGCGAGCGGCCCTCAAGCCGCGCATGCAGGACGAGGCCGTCCGCCACTCCTTGAAGAAGAGGACGGAGGGCGAGGAGCTCGTCGCCCGCATCGAACTGCTCAAGGAGAAGTGGCCCGAACTGCGCGAGAGGCTGCGCGCCCAGCTCATGGCGCCCGGCGAGGTCATGGACCGCCTGAAGACCGTCGGCGCGCCCTACCACCCCGAACTCATCGAGATCGACTGGGACCGCTTCCGCCAGACCCACTTCAAGGCCCAGATGATCCGCGACCGCTACACGGTTCTGGACATCCTCGTCGACCTCGGGGTCTACGGCGACGTCGTCGAGAGGCTGTTCTCGCCCGAGGGCTTCTGGGGCCGGCACCGCCATCCGTCCGCATGACCCGAACCCCCTGAAACCTCCGAGGAGAAGAGAGACCATGTCCGACAAGAAATACCTGATCGGCATCGACTACGGAACGCTCTCCGGCCGCGCCATCGTCGTCGACGCCGCGACAGGCGAGCAGCTGGGCACGCACGTGACCGAATACCCGCACGGCGTCATGGACCGCACCCTGACCGCCGGCGACGACCAGCCGCTCCCGCCCGAATTCGCCCTGCAGAACCCCGCCGACTACATCAAGGTGCTGCGCGAATCCGTGCCCGCGGCCGTCAAGGCCTCCGGTGTGGACCCCGCCGACATCGTCGGCATCGGCGTCGACGCCACCTCCGCCACGGTGTTCTTCACCGACGAGGACGGCGTGCCGCTGTGCGAGAAGCCCGGTTTCGAGAACAACGTCCACGCATACGTCAAGCTGTGGAAGCACCACGGCGCCCAGGACCAGGCCACCCGCCTGGTCAAGGTCGCCGAGGCCCGGCGCGAATGGTGGCTGGGCCGCTACGGCGGGGTGCTCTCCTCCGAGCTGCTCCTGCCGAAGGTCCTCGAGGTCTTCGAGATGGCGCCCGAGGTCTACGAAGAGGCCGCCGTGGTGTGCAACCTCCTCGACTGGCTGACGTGGCGCCTGACCGGCACCCTGACCCAGTCGGCGGGCGACTCCGGCTACAAGCGCATGCTCCAGGACGGGACATATCCCTCCCACGAGTACCTCGAAGCCGTCAAACCCGGCTTCGGCACCGTGTTCGAGGACAAGATGAGCGCCCCCGTGCTGCCGCTCGGCGCGAAGGTCGGCGGGCTGACGAAGGAGATGGCCGAGCTGACGGGCCTGCCCGAGGGCATCGCCGTCGCGTCCGGCAATATCGACGCGCACGTCGTGGTCGCCGGGGCGAACGCCGTCCGCCCGGGCCAGCTCACCGCGATCCTGGGCACGTCCTCCTGCTACGTGCTCAACGGCGAAGAGTACCGTGACTGCCCCGGCGTGTTCGGGATCGTCGACGGCGGCGCCGTCGACGGCTACTGGGGATTCGAGGGCGGCCAGACGGCCGTCGGCGACATCTTCGCGTGGTTCGTCGACACCTGCGTGCCGGTCGAGTACAAGGAGGAGGCGGCCTCGCGCGGCGTCTCCGTCCACGACCTGCTCGTGGAGAAGTCGAAGGACCAGGAGATCGGCGAGCACGGCCTGGTCGCCCTCGACTGGCACAACGGCAACCGCTCGATCCTGGCCGACGCCCGTCTCTCCGGCCTCATCGTCGGCCAGACGCTGACGACCCGCCCCGAGGACATGTACCGTGCGCTGCTGGAGGCGACCGCCTTCGGCTGCCGCGTCATCATCGACAATTTCGTCGAGCACGGCATCAAGGTCGACGAGATCGTCGCCGCCGGCGGCCTACTGAAGAACGCGTACTACATGCAGATGCTCGCCGACATCACGCGCCGCCCGATCTCGGTCTCCGCCGCCGAGCAGACCGGCGCGCTGGGCTCGGCCGTCTTCGCCGCGGTCGCGGCCGGCGTCTACCCGGACGTCTTCGCCGCCGCCGACGCCATGTCCTCGGTCGAGAAGCACGCCTACGAGCCGAATCTCGAAGCCTCCGCCCGCTACGACGAGGTATACGACATCTACAAGGAGCTGCACGATTTCTTCGGCCGCTACAACGGCGTCTCGCCGATGCACCGGCTGAAGGACATCCGCGCGCGCGTCTTCCGCGACAAGGACGCCGAGCAGTGATCCGCCTGTCCGAGCTCGCACCGGACGTTCAGGCCTCCGTCCGGGCCACGAGGGAGCGGGTGGCGCGGCTGCACGCCGAGCTTCCCGCCAACGGCCTCGTGGTCTGGACGGCCGGCAACGTCTCCGAACGCGTCCCGGGCGCCGACCTGTTCGCCATCAAACCCTCCGGGGTCCGCTACGACGAGCTCGCCGCCGACAACATGGTGGTGTGCACGCTGGACGGCGAGAAGATCGACGACGGCACGCCCGCCGCCCTGACCCCCTCGTCCGACACGGCCGCCCACGCCTACGTCTACCGGCACATGGAGGACGTCGGCGGGGTGGTCCACACCCACTCCACGTACGCGACGGCTTTCGCCTCGCTGCACCGCCCGATCCCGTGCGTCCTGACGATGATGGGCGACGAGTTCGGCGGCGAGGTGCCCGTGGGCCCCTTCGCGATCATCGGCGACGACTCGATCGGGCGCGGCATCGTGGAGACCCTGAGGGATTCGCGCTCGCCCGCGGTGCTCATGGCCAACCACGGCCCGTTCACCATCGGGAAGGACGCCCAGGCCGCGGTCAAGGCCGCCGTGATGGTCGAGGAAGTGGCGCGCACGGTCGCCATGGCGCAGCTGCTGGGCGACCCCGTCCCCGTGGCGCAGGGGGCGATCGACTCCCTCTACGCCCGCTATCAGAATGTGTACGGTCAACACTGACGCCGGACCGCGCCGGGCGGCGCCGGCTCCGATACCCGGACCTGCCGCCCGCCCGGCGCCTTCGGCCTGGAACGGCAAGGAAAGACATGCGCGCGACGCGCAGCATGAGGAAGGATGAGCAATGGCACGAATCGCAGTGCTGGGCAGTGGAATCATGGCGACGGCGCTCTCGTTCCCGGCGTCGGAGAACGGCAACGAAGTGCGCCTGGTCGGCACTTTCCTCGACCGCGAGATCATCGACTCGATCCAGTCGACGGGCGTCCACCCCGATCTCGGGCTCAAGGTCAATCCGGGCGTGACCGCCTACCAGCTGGAACAGGCCGAGGAAGCCTTCGACGGCGCCGACGTCGTCATGTGCGGCGTCAACTCCTTCGGCATCGAATGGGCGGGCGAGCACCTGGCCAGGCTTATGAAGCCGGGCCAGAAGCTCCTGACCGTCACGAAGGGGATGCGCGCCGACGACGACGGCACGATGCGCATCCTCCCGGACGTCCTGCGCTCCTACTTCGACCCCGAGCTGGCCGAGAGCGTCTCCTGGAACGCCATCGTCGGCCCGTCGATCGCCGGCGAGCTGGCCGTCCACCACGACACCTGCGTCGTCTTCTGCGGACAGGACCAGGACGACCTCGACTACCTCGCCGACCTGTTCCGCACGGACTACTACCACGTGTGGACGTCCACGGACTTCGTCGGGCACGAGACGGGCGCTGCTACGAAGAACGTCTACGCCTTCGCCGCAGGCTTCGCCCAGGGGATGCTGCGCGCGGCGGGCAAGGAGAACGACCGCTACGTCATGTACAACTACGGCGCGGCCGTCTTCGCCCAGGGGCAGAAGGAGCTGAGGTCCTTCGTGACCCTCATGGGAGGCGATCCCGTGACGGCCGACGGCCTGGGCGGGGTGGGCGACATGTTCGTCACCTCGATGGGCGGCCGCAACGTCAAGGCCGGCGGATACGTCGGCGAGGGCGTCCCCTTCTCCGAAGTTCAGGATCGCCTTATGAAGGGCGTGACGCTCGAAGGCGTCGCGGCTATCAAGGTGATCGGCAAGGCGCTCGGCCCGTTGACCGAGCGCGGCGTCATCGGACCCGACGAGTACTCCCTGTGCCGGTTCCTCTACTCGGTCGTGGCCGAGGACGCGCCGCTTGAGATGCCGTGGGACCGGTTCTTCGGCGGTCTCAAGTAATCCCGGGTTGCGTCCCGGCAGGAGCCCACGCCGCCGGGACGCAACCCCACCCCTCTCCAAGGAGCATGCATGCAATCCACACCCACCGACGGTCCCCTCGTCGTCGCCATCGATTCGTCGACGACGGCCACCAAGGCGATCGTCGTCGACGCCGCGGGAAACGTCCTCGCGCTCGGCAAGCGCGACATCGCCCTGCTCTCGCCCGAGCAGGGGTTCGGCGAGCACGACCCGCGCCAGTGGTGGACCTCCACCCGCGACGCCATCGCCGAAGCCCTCGCCGGCCTGACCCCGGCCGAGAAGGAGCGCGTGGCCGCGCTCGGCATCACGCACCAGCGCGAGTCCTTCGCGCCGTTCACCGCCGACGGCACGCCGCTGCGCAACGGCATCCTGTGGCTCGACATCCGCGCCGCCGACCAGGCCCAGCGCTACGGCACCCCCGAGATACACGCGCTGTCCGGGCGCCCGGCGGACGTCACACCCGGTCTGTACAAGATGGCCTGGCTCAAGGAGCACGAGCCGGAGTCGCTGCGCGCCGCCGACAAGGTGACCACCGTCTCGGCCTACATCGCCTTCTGCCTGACTGGCTCGTGGGTTGACTCGGCGGCCTGCGCCGACTCGCTCAGCCTGTCGAACATCAGGACGCTCGACTACGACGAGGGCCTGCTGGAGATCGCGGGCGTGCGCCGCGATCAGATGGCCGAGCTCGTCAAGCCCGGGCAGGTCCTCGGAACGCTCAAGCGGGCCGTCGCCGACGAGTGGGGGGTCGCCGAGATCCCGGTCATCGCCGGTTGCGGCGACGGCCAGGCGGCCGGCGTCGGCGCCGCCGCGGTCAGCCCCGACGTCGCCTACCTGAACATGGGCACCGCCGTGGTGGCGGGCGTCCCCTCCGCCGAATACCGCTACGAGAAGCTCTTCCGCACCGAAGCCGCAGGCGTGCCGGACACCTACATCCTCGAACTCGTCCAGAACTCGGGCGCTTACTTGGCCGGGTGGTACCGTCGCGCCTTCGGCAGGCCCGAGCTGGCGGGCGCGCCCGACCCGGAGCTCGAGGAGCTCGCGGCGGCCCGCACGCCCGGCAGCGGAGGGCTCGTGACGATGCCCTACTGGGGCGCGGTCCAGTCCCCGCACTGGGACCCGGTCGCCCGCGGCGCGATCGTCGGCTGGCGCGGAACCCACGGGAAGGGCTCGATGTACCGCTCGCTCCTGGAGGGCGTCAGCCTGGAGATGGCGCGATCCCTTCGCGAGCTCGAGGCCTCCACGGGCGTGCCGCTCAAAGAGGTCCGCGGCATGGGCGGCGGGCTGCGCTCGCCGCTGTGGCGCCAGATCATGACCGACGCCATCGGCCTGCCGATCACCGGGTGCAAGGAGGAGGAGATCTCCGCGCTGGGCGCCGCGATCATCGCGATGGCCTCCACCGGCGTGTTCGGCGATAACGACGTCGCCACGGCCGCCGAGAGGATGGCGCAGTTCACCGACGTCACGGAGCCCGACATGGGCAATCACGCGATCTACGACGAGCTCTCGGCCATCCAAGGCCGCCTGTACTCGAACCTGAAGGAGACCGACGCGCAACTCCACGAGTTCGCCCGCAGGCATCCCGACGCCGAGCTGACCGGTGGTGAGGAGTGACCGTCCACGAGGAATGACGGGCAGCGGGCGAGCTCGGCGGACGCCTTCGGCCGCGACGTTCTGCCCGCGCCCATCACAAGCGCTCGGCGCCGGGAATATCTCGGCAATGGGGCCGGAATTCTGTGCATTCCGGCGTCGAGTACATCGCCTGTCGGATGCCCGGCCACAGGGCATCCGACAGGGACCTCGGTATCCGGTGTGGATCCCGTCAACGGCCGCCGCCCGTCGACCCACGCAGGTATCCGTTTATCGCAATCGCAGATCACGCATAACTTCATCTATTCACTATCAGTGAATTCACGCACCCATCTATCGATTCAATGACGAAACAAAGGACTGAACATGTCACATATATCTGCTGACGACCCCCTGGTTATAGCCATCGATTCGTCGACGACCTCGACCAAGGCGATCGTCGTCGACACGCAAGGAAACGTCATCTCTCTGGGCAGGCGGGAGATCGCCCTGCTCTCACCGGAGCAGGGGTTCGGCGAGCACGACCCGCGCCAGTGGTGGACCTCCACCCACGAGGCCGTGGGGGAGGCCGTGGGCAAGCTGACCCCGGCGGAGAAGGAGCGCATCGCGGCCTTCGGCATCACGCACCAGCGCGAGTCCTTCGCGCCGTTCACCGCCGACGGCACGCCGCTGCGCAACGGCATCCTGTGGCTCGACATCCGCGCCGCCGACCAAATCCTCAGGTACGGCACGCCCGAGATCCACCAGCTCTCCGGCAAGCCCGCCGACGTCACCCCGGCCATCTACAAGATGGCGTGGGTCAAGGAGCACCAGCCCGACCTGTGGGCGAGCGCCGAGAAGGTCACCACGGTCTCGGCCTACATCGCCTTCTGTCTGACCGGCTCGTGGGTCGATTCGACCGCCTGCGCCGATTCCCTGGGCCTCTTCGACATCGCCAAGCTCGACTACGACGAGGGCCTGCTTCAGATCGCGGGCGTGCGCCGCGATCAGATGGCCGGCCTCGTCAAGCCCGGGCAGACCCTCGGCGCGCTCAAGCCCGAGCTCGCCAAGGAATGGGGGGTCGCCGAGATCCCGGTCATCGCCGGCTGCGGCGACGGCCAGGCGGCCGGCGTCGGCGCCGCGGCGGTCACCCCTGACGTCGCCTACCTGAACATGGGCACCGCCGTGAACGCCGGCGTCACGTCCCCCGAGTACCAGTTCGGTCAGGTTTACCGCACCCTCGCGGGCGGCATCCCGGACACGTACATCCTGGAGGTCCTGCAATCCTCGGGCAACTACCTGGCCACGTGGTTCCGGCGGGCCCTCGGCAGGCCCGAGTTGGCGGGCGCGCCCGACCCGGAGCTGGAAGCGCTGGCCGCGGCGCGCACGCCCGGCAGCGGCGGGCTCGTCACGCTCCCGTACTGGAACGCCGTCCAGTCGCCCTACTGGGAGCCGGTCGCCCGCGGCGCGATCGTCGGCTGGCGCGGAACCCATGGGAAGGGCTCGATGTACCGCTCGCTCCTGGAGGCGATCTGCATCGAGATGTCGCGCTCGCTGCACGCCATGGAGGAGGCGACCGGGGTCAAGCTGACCGCGGTGCGCGGCATGGGCGGCGGGCTGCGCTCGCCGCTGTGGCGCCAGATCATGACCGACGCCATCGGCCTGCCGATCACCGGGTGCAAGGAGGAGGAGATCTCCGCGCTGGGCGCCGCGATCGTCGCGATGGCCTCCACCGGCGTGTTCGGCGACACGTCGATTGCGACGGCGGCCGAGAGGATGGCGCAGTTCACCGACGTGACCGAGCCGAATATGGACGAGCACGAGGTCTACGCCGAACTCGGGGAAATCCAGGGCCGCCTGTACTCGAACCTCAAGGAGACGAACGATCTGCTCCACGAGTTCGCCAAGCGTCACCCCGACGCCGAGCTCTCGGGAGCCGAGGAATAGGAGGAGACATGCCGAAAGTCGCGATACTCGGCGCCGGGGCAATGGGCTCCGGCCTGGCCAACGCCCTCGTCCAAGCCGGTTGGGACGTCAACCTGTGGGGCACGTGGCTGGACGACCATCTCATCGACGCGATCGAGGAGGGCCGCCCGCATCCGCGCATCAACGTGGTCATCTCCGGCAAGGTCCATCCGTTCCGGTCCGCCGGCTTGGAGGATGCGCTCGACGGCGTCGACGTCGTCGTCGTCTCCGTCGCCTCCCAGGGCGTGCCGAAGGTGACCGAGATGGCCCTGCCCGGCATCGCCAAGGCGAAGGCGCTGTGGCTGACGTCGAAGGGGTTCATGCCGGTCGACGGCAAGATCCTCCTTCTGCCGGAAGGGATCCGTTCGATCGCGAAGGCCGCCGACGTCGAACTTCCGCCGATCGTCGCCATCGCCGGGCCGGTCAAGGCCAACGAGTGCGCGGCCGGCGAGCCTACGGCCACGATCTTCGGATGCAAGAGCCGCGACGTCGCCGTGGAGTTCGCGCGCGCCGCCCGCTCGGAGCATTACTGCATCGAGGCCACGGACGACGAAGTGGGCGTTGAGATCTGCGCGCCGATGAAGAACGTGTACGCGATCATGCTGGGCATCGCCGACGGGCTGGAGGAGAAGACGGGCAAGCCCCATCACAACCTCAAGGCCGCGACGTTCAACGAGGCGGTGCGCGAGATGTCGATCCTTTCGACGGCGCTGGGCGCCGATCCGGCCACGGCCTACGGCCTGCCGGGCGTCGGAGACCTCGAGGTGACCGGACTGTCCGGGCGCAACAAGGTCTACGGCGTGCGCATCGGCCGCGGCGAGGGCGCCAAGGCGGCCTTGGCGACGATGGCCGGCCTCGAGCAGACCGTCGAAGGGGTTCCCGCACTTCCGCTGGCTATTCAGCTGGTGGAGCAGTCTGCGCCTCAGATCAAAGAGAAGCTGCCACTTCTGTACGCTGCACGCCGGGTCGTCGAGGCCGACGACCCGGATTATGCGGACATCGTGGCGCAGGCTGTGCTTCCCCCTCGCCCCTGAGCGAGAGCCGAGGGGCGGCGCCTTGCTTTGGGCATTGGCGATGTCGGGCTTCAAGGCTTCCGATGCCAGGCGTCGGCGGCGCTGGGTTTCCGCGATGCCGGCTTTCAATGCTGGGCTTTGGCAGCGCGGCGTCCCAGCGCCGGCCCGCCCTCGCGCGGTGAGGGATGGGCGTTAAGGGCCTCGGGCGGGCTTCCGCCTGAGACCGGCGGACGACGCAGTCGACTTCGTCGATCTCGGGGACGCTTTCCGCTTGAAATGGCTGGAAGCGGCTTCGTGAAGAAGGCCTTGGGATATCGCGACGGGATTTCGCCCGGATGTTGGGAAGCCTATTTCGACCTGACTCAATCGAATACGGGTCCCTTCAGGGGAAGCAAGACGGGGTGTCCGGCCTGACGGCCGGGCATCCCGTCGTATGCGTGGCGTTTCCAGCCCCTTTGGTTCTGTCTCGTATCTCGCCTGGCGTCTCGTCGTCGTGTAGGCGGGCATTTCGGCAGCATGACTTGCTGCAGCCGGGCGTCGGCCAGGCGCTCCGTCGTGTAGTTGTACATTCTTTCGCCTGCTTAAAGTCGTAAATTATTGTAAAGCTATTACATATAAGCATTAAAGTGAATATAATTCACTCTATTGTCGTAGTGTATCTCTGTGTTTAGATTTCGCACCCGGTGAAACCTAGATTGGTGCCGAAGGGTGAATCTTGTGCCCGGTGACACTCAGGTAACGCCGATATTTCACCGGTTTTCGACCCGGTGAGATGTCAGTTCACCGGAGTTTTGAGTATCACTAGGCCGGTTGTGAGTGTCACCAGGCTGGCTTTGGGTATCGCCGGGCTAACCGTCCACCGCCCGCTCGCTGTCTGGCCCGCCGACGCACCGCTTGCGCCCATGCCATGCGTCTGCCGGTATCGTATATGTGCGCGCGGTTGACGGACGCCGCGCCGGCTGGCATAACATTGGCCGACGGCTGCCATTCGTCTTCCCCGCGGCGAACGTCGCTAGACCACAGGCCAATCGCCCGGGTTGCAGACCAATCGTCGCTAGATCGAAAGAGCTGGGCAGTCTGTGGCGCAGGGCGACCGCCTTCCGGTGCACCGGAAGGGGCGGCGTCGTGAGGCGCTGAAAGAAACGCCGCGATGCGCTGAAAGAAACGAGGAGTCGTTGTGAACACCAGCCAACTCGGGCCATTCGCCGGGATCGAACCGACGCCCGCCGCAGTCCGATCCCCAGCCGGCCCGTCTGCCGAGATCGGACCGATGCCAGCTGCAACCGAACCGGATGCCCCGGCCGGAACCACCACCCCGGCTGAATCCACTATCGCCGTCAGGCCGATGCGGGACGTTGCCGCCGCCCTGGGAGTCCCGGACGAGCACGTCCTCGTCTACGGCCACGGCAAGGCGAAAATCGATCTCGACTATCTGCGAGGCCTGCCCGAGCGGGATTCCCGGATCGTCTTGGTCACCGCTGTCTCCCCGACGCCCGCAGGCGAGGGGAAGACGACCACGTCGATCGGCCTGGCCGACGGCCTCTCGCGGATAGGAAGGCGCCCAGTGCTCGCCCTCCGCGAGCCGTCCATGGGGCCGGTCTTCGGCATCAAGGGCGGAGCCGTCGGCGGGGGAAAGGCCCAGGTGACTCCCGGCGACGAGATCAACCTCCACTTCACCGGCGATTTCGCCGCCATCGCCGAGGCGAACAACCTGCTGGCCGCGATGGTCGACAACGCGCTGCACTTCGGCACGCACGACATCGATCCGCGCAGCGTGGCGATCCGCCGGTCCATCGACATCAACGATCGCGCACTGCGCAGCATCGTCGCCGGCCTGGGGGGCCGGACCGGAGGAGTCACGCGGGAGACGGGTTTCGACATCACGGCGGCGTCCCAGGTGATGGCCACCTTCTGCATGGCTGACTCCCTCGCGGACCTGGGCGAGCGGCTCGGGCGGATCGTCGTCGGCACGTCGTCTGCCGGAGAGCCCGTCACCGCGGCGGATCTCGGCGCCGTCGGAGCCATGACGGCCGTGCTCCGCGACGCCCTCGCCCCGAACCTCGTCCAGACCCTGGAGGGCACCCCCGCGTTCGTCCACGGAGGGCCCTTCGCCAACATCGCCCACGGCACGAACTCCGTCATCGCCACGCGTGCGGCGGCGAAGCTCGGCGACATCGTCGTGACGGAAGCGGGTTTCGGCGCGGATCTCGGAGCGGAGAAGTACATCGACATCGTGGCCCGCCAGAGCGGCCTCGCCCCCGACCTGACGGTGGTCGTCGCGACGGTGCGGGCATTGAAATACCACGGCGGCGTCGCCCTGGCGGACCTGGAGGCGGAGGACGCCGGTGCCGTGCGCGCCGGGAGCGCCAACCTCGTCCGGCACTGCGAGAACCTCGCCGGAGTCTTCGGGCAGAACGTCGTCGTGGCCGTCAACCGGTTCGCCGCCGACACCTCCGCCGAGATCGCCGCCATCGAGGAGGCGGTGGCGCCACTGGGCGTTCCGGCCGTCCTGACGGACCATTTCGCGCGCGGCGGCGAGGGCGCCTTGGAATTGGCTCGGACGGTCGCCGAAGCGCTGGCGACGCCGCCGAGCCCGGAGACTTCTCGACTGGAATCGCCTCAGCGGGGCACGCCGTCGGCCTCGGAGTCGCCTCAGCGGGACATGGCGCCGCAGGCCTTTGCATCGTCTCGGATGCGCTACTGCTACCCGAGCGCCCTTCCCCTGGCAGAGAAGGCCCGGGCCATCGTCACCCGCGTCTACCGCGGCGCCGACGTGAGCTTCGAACCGGCGGCGGCCCGCGAACTCGCCCGGCTGGAGGCGGCGGGATGGGGGAGCCTGCCCGTGTGCATGGCCAAGACCCAGTACTCCTTCTCCACCGACGCGAAGGCGCTCGGCGCGCCCGAGGGCTTCACCGTGCCGATTCGCGAGGTGAGGCTGTCGGCCGGGGCGGGTTTCGTCGTGCTCATCTCAGGGTCGATCATGACGATGCCCGGCCTGCCCAAACGCCCTTCGGCCTGTGACATCGAGGTCGTCGACGGCGCCATCAGGGGCATGCATTGATCGCGATGCCGCCCACGCGCACAGGTGCGGAATCGCGAGCCTTCCCGCCGGGCCGCGCCGCCATTAGTTCGAAACCTTAATTCATAAGAATTTAGCTTTGGAGCTGAACGCCTGGGCTTGTAGTCGGACGCTTAGAAGACGGTGGTGCTAGAGCGCCGCATGAAGGCGCCGTGCCCATTCGCCGTGTTCCAGCACGTCAGGCCCGGACTCTCGGACGCGCAGACGTATGAACCGTAGTGCACGACGCTGCCGTAGGGGACGGTCTGGACGGTGTGGCTTCCGACTTCCCAGCTGCCGGGTTGACTGTGCGAGACGATCCGCGGAATGGCGTTGGCAGCGCTGAGATCGATCCACCAGGCCGGGCCCGCCTCGTCTTTTCCGTAGGGGACGTCGCTCATGTACGAACTGACGCCGCATCCCGCATAGGCGGTCGCGGAGAATTCGCAGCCGATGTTCCCGGTGGGCGTTCTGATGAGGGCGGTGCCGTCCGATCCCACCGCTGTGATCTTGGTGGCGCCGTCCGGGATCGGTCCGCCGGCGTTCGAGTAGGCGCCTTCGGCGATCGCCTTCCGCAGAGCGGCGGGTTTCGTGGGATCGGGCGTGGCCGGTGAGGAGGATGTCGAAGTGCGCGACGCTCCGGGGCCGCCAGGCGCCGCCGATCCGGTGCTGATAGAGCCGGATGCTGTCCTCTGAAACGGCGCGCTTGCGCCTAGGCTCAGACTGCATGCGCCTAGTGCGAATATGAGAACCGCGCAGCCGAGTGAGAGCATTCCCGGCCTGCGTCCCGAAAACGGGCGAGTGGGCATTGCGTCCTTTCGTGGACTGGTGTGTTTTCGGCCTCTTCCGGCAGAATACACCATTGCTGTCCATAGGGCGACGCCGGCGCCGGTGGGTTCGCGCAAAGGGGAGGAGCATCGGTTTCCTCGCCGCGTCTCCTCCCATCTCGCCGTGGGGACCCGGGGCGACATTTTGAGGACATGAAATGGCATTTCCTGCGGATGGCACGAGGCGAGGCGCTGCGACGCGGGGAGACGGGGATGCCGCCTCCCCGTTCGCCGCGTGTTTCCGCCGTTGAAGGGCGGGCGAGGGGATAGGCTCGCCGGTGAGCCGGCTGGAAAATGAGGCGGCAGTTCATGAGAGGGGCGTTTCGTGTTCGTGCTGACGATTGACCAGCGCCATTCGCGGACGGAGACGGACAGGGTTCCCGTGCTTCTTGACATTCTCCGCGAAGTGTGCGCAACCTCTCCTCCGCTTGCGGGATTCGAGCGCACGGTCGGCGACGAGATCCAGGGTCTCTTCGGCGACGCGGCGGGAGCCGTCGCGGCCGTGCGGGCCGTCGTCCGGGAGGGAGGGTGGCATCTGGGCATCGGCATCGGCCCGATCGAAGGCGTTCCCGCAACGGTCCGGGAGGGGAGGGGCTCGGCCTTCGTCTCCGCCCGCGAGGCGGTGGACGCGGCTAAATCCTCGGGGGACGTCGCCGTCCGGGCAGGAGGCGACCCCGCCGTTTCGCCGTTGATGGTCTCCACGATCGAAGTGATGTGCCGATTCCTGGCCGCGACGATCGCCGGCCGCACGGAGGCTCAGATCCAGGCGGTCCGGGCCCTCGACTCCGGCCTGACGGGTCGGCAGGCCGCTCGCGAGCTGGGTGTCAGCGCTTCGGCCGTCTCCCAGCGGCGGACGGCTGCTGGATACGACCTCGAAATGCGCGGGTGGGAAGTGCTCGAAGAGCTCATGTCCGCAGTCCAAGGCGGCAGCGGCGCGACCCGGCTGAGTGGGACCGGCGCGACCCGGCTGAGTGGGACTGATGCGGCTCTCGGGGCCGACGCGACTCCCGGCGGACGCGCCTATGCTCACGGCTCGGATGCCGTGGTCCGGGATGGGCGCGCACCGGCCCGAGGCAGGCGCGGCGTCAACGCCGACGGCGAGGAGAGGTAGGCCGTGGCCGTCGTCCTCCTCGCCCTGTTAGCCTCGGCCGCCGTCGGCTGGGCAGTCGTCGACGTCGTCCTCCGCCTGGCGCGCGTGAAGGGAGGCCCGAAGGCATCCCGTCCCAACGTGGGCGGGCACCAGGCCACCGTGCTGGAGGAGGAGTCGGGCCCCTATGTGCTTCGCGGGGGCACGTGGATCGGCGTGTTGGAGCGGATCGCCATCACCGGGGCCGTGCTCGCCGGGCAGCCCGAGCTGGTGGCGGCCGTCGTCGCCGTCAAAGGCCTGGGGCGCTGGGCCGAGCTCCAGACCGACCCGGCCCTCACCGAGCGCTTCATCATCGGGACCCTCGCCTCCTATATCGTCGCAGCCGGGTGCGGATACGCGGGGCTCTGGGCGCTCGGCGATTTCTAGGACTAAGAACCGGCGATTTCGAGGTTTCGCCAGTATGCCGCAAGGGCCTTTCGTCATAGGGCGCCGGGTGAGATGTTAGCCTGGTGCGTGGCCCGCAACCGCGGTTTTCACAACGCTCCGATGGAGGACATTCAATGACGAAATACGTCTACTCATTCACTGAAGGCAATCGCGACATGAAGGATCTGCTCGGTGGAAAGGGCGCGAATCTCGCCGAGATGACCACGCTCGGCCTGCCGGTTCCCCCAGGCTTCACCATCACCACCGAGGCCTGCCGCGCCTACCTCGCCGCCGGCGAAGCGCCCGAAACCCTCGACGTCGAGGTCACTGCGCATCTGCGCGAGGTCGAGCAGGCGATGGGCAGGCGACTCGGCGACCCCTCCGACCCCCTGCTCGTCTCCGTGCGCTCCGGCGCGAAGTTCTCCATGCCCGGCATGATGGAGACCGTCTTGAACATCGGGCTCAACGACGAGTCCGTCGAAGGCCTGGCGGCCCAATCCGGCAACGATCGCTTCGCCTGGGATTCCTACCGCCGCCTCATCCAGATGTTCGGCAAGACGGTCCAGGACATCGACGGCGACAGGTTCGCCGACATCCTCCACAAGCTCCAGGCGGACAAGGGCTACAAGGGCGACCTCGACATGACCACCGCGGACCTCAAGCACCTGGTCGAGGAGTTCAAGAAGGTCGTCGAGGAGGAGACGGGCGAGGCCTTCCCGCAGGACCCGCGCAGGCAGATGGACCTCGCCATCGAGGCCGTCTTCCGCTCGTGGAACACCGAGCGCGCCAGGCTCTACCGCCGTCGCGAGCGCATCCCCAACGACCTCGGCACGGCCGTCAACGTGTGCACCATGGTGTTCGGCAACATGGGCGAGACCTCCGGAACCGGCGTGTGCTTCACCCGCGACCCCTCCACCGGGCATTCGGGCGTCTACGGCGACTACCTCGTCAACGCTCAGGGCGAGGACGTGGTCGCCGGAATCCGCAACACCCTCTCCCTGGCCGACCTGGAGCGCCTCGACAAGAAGTCCTATGACGAGCTGCGCTCCATCATGGTCAAGTTGGAGACCCACTACCGCGACCTGTGCGACATCGAGTTCACCATCCAGCAGGGCAAGCTGTGGATGCTCCAGACCCGCGTCGGCAAGCGCACGGCCGCCGCCGCGTTCAGGGTCGCCACCCAGCTCGTCGACGAACGCCTGATCACCACGGACGAAGCCGTCACCCGCGTGACCGGCGACCAGCTCACAGCCCTCCTCTTCCCCCAGTTCGACAAGGCCGCGGAGAAAACGGTCGTCACCAAGGGCATGCCCGCCTCGCCGGGTGCGGCAGTCGGCGAGATCGTCCTGGACAACGATCAGGCCGCTTCGCGCGTGGCCGCCGGCGCCTCGGTGATCCTCGTCCGCCGCGAGACCAACCCCGACGACCTCGCGGGGATGATGGCCGCCTCCGGCGTCCTGACCGCTCGCGGCGGCAAGACGTCGCACGCCGCCGTCGTCGCCCGCGGAATGGGCCGCTGCTGCGTGGTCGGAGCCGAGGACCTGGTGGTCGACGAGGCCGCGGGGACCATCCACGTCAGGTCTGAGGACCTCGTACTCAAGGCCGGCGACGTCATCGCCATCGACGGCACGACCGGCGAGGTCTTCAAGGGCGACGTGCCCGTGGTCGACTCCCCGGTCATGACCTACATCTCCAAGGGCCTGGAGGCCGCTCTGGACGCCTCCCCGGACGCCGACACGCAGGACCTCGTCCGCTCCGTCGATCGGATCCTCACCCGCGCGGATAGGAGGCGCTGCCTGGAGGTGCGGGCGAACGCGGACAACCCCGAGGACGCCGAGCGCGCCCGCTCCTTCGGCGCGCAGGGCATCGGCCTGTGCCGCACCGAGCACATGTTCCTCGGCGACCGCCGCAAGCTCATCGAGGCAGTGATCCTGGCCGAGACCGCCGAGGAGCGCCAGGAGGCCTTCGACGCCCTCATGCCGCTGCAGAAGTCCGACTTCATCGGCATCTTCACGGCCATGGACGGCCTGCCGGTGACGGTGCGCCTCATCGACCCGCCGCTGCACGAATTCCTCCCCGACCTCACCGAGCTGTCCGTGCGGCTGGCCCTCAAAGCGGAGCGCGGCGAGGAGGTCACCGACCACGAGAGGCTTCTCTTGGAGGCCGTGAAGGCCAACCACGAGCAGAATCCGATGCTCGGCTTGCGCGGCGTGCGCCTGGGCTTGAAGATCAAGGGCCTGTTCGCCCTGCAGATCCGCGCGATCGCCGAGGCCGCGGTGGAGTGCAGGAAGCGGGGCTTGGACCCCCGCCCGGAGATCATGGTCCCGCTCATCGGGTCGGATCGCGAGCTTCAGATCGTCCGCGACGAGGCCCTGGCGATCATCGCCGACGTCTCGCGGGAGTCGGGCATGGAGCTCGACCTGCCCATCGGCAACATGATCGAGCTGCCGCGCGCGGCGATCAGGGCCGAGCAGATCGCGGAGGAATCCGATTTCTTCTCCTTCGGCACCAACGACCTCACCCAGACCGCCTGGGGCTTCTCGCGCGACGACGTCGAGGTCTCGTTCTTCAACGAGTACTTCACCTACGGGATCTTCGGCATCTCGCCCTTCGAGACGCTCGACATCCAGGGCGTCGGCGAACTGGTGGCGACGGGCGTGCGACGCGGGCGCCGCGGCAATCCGAACCTTCACTGCGGCATTTGCGGCGAGCACGGCGGCGATCCTGCGTCGATCCACTTCTTCGACGGGATCGGCCTGGACTACGTCTCCTGCTCGCCGTTCCGCGTGCCGGTCGCCCGGCTGGAGGCCGGCCGTGCGGCCATCGCGGATAGGGCTGAGGCGACTGCCTGAGCGGCCGCCGCTGTTCGACTGGCTTCGGCTGGGCGGTTGGTGCGGCTGATCTGCCGTTTGGGACGGATGGTCGGCCGGGACCGTTCGGACGGACCGATCGCTCGACCTGTCGCCTGGAAGGGGCGGCGCTCCACGCCGAGCGCCGCCCCTTTGCCGTATGCGGCCTGAAAGTCAACCGGCGCCACATATTGAGACCTTTCATTTCGAAAGCTCGAAAGTCTAGTGCGAGCTCGGGATGTGTGATAGGTTCGCGGCACATAGGCAACGATCGCGTCCGTGAAAGGGGTTGCTATGGCTGATCAGGTGATATTCAATCGAGATGCCGTTGGCGTGGTCTCTTCGTCGAATTGGACGGATGCGGAGACGGTTAACAGAATCGCCTACGGATACAACGATCCCATATACACTGCGGCCAGCGTCTTCCCGCAGATCCCCAACGGTGACGGCGGCGGCGTGAGCAAATTGAGCTCCGCGCTGGCGGAGTATCTGCCACTCGCCCAAAACTGCTCGAAGGAGCTGTCGGACGCCTGTTCCGTGCTCGGGTCGGGTGCGCAGAGCGCCATGGCGAATTTCGACGCCGCGGAGACGATGTCGGCGTCGGCCTACAAGAAGCTACGAGATCGCATGGGCCAGGCCGCGATGGGGGACGACTGATGGCCTCGGGGGAGAAGAATCTGCCGCAGATTCCGAATGTTATGGCCGAATTCCAGGACATCATCGAGGATCTCAACAAGATAGCCGGAGGGTACACGCAAACCCAGCTCATGACCGTGAGCGTGCCCCGGGAGGTGTGGGACGGGGCCGCCAAAGCCGCTTACACCAGGGACCTGGAGGTGCTCAAAGGCAAGATGGAGCAGATGAGGGCGTCCGTGGACCAGTGCAAGGACTGCTTGAAAAATGTGAAGGATAAAGTCTCCAAGGCCCGTACGGCGATTCCCGGGCTGCAGACGAGATGGGATGAGGCTGAGAACACTTACAATGCCAATGTGGCTGGCGTCAAGAGATCGCGGGTCACGGAGCCGATGGACATAGCGCGCAATGAGTACCTTATGCAGAAATTCGAGAATGACAGGGATGCGGTTCAGCAGGAATGCTTGAAGGAGTATAAAAAATACATAAATGACATAGACGAGGAATCAAAGTCCGCTGCGAATAAGATCAGTGCGCTGATGAGCGCGCTCGTTCCCCCGCACGTCCGCAAAAGCCGGAGTGCGATCGGCGCGGCCTATCTTGCGGACATGCCCCTTGTGGGCGGCCAGGCGCGGTGGGATTACGCGCACGAGGCCGCGCCTCATATCGCCAAGGTGATCGAGGATAAGAACCTCACGGTTGACAAAGTGAAGAAGCTGATGGACGTCTACGGCTACGACCTCGGCGATCCGTTCGTTGCGGCGGCGGTCTCGGAACGGGTCGGAACCGAGAAGATCCTGGAGTGCTCGCTCCGGCTTAGCGCCCTTCGAGGCGAGAACAGGGATCTTTCGGAGAAGGCGATGTGCAGCATGGGGACCATGCTGGCGCTGTACAGCGGTGGTTCCAACTTGGACGGCATGCACTGCGCGGAGCAGAACTCGTTCGAAACCGTGCGGAAGGGCTTGAAGACCGCGGACGGACGGTCCCTCGCGGAAGTGACCCAAGCTCGAATGGAGGAGCTCAAGGCCGTAGGGCGGAAGAAGTACAAATTTCATGAGTACAGAAAGTCACTTCTTCAACCCGGCGATGCAATCGGATACGGAATCATGTCGCAGATACTGGGTATCGCGGCGAAAGAAAACAATAATCTTACACTAGGTGAAGCCTATTTCGACAAACTTCCTTCTGGTCGATCCGTAGCTCATGATGTAATTGCTTGGGATAATGAAATTAAACCATGGAAAGATTATCGTAGTGCTGACAAAGTAGGTGAAAAACTTTTGGGAAATGATAATAAGACGGATGCATATAGTAAATACATGGATCCCATTCACTCTATGTTCACACTGATGGATCGTCCAGATTATATTGAAAAGAATCTTTCAAAATTCCCTCGTATATCCAATTACACTGCTCTCATCGAAGCTGAGAATAGGCGATTCGATTCTCTTCAGCGGTTCATGACGAGCCATACGACGTTCGATGTCGATGTCACGGGTGATGGAAAACCGGATCACGCAAAAATCGACATGACACGGTACCTAACAGGGCATCGTCAGAGCAGCAAAAATGCAGAAGGGTATCACGGTTTTCAAGATGGCGGTGAAATCTACGGCAAGGTGATTAAGCAATTGTCGGCTCCGGGGGACGCGGCTCCGGAGAGGCCGGCGCGTTGGCAGTATAGTGACCCGACGAAATACGAGCAGGATTACAGAGTTTGGGAGGAACGAGTTAAGGTTTGGAAGGACCGCAATAGCCGGGCCACTAGAATCGCAGGCGGTTTCTTATACGGCTATCAGGAAGGCCTCGAATCGCCTGCTGGTGGTAAGGTCAATGGCCAGGATGCCTTCGGGTACCATAATAAAAATCTCCGATCCTGGGCTGGACTAATTCTTGCGCCTCATATCGATGGGATCACAGCATCGATGCAGGGGCATTACACCAGTTACTTCAGTACAGTTGATGGAGGTATCGCTCGATCTTCTACTATACATTTCGGTAGGGATTTCGCCAGTCGAATTACTAGCAGTGACGGAATATTCGTTGATATGGGTTTTGACAGCCTGAAAGGAAACACCGACTCGAAGGTCTCATTCCCGGCGGGTGCGGACAAGAGACCTCCGGCGATGGATGCGATGCTGGCCGTCACCCAGGAAGGCTATTCCAGAGATATGGAATATGCAATAACATCCGGTAAAAAGGAGAACGTGACAGCCGCCATAAATAAATGGGCCCCTATGGTACGGACATGTTTTACAGCTCCAAAACATGCGAATACCGAGGTGTTTGAGGCACTTGAGAAACGTAACCAAAGGTGACAAGAAAATATTAAAAATGGTTTTGGAGCGATTCCTTATTCCAATTGGATAGGTAAGGGAGTAAGCTACATTCTCGATCAAGCTCAAAAGGTAATGCTTCCAAATGTTTTGGAAAATTATCTGCCCACCAATGCAGGCTATCAAGCACGATTCGATAGTATGAAAGCTGAAAATACCGCAAATACATATATGAAACAGGTTTTATACAGTACAATAGCTGAACATGGTGACTTTAATCATAGAGAAGGTGGAAAACCGAGCGAAGTACAATCATACATTGTGGATAATAATATATCAAACAAATTTATTGATAAAGAAGGAAAAGTAATACCTTATGAAAAAATGACACGAAATCAGAAACTATCATATGAAACATCTGTTAATCCGCCAGATCCCGGCGCTAATAATCCTCAATTGGGAGAATATAGAAGTTACTTCGCAGAAATAGATAATAGTTTGGAGCATCATGTTGTTCAGTATCTTCAAGAACGAAATGTTAAAAAATCATAGGAATTTTTAATGTTACAAGATAAAATATATTATAAAATATTGTTTTCAATATTTTCTTTATCTATGTTAGCGACATGTTCGAATTTTGAGCCCAAGGTGAGTTCTTCATATATGACACCTGTGGCGAATACAAATCTTTCCGATTATTTTCATATGAAGATTCCAAGTGGATGGAAATCATTGAATCGTAATGAGTATGTCGGTATGGCCAGTTATCGACTTGTTCGCCAGGCGGAGAATTCTTCTTCTTTTACAGGTATTCAAGTTATTCGAATTGCTCCTGAACATTTTAGAGGAGCGACTTCAGATGCTGATGGTGACAATAGGAAAGTTGACATGTCGAAATACTGCATAGAAAGCATGTCCGATGCAAGGAAAGTAGGTGTGGTTAGCGTTAAAAAATTACCTCCTCGGATTATAGACAAATTGCAAACTTGTGGGTATTCTGGTTATGAAGTGCATGAAAGTAGGAAATATTTTGTATACTATTGGTTTGTGTGGCGTCACGATGGAATGTGGGAAATCTTTATCAATAGCGATCCTGATGCGGACGAGATTCCTCGGGAATTGGTTAAAACTTTGGATACGATTAGATGGGAAAGACGTTGAGCACGTTACTTGTACATTCACGACATTTTCTTTGCTTTCTAATTTTAATTGCACTATCGAGATGTTCAAATTCCATACCTAAACTGAACTCTTCTTACATGACTCCTGTAGCTTATCCAGGCGTTATGGACAATTTTCGTATGGAAGTTCCATCTGGTTGGCGGTTTTTAGACCCTGGTGAATATCAAGGCATGTCACCAAGCTATTGGATTGTTCGTCAGGGGCAAAATTCTTCTTCTTTTGCTGGTATGCGTGTTTTTCATATTTCTCCTGAACGTATTGGTGCCTACTATGGAACTTCAGATGCTGATGGTGACAATCTAAAAATTGATATCAAAAAATATTGCTCGAAAACTTTATTAGAAGCTAAAAAAGCAGGAACTCTTAACGTCAAAAATTTTCCTTGTCGAATTATAGATAAATTGCAAGCTTGTGGATATTCTGGTTATGAAATGCGTGAAAATAGAAGGTATTTCGCTAATTTTTGGTTTGTATGGCGTCATGATGGAATGTGGGAAATAAATATTTATAGCGACCCTGATTCAAATGAGATTCCTCAAGAGTTGCTTAAGGCTTTAGATACGATTAGATGGGAAAGACGTTAAATAAAACGTTGAATATGTTGTACGATATATTAATATTATGATAATTAGATGGTTATTTAATTGCTAAAATACGTGATCAGTAATATATAAAGTACGTATCGCATTCGAAAATCTGTTCGTTTTGAGAATATCTATCGATGATAGTTTGCATTCTGGCGGTGCCTATGGGATTCCGGTGAGAGCGCGTTGTCTGAGCAAAAATACGACTTTCACCCACGGCGAGCGGCACTCTGGACTTTACGGGCGGCGCTCTGGACTTTCCTGATCAGATGAAAGTCCACTGGAGCACTGACACGCCAAGGTTTTACTGCTGAACTCTCTCAAGTTCCAGGCTCTCAGAGCAGGGCTAATGTTTTAGATTTCGGAATCGGCTGACATGTCGACACGGGTTTGGATAGGATGGTCAGGTCGGGTCGGTTGCTTGTGGCCGGCTCGCTCGCCGATATTGAAAATCTTTAATATCTCAAGTTTCATCGGAGGGAGTGGCTATGAAGGCACGGTTGCTGGCTGTTGTATGCCTAGTGGCGTGTGCCCTGGCGGGATGTTCGGGGGACTCGGGCAAGAGTCCGTCGGGGTCGGCTGGTTCTTCGGGGAAGAGCAAAGCGGTGTTTCCGGATCGGTCGAAGTCGAAGGCGGCTTCGATGCAGTCGTCTCTCCGGAACGGAAAGCCGGTTGTCCGGGCAGAAGTCGGCAAGCAGATTCAGCCGGGCCGTTATGAAATCCGGGCTTACGGTTTGACGGGCGATGTAGACTGTGTCATTCGGCAGGTGTCGGGTAAGGTCACGGCTCGCTCCGTTCTGCATCAAACCATAGATTTACCGCAAATCCAGGCTTTACAGGGGCATTTGTTTACGGCAGATCTTGCTTCGGGGGAGATGGTGGATATTTCGGCATTCGGTAAGTCCGGATTCTCCGTCTCGTTCACCCCGGCAGCGACGAAGTTTGCCTACTCGCCGAGAGGGGCAGGCACATGGGTGGCCGGGTTGGATATCCCCACCGGTAAATTCCGCTTGACTGGTATCCGCAATTCGATTCGTGTGTGGGTTTTCGATGCTGACGGGCGGATGAAATCGTGTCAATACACGGATCCCTTGTTCGACAAGGAGGCCTTGGGCAAAATCACGCCCTTGATTCGACTCAACAAAGGCGATGTCCTCGTCTACTTCGCTTCCTCCTTCTCGGGATCCGCCGCTGGAGATGGAAGCATTATCTTGCAGTCTTCCGTTGACGCTCAAATGGAACGGGAATGGAAAGATACTGCCCCAGACAAAGCTATAGGTCAACCGATAACAATTGAAACTCGCGCTAAAAACTATGTTGTCGGCAAAGACATACCTGCTGGATATTATAGAATAGAATCAGTAACAAATGAACCAATAATCGAGTTTAATGTACACGTCAATGGTAAAGATATTGATGGGCTGGGAGTTGCCTCTTCTGCGGTACTTCAAAAAACTAACGAGCTGGACAAAATGAATATGATGACTATCCATGTGGTTGAAGGACAAAAATTTCATATTTCGTTAAAGGGAAAAGACGGTAAAAGACATAATGGCATAGATTTGATGAGCCCTTTTCGGTTTCGCTTTATTCCAATTGATAAAATCAATGTGAATGCTAAAGCTATGCCACCTGGCATATATGCGGTAGGGCGTGATATTCCGCCCGGCGTATACGAGTATGCGGGTGGAGATAAGCATCTGAAAATTTTGGAGGTGGCTTCTCCGGAGGGGCAATATATAAGCTATTCGTCGGGACTTCGGTCTAAAGAGACAAAACCTCACCGTGTGACTCTATCGAAAGGGCAAATGGTTTTCATCAGCTCGGACGGCTTGGTGAATCTACGGAAGAAGGGATAGCTGACGCCTGCCTAAGCGTGAAGAGATCGTTTCTTTGCTTCAGAGAAATCGGAGGCACTTTATTCGCTGAGCCTTTGAGCGGGAACTAAAGAGTTTTGCTGTTCGGATTCCATATTCTGAGAAGCCACTCGATAGGCAGTCACCGAATGAATGACGATTTTTAGGCGGGATACCGCGAATAGAGACTGTAAAAGGAAAATCCTGCCTGGGGAAGGCTTCCCATCGGGATCCTGCTCGTGTAGGCTGATTGCGTATCAGTCACATACACGAATAACCGATCCTGAAGAAAGGCGGGGTTTAGTATGGCTGTATTGAATATCGATTTCGCCGACTTCGAGAAATTGATCAACGAAGTCGAGGACGCGGCCGGCAGATTCAACAGCGCCTATTCCAAGTTCCAAGGCCGGTCCAACGGAACATGGAACGAAGAGGTCAACGAACTGGCCAAATTCGCCTCCCCCGAAAACCAGGCCTTTACCTACCTGGACAGGGTCTTCCAGGATGTCGAGAGCCGTTTCGAATCCTTGGTGAAGTGGCTGCGATCGGCCCTGCAACTCTTCCAGAAGACCGACGGCATCCAGGCTGAGACCTACACCCGCCTGAACGCCAAAATCGATGCGATATCCACCTACGCTCACCGCGTCAAACCCGACCACATGGCCATGAGGGTCCACCCCCGCAAGCTCATGCCTGTGCAGGCAACGACTAAGGCAATGTGAGGAGACGATCATGCCCTACCCCCACATTGTCCGCCTATCCTATATGTCGGACTATTCAGTCAGTTTAGCCGACGAAATCACCCGATGGATGGACAGCGTCGCAAGCAATCTGACCGATGTCGCCAATTGCATCACCCATGCTCGCAATTCCTTGAACATGACGGGAAAAACCGGTGATGCGATCGAAACCAGCCTCGATAGGCTCAGTAAAGCTATCCTCCAACATACCGACAATATCGGTATTTTGACCTCTGCACGGCGAACCGTCGCAGAAGGCGCACGTACAGCAGTCTCCCATGCTAATGAAGTGAAAAACGAATCAAGTAGCATAGGGCTTAGCCACGGTGGTTTAACAATAAAAAATGACACTGATAGCGGTCAGTCGTCTCCTGCTTCTGGCTCCACCTCGGATTCCTCGACGGGGCCGGACCCCGCTCAGGCCGCGAAGATGCAGGCGTTGGACGCGAAGGCGGCCAAGTACCTCGCGCAGCTGTCGGCGACCACAGACGCCGGGATCGTCAAACTTGCGGAGATCTACCCGCCTGACCACAGCAACAGTCGCGGCAGGGGCGGCGGGGGACACCATGCCCACTCCGGCACCCCGGAATCGTCGGGTGCGCCTTCAGGGACGGTGGTTCCCGCCTCGGTCTCCCCTCAGCATTCGGCCGCAGTCTGGCAGCGCGGCCCCGACGTCATGGGCCCGGTCGGCACCCCCGGCGCCAGCCACCCGATCGGCGACCATTCGCCCGGCGGAGCGGGTGTGAGCGGTCCCGGCGTGCGGCTGGAATCTGCCCAGCCTCCCGCCACGGGCCACGGCCTCACCGGCCATGGAGGGCACGGTTCGCCGCTGTTGTCCCCGGACGTCACCGACGCCCAGCTCGGCGAGCGGGCCTCCCTGGGATTCCGCAATCAGACCGCCAAACCCTCCGGGTGGACATCGCCTGTGGTTTCGGCCAGCACCCTGGCCGTCGCCGGTGCCCTGGCCCGAGGCGCCAACCTCGCCCAGGCCCGAGCCAGCCTCCGGCAAGCCGCCCAGGCAGCCCAGACCACCGCCGCCCGTGCCGGGACGAACCCCGTCGCCCGAGCGGGCGCCCCCGCCGGACGGCCGGTGACCCCGCGAGCCGGCCTGCCGGGCGGGCGGGCCACATCCGCCACCGGAGCCCGAGCGGCGTCCCCCGCCCAACGGCCTGCCCCCACCAGCAGCCGCGCCAACAAAGCCGTGGGCACCCCCGGCCGGCAGACGCCCCGCACAGGCGTCCCGCGGGCCGGCGCGCCCGCCACCGGAACGCGGACCTCAGGAGCGAAAAACGAGACGGCCCGGAAGACGGCGGCGACGAAGGCCAGAACACCGGGCGTATCCAGGCCCGGCACGGCCGAATCGAAGACTCCGACGGCCAGAACCGGCATGCCTAGACCCGGCGCCCCGGCGACCTCCCGGGCCGCAACGGCAGGCGGAACGAAAACCGGGGTACCCCGCGCGGGAACGCCCAACGGGGCCCGCACCGGCGCCGCGTCGGGCAGAAACCCCGGCAAGGCCACGGAGAGGACTCCAGGGGCAGCCGCTGGCAAGACCGCGAAAACACCCGCGAACCGGATCCCGGGCGGAGCCCTCAGGACGGCCGAAGGCACAGCGGCGAAACCAGGCACGCCCACGGGCAAGGAGACTGCCGCAACCGTGAACGGCCGCGTCGCGGAGACCGCCGGGAAGGGGACGGGTGGCGGGACGGCCCGCCAAGCCGGCCGCCAGGCCGAACGGGGCGGAGCCTCGGGCATCGCCCGCCGTCAAGTGGAAACCGGTTCGGCCATCCCGACGACGAAAGGCGCCGCCGCCCGAACCGCGGCCACACGGCCCGTCACCGCAGATCCCGCACCGGAGCCCGCCGTGGCTCCCCGCAGCGGCGGGGCGGCCACCGGCGCGGTCCAAACCCGGCTCCCAAGCCAATCCGCTCCCAGCGTCGTCCGCACCGGCGGCGGGGCCAGTGGCATCGCCCACGCCGCGCCCGTCCAACAGCCCCGGACGGAACCCGGCATCCGCATCGTCGCCGGAGTCTCCGCCCCGCGCGACCGGATACCCGCCGCCGGCCGCCCCGCCACCACCGCGGGAGTCACCGCCCCCAGGCAACGCGTGGACGCCACCGTAGCCGGAGCCCCCGGGAACAACCGAGAAGGAACGAAGGAGATCCCCGAGTAGAACGCCGTAGACAACCGAATACCTCGCCGGCTGGCGGTTTCCCGCGATCACGACGCGACCGAGGGAAACCGCCAGCCGTCTTGTCATTCCACGGCCCGTTCGAAGGATAGGAGAACTGCCTGGACCCCGCCCCGAGCCCCGGGCCCCGGAGAGGAGGGAAGAACTGGGTGGGCGAGGCTCGTCTAGGGAGAAAAAGCTGCGGTTCGCCGGGGGTGGGAGAGAGAAACCATGGTTCGCTGGGGACGCGATTCGCCAAGGGGAGGAGAAAGCGCTGAAATGCCGCTTATAGGGAAGCGCTCAAATGCCGCCTGCGTCGGCGCCGGCACGCAAGTGAGATCGATCCATTCGGTAGCGTTTCAAAGTATTTAATGTATGTGAATGAACAAGTCGCACGATATGCGGATTACCGTTGATGAAGGTGATATAAGCCACTAAGTAAAGGGACTAAGGTCCTAATAGGGGCGAGGTTCGGCGGGGCCGTTCAAGCGGAGTAATTTACGCAATAGTTCTTGTGCGAAAACCTGCTCGAAATTCGAGGAAAGAGTAGCCTAACCTGACTTTGGTGGCCCGACATCCAGGGCCGGAAGTTGGATAGAGGCTGTGATGATACTTCATGAATGTCCGCTCCGTACGCCGCTGAGGCTTACGCGAGTCGACTTACCCGAAAAGAACATGCTACGCATGCAGGAGCTCGGAGTGCGCCCCGGGACCGAGGCAGTCGTGACACAGCATGCAGGATTCGGAGGCGTCGTCATCAACATCGCAGGATCGCGAGTGGCGGTGGACCACCGTTCCGCACGCAACATCGAAGCGGAGGTCCTCTCATGAGCTGCCCCAAGTGCCAACCGTCCGAGGCTCCGGCAGGCGGCGTCGCCACGATGACCGGCCGTGAGCCGACCATCGCCCTCGTCGGCAACCCCAACGTCGGCAAGTCCACGCTCTTCAACAGGATCACCGGTGCGCGCCAGCGCGCCATCAACGCCCCGGGCACGACGGTGCAGGTGGCCACCGGCCACTGGCGCGCGGTCGGGGCGCGAGTCCTCGACCTGCCCGGAACGTACTCGCTGATCGCCACGAGCCCCGACGAGCAGGTCGTCACCGACACCGTCAGCGGGGCGCCGGGGTCCGTCACCGATCCGGACGCCGGCCTGGGCATCGACCTCATACTCGTCATCCTCGACGGAAGCTCGATGACGCGGTCCCTCTACCTCCTCGCCCAGGTCGCGCAGACCGGGCGGCCCGCCGTGGCAGTCGTCACCATGGCGGACGTCGCCGAGCAGAACGGCGAGCCCGTCAACGTCAGCGCCCTCGCCAAGAGGCTCGGCATACCGGTGATGGCCTTCGACCCGCGTTCGGGCCGAGACTCCGCCGTCCTGGAGCAGATGATCGCAACCGCCCTCGTGACCCGCCCCCGCGTCAACGGGATCGCCCCCGACCCGAACGCTCCCGGATACTCCGCCGACGCCGCCGCCGAGGCCCTCGCTAACGCGGGCCTTCCAGAGCGCGGCGAGCGCGAAGACCTCATCGGCGACGCCGGCTGCGGCTGCGGATGCGGCTGCTCCGACGGCAGCGGGAGGAAATCCGAGGGCCAGACGCCCGGCCGCGAAGAGAGCGCCGGGGGAGCCGAAGCTGCGGCGGACGGACGCGCTGCTGCGGTGGATGAGCGCGGCAGCGCGACCGGCGCCGGACGGCCTGACGGCGCTGAGAGCCGGGCCGGTGGCGCCGACGGCGTCGCATCCGGGGCGTCGGCAAGCGCATCGGACGGCCCGGACGCGGCGAGCCCGGTCGCCTCCGACGCAGGCGCGGCCGTCACGACCGTCACGGCCGCCGAATCCGAGATGGACCGCGCGGCCCTCCTCTTCAGCTGGGTGGACGGCGTCGAGGCCTCCTGCCGCGAACACCCGGCCGACCCGGCGCGGCTGTCGCGCTCGGACAAGATCGACCGCGTGCTCCTCAACCCCGTCGCGGGGGTCCTGATCTTCCTCGGCCTGCTGTGGGCGCTGTTCCACGCCGCCGGGGAGTGGGCGAAGCCTCTCCAGGACCACTTCGAGGACTTCTTCGCCAGCGAGGAGGACGGGGCGACCTCCGTCGCCAACGGCATAACCTCGCTGCTCGACAAGGCGGGCATAGGCGGCGGATGGCTCCAAGCCCTCCTGGTCAAAGGCCTGGCCGCGGGCCTCGGGGTCGTCGCCAGCTTCTTCCCGCTCATGTTCGTCATCTACATCGCCTTCTCGATCCTGGAGGACTCGGGGTACATGGCCCGCGCCGCCTTCCTCGGCGACCGGCTCATGCGGCGGATCGGCCTGGACGGGCGCGTCATCCTGCCGCTCATCATGGGATTCGGCTGCAACCTGCCCTCGCTGGCCGCGGCGCGCACCCTGCCGTCGGCGCGCCAACGCCTTGTCACCGTGCTCATCACCCCGTACACCTCGTGTGCGGCGCGGCTGACGATCTACCTCATGGTCGCCAGGATCTTCTTCGCCGGGAACGTCGGCACGATCGTCTTCCTCATGCATCTGTTCTCGATCATCATGGTCGTCAGCGGGGCGTGGGTGCTCAAGCACTTCATCACCAAGGACGAACAGTCCGCGCCGCTCATGCTCGTTCTGCCCGCCTACCAGGTGCCGCGCCTGCTGCACATGCTGAAGATGACGCTGCGCCGCTCGTGGGCGTTCGTCACCGGGGCGGGCAAGATCATCGTGGTCATGACGATCGTCGTGTGGATCATGGGCGCGATCCCCATGGGAGCGGGAGGCGAAGGGAAGAAATTCGCCGACAAAGAGCTCGCCATGGAGGATTCCCTCTACGGCAAGACCGCCCAGGTGCTCGTGCCGGTGTTCAAGCCCACCGGCTTCGGCGAATGGCACATGACCGGAGCGCTCATGACCGGCTTCGTCGCCAAGGAGACGGTGGTCTCCTCGATCGTCACCTCCTACAACCTCGACCCCGATAAGGACGCCGGCGACGCACAGGACGACGGATCGGACCTCGGCAAGCTCCCCAAGCTCGTCACCTCCTCCCTGAAGGAGTCCGCGGGGGAGGGGCGTGAGGGCCTGGCGGCCTTCGCCTTCATGGTGTTCGTCCTGACCTACACGCCGTGCCTGGCGACGGTGGCCGAGCAGACCAAGCTGATCGGAGGCAAACGGGCGACCCTGGCCGTGGGCGTCCAGCTGGCGGTCGCCTGGGCGTTGGCCGTGGCCGTGTTCCAGATCGGGAAGATCTTCGTATGAACGCCGTGAAGGCCTTCAGACGGGCTCGCGCGGCCGGCGCGCGAGCCCGCGAGGGCGGCCTGCCCGGGGGCGGTGCCGACGAGGCTGGGAGCGGCTTGCCCCGGGACGCCGGAGGCGGCCTGCCGGGAAACGGCGGGCGTGTCGACCGGGGCGGCCGACACGGCCGGCCGGGAGGCGATCGCCCCCGCGTCGAGACG